>JACPRZ010000031.1 GCA_016193485.1 Bacteroidota bacterium | reverse complement strand
TCGTAATCGCCTTGCGTAATCTTTTCTGTTTTGTTGAAGGGGGTGTTGGTTATATCCTGCTGCGGCAAGTAAGGCGCATTGCCGCACCAGATTTTTTCTACCGCATTGGGGGCGGTGGGTGAATAAACGTAACTGCCGAGTTCGCTATGAAATGCAATATTACCGTTGTCTTCATACGTCATATTTACGAACGGCTGACCGGTTACTTCTGCTTTCTTAAGGCGGTTGAGGTTGTCGTAGGTGAAGGTTTCGGTAATATTTTTAATGTTATCTGTGCGCCAATTGAGATTACCTGTTGGTAAATTCCAGTCAAACTCATAATCCTGAATGTTTGCCGCAGTGGTTTCATCAGGTAAATATGTTTTATATTGCGTGGGCATACCAAAGTCGTTGTAGAACTTTTTCATAACGGTATTGCCTTGTGAATATTTTGAGTATTGCCCGAGAGGGTTCATCTCTGTTCCTTCCCAGATTAAACTATTGTCGCTCTTCTTGCGCACGTATTTCAGGTAACCTTTGCTGTCATATTCGCGCTTCACGGCAAAACCGGATGGGTATTGAATTTCGCTAATATAGTTAAAATTGTTGTAGGTATAAGCGGTGGAGTAATTTTGACCGTCAATGGTTTCGGTTGATGTTTTCAGGCGGCCGAGGTTGTCGTAAGAAAAATTCTGTAAAGTGCCGTTGGGCGCGGTAATTGTTTGCACCTGGTTTATGCCGTTGCCGGAAGGCACATAAGTATATGTGTAAAAGTTACCGGTGCCTTCTTCTTTTGATGTAATGCGTCCTAAAAGGTCATAAGTGATGTTCTGGTAAATATTCCCCTTTGCATCTTCCTGACCGGTTAATTCTCCAAAAGCATTATATTCATATTCAGTTTCACCGGCATTAGCGTCAACGAGTTTGGTTTGACGGGCGTATTCATCGTATTCCATAGTCGCAAGAGTTTCAGCGCCAAGTTTGATTTCTTTTGGCTGACCGTTGCTGTAGTAAGTGTAGGTAAGCGTAGTTCCGTTATCATCGCTTGCAATTACGGTTTTACCGCTTGCATCGGTGGTTACCGAGGATGTATGCCCGGCAATGTCGGTAACTGTTATTGTATATTGTCCTGATGACGCGCTGTAACTGTATGTTTTAGTGCCAGCGCTATTTTGCTCGGTCTCAATCCTCCCGAAATCATCATAATCATAAGTTGTAACTTCCTGCGAACCACCGCTGTAATGCGGTAATGAGGAAGTGGCGGGTTGTCCTTTATTGTTAAAAGTTTGCAGGGTGATGATGTTTTGTGAAAATCCATCGGTTGCGGTTTTAACTGCCCTGCCAAGGATGTCGTAAAATGTTTTCACATCCGGACTTCCGTCTCTGTGACCAAGTTGGCTGTAAAGTTCCGTTCCTCCACCGGCCGTTTCCCATGCGAGGGTATAGGATGTTTCAATATTGTCAGGGGTTTTGGTTTTTAAAAGACGGCCAAAACCATCGTATTGGTAAGTTGTAATAAGTCCGTCAATACTTTTTTGCATCAGGGGGGTTCCCCATCCGGGGTCATAATTAGTTTCGGCAATCTGGCCAAGTTGATTTGTGGTTTTGGTCACAAACCGTCCTTTTGTATCATATTGAATTGAGGTTGTACGGTCGAGCATACCCGAAGCGCTTATTGTTGTTGAGGCAAGATTGCCGGTAGTGTTATCATAATTGAATGTTGAAGTAATTGCTTTTGCTTTTCCGTCAAATGCAACCTGGGATGTTAATTTACCCTGGTTATTATAATTAAAATCCGTAGAAGCAATATACATAACTTCACCAGTTCTTTGCCGGGTTATGGTCTGGTAATCAAGGCGGTTGTTAATGCCCCAGGAACCCTTTGGTGTCCATATATTATCGCTGTATTCAAATTCAACGATGTTTGATGAATTAGCAGGAGAAAATACCTGTAAATTGAAAGAGGGGTTACCCTCGTCATTGTAAAAATTACCCTTTACGGTTTTTATGTCCTTTAAAAAATCTGTTGTGGTTATTGTTTGGTTGTACGGGAAATACCGCTTACTACTAATACCATAAGTATATACATTATTTGAAAGTGTTGTTTCCGATATATTATGAGCATCAGTTGTATAAGTTTTCAGGGTACAGGGCGCCATATAAACTATACCCCCTGATTGAATTATTTTGCTTTCTGTTTCATTAACAATATCGGTAATATTATTTGTTTGGGTAATCCTGGAAAATCCTAAAAATCCTTTCCCCTCTTTGTGAATTATTGCGCCTTCGTAAGAATAGTTATTTGTGACAGTTCCTCCAGTGCCGTCAGTAGTGGTAACCGATGAAACAGGATAAAGAGGTCCCTGAAAGTCGCTTAATGGATAAGTTGCTGAATTGCCTTTGGTGTAAAAAGAACCGCCTTCAGAGAGCGGTTTATATTCAAACGTTGTTTTGCGGTTAAATCCATCAAGAACTGAATGTAATAAAGCCCTTTTTGGCGAATATCCGAAATCAATGATATGAATAGTATGGGAGAAATCATCAAAATTTACAAACATTTCTGCACAGCCATCACCGTCAAAGTCACCAAAGTCAATTTCAAAAGATGTTTCATCAATATACCAGCCGGTAAGGGGATGCGTTTGTTTTTCAAAACCGGATCCATTGTTTATATAAGTATTAATGGTTGTGGTGGTATATGGCGCTGCGCCTACATTCATAATCTCAATAACATCCGAAAAACCGTCACCATTAATATCCTGAACATATTGCCATACCATTTTACCATCTAAATCCATATCATAAAACGGTGAAGCAAAAGTAAAAGAGCGTTCTTCAAAAGTTAAATCGCCTTTACTATAAGCAATTTGCCAATCATAGTTATCAGTATTGGCTGTTGTTTGCAATGTTTTAAGAATGTCGGTTTTTCCATCACCGTTAAAATCGCCAAATAACTTAATAGCCGCAGAATGGCCTGGAAATTTATCGGGGTGCTGAATAAAAGTAATCAGGCCGTTTTCATACTTCATTAAATAATAATTTTTATCCGCTTCATTAAAAATATTTGCAAGTTCGGTCTTCCCGTCACCATCAATTTCAACCGGAAACGCCTCAATAAAATTATAATCAGAATTTACATTTATCTGTACCGTATTTGAATTGTCGTTATTTAACCTGATGCGAAGAACGCCATTTACGCCTTCAACACTATGGATTAAAATATCACTTTGCAGATTACCGTCAAGGTCAAGGTATCTTATGGTTATTTGTTCGCCAGTTCCTGACGGTGTAGTTGCTGAAACAGGTGATGAAACAGCCACAAGTGCACTCCCATCCGAATTATATTGGTTAAATGTACCCTCTACATTAATACCATCATCTGATAATAAAGCAAATATTAAATCCTCGTTTCCATCACCGTTGAAATCGGTGTTGGACAACACCATATTACCTTTTGAGGCTTTATTAAGCGGATAAAACCAATCTGTTGGAGCAAAACCGGACTCCAACTGCTGGGTTGATACCAATGTGAAATTATTATTGCCGTCATTGCGCCATAATTTCCAGTCAAACCATACAATCGCACCGCTTTGTATGGTTGTATATTCAATGTGTTCTTTAATCCATATTGCGAATAGATAATTTCCAATCCTGTTAACCAATTTTTCTGCATCTTCTATTGATAAGTTTCCCATAGTTATGTCTGCTGCTGTTTGATTTCTTGTATAAGTTAATATTGAATAAATAATATTTGCATTTAAGCCATTATCTGTCAATTGTGTAACAATCTTACCTGCAATATTATTTTTATAAGCCGTTTGTAAGCCCGGATAATCATTTAAAATGTTATATAATACATAATCTCTAATGTTTGTAATCTCACCTGGTTGTAAATATATTGTTATGAAATTATCATCAGTTCCAGTCCCGCCAACTGCCAAATCCCATGTAAGTTGAACCAAATCGGATTTTCCATCACCATTGTAATCAATTATCCAGAATTTTGCAAGGTTATTGGAAATTACCAGGTCCTCATCTGTAAATGAACCTGTACCGCTTCCGTAATTAAATAAAGTAGAATTAAGATTTGAACCGTCTTTTCCTGTTTCAATAATTTCCTGGAGATAGGTATAAAGTTCATATCCATATTTAAATTCATAATTTTTTACTCTTTGCCCCTCACACAGCACATCTATTTCACGCACCAGAATATTATTTTTTATGGCTTCACCCGCAATGTAAAAAGTATTGGCATCTGTTCTTTTATCGTAATAAAACTTAATGCTGTTATATGGTAATTGAGTAGCGGTGCCAGAATAATTTATCTCCTGCACCCGAAAGCCATCACCATCGTTTGCGTAAGTAAACGAAATGTAATTTCCGTAGTTGTCGGAAATTTTGTTGATATACCATGCAATAACTTCAGAGCCATTTGCGGGATTTCGAAGAAATCTTGAATCGGCAGTAAAACCATATTCCATGGTGAGTCCCTCTTTTGTTTTTACTTCAAATTTTTCAGGTCCGGCACTGGCGCCAAAAGAAGTTATCTGATTAAAGGTCTCAATTTCGGTGTGGTAAATGGTATTGTTATCGCCATAATCGCCTGTAATTGCAATCAGCCGGTTGCCATCAAGTGCAAACCGGTCATCATCCGTTAATTTAACCGCTTCGGTTTTTGAATCATGATAAATTGTTTGGGGCGCTCTTGTAATTGCCGATAACCCAGCCAAATCCCACCCCATGCCGAGCAATCCATTACCGCTCTGGCTGTTGTAAACAATGCTCAGGTTCGGCTGCATTCCGGCAGTGCCCGGAGGTATATATATAGGAATAGTATAAGTTGCCGCTCCGGAAGGTGAAACGCCAGCAGTGCCGGCAATGGCGCCAACAGGCAGCGCAGTGTTTATGCTGCGGTCAAAGGTTGCATCGGTAAATAAGTCGGTATAATCGGCAGGCAAAATAAGGTTTTTGTTTATGCCGAGGTGAAAACTCTGCCCTGTTTGCGCTGAGTAGTTGAACCCGGGCGCGAGGCGTCCCCAGTCGCGCGCCTGGTAGTCGTGGCTGCCGGTTACGGGAGTTTCAAGGGTGATGGTTTTGTCAAAGTGCTGTACCGGCTGCCCGGCAACGAACTGGGAGAGAAACAACCCGGAAATAACAATTCTACTTGCCAGCCCTTTGCCGGTATGCTCCCTACCCCCCGGCCCCCTGAAGGGGGAGACAACCGCTCCATTCAAGTCCCCTTCAGGGGATTTAGGGGTAGGAATAGTGCCTCTCAATTCTCCTGCCACTCTCTTTATTTCATCCAGTACACCCTCAAGATTATTTCTTATTTGCTCATTCCTGAAACGTAATACGGTAATCCCAAAACGCTCCATCTCATAAGTTCGTCCTTCATCATACTCTTTTTGTTCAGGAAAATTATGCGTGTCACCATCTATTTCAATTACAAGTTTTGCCGTATGACAATAAAAGTCAACAACAAAATATAAAATCGGGTGCTGTGCTTTAAAGCGGTATCCATCCATTTTATTATTTCTCAAATGTTCCCACAATATTTTTTCGCACTCCGTCATATTATGTCTCAATTCCTCCGCTCTTTTAAAAATGGTTGGCGCAGCTCCGTAAAACATTGTTCGTTCTATTCTTCTTTTTAGTCCCATTGGCTTGTCTGTTCTACTGTCATTAACTGCCAATTACCGCCCCCCGCCCCCTGAAGGGGGAGTTGATATTGCCTCCCCTTCAGGGGACCGAGGGGCAACTTTTATTGTATTGCAATCCTTTCAGTAAAAATATCTTCGCCCGAAATAATTTTCAAAAGATAAATCCCTTTCGGCTGCATTGAAAGGTCAATCTCTGTGGTTCCGTTTATTATTGGCGTTCCTTCACCAGCAGATAATTCCTTCCAATAAATTAACTCACCAAGCGCGTTGTAAACATTTATAGAACCCTGCCCGCTTAAATTCAATCCCTCCGCCCTGATAATTCCACGCGTTGGATTGGGGGTAATGGTTATTGAATGAGCATGATGATCCGTCTTACCGGTTTTACTATCTTCGGTATCTGTCTTTGATTTTGTTTCATCATTATCGGAATTTCCTGTTACTTCCAGATTAGTTTCATCAAAATTCCTCCCGTCAGTTGAATCGTTCGCTTTTTTCTGCGCCTGCGGATCAAACGGATTGCAGATTTCAGCCGAATATTCCCGTTTTGTACGGTTGCCCGATGCGTCATAGGTAAAATTCAACGCTTGTCCGTGGGAGAAAGGGCAAGTGACAATAACGGTCAGCGTTGTTATCATTACCGATCGTAAGGTCGTAGTTAGTAATCTTCTCATGTGTGATTTCATAATCCCCGCTATGAAGGACGGGGTTAGTGTGTTATTGATTGTTATGGATTATTATTTTTCGTTACTGTTCACCCCTAAATCCCCTGAAGGGGACTTAGCCCGCGCATTATCTCCCCCTTCAGGGGGCAGGGGGGCGTTTAGTAACTATTATTTTTCTTATCTTTTTCATTTCTTCCTTCATCCAGCGATTCTCTTTTTTCAGGGCATTAATTTCTTCTTTCAATTCTTCATTTTCTTCATGCAATTCAATGATCTCAAGCCATGCTTCTTCCATGTTGCGTGTGAGACCAATCATGTTCCGGCTCAGGGTAATGCCCTTTTCGTTAATATCGGGTGCGCCCTCCATGTACATCATGCGGTTATGTTCCTGGTGGTAGTTTTTCCGTTCCATCCAGGTTGGACGCTTATAGTTTGGAAGATAAACATAATCAGGCCATTCATCGGCAAGTTTAATTACCACATCTTGGGCAATTATTTTGCCTTTAACGGCCAAGAGGTAATCGGTGGGAATAGTGGCTGTTCCAATCCCCACCTTTCCCCCGCCCAAAACGGTAAAAGCATCCGGAGCATTCGGGTTCTCAATTGAAATCAGTTTTGCGCTGTTATCCCAGGTGTAGAATTTGATGCCATTTCTTGATACATACCCAATTTCAGGATTGACTTCAATAGCGAGCGCAGTGGATGAATCAACCGGTGCGGTGCCAAAATATCCGATACGCGCTGATTTCGCCATACTTACTTTTTGTCCCATAAAGACAGTACCCCCTTTGTTGGCTAACCCCGAGTTGGTATTGATGAGCGTATTCCTCCCGCAGAAGTAGTTTATCATTAAGCCATTAGTCGCCTGTCCGTTTGCATCTGTGCCTTCCACTTCAATAAGCCCGTGACCGCCCCATCCTACTGAAGTCAATGTTAATGCGGAAGTGTGTGTTCCATTCACCGCCAGCGATTGTATGGGTCCGCTATTTCTCAAAATCACATTCCAGGGATCACTCCCTACGGTTGAACATGGCGGTGGAGGAATCTTTCCGAGAGGAATGCCGTTTACCATACCGCCTATTGAAATGAAGGGCGGCTGGTTGGCTTCGGCAGGGAAAAATTGAATCCCCTTATTGTCGTCAAACATATAATTTCTGCTGAAAAGCGAACCGCTGGTGCGCATATTGCCGCTAATGTCAAGGGCAATCTTCTGCGCTGCAGGAGGAGGTGCGTATTTTGAAGTATCGCTGCCTATCCGCACGGGTTCTAATATTGCAATTGTATCTGCCTGTTTTGATGCTATGGATGTTACTCCTGCCTGGTTGGTGAAATTAAGTCCTTTAATGCTGATGGTATCGGATTCCAGTTTGAGGTTCTGAACCGCCACAACCGACATTTCTTTTGCCGAGCGGAGTGTATCGCGGGGAGAACCGTTTGAAATAATACGGGTTTGCCCCACCGTCATGTGCCCGCTTACCGCCATATCATTTACCACTACACGGCTTGCCGGTGAAACGAGGTCGCTGCCAACCCACTGCCACCCCGTTGCCGTACCTAAACTCCCGAATGTTCCGTTGCCGAAAAGAACATCATTGTTCTTATCGGAAAAATTCAATCGCTGCAAACGGCCGTATTTGTTGATGACCGCAATGCCGTTTGTGGTGTCGGTTAGAGATGAAAAGGTTGATGTTTCTGCAACTGAAAATGTATCGGCATGCAGAGACGATGCATGCAATGTGCCTGCAGTTCCGCTATTTACATTCAACGTACCAATGGTTCCATCAGCCGCATGCATGGTATCAATATCGGCACGATTAACTGAAAGGTTGATTGACTCTATTTTGTGCGCAGTCACAACATTTGAGGTTATAGTATCCGCAGTAATCTTTCCGGTTATGGCACCATTTTGCGCTACGAGGTTTCCGGTTGCGAAAGAACCGGTGATGACTTGGTTTGCAGTGACACTATCTGCGCTGATGTTGCCGGTTGTGGTGAGATTATTGTTTCCGAAACTGATTGCCCCCGTAGAAGAAACTATACTGCCGCTGCTGCTACTGCCACTTATTTCAAGTGTTCCCCCGATTGTCAGTGTTCCGTTAATTCCGGCATCGCCCGTAATGAGCGCTGTGACGGTTTGAATATGCTGTGTATGCAATTGCCACGTTGTTACCAAACTGTCGAAGTAAGAATTGGAATGAAAGTAACTGCGGGTAAGCCAGTCAAAAGCGCCATCCTTTAATATGGAGCCGCGCTTTTGGTTGTTGGTGTAAAAGTTTAACCCTTCATAATTTTTGCTTCCTATTCCATCGGTTGCCGATAGTATATTCAAATCAATGGCGTATTTCATTCCGCCCTGTGTAGATAATTCAGAATCAGGGTAAATTAATAAAAGAAGTAGGCAGGCGCATATTATTATTTTTCCTGAATTTATTGTTTTGCTGGATGCTGGATGCAAGGCGCAAGTGCAAAGCAATCGTTCTCCCCTTTTGGGGGAGGATAAGAGGAGGGGGCTGTTTTCATAGGAGAAGATAATTTCAGGGTTAAAAAAACCGGGAATAATTTGTGCCGTTGTACGCAAGACAAGGGTTACAGGTTTCACTTTTAGAAAAAAGTTATCAACAGGTGTTAATAACTCCTTCCTGAAACCACCGTAAACACCCTTGAAATATTAAATCCGAATTTTATGGAGAGGTCGCGCCAGGAATCCGTGGTGCCGGCAATATAATCCTGCTCAATAATGCCGGATGAATTGGTGAAGTTGATGCTGAATACATGTCCCCCCGTTTCAATTTCAATGCCGATGCCAAGAGGAAAGAAATATGCGGGATTCTTCCGGTAGAATGGTGAAAAAATGTAAAAATAATCGGCAATTATTGATACGCGCTTAGTGATTTTTATTCTGCCGGCTATTCCAATGGCGGCAATCCCGTTTTTTACACCTGAACTGTCAATGGAATTAAACTCCTTACGAATATAATTCCGGTAAATATAAGAAGGCAACAGTTCCAGCGAAAACCGTTCATTGAATTTCCGGGCGATGATCAGTTGATGCGTATAGGAAAGACGGTGTTTCCAGTTTTTATTCGCTATAACCCAGGAGGAATCGGCTCCCGAATATAAAATCGCTTCCCTTACAGGGGTGAACGCAGCGCTCTCAAACAGAACTATGCTCACCGGTACTATTCCGGTTTGCCATACCGCCCTCCACTTTAATAATCCGTCAATCTGTTCATTTACCTTGCTTCTGCCCGCTCCCAACTGAATGTTGCCGGTAAGCCCGTAATCAAACGAAAACCTCATGTTGCTTACATTGTCAAATCCCCAGAAACCGTGCGAACCGCTGTTGATATCGCTGAAGCGGTGGGAGATGCGAACATCAAGTGTGCCTTTCTTTGTTGTCTCGCATGTATGGGCATTGATAACCCGGTTGGTTTTAAAAGTCGCTGCCACCTTTTCTGATAAGTCCCCCCCATCGGTATCCAGCATATCCATCAAATCATCCTGACCGTAACAGGAACCTGTGACCAAAAAACAGAACAGTGCCGGTAACAAAAAGTGTTTCATTTAACCTTGGTCCTTTTATCTTTGTTCTTTGATCTTTGATCTTTCATCTTATCTCCCTTATCTCCCCTATTTCCCCGTAACTTTCATTCTGTATTCCGCATAAAAAAACACTTCCACTTCCTCCGCAATATTCTTTGACACAATGGAAGGTATTTCAATGTCGTAGCCCGCTAATTTAACTTTGAATTTTGAATTGAGAATAATTTTCCCGTTTACAATTTCCATTTTCCCTTTTAGCGTTGTTTCCTTTTTTATCCCGTGAATTTCAAGAGTTCCGGTGGCGGTCATATCTATAGTGCTGTTTTTACCGAAGTCAACCGGTTCATTTATTTGTCCTTTAAAAGTGGCCTTTGGGAATTTTCCGCTTTCCATGTAATTTTCGTTGAAATGCTCCTGCATAAGCGCTTTTTTGAACCGGAATCCCCGGATCATTACGGCCACACCAATCTCGCTTTTTAACGGGTTGATCAGTGATTTTGCATCATCGTTAATCGCCTCAATATCCTCAAGCGGTGCAGATGAAAAAAAGCGGATGGTACAGGAATCTGTAGCCCACATCTGGGGTCTAACTGATCCAGGAAGGATTAATATTGAAAGAACTATTAGACATATCCTGTAAATCATCAGGGAAATTCTGAAAACTCCAAATTCCAAAAAACAAATTCCAAATAACTTCCCACCCCCTCTGTGAAACTCTGTTATCTCAGTGAACTCTGTGTTAAAAATTCTTCAACACAGAGAGCACAGAGTACACTGAGTTACACAGAGTTAAATTGCAATGACCAATAATAATTTGTAATTTGGGGTGAATAGTAACGAAATCTTAGAGATTGCCTATTAACAATTTATTCTTTTCTCCCTGCCTGCCGGAAGGTAGGATTTATCTTTTTACTTCTATCTCCTACTCGCACATCCCGCTGTTGATCCACTTCTCAATTTTTGTAATTAATGAATCCGGTAACTTGTTTCCGCCATAAGGCATATTAAATGCAGGAGGCGAACATGTCCACTTCACAGCGCAAAGAAGATCACCTTGATTGCAGGTATTGCTGCTAACTGAAGCATTCTTTGCACCTGTGTAACTGTCGAGAACAACTCCGGTACAGGGAGTGATTCCCGCAGCATGACAAACAACACAATTATTATCCAAAATATTTTTAATGGCATTGGAATAGGTATAGACGGCCGTATCGCATGGTTGAATCGTATCATTCTGCTGATTGCCGGTATTTGCAGGTTTTGGCAATTCACCGATATCCTTTGTACAAGAATAAATCAAAGTAATGAACATAGCCCAAAGGACTAAATATGCGAAGGAAATACGATCCATCCTGGTCAGGGTAAAAATCTCACTCAACTGTAAACCGTTCCACCTGATTGAAATTTATCCCGTCCGATATCCGGATGAAATAAATTCCCGGAAGCAAACCCGGAATATTTATCATCATTTTATTGTCCGGGGAGATTTTTGGCTGCAAATCACTGTTCCATACCCTTCCGTTAATATCATATATAGTCAGATTCAAATCGCTGTCAGGATTCCCCGGTAAAGCGAAATAGATAATGTTCTTCCCGGGAACAGGAAATAAATTAATGTCCTGTGTAGGCGCTTTAACATCCTGCAATCCGGTGGCAGGATTCACGATGATGGTTCCTTTCATCCCCGTTCCGGCATGCGGCTGGCAAACATAATAATGCGTGCCTGCCGTAAGTCCTGTAACCATACCCCCCCCGAAGCCGGTTGAAAATCCACCGGGCAAAGCGGTTGAACCGTTGGCATTCCAGGTGGACTGGGATACCTCAATCGTATTATGAGCGGAAGCAAGAGAAAAAATAACCGTGTCTCCTTCAGATATGGTAATTGCGGCCGGATTGAAAGTGAACCCGGAATTATTTACCGTAACGGTTGCTGACTGTAATTCAAATGCCATAACCGTCAGGAATCCCGTGAAATAAAGTAATTGTCTCATTTGATAATTGTTTTGGCAAAGATATGGCTTTTTTTGATATTATGACTTTTGTCATATTTAAAGATTTTCATGACCTTGGAGGTCTTAACCTGCACCAATAAATGTTTCCCTACCTTTGCCGGAAGAAAAAAAATTATGAGAGCCGATTTATTTCAGTCACCCGACTATTACGGAGTAGATGAACTGTTAACCGAGGAACAGAAATTAGTCCGTGATTCCACCCGCGCATGGGTAAAAAAGGAAGTTACACCCATTATAGAGGAATATTGTCAGAAAGCGGAATTTCCAAAACATCTGATCAAAGGGCTTGCTTCCATAGGCGCTTTTGGTCCGTTCATCCCGCAGGAATATGGCGGTGCAGGACTGGATTACATTTCCTACGGACTGATGATGCAGGAACTGGAACGTGGTGATTCGGGCATCCGGTCAACTGCTTCGGTGCAGGGTTCGCTGGTGATGTTCCCTATCTTCAAATTCGGCAGTGAAGAACAACGGAAAAAATACCTGCCGCGCCTTGCAAAAGGTGAAATCATGGGGTGTTTCGGCCTGACAGAACCGGATCACGGTTCCGATCCTGCAGGTATGATGACCCGGATTAAAGATAATGGGGATCATTTTATTCTTAACGGGGCGAAGATGTGGATATCAAATGCACCGTTTGCCGATATTGCGGTTGTGTGGGCAAAAGATGATAACGGAGAGATACGCGGACTTATAGCCGAAAAGGGAATGAAGGGATTTACTTCACCCGAAACCCATAACAAATGGTCGCTACGGGCAAGCGCCACGGGTGAACTTGTGTTTGACGATGTAAAAATTCCGAAAGAAAATATTTTTCCCGGGGTAAAAGGTCTGAAAGGACCCTTGAACTGTCTTAATTCTGCGCGGTATGGAATTTCATGGGGCGCTATTGGCGCGGCAATGGATTGTTATGACACTGCACTGCGCTATGCAAAGGAAAGGATACAGTTTGGTAAGCCCATTGCCTCATTCCAGTTAACACAGAAAAAACTTGCCGAGATGCTTACCGAAATCACCAAAGCGCAACTTCTTTGCTGGCGTCTTGGGACATTAAAAAATCAAAACATGGTTACACCCCAGCAGATTTCAATGGCAAAAAGGAATAATGTCGCCATGGCGTTGAATATCGGCCGTGAAGCCCGCCAGGTTCTTGGGGCAATGGGCATTACAGGCGAGTACCCTGTGATGCGCCATATCATGAACCTCGAATCGGTGATCACCTATGAAGGCACGCATGAAATTCACCTGCTGATTACGGGTAATGAGATTACCGGAATAAACGCATTTGAATAATTCCCGGTAACTCTTAACCCATTTCCGGATATATTTGCATGAGAAATAAACTCCTGATTACTATTCTTTTTCTCACCGGATTTCTTTTCATTTACCGATCCGCAGCACCATCAGACCTTCCCGTACTTGATTCTCTTGAATATGAACTCAAAAAGGCGCAATCCGATTCTGCGCGCCTGTATATTCTTTTTAATTTAGGATGGACGGCAAGGGGTGTAAATCCCGCAAGAGCAAAGGAATATTGCGACACTGCCGTTCAATTCGCACTAAAAATTCCCGATAAAAACATGTTTGCCAGGTTATTAAATGTATATGGGATTATCTATAAGATTACCGGGAATTACGATTCATCCATTATTTACCATGACAGCGCTTTCCGGACTTTTTCCCTTCTTGGCAATAAAAAAGGTGAAGCGGGTTCTCTTTTTAATTTAGCCAACATGTACGGTTACCAGGGCGACTATGTGAAAAGTCACCAAAATCTCCTCCTGGCAAATAAACTTTTTGAAGAAATCGGTGATACGCAGGGGATCAGTGTTTCCCTGATGAATATGGGAATCAATTATCATCTTCAGAAAAATTATAACAAGGCATATGAATTTTTTCTGAAAGCATCATCTCTTCTTTATTTAATAAATGATTATTACTCTCTCGGTGTCGTGATCATGAATATCGGTACGATTCATACAGAAATGAAAAATTATGATTCCGCTCTTACTTGTTTTCATAGAGCGATTTCTCTATATGAAAAGGTTCAATACGATAAAGGGATTGCCAATTGCTACGAAAATATCGGAGCCGTACACATCATTCTGAAAAATCATGTTCAGGGAGAGGATAACATCCTTAAAGCGCTTGAATTCTATGAAAAAGCGGGAATGCATGAAGGAATTATCACTGCAAATAACTACCTTGGTGAAAATTTTCTTAAATTGGAAAATTACCACAAAGCATTGAAACATTTTATTCGGGCAAAAGAAGCAGGTGAATTTTCGGGTGATATTTTTAATTTGGTGGATATATATCAGAATCTCTCAAAAGCATATGCCGGACTTGAAGATTATTCCCATGCTTTTGAATATCTGAAAAAATATGTGACAATAAAAGACAGTACTCTTGGAATCGAAAGCCAGAATCAACTCACTGAAATGCAGACCAAATATGAGACCGAAAAAAAGGAAAAAGAAAATGAACTTTTACGTAAAGACAAACAGTTAAAGGAAGGCGAAATTAACCACCAGCGTCTTTTTATTCTTTTTATTGCGGCCGGATTGGTCCTTATTTTTTTATTGTCAGTTTTAATTTACAGGGGATATCTCCTTAAGAAAAAAGCCAATCTTGAACTCAACCGGAAAAATGTTACCATCACAAGGCAGAAGGAGGAAATTGAAAACCAGAAATCCGTTATTGAAGAAAAAAACCGCAACATCACCGATTCAATTTATTATGCTCAAAGAATTCAGGAAGCGATATTGCCGCCAAAAGATCTGATAAAAAAGATATTCCCTCAATCATTCATTATCTATAAACCGAAAGACATCATTTGCGGTGATTTTTACTTCCTGACAAGCGTAAATCAATATTTTCTTTTTGCCGTTGCCGATTGTACGGGGCATGGTGTGCCAGGCGCTTTGATGAGCATGATCGGAAATGACCTTCTCAACGATATTATCAATGATAAACATGTGACCACTTCGGCAATGGTGCTCGAAGAACTGGATGCCAAACTTATGAACGTCCTTAATCCGCAGGGAAAATTATCAGACGTAAAAGATGGAATGGATATTGCATTTTGCGCTTTTAATACCGCTACCGGAGAACTTCAGTTTGCAGGAGCAAACCGGCCTTTGTTAATATTCAAAAACGGTAACCTTTTAGAATGTAAACCGAATAAGCAGCCCATCGGGGAATCAGGCAGGAAAAAAGAAAAATTCATCAATCAGAACATCTCTACAGAAAAGGGAGATCAAATTTTTATATTCTCAGATGGCTTTGCCGACCAGATAGGCGGAGCAAACAACAAAAAACTAATGACAAAAGGGTTTAAAGAATTACTGACAAATGTAAGTACCCTGCCCATGGAAGAACAGGAAAAAACTCTTGACAATTATTTTGAATCCTGGAAAGGGGGTGGTGAACAGATGGATGATGTGACGGTGATGGGAATAAGGGTATAAGGTATAAGGTATAAGGGATAGAATATGGGGTTATGCCAACTTTGCTGATTTATTACGACTTTTGCAGGGAAATAAATCCTTAATTCACAAAATCCAAAAATCATAAAATCACAACGTGGCAGGGTATTTGATTTATTAAGCAAAACTTAATTTTATGAAATCACTTTTTATCGGGTTAATAAGCGTTATTTTCCTCGCTGATGCCCAGGCCCAGATCAACCTGGACAATATTAAAAACCAGGTCAATAATGCCATCGGCAATACCGGTTTATCAAATACCGAAATTGTCAGCGGACTGAAAGAGGCCCTTAAAATCGGAACCAACAATTCAACCGGCAAGGCATCAAAGCCGGATGGTTTTTTTAAAAACCAGGCAATAAAAATTCTATTTCCACCCGAAGCCCGGGACATGGAGAGAACCCTCCGCAATGTAGGCATGGGACCACAGGTTGACAAATTTGTTATGACCCTGAACCGCGCTGCAGAAGATGCCGCAAAAAGCGCTGCACCCATATTCATCAACGCTATTACCGGTATGTCAATTTCAGACGGCCTTTCCATTCTTAAAGGCGGTGATAATGCCGCAACCAACTTCCTGAAAAACGCTACCCAATCCCAATTGATTGCCGCATTTAAACCCACGGTAAAAAATTCACTTACAAAAGTGCAGATTACCAAGTACTGGAATCCTCTGGCAAAAAAATATAATAAAATTCCCATGGTGAAAAAAGTAAATCCTAACCTTGATGATTATGTTACAATGAAAGCCATTGAAGGCCTTTTTAAACTGATTGCCGAAGAAGAATTCAAAATCCGCAAAGATCCACTGGCAAGAGTGACTGAACTGCTTAAAAAAGTATTCGGAGGAGGGTAAGAAGAATAAAAGACAATCCATCTAACCATTAATATTCCCATTCTTACTTACAAAATCCCACAAGATAATTGTTGCAGTCATAGCGATATTGAGAGAATGTTTAGTGCCGAACTGGGGGATGGCAATGAAACCATCACACCGTTGCAACGCTTCCTGAGAAATACCCTTTATCTCATTACCAAAGACAAATGCATATTTCTTTTCTCTTTCAGGTTTGAAATCAATAAGGTTAATACCCGCATCCGTCTGTTCTATTGCCATTAATAAAAATCCTTCGCTTTTCAGGTTCATTAATGCTTCCTCTGCCGTGGCAAATTTTTTCCAGGTTACCGACCGGGTTGCTCCAAGCGCTGTCTTTTCAATGGACCGGTGCGGAGGTGCCGGTGTAATGCCACAAAGATAAATTCCGGCAGCGGCAAAAGCATCAGCGCTGCGGAACACAACGCCTACATTGTATAAACTGCGCACGTTATCAAGAACAAGAATTACCGGAATCTTTGCAGATTGTTTAAATTCCTGTAAACTTTTTCTTTGTAGTTCGCTCACATTCAGTTTACGCACAAGTGAAATATTTTTCCGGGCCAAATATCCGTATTTATTGAATAAAGCATTACTTTTGAACTTTAATACGACAGGTTCCCTGATTCGCGATCAATATAACAATAGTGAAATCAGTCAATTTAATTTCAATGAATTTCTATTAATTTCTACCAATTTCAATAAATTTTCCTGTATGCAGGAAAGTATCAATTTCCAGTAATACCACCGAAAATTTGACTAATGTCCAACATACCGATACTTCCATCACCACCCCGCTGATGAAGCAGTACAACAGCATCAAAGCCAAATATCCTGATGCAATTCTGCTCTTCCGCATTGGTGATTTTTATGAGACCTTCGGTGAAGACGCGGTAAAAACATCCCGGGTTCTCGGCATCGTACTTACCAAACGCGCTAACGGGGCTGCCGCATTTGTAGACCTGGCCGGGTTCCCCCATCATGCATTGGATTCATACCTGCCGAAACTTGTCAGGGCAGGTTACCGCGTTGCCATCTGCGACCAACTGGAAGATCCCAAATTCGCCAAAAAAATCGTTAAGCGCGGGGTTACCGAATTAGTCACTCCCGGTGTTACCTACAACGATAAAATTCTTGAACAGAGGGAAAACAACTTCCTTGCATCCATCTTCCCGGGTGAAAACAACGAGGGGGGGGTAGCATTTCTCGATGTTTCAACAGGGGAATTTTATGTAGCCCAGGGACAATACAGTTACATTGATAAACTGGTGCAGGGTTTCAGTCCCAATGAAATCATCTATCCGAAAAGTAAAGACAACCTGGTTCATGAACTGTTCGGGGATAAATTCTGCGAATATTCGATGGAGGATTGGATTTACGGCTACGATTTTTCTTATGATTTGCTGAAGCGGCATTTCCAGACCAACTCACTGAAGGGCTTCGGCATTGAGGACTACCCTGCGGGCATCATTGCTGCAGGCGCTGCCCTTCACTACCTTGCCGATACCCAGCATGACCGGGTAAAACATATCACATCCATCGCCCGCATTGAAGAGGAACACTACGTATGGCTCGACCGTTTTACCGTTCGCAACCTCGAACTGGTGCACTCCCTCCATGAAAAAGGAGGAACCCTCCTTGAAGTTCTCGACCGGACCATCACACCGATGGGCAGCAGGATGCTTAAAAGGTGGCTCTGCCTCCCGCTGAAAGAAAAACAACCCATTGATGAACGGCTTGATATTATTGAAACACTTGCCGGAAACCCGGAATTGCGGGATGTACTGCATCAGAATATCAAACTTATCGGTGATCTTGAACGGCTTATCTCAAAAGCGGCTACCGGGCGCATTAACCCGCGTGAAGTGGTGCATCTGCGCAGGGCGCTCAATGCTTTGGAACCGATCCGAAACTCATGCATGACATCAGGCAACCCCGGTCTTCTGCGAATTGCCGAACAGATTAATCTTTGCCCCGCCATCCGCGAGCAGATCGGAAAAACTCTGGCTGAGGACCCCCCTGCCCAACTTAACAAAGGCAGGGTTATTGCAGAAGGAGTGTCTGATGAACTTGATGAACTCCGTAAAATCGCATACTCCGGCAAGGATTACCTGCTCCAGATTCAGAAACGGGAAATTCATAATACCGGAATCGGTTCGCTCAAGGTGGGATTCAATAATATCTTCGGTTATTATATTGAAGTTACCAATCCGCACAAACATAAAGTACCTGGTGAATGGATCCGGAAACAAACCCTCGTAAATGCAGAACGCTATATTACCGAAGAACTGAAAATCTACGAGGAAAAAATTCTCGGTGCGGAAGAAAAAATTTCTGCTCTTGAAACAAAGTTATTCAACGATCTTATCCTTGCGGTGCAGGAATATATTGCGCCCATCCAGTTAAACGGTTCGCTTATTTCCCGTCTTGACTGCCTGCTCTCTTTTGCCGTTACCGCATTACAAAACGATTATTGCCGCCCGGAAATCAACGAGACAAAAATTATTGATATCCGGCAGGGCAGGCACCCGGTAATAGAGACAAAACTTCCCCCCGGGGAAAGTTATATCGCCAATGATATTTATCTTGACAATGATACCCATCAGGTAATTATTCTCACCGGTCCCAACATGTCGGGTAAATCAGCGCTGCTGCGCCAGGCGGCATTGATCACTCTCATGGCCCAGATGGGCAGTTTTGTGCCGGCAAAATCGGCAAAAATCGGGATGGTGGATAAAATATTCACCCGCGTTGGAGCTTCCGATAACATTTCACTCGGGGAATCCACTTTCATGGTGGAGATGACCGAGACATCGAGTATCCTGAATAACCTGTCTGAAAGAAGTTTAATCATTCTTGATGAAATCGGAAGAGGCACCAGCACTTATGATGGCATAAGCATAGCATGGGCGATATCGGAGCACCTGCACCGGCATTCCATGCGGCCCAAGACGCTCTTTGCCACGCATTACCACGAACTCAATGAAATGGCAAAACATTTTGAAAGAATAAAAAATTTCAATATTTCGGTGAAAGAAACCGGCAACAAAGTGATTTTCCTGCGGAAAATGGTTGCCGGTGAGAGCCAGCACAGTTTCGGCATTCACGTTGCCCGCATGGCAGGAATGCCCAAACAGGTCGTGGAACGGGCGAATGAAGTTCTTGAATACCTGGAAAGTTCCCATAACAGGGAAATAGCGGTTGGCGGCAGTGACGCCATGTCGGCAAAAAAAGAAAAACAAAGCGGTAAAAATATTCCTCCCCCCCCGATAAATATCGGGGCTGTGGAAGGCAACAGGCAACTCAATATTTTTTCGGTTGATGATCCTTTATTGCTGAAAATAAAAGAAGAGTTGGATAAAATTGAACCCGATGCGCTGTCACCTATTGAGGCGCTGATAAAACTGAATGAGTTGAAGAAGATGATTGAGTGAATCCTACTGCATATAAAGAAACCTTCCAATAATAAAGTAAATCGCAATTCCGAGAATATCATTCAGGGTGGTAATAAAAGGTCCCGTAGCCAGGGCAGGATCTAATTTCAGGCGGTGCAGCGTAAGCGGTACAAATGTACCGAAAAACGATGCAAAGAGAATAGCAGTAAGCAATGAAACGCTCACGGTAATACCGAGGTTGACCGGTTCATTAATAATCAGATTATAAATAAAAATCAGCACTGAGCAGATGAGTCCGTTCAGCAACCCTACGGCAAGTTCTTTTATGAGTTTCGGGGCTATCATATCGGCAACAATCGTATTATTGGCAAGCCCCTGTACAATGATAGCCGATGCCTGCACGCCAACATTACCGCCCATCGCCATTATCAACGGCATAAAAAAAGCCATTTCCGGGTAGATCTGTATCTGCCCTTCATATTGCCCGATAATCATGGAAGCGCCAATGCCACCGGCCAAAGCAACAAGGAGCCACGGCATACGTGCGCGTGAAAGAATCCAGACCTTATCATGCGGTTCAACAACTTCGGTTAATCCCGATGCCATCTGGTAGTCCTTTTGCGCCTCTTGCTGTATATAATCCACTACATCATCAATGGTTATCCTGCCGGCAAGTTTTCCGTTATCGTCAACAACCGGCATAACGGCAAAATTGTATTTCTGCATCATCTGCGCAACTTCCGATGCCATCGCTGAGGTTTTAACGGTAATAATTTCTTTTTTATAAAGATCGTTTATTAATGTTTCAGCAGGAGCAATCAGCAATTTTTTCAGAGAAAGGAGTCCGAGAAAGTTATCATCCGTCTCAACAACATAAATTGCATATACGGCACCAAGATTACCTGCCTGCCTGCGCATTTCCCTCACGCACTTAAGAACATTCCAGTCGGGTTGCACCTTTATCAGTTCTTTGGTCATCAGGGCGCCTGCAGTATGCTCTTCATAGGTCAGAAGATCGGCAATATTCTTCGCCTGCTCCGGATCCTCTATCTGCGAAATGACTTCGGTTTGTAAATGTTCGGGGAGTTCACCAATCAGGTCTGCGGCATCATCCGATGCCATGTGGTCAACAACCTGTTCGGCAATTTCACGGGTGGAAAGATGCTGCAGGAGTTTTTCCTTGACGTCCTCGTCCATTTCAACGAGAACTTCTGCAGCGGTTTTTTCATCAAGGAGTTTGTAAATGAATTTCGCTTCTTCGGTATCAATACGGCTGAACGCTTCGGCAATATCGGCAGGATGTAATTTACGGAGCCGCTCGGTAACACGCACACTATCCCCCTTTGCGATTGAGGTCTTCAGGTCTTTTACAAACCGCCTGCTCACTGTGGTTTTCATGGCAGCAGAGGTTTAAATGGAAAGGTGACTACATCGGTTTATTTTTCTGTATGGGGGATACGGACGGCAAAGCCCCGCACATAAATTCTATGTGCGGGGCAAAGTTAGAATTTATTGTTAAGGAGAAACTAATAAAAGAATATTTGTTACTATTCAGGTTTACTATTCAGGTGGGTATCTGAAAATACAAAAATTCCTGCCACAAAGTCACAAAAGCACTAAAAAACACAAAAAAATTTAGTGAAATTTTGTGACTTCGTGTTTTTGTGGCATGAAATTACGGGGGTCCTGAGTAGTAACGAATATTTTTATTAATGTTTGGGAATATCGGGAATATGGAATAAGGAATATGGAACCCTATACCCTATCCCTTATCCCCCGCATAACATATTTTTTGAATTTCCCGGGTAAGTTCAATAAACTGTTGTACTGAAATCTGTTCAGGTCTTTTTTGCAAAAGTGACGAGTGCAGCATTTCCTTCACCTTATCCTTATCCTTATCCTTTGCCATAATAACTCCCTCCAGTGAATTTCTCAACATTTTCCTTCTCTGGTTAAATGCCCGTTTAACAACCTCAAAAAAGAGGTATTGTCCAACCGGAAACTCTTCTTCTTTACGCGATAACCTGATAACGGCCGATGACACTTCGGGTTGCGGATAGAAAACATTTTTACTTACGGTGAAGAGATATTCCGCCCGGTAAAACGCCTGGACCAGGACGCTGGTGATGCCGTAATTTTTAGTGCCGTTAATGGAAACAACCCTCTCCGCAACCTCCTTCTGTACCATGAAAACCGCTTCCGGAATACGGTCCTTGTACTCCAGAACTTTAAAAAATATCTGTGTGGAAATATTGTACGGCAGGTTACCGATTAGTGCAAAAGCATTGCGGTCAAACAATGATTTTATATCTATTTTGAGAAAATCACCCCGGATTATTTTTCCGGCAAGTGAAGGAAATTTTCCGGCAAGATGGTCGCAAAACTCATTGTCAATTTCAGAGCACCATAGACGGATGGAAGCCTGCCTGCCCCTGCCCGTCCGGCAGGCGGGGGACAGGCAGGGAATTTCGAGCAGGAATCGCGTCAGGAACCCTGTGCCGGGCCCGATTTCAAGGAGATCATCATACCCTTTAAGTGTCAACGATGAAACTATTTTCCGGGCTATATTCTGATCCTGAAGAAAATGCTGGCCGAGATGTTTTTTAGGATGGAGCAGTGATGAGAGGGAGTACAATTTATTCTTTCTTTTTACTATTCAGCAACCCATTAATTTCCTGCCACTAAAACACAAAATCTCTCAATTTCTCTAAATATTCTTTGTGGGATTTTGTGTTTTGGTGTTTTTGTGGCTTATTTTTTTATTTTGTTACCACTTGCTGAGTAGTACCTATTTCTTTTTATTCTTAATCTTCTTTTCCACTTCTTCAAGGTTAATGTACTGAAGCGCCTCATCAAGGGTCGGCACAATTTTCAAAACTGTGTCGAGTTGGGAAATTTCAATCAGTTTTTCAACCGCTTTCTGGGTATGGCAGATTACGCAGGTACCGTTATTTTCATTGCAGATGCGGTTGGCGATAAGTATCGCGCTGAGGCCCGAAGAATCGCAGTATCGGCACTGGCGCAGGTTAATGATAATATTGCGGAACCCCTCATTTTTCAGCAACACCAACTGCGCTTTTATGGCCGGTGCGACTTTAGTATCGAATTTTTCCGCTTCAACCGTAAGAATAGCGCAGTTCTCTCTCCGGTCAATATGAAAGCCCATGGGTAAGGAATTAGAAATGCAAAAATAGGTAAAATTGGTATATCAAAAAAAAATCAATCAGGACGGCTGGGCATTGGCATCGCTGTAACCGATTCGGCCGGCAAGCAGGTAAAGTACCGCCATCCGTATGGCGACACCATTTTCAACCTGGTCAAGAATGATTGATTGTCCCGAATCGGCAACATCGCTGCTCAGTTCAATGCCGCGGTTAATGGGTCCCGGGTGCATGATAATAACCTCTTTATCCAGTGAATCAAGTATTTCCCTGTTTATCCCGAACAGCATGGTATATTCCCTTAAAGACGGAAAGTACCTTATGTTCTGTCTCTCCAGTTGAATACGTAAGACGTTGGCAACATCGCACCATTGCAGCGTTTTCCTCAGGTTATATTCAACCGAAACACCCAGCGAATCAATAAATTTCGGGATAAGTGTAGGAGGCCCGCAAACGGTTACCTCAGCGCCAAGTTTGCGCAGGCAGAAAATATTGGAAAGAGCCACCCGTGAATGAAGTATGTCACCGATGATAGCGACTTTTTTATCTTTAACCGAACCGAGTTTTTCTCTGATGGAATAGGCGTCCAGAAGCCCCTGCGTAGGATGTTCATGGGTGCCGTCACCGGCATTAACTACGCGGGAATTAATATGCCGGGCAAGAAAATGCGGTGCGCCCGGACTGGAATGCCGGATGACGATCATCTCCACCTTCATGGCAAGAATATTACGCACCGTGTCCAACAGCGTTTCTCCTTTTTTTACCGATGAGGAAGACGCTGAAAAATTGATAATATCTGCAGACAGCCGCTTCTCGGCAAGTTCAAAAGAAACTCTTGTACGCGTGGACTCTTCAAAGAAGAGGTTGGCAATGGTGATGTCCCTCAGCGTGGGAACTTTCCGGATTGGCCGGTTAATGATCTCCTTGAAATTATCGGCTGTGGAAAAGATGATTTCAATATCTTCTAAGGTGAGGTCATTGACACCGAGCAGGTGATCAACGCTCAATGACTTTTTTACAGGGAGATCGGGCATAGTTACAATTGAGACAGGGTTGAAACTAAATTGAAATTGATTTGAAATTGAGTCCCTATTCAGTATCCATAAATTTCAATCAGTTTCAATAAATTTCTATCAATATCATTACAATAATATTATAATCATTCGCCTTCAATATCTTCATATAGCAACACTCCGTCATTTCCCTCCGATTCCTTCCATGTCACTTTTACTTTTTGATTTACTCTTGTATCTACGCATTTACCGGTATAATCCGGCTGAATGGGTAATTGCCTTGACCACCTGCGATCTATCAAGACAAGGAGTTCAACTTTCTCAGGCCTGCCGAAAGTGAGCAGGGCATCCAGGCCGGCCCTGACTGTCCGCCCGGTAAACAAGACATCATCCATCAGGATGACTCTTTTTGATTCAACCACAAAATTCATATTGGTAGATTGCGGCAAAAGAGGCATTTCCCTCCTGCGGAAATCGTCACGGTAAAAAGTAATGTCAATTTCCCCGGTCAAGGGGTTAACAATGCCATGTGTATCGGTAAGAGCCCGGCAGATTCTGCGCAACAGTAAGGTTCCCCTTGGTTGAAGTCCGATCAATGCAGTACCTGAAAAATCACCGTGGTTTTCGATAAGTTCGTAGCAGAGCCGTTCAATGGTCACCCTGAATTCTTTACCGGTAATGATTACCCTCGGTTTCAAACCTGATTATTTTACTGGCAAAAGAAATTTATTCCGATGGTTCACTTTCATTTTTATTGCCGCCAGTTTCGTTGGATGCGGTTTCCTGCCCTTCGCCCTGTTCCTTGCCGGAATTTTCGGGTTTATTTTCCTTTTTGGGATTTTTCTTCTTTTCCTGTCCGTCTGTTTTTTCTTCCAACGGTTCCGGTTCCCGGAATGTACGTGTATGGGACAGGACAATCCGCTTATGTTCTTTTGAAAATTCAATCACTTTAAAATCGAGTTTATCATCCACTGCAGATTTGGAATCATCTTTTTTAACAAGATGTTTCACCGAAGCGTATCCTTCAACTCCATAAGGCAGAACAACCTTGGCTCCTTTATCGTGAAGTTCGGTGATGGTGCCCGGATGAACCGATCCTATTGTAAAAACGGTTTCAAAAACCTCCCACGGATTATCTTCAAGTTGCTTATGTCCCAAACTGATTCTCTTGTTTTCGGTATTTATGTCGAGGATGACCACGTCAATCAACTCGCCTGCCTTTGTGAATTCGGAAGGATGTTTGATTTTCTTAGTCCACGAAAGATCAGAGATATGAATAAGTCCGTCAACGCCCGGTTCAAGTTCAACAAAAACCCCGTAGGGAGCGATATTGATTATTTTTCCCTTATGACGCGATCCTGCCGGATAGCGTGATGGAACATTATCCCACGGATTAGTGGTCAGTTGTTTGATGCTTAATGTCATTTTGCGCTCTGCGCGGTCAATATTGAGGATCACGGCATCAACAAAATCACCAACTTTCAGGAATTCCTGTGCGCTGCGCAGGTGCTGCGACCATGAGATTTCGGAAACGTGTATTAATCCCTCCACACCCGGCTTAAGTTCGACAAAAGCTCCATAGTCGGCTACTACCACAACCTTGCCTTTTAACTTTGCACCTGAAATGAAAGTGTCTTCAAGAGTATCCCACGGATGAGGAAGGAGTTGTTTCAGACCCAGTGATATCCGTTTTTTCTCCTCGTCAAATTCAAGGATAACCACATTCACTTTCTGACCGAGTTTTACAATTTCTTCGGGGTGGGAAATTCGTCCCCAGGAAAGATCGGTAATATGAATCAATCCGTCAACTCCGCCAAGGTCCATGAACACACCGTATGAAGTAATATTTTTTACAGTACCTTCAAGTACCTGACCCTTTTCAAGTTTTGAAATGATTTCTTTTTTCTGAAGTTCCATTTCCGCCTCAATGAGGGCTTTATGGGAAACTACAACATTTTTATGTTCATTATTTATTTTCGCTACTTTGAATTCCATTGTCTTGCCTACAAACATGCCATAATCCTTAATGGGCTTTACATCAATCTGAGATCCCGGTAAAAATGCTTCCATTCCGAAAACATCAACGATCAGACCGCCCTTGGTGCGGCACTTGATCAGTCCGGTAATAATCTCATTTTTTTGGAACGCTTCTGTGACCCTGTCCCACGCCTTCAGAATGCGGGCAATTTTATGCGAAAGAACAAGTTGCCCGTCTTTGTCCTCAAGCGTCTCAATAAATACATCCGAAATATCGCCTGCTTTGAGATCGGGATTATATTTGAATTCGGATGCCGAAATCACCCCTTCGGATTTATAACCAATGTTCACAACAACTTCTTTGGGACTCACGGATATGATCTTTCCCGGAACTACCTGCCGCTGGCTGATGGACTGAAAAGATTTTACGTATGTCTCTTCGAGGCGGGTTCTTTCTTCAGGAGAATAAATAACCTCTTTTTTTCCCTTCGAATCCCAGTCAATCGGGATTTCGGTTACCGGTGGTGGTGTATTTCCGTTAACGGGTACCGCTGTTACACCAGTTTGCCCATCCCCGGTACGCTCTTCTGCTACCGGCTGCGGGTTGCTGTTTTGTACTACTTCTTCGTTCATAGGTGTTCACTGTTTTTACATTGGGGTTAATAATTCGGGTTAATTGTTGAAAATAATTCATAATCCTTTGATATTTGATTTTGAACGTTGGATTTTGAATATTAATCAGGGGTGCAAATATCGGAAAAATTACGGAGTTGGCAAGACCTTCCGGAATATTAAGCCACCAGTAGTCGGATGTCAGAAAATTATGTGGAAGATTGGAAAGCCGGAATATTGGAATGATGGGAAAGATGCATAATTCCATTTTTCCATCATTCCTTTTCATTCTGAGTCCAGAATTAGGATAGAATAAAAACTTGTTACTATTCACCCCAAATTACAAATTATTATTAGTCATTGCAATCTAACTCTGTGTAACTCAGTGTACTCTGTGCTCTCTGTGTTGAAGAATTTTTAACACAGAGTTCACTGAGATAACAGAGTTTCACAGAGGGGGTGAATAGTAACAAAAACTTATAAGACCTAAATAAAGGTCATCTCATCATCTTATACTTCCTCTTCTTCTTCTTGAAGATCTTCACTTTTGATTCTTCGCGCCTCAGGAGCCGTTCAATATTCTTCTGGTGGGTAATCATTACAAGTATGGGAACAAAAGTGGCAAAGATGTTTAACGCAGGTATGGAATTTTCAAAGAACCCTATCATAATGACCGGAAATGAGAGTGCGGCAGCAATTGAACTGAGCGAAACAAACTTCGAGAAAACAAGCACTGCAATAAACACAAGTATCAGGTAACAGGCAGCCAGCGGGTCAACTGCAATTACTACTCCAAGTAATGTTGCAATTCCTTTACCACCCCTGAACCCGCTGAATACCGGAATTACATGCCCGATCAGAACCGCTATTCCGAGGGCAAGTTGCAGGTTAATAAATTGTTCGCTGGCGGGTGGAAAATAGGCGATACGGAACAATGAAGGCAGGTATGCCATCCACACTGCTGCAAGTCCTTTCAGGACATCAATGAGCAGGACAGCAATACCCGTTCGCGGACCGAGAATACGGTACGCATTGGATGCTCCGGCATTACCGCTTCCATATTCACGTACATCAATGCCATAAAGCCAACGGCCAATCCAGACAGCCGTTGAAAAAGAACCCATCATATAGGCGGTAACGAGAAGTAGTGAATTGAAAACTTCCGCCATGAACCCGGTTTAGGTATGACAAAGGTAGAAAAAATAATAGAACAGAAAAGAGAAGACAGGGTACAGGGTACAGGGTACAGGAGACAGGAGACAGGGTGAAAGTGTGACGGGGTGAAGGTGTGACAAGGAGACATGGGGATAAGGAGACAATCACAGGATAATATTGTTGATGGGTAATTCGGGAGAAAGATCAGGGGGCAGCATGGCGTTTATCATTTTAAGGGAAATATATTTATTCAAATCGGCAGTGGTTATTTTTACCGGGTAAATAAGACCTTCATCAATGAGCCGCCTGCGCTGTGTACCGTTAAGCAGTGGCGTATCGGGAGTGTACCAGCGGCTGCCGTCCGAAAAAATCAGG
Source organism: Bacteroidota bacterium (assembly GCA_016193485.1). Taxonomy (GTDB): domain Bacteria; phylum Bacteroidota; class Bacteroidia; order JACPRZ01; family JACPRZ01; genus JACPRZ01. The sequence goes on along the minus strand of JACPRZ010000031.1, from coordinate 94,337 downwards.
TTGCTGATTGAGGTATCTGTTATGCGCCCGTTTTTTACGATGATAATTTCATCGCATTCGCCTTTTTGCTTTAACAGTTGATAAAAAATTTTCCTGTCGATTGATTTATAGGGATACTCAATGGCGTTGTCTTCCACTAATTTAAGTGATATTACCTTTTTGGGTTTATAAGGAAAAATTTCAACTTTCTGAACCCGCTCGCCATATTCAATGTGGCATTTATATCCCTTATCGTCCTGAACACCGGTCAGGGGAATGATATCAGAAAGGTTAATCGTATCAGGGGAGCCAAAAAACTTTGCACGGGTTTCATTAAAGCGCTGGTTGTGGTAATTCAGATTACAGATGATTTTGCGGCTGATACGGAGGGTTTCGAGAAAGAGCATGCCTTGCCGGTATTTATTGTTTCTTCACAACTAATTTTGCGGCAATGTAACCCATTGGAATATATGCTCCCGCTAAGTCCAGAACAGTAAACCAGGCAGGCGAAGGAAGCATAAAAGTATTGGCGATGCCACCCGCCAGGAAAAATAGACCGATACCCAATGCAAATTTCATTTTATGGTTTGCGGCAATTATTGCAGATAGGAATGCGCCAGCGAATGTTCCGAGAGCATGAGCCAGAAAGGGCAAAATAAAATGTTTGGGTTGGAATAAATGCATAGATGCCTTTAACCCTTCCATTGTGGTAATATCGGTTCCGTCCGGTGGCGGAATGATTGAACCGCTTATCATGATGATTCCCATATTCACCCCACTTCCTAAAATGGCACCGGCTGCGATTGCTAAAATGTTTTTTATTATTGGATTCATACAAGTTTGTTTTTAATTGTCAGGTTTGAATTTCGTTTTTGTTTGTTTCGTGGCTGTCAGTTTGAGTTTGTACGATTGCTAAATTGGTTGCCTACGGTTTCGGGGTTTATGCAGGCGGGCCTCCCTGCCGCTAGCGCAAGCCGTAGCAACGGCAGGCAAGCGCAACGAACGCTTAGTTGTTAGCGTGTGTTTTTAAATTACAAGATGTTTATGTATCCGTTTTTGATTTCCATTCTCCACATATACCAACTGTCAACGGTTTTCTTTTTTATTTTTCCAGGCTTCCATGCTGTCACTGTCTTGAAGAATTCAATTAGTTCCTTGTCAAGTTTATCATTTCCCGATTTTGTCACATTATGAAATCCACCACCAATTTCACCATTACAATTTATTGCTAATTGAACTGCTGGTTTTGATTCAAATGAGGGATTTTCTTTTACAAATTTTATCGTTTGATTAATCCGAATCTCTATAGAATCAATTGACTCACCTGGTTTGGCTTTATCTGTCATAAGAAAGTAAACTGTGTTTGGTTTACAGACATTCTCAGGATTTATTCCTTCTGCCGACATGACCATCTGTCCAAATGATTGCATGCTAATCAAAACACTAGCGAACATCGTAATAGTTTTTTTCATGATTAGTGGTTTTTTATTTAAATGATTAAAGTTACTGCTGAAATACAATTCAACTCGTAAGAATCAATACTTTTTGTATGTCTTTCTGGATTTTTGTCGGTCGTCTTAAAATGCACCCTAACGGTTTGCAGATTTGCGGTGGGCGGGCTTTTCAGCACAAATGTTCATTCGGAGAACTGAACTTTCTGTAACCACAAAACTGTCTCCGGAGAACGAAACCCCGCCTATCGCAAACTTGCTGTTGCACTAAACCTTCGATAGTTTTTCCTAAACTTGCACCGTATTAATTTACTTTAACTTTAGTTATTAACCTTAAACATTCAAAATTATGAAAAAAAAGAGCACACCATCACCCTTGTAAAGCGAACTTGCAACGAAGTTGCCGGCTTCGCCCCGCACATAAATTTCATTATCAAAGTTGCTGGTAGTTTTTTTCTCTCTTAAGTTTTTAATATCGTATTTATGTGCGGGGCTTCGCTGAAATGTACCACCTCATGCAGCAGAAAATATCGCTTGCAGGCAAGAGCCACAGCACATTGAAAAACTATTCCCTGCATTTGGCGCAACTGGCGCTGCACTTCGGAATTGTTCCCACGGAAATTGACCCCGACCAGACCAACAACTACCTCTACCCCGTCCAGCAGAAACACGACACGCCTTCGGATAGTTATTTCAAATTTACCGTTTACGGATTGCGTTTTGCCTACCGCATCTACGGCATGAAAGACAAACGCATTGAACTTCCCTCCATCAAAAGAGAAAAGAAACTCCCTGTTGTGTTGAGCCGCGAAGAGGTAAAGAAACTATGGTAACCCTGTGGAATGCAAAGCAATTTTACAAAGCAAAATTATTCCACATGATAACGCTACTGGTTTTCGGTAAACAGGGACCACCTCTGATGTATACGCAAAAAATAACATGACCCGGTCACCAAATATTAAACTTAAAAAAAGCGCTGCAGATGCGGTACGGAGAAGTTTTGTGCGCCCGATAAAAAAACGCGCCAGAAAAATCTTATTTACATAAATACCATGAAAATTACAATAAAATTGATGAGGCAGATGAAAATAAACGGAACGTTCGGTGCAACAGAGCATTCATTGTTCGTTTTTCAAACCTGCCGGCAGGCAGGCAGACGCAACGAACGCGTAGTTGTTGGCGGTGGTGCAGTCATGGTTTTATCCATTGCTTTGGCAATCCCACCGTCCGCAACATTTCATTTGCTTTTTCCAACTTGTCTGGAAACAAAACAATGTCATCGTATTTGTTCAATGCCTTGTCAATACGCACAATCGGAACTTTCCGTCTCTTTATTTCTCTGATAATCTTCATCGTTTTCATAATGCAAAGATAATTATTTTTGTTCAATCCAAATTTATTTTTTTCTCTTTACAAGAAATCCCTCATATTCAATATTTTTTCTGAAAGTTTCCCAGTCGTCATTTCGTTCTCCTAAAACTTCAAAGTCCTCTGTTACTTCTGTCAGGTGTTTAGCAATTCCCATTCTGTAAAGTCGTGTCCGTGCTTTTGTGCTGCCCGTTGCATAAATCACAGCATCCGGATACTTGTCGGTAAAAGCGTAAACCGTTGCTACCACTGTCGCCAATACTTTTTCGCTGTCACCATTGTTGGAGATAATTGTGTCGTCAATTTCTCCAGTGTTGTGGTCTTTGTCCCCGAAAGCAAGGTTGTAAACATTTTTCAAATTTGTCCGCTTGAACTGCACTCGTTTATGAATAAGTCCTTTCGGACCTTCGCTGATAAACTCATAAGTCACTAACTTGTCTCCAGATGCTAACGGATATTTTGGCAATTTCATTTTTTTCTGTCGTTTAAATTTCCGTCAAAAATAACTTTTAATTCCGTTACTTCTTAAATGGCACGGTCGCCATAGCATGACCGCTAACAGAGCGTTCATTGTTTGTTTTTCAAACCTGCCTGCCGGTAGTCACGGGTTGAAGAGCGCCCCTGACTGAACGCTCATTTCATCCGAAATCCCCATAGATAGAATAAACCTTCTGGTTTTACCAGAAAAACTACCGAAGGTTCCCCGCCTACGCTCCGCTTCGGACGGGCATACGTGCAACAGAGCGTTCATTGTCCTCTACGATACAGGTAGGTTCATTTTAAGGTTTTTTCGTCCTTCGGACGCAACGAACGCTTAGTTGTTAGTGGACATTCTTATTTACCGAAAGTGGACATTTGTAGTTACCGCTTACAACTCAATGCATTCATATATTCTCATTACTATTACCACGCTAAAATTTGGGTAAAGCATAGCTGCCTGCAGGCGGGCTCATGTTCGTTCAGTATATTTAAAACTTCTGTCCTGTTTTGGCAGAAATTTTACAATACCCTACCTCACCACCACCACCTTCCTGACCAATGCCGTCTCACCGGTGACTAATTGAATGTAGTAAACCCCTTCCGCTTTTTCGCTGAAATTAATTTCCTTCCTGTACGTGTAAGCCGGTGAACTGCCGTTGGCCGGTGTTACTGGCTGCAGGTCAGTGTCAGCGATAAGGCCACCGATCATATTGAAAATTTTCAGCGCAGGATTTTCAGATGCGGATGAAGAGAGTGAGAACTCAACCATTATTTTGTCGCTGGTCGGGTTCGGGTAAACCTTCAGGTCAAATTCTTCACCAGGGATAACTGTCATTACTCCCGTTCCCTTTACATTGACATAAACTGAATCAGTGTTCGTGCAGTTATACTGGTTTGTTCCTGTAACATAATACCATGTGGGAGTTGTTGGCGAAGCCCATACTGACTGCCCTGTAGTATTGCTTAATCCGGCAGAAGGAGTCCATGCGTAAGAAACTGCATTGTATGCAATCAACTGCACCGAATCGCCCAATGCAATTGCGGTACTGTTTGTATTTAAAGTTACCAGCGGTTTCGGGTCAACCACATAAGGAACAGTATCGGATGCGCTCTGCGGACAGCCGCTTATATAATCAGTCACATAGATATACCATGTGCCTACATTAGTGATTGTTGGCGTATAGGAATTTCCTGTTCCCAACTGAATCACAAGTGTGGGATCCTTATACCAGCGCGGATTGCTGCCTGTTGCGGTCAATGCAGCAGCCGCATCGCCATAGCAAACCGTGGCACCCGTACCAACCGGTTTGGCAGGCATTGGCGTGATGGTCAGAACTGCATCTTCGGCACTGCTCACACAGCCCGGTAAACTGTCGGTTACATAGTAGGTATAAGTGCCGGGTGCGGTTTGCCCGGTGTTAAAGGTATTCCCGGTACCGGCAAGATTCGTCAGCCCCGGGTTGCTGTACCATCGGATAATATTGCCGGAAGTTGTAAACGGAGGTACGCTCATCCCTTCGCAAACGCTTACATCACTCACAACAGGGGGGGGCGGAGAACTGAGGATGTTCAGCGTAACCGCAACGGCAGGACCTTCGCAACCGGCAACTGTCTGCGTTGCATAATAGGTGTAGGAACCGATTGCCGTCTCTCCGGTTGCGTAATTATTTCCGGTTCCAACCAGTGTAGTCAGGGCAACATCACCATACCAATTGATATTGGAGCCGGTTGCCGTAAGGTCAGGTACCGGCTGTCCCGAACAGACATTGACATTTGCGGATGAAGGTGCAGGAGGTAAACCATTTATGGTAAGGGTCACAACTGTTGCCGGGCTTTGGCAGGCGCTCGCAGTTTGTGTTGAATAATAAACATAAGTGCCCGGTGCGGTTATACCTGTCACAAAAGTATCTCCGCTGCTTACAAGTGCAGTCAGAGCGGAATCGCTGTACCACTGCACATTTGTTCCTGAGGCAATCAGATCAGGCACAGGGTCATTTTCGCATACCGTAACATCAGAAGAAGCGGGCGCAGAGGGAACGGGGTTTACAGTTATTCCCGTACTGACGCACAAAGTGGTATTGCAATTTCCTTCAGCGCGCACATACCATGATCCTGTTGACAGCGGTGCAAAGGTGATTGAATCACCTGTTCCTGTCAATGAAACACCGCAGTTGCTGTCATACCAGTAATATTGAGCGCCCGTTCCAAGCGAACCGCCACTTACACTCAGGGTAACCTGGTCTCCGGCACAAATTGTTGACGCGGATGAATTGATGCTTACCGGTGTTACCGATTCGCTCTGTGTGACACTCACTGTGATACTGTCGCAAGCAGTTGTGTTACATACACCTTCTGCCCGTACATAATAATTGGAAGTAACCGAAGGTGAAATTGAAAGCGTGTCACCCGAACCAAGCGGGGTAGTTCCACATGATGAAAGATACCATTGCCATGTTGCCCCGGTTCCAAGCGTTCCGCCTGAAAGCGTCAGATCAACCGGTGTATTCGGACAAATTGAATCGGCAGTTGAAATAATCGCTGTTACATCAACGGATACTGTTTGTGTGACATTCACCGTCACTGATTGACATGGTGTTGTATTGCATGTTCCTTCTGCGCGCGCAAAATATGATGTTGTCACTGCCGGATTGACATTTACGGAACTTCCGGTTCCAATCGCAGCGCCACCGCAACTGTCGGAATACCATTGCCAGGAAGCGCCTGTTCCCAATGTCCCCCCGGTAATTCCAAGAGAGGATGTCACACCGGAACAAATTGAATCAACGCTTGTCGTTGCGGATGTTGCGGCAACCGAAACAAATTGCGTTACGTTGACCGTCACGCTCACGCAGGCAGTTGTATCGCATCCCCCCTCCCCTCTTACGAAATAAGTTGTTGTTACAAGCGGATTAACCGCCACTGAATCACCGGTAGTTACTACTGCGCCACCGCATGAGCCGGCATACCATTTCCACTGCGCTCCGATTCCAAGTACACCGCCAACTACGGCAAGATTAACTGGCGCTCCTTCACATATTGAATCGGCATCGGCTGTTGCCGAAGCAGGGGGGATATTTGGAGTACTGATAATCAATGTTGAAGTGTCGGAAGCACTTACGCAGCCGTTCAAACTGTCGGTAACATAATAATCATAGATACCGGTGGCAGTATCACCGCTGTTATACGTATTTCCCGTAGCAACAAGAACCGTCAGCAAACTATCGCTGTACCATTTCACGTTTGTTCCGGTTGCGGTAAGCGTTGGAGTTGTATCGCCTATGCAAATTGAGGTATCCAGCGCATCGGGTAGCGGAACCTGGAAGATGGTCAGGGTTACGGAATCGGCAGCGCCTTCACAATTGTTTACCGATTGGGTAATATAATAAGTATAAACTCCTCCGGCAGTTTGTCCGGTGGTGAAAGTATCGCCTGAATTTACAAGCAATGTCAGAGCCGGATCGGAATACCATTGGATATTCACACCACCTGTTGCGTAAAGATCAGGAACCGGTGTTCCAAAACAAACCATTGTATCCTGAGATGCAACAGGTGCCGCAGGCAGCGGATTAATGGTAATAACAACAGCATCAGAAACAGCCGTGCAAGGTCCAGCGCTGTCAGGATCATTGGTGGAGAGTGTCAGGGTTACCGAACCAGATGATATATCAGCTGCGGATGGTGTATAGGTTGCAAAAACAGATGTCGTGTCGTTAAATAATCCGGTACCGGATGTAATCCATAGCGAACTGGATGCGCTGCCGCCAATCAATCCTGCAAGTATTGCAACATCGCCATCGCAAATCGTACCGTCAGATCCTGCATCAACGGTTGCAGCCGTGTTGATTATGATACTCACTGAATTTGCTGCTGCGGGACAAGGACCTGTAGGGTCGTTGGATATTAGTTGCAGCAAAACTGTACCTGTTGAAATATCCGTATTTCCCGGAGTGTAGGTGGCAGTCAGTAAAGCAACATCATCAAATGTTCCATCTCCGTAGGTTATCCATGTTGCACTTGATGCCCCACCGCCAATGGTTCCCGAAAGTGATGATGTTCCACCCTGGCAAATAGTGTCAGTAACTCCGGCATTAACGATTGCAGCAGGATTTATGGTAAGAACCATGGCATCAATTGCCGGTGCGCAGGGACCCGCAAGGTCGGGGTCATCTGTAGTTAGCGTCAATGTCACACTACCCATAGAAATATCAGAGAGCGAAGAAGTATAAACAGCAGAAAGCAGCGATGAATCGCTGAATGTTCCGCTTCCCGATGTTGTCCATACCGAAGATGCTGCACCCCCCCCGATTACACCTGTTAACGTGAACACATCCCCTTCACAAATAACGCTGTCTGATCCGGCATTTGCGGTTGCAGCATTGTTTATCGTGAGGGTCACAGTGTCGGATGAACTCTCAGGACAGCCGGTTGTGCTGTCCGTCACATAATAATCATACGCTCCCGTTGCGGTCTGTCCGGTATTGTAGGAAGTACCCGTGTAAACAAGTGTTGAAAGTCCGGGATCGCTATACCATTGTAAGATGGTTCCCGTGGCTGTTAAAGGCGGTATTGCGCCATCGGAACATGCGGTTACATCTGTACCTGTTGGTTTTACTGCAGGAGCATTGATGTTCAGTATCATTGAATCGGACACAGCAACGCAGGGACCGCCACCGTCAGGGTCATTTGTCGTAATGGCGAGAGTAACTGTACCTGCAGAAATGTCAGCGGCCGAAGGTGAATAAACAGATGCAAGCAGGGATGAATCGCTGAAGGTGCCGGTTCCGGTTGTCGTCCAAACAGAAGTTGTTGCTCCCCCCCCGCGTGTTCCTGATAGGATATAAGAATTCCCTTCGCAAAGCGCGTCATCGCTTCCTGCGCTTACGGTTGCCGCATCATTGATGGCAAGAGTTGATGTATCGGCAACGGTTTCAGGGCAACCTGCTGTGCTGTCGGTAACATAATAGTTGTAAACAGCCGGCAATGTCTGCCCGGTGTTGTAAGTAGTACCTGTATTGACAAGGATTGTCAGTGCACCGTCACTGTACCATTGCACTATTGTACCGTTTGCCGTTAAAGATGGTACCGATGCACCGGAACAGATGGTTGTATCGGTTGCCGTTGGTACAACGGGCGGAGGATTGATTGACAGGGTCATGATATCGGATACAGCAACGCAAGGTCCCGCACCATCCGGATCATTGGTTGTGATAGTCAGAATTACGGTTCCTGCAGAAATATCTCCAACTGAGGGGGTATAAATTGCCGCAAGCAGGGATGAATCATTAAATATACCGCTTCCGGATGTTGTCCATGTAACCGTCACGGCTCCCCCCCCAATGGCACCGGAAAGAGTATAAGCATCCCCGGCACAGAGTGGCGAATCAGTACCGGCATTTGCGGTTCCCGCAATGTTGATCGTAATGACCATGGTATCGGTCACTGCCGGACATGGACCGGCAGGATCATTGGTTGACAGAATCAGTGAAACGCTGCCAGCGCTGATGTCGGATGCGGATGGCGTATAAGTTGCAGTAAGAAGTGTAGCGTTATTGAATGTTCCGGAGCCAAGGGTCGTCCATGATGAACTTGTTGCACTCCCCCCCCGTGAACCGGAAAGAGTGTATGTGCTTCCCGAACAAATCGTATCATCAACACCCGCATTAACGGTTGCAGCAGGGTTGATGGTTATTATCATGAAATCAGATTCAACGGTACAAGGTCCCGCGCCATCGGGGTCATTGGTTGTAAGTGTCAGAGTTACATTACCCATGGCAATATCTGCCAGGGATGGAGTATATACTGCTCCCATCAACGATGAATCGTTAAAGGTACCGCTACCCGATGATGTCCACACCGAACTTGAAGCGCCACCACCCCTTACTCCGGCCAGGGTATAAACATCTCCCGCGCAAATTGTTGCATTTATTCCGGCATCTACCGTTGCGGCATTGTTAATGGTTAAGGTTACCGTATCGGCAGGACTTTCGGGGCAGGCGCCCGTGCTGTCGGTTACATAATAGGTATATGCGGCAGGTAATGTTTGCCCGGTATTATAGGGATTTCCGGTAAAAAGCAGATTCAGCAAAGCACCATCGCTGTACCATTGAATTATTGTACCTGTTGATGAGAGGGATGGAATTGTGACATCAGAACACACGGTTGTATCGTTGGCAACAGGTTCACCCGGTGCGGTGTTTATTGTCAGCACCATTGCATCGGAAACTGCGCTGCAGGGACCGCTGCTGTCGGGATCATTAGTGGTTATAGTAAGAGTTACATTACCCATGGAACTATCGCCCGAAGAGTGGGTATAAACGGCAGCAAGCAGCGATGAATCATTAAAGGTTCCGCTTCCGGATGTCGTCCATGCCGAAGAGGATGCGCCCCCCCCAATGGCACCGGAGAGAGTGTAGGTATTTCCGGAACATACGGGAGCATCAGCACCGGCATTGACTGTTCCTGCAATATTTATGGTTATGACCATTGTATCACGCACAGCCGAGCAAGGTCCAGCCGGGTCATTGGTGGTAAGAACAAGCGCAACACTTTGGGCGGTGATATCGGCAGGTGAAGGGGTGTAGACAGCAGCCAGCAGCGAAGCATTGTTGAACGTCCCGCTTCCGAGGGTCGTCCATGTTGAACTGGTAGCGCTCCCCCCCCGTGATCCGGAAAGAGTATATGTGCTTCCGGAGCAGATTGTATCATCGGCACCGGCATTTACCAGGGCGGCAGGATTAATGGTGAGTGTCATGACATCAGATTCGAAGGTGCACGGTCCTGCTCCGTCCGGGTCATCGGTCGTAAGCGTCAGGGTTACGCTTCCCATGGAAATATCAACAAGTGATGGAGTATAAACGGCTGCAAGCAGTGACGAATCACTAAATGTGCCGCTTCCGGAAGTTGTCCAGGTAGAACTTGTCGCTCCCCCCCCTCGTATACCGGCAAGGGTATATGTACTGCCTTCACAAATTACATCATTGACACCTGCATTGACAGTTGCAGCATTATTGATAGTAAGGGTAACAGTATCGGCAGGGCTTGCAGGGCATGCACCGGTGCTGTCGTTTACATAGTAAGTATATGAGTTGGGTAATGTCTGCCCGGTATTGTAAGGATTACCCGTAAAGAGCAAATTAGTCAACGCCCCATCGCTGTACCATTGAATTATTGTGCCGGTTGAGGATAAGGATGGTATTGCTACATCAGAGCAAACGGTAGTGTCGTTGGCTACCGGCTCAGTCGGTGCGGCATTGATCGCCAGGGTAACCGTATCGGAAGTACTGACGCATCCATTTGTATCTGTCTGGTTGACGATATAGGAATAAATTCCGACAGCAGATTCACCGGTTGCGAATGTATCACCGGTAAAAATGAGAGTGGGAGTAAGATCATACCATTTAACCGTATCACCTGTTCCCACAGCGATCATATCAGGAACAGGATCACCGGAGCAGACATTTCTGTCGGCAGCAACCGGAGGAGCCGGGGGCAGCGAGTCAACAAAAAGATCAGCAGGAACAACAACTTCCGTGTTGAACGGGTCATTTGAAACAAGATAGACAGGGAATCCGGTTGTGCCGAAAGGTAACCCGGCTTTCCAGAATCTCGCGAGCAACGTATCGGTCCCTGATGGAGGAACTGTCCCGGTTGCCGGAATGAATGCAGCGGTTGGCAACGTGATATAGGCATTCCCGTTCCTTGTACCGTTATTAGTGTTCGGACTCAAGTCAACTGCAGTTCCATCCTCAAAATTCCAATAGCCCTGTAATCCGGTTTCATTACCTGTCAAAGTTGCATTCATTGAGTTAACTATTTCGGATGAGGTTAATGTCCTGTTGTAAATCCGTACTTCATCAATCTGCCCGGTAAACAATTGGTTGTTGCTTCCTGATACACGACCTATATCAACAGATGTGGCTGCACTAAAAAGAGGCCCGCTGAATGATAAAGTAAATGTCTCTTCTGCGCCATTGATATACAATTTTACTGTGGTTCCGTTCCTTGTTGCAGCAACGTGAGTCCAGACCCCGGGAGTTATTGATGCAGTTGACACAATGGCGGAATAAGTGGTTCCATTGGAACTGAGATCTAAACGCAATTTCCCTGTATTAGTCGTATTCATCTGGTACGAATAATTACTTGACCACGGGAACTTGCTGATGATTTGCATGTAGGAAGTTACTGATGCCGGTTTAATCCATGCTTCCAGTGTGAAATTAGTGGTAAGCCGCAGGGTAGCATTATCAGGGATACCAACCCAGTCACCGCTACCGTCCAGCGCTATACTTCTGCCATAGTGTGACCACAAACTGAAATCCAGGTTGCTCCCCCCGGTATTGCAAACCATGTACGGTATTGTAACCGAATCAAGGCACACCGGGAAATAGATATTGAAGGAATCAGGTGAATAGCAAATTTCGGGACGCGGGAAGGTATTACCAATCAGGCACACAGTTGAATCGCCAACATTTGTTGTAATATTTACCGATGCATTAAACGGACCAACGGAGTCAGGAGCAAAAATTACAACGACCGAAACTAAATCATCCGGCAGAAGATTTATGCTCACCGAGTCATTGCCTGCGGTGTTAAGTGAATAATGCCCGGAGGATGAAACAAGGAATCCGGTCAATGTATCGCAACCGGTATTAGTGAAAAGGAAAGTATCGGATGCGGTTGTAAACTCCATAATCGTATCAAAATCCAGACATGTGTCTGAAAGGGTGATTTCACCGGTGCCGGTTACGTTAAGAATTACCGGAATCGTGTCAGGTGAATTTAGCGGATCGTTGGAATTAATAAAAATATTTGATGTGTATTGTCCAACAAGCAGCCCGGTTGAAATAAATTCAACAGCCAGTTTTGCAGAATCGCCAGATGTAATAGTATCGGAAACTGTTGAGAAATTCACCCAGAAAGGAGAAACAGGAGCATTAGGAGGCCCCGCGTAAGCCCCATTAACAAATGTTCCGTTATTCCCGTAATCAGAAAGATCATTTGCGTTGTTACCGTCAAAGTTCCAATAGCCAATTAACCCGGCTGTGTTTCCTGAAATTTCTTTGAACATTGTAGAAGAAATCTGCGGCTGGGTCCGCTCAATATTCCAAACACGTACTTCATCCATGGTTCCGTTCCATTCTCTACCACCACCTCCCCATCTTGCTAAACGGAAAAACTGTGTGCCGTCATAAGGAATATTTCCGGTCCCTACCCAGGTTGAAAAAAGCGAACCATTGATATATACCTTATTTGTTCTTGTAATTCCATCTCTTGTCATAGCTAAATGAGTCCACTGATTAGCAATAAGAGTAAATAAAGCCGAACCTCCTCCATCATTAGTTCCCCAACCAAATTGATTGGTATTAGTGGAATTTTGTTGTAATACCCATGACCTGGCACCGGTATGGTTATTGTCAATAATATCAGCATACTGCTTCTGGGTTGATCCGGTTCTCACCCATAATTCAATTGTAAATGTTTGATAATTGAACCATGTCCCCATATTTGCATAGTCATTTACTCCATCAAATAAAGCGCTGCGTCCGGTATCATTTGAAAAAGGTGAGTATATCAGATCGGTCAGCCCGGTATTGTAAATTGTAAGAGTATCATTAAGAGTATCGGCACAGACAAGGATTACTAAAAATGTATCCGGTGAGAATGTTGCAACAGGTCTTGGATATGCATTTCCAATAAGGCAAACGGATGTATCATTTACATTGGAGTAAATATTCAGCGTACCTGCAAAGTTACCGGTATCAACCGGTGCAAACCGGATGGATGCGAAATCAGAATCACCGGGGACTATATAATTTAAAACGGATACTAAAGTAAATTCCCCGGCAGTTGGAATCAAACTGTCAATAAAAAGAGTATCGCAACCGGTATTGTAGAGCCACAACATTTTGGTTTGAGTTGTAAATTCCATGATTGTATCAAATAGCAGGCAGGTATCGGAAAGTGCAAGGATGGGCGTTCCAACCACCTGAAGCGTGATGGGGATAGTATCAATTGTGGAGAGCGGATCGTTTGATGTGATAAAAATGTTATCGTAGTAAGCGCCTACAAGCAAACCGGTAGAAGAAATGGTAACATTAACTATTGAGGAATCGCCCACAGGAACGGTATCAGTCGTGGCGGATACTGTGTAAAAAAGGTTATAAGGATATTGACCTATTGAGCTATTTCCGAAAAAGGTACCGTTGTTGGCATACGGGGTTACGTCATTTGCATTTTGCTTTTCAAAATTCCAATAACCTTTAAGACCGGCTTCATTTCCAACTAATTTTTTGTTCATGTCGGCAATAATCTCGCTCTGGCTTCTGATATTATTCCAAATCCTTACATCATCAATATTACCCAGAAATTCATAAAAATTGGGAACCGAATAAGCAAGTATGCCAATATGAAGATTATTGGAACCGTCCAGCACGGATGATGAAGCATAGATTGCCGATGTAGCGACTAAAACGCCATTCCTGAAAAGTTGAATTTTCGTACCGTCATAGACCATAGCCACGTGCTGCCAGGTATTAACTGTTATTAACCCCGAAGCGCTTGATGCACTAATCTGGTTACTGCCTGCACTGCGCCAAATTAATCCGGTAAGAGTAGTTCCGCTATAGTAAAGATTAAAACCACCGGTAGGTGTGCAGCAATCTCTTCCATTGCTTATAATCCAATGCACCCCTGAAGTAGTTGTGGGGTAAATCCACGCTTCAATGGTAACAGTATTCAGCGAAGGATATATTGTGTTAACCCTGATATAATCATCAACACCATCAAATTTGGCATAGTAATCGGCAGTATCAATATTAAAGACCAGATCACTTCCACCTGTGTTGTAAATGGTAAGAGGAACGATGGTAGTATCCGAACATGTAAGCGTTACAATAAATGAATCGGGTGCAACTGAAATGACCGGGCGGGCAAATGCCTTACCGGAAAGGCAGATCAAACTGTCGCCCGCATTACTAAAAACAGTAAGTGTATCAAAAAAGTCACCGGTGGATGTCGGTTCAAAGGTCACCACTACTTCTGCTGAATCACCCATAAAAACCGTATCGGATGAAAGAATAAAAGTAAAGTCAGTTGTAAGGGAAGAAAGGTTAGAAATGAGCAATGTATCACAACCTGTATTCTTAATGTAAAGAGTATCCTTATCGGTTGTAAATTCCATGATGGAATCAAGGTAGAGGCAATTATCAGTGAGCGTCATTTCACCTGCGCCAATCACATTAAGAATTACCGGAATTGTATCGGGATTATTCAGCGGGTCATTTGAGGAAAGAATAACTGAAGATATATATTGCCCGATAATAAGTCCTGCAGAAGAAACTGTAACCGGAATTTTCACGGAATCACCGTATGCAATCGTATCAGTTAAAAGAGAATAATTCATCCAGGTAGAAGCAAAAATAACCGGTGCATTAGGAGCGGCAGTAGTTGCATTGCCGTAAAATGCTCCGTTATTAGTATTGACGCTGATGTCAACCGCTGTGCCGTCATCAAAAGTCCAATACCCAACCAGCCCGGTTTCCAAACCGGTAAGTGATTTGTTCATGGTTGACTGAATTTCGGACTGTGTTCTTGCGATGTTCCATACTCTTACCTCATCAAGTTTTCCATTCAAATAATTTCCTGCACCGCCATCAAGGTTATTTCCCATTCTGAAAGGAGAACCGGAGAGATTCGCAGAACCGGTAGTGCTACCGCTTGCCTGCTGCACGCCATCTATATAGACCTTCATTACTCCGGAAGGCACATCAATCACTCCGGCAACATGATGCCATTGGTTTAAATTGATGGAATTTACAGGTGTGTTTATAGTCGTATTTCCTGGACCGTAGTACGAAAGATGAATGTACCTGCTGCTATTGAGCCACATCGTGTAATTCCTGCCTGGTTTTCCGATAATAGATGTCCATGTTTCCTGTATCGTATTCACATACAACCATGTTTCAAAAGTCACTGTTGCCGGCAAATCCAAACTGTTATTGTCCGGAACATCTATGTAATCACCGCTTCCGTCAAATACCGCACTTTTTCCGGAGAGACCGGTAGAAAAAATCAAATCAGTTAATCCGGTATTGTAAACAGTAAGGGTATCAACAAGAGTATCGGCACAGACAAGCGTTATATTAAATGAATCAGGGTTAACTGAAATGACAGGTCTTGGAAAGCCATATCCGGAGAGGCAAAGTGTTTTTGTAACATCACTGTTAGTGATGGTCAATGTGTCATACAAAATGCCAACAGATGTTGGCGCAAAAGTTACTGCAACCATTGCCGAGTCGCCAGCAAGAATATCAAATTGGGTTCCGCTTACAGAGTAAATTGTAGTTTGGGTTGTGATGTCGGTAACTTTTAGGGTATCGCATCCGGTATTTACAATATAAAACGTATCCTTATTGGTTGTAAATTCCATAATGGAATCCAGATATAGGCAGGTATCGCGGAGTGTAATTTTTCCCGTTCCTATAACATTCACGGTTACCGGAACGACCAATGGAGAGCCCAACGGGTCGTTGGAAGTAATGGCAAGGGAATCAGAGTATGTTCCAACGGTGAGCCCGGTAGAATTAAAATTCACTGCAATTTTTGTGGAATCGCCCGGATTAAGAGTATCGGAAAGATTTCCGTTTAACGAGTAATAAGAATTAAATGGCGAATCATAAATAAATGTAGCATTTCCATTGAGTGTTCCGTTGTTTCCGGTTGTGGTTTTATCAGTTGCATTTTGTTTATCAAAATTCCAGTAACTTACCAAACCGGGTTCATTGCCGTAGAGCCGTTTATTCATAGTTGCCAGAATCTCTCCGGTAGAACGGGCTTTATTCCAAACCCTTATTTCGTCCATTCTTCCGTTAAAATACCTGCCCGGGTAATCGGTGCTGCCGATGGCAAGATTAAGAGACCCATAAATAATTGAAGAACTTATTGTGCCGCTTACGGGCGTTCCGTTCATATAGAGCGTTATGGAAGTTCCGTTCCTGACCAAAGCAATGTGGTTCCATTGATTAAGAGTTGCAGCGGCTCCTGTGCCGGGTACAAAATCATTGCACCAGGTTGCCATGCTCGGTCTTCCGTTATTCTGGATGGATAATAATATTCCATTTCCCGTGCATCCGCGCGCTCCCCACGATACAACGCCTGTATAAGAGGCATCTCCGGAATAAGCAACCGGATAAATCCACGCTTCAATAGTGAGTTGCGAAGTTGCAGTGGGAAGGTTCACAACGCCCCGGTTCACCCAGTCACCGGTACCGTCAAGCAGGAGAGAATAATTCCCGGTGTCAATGTTATAGTTAAGGTAATTTAATCCTGTATTATAAATTGTAAGGGTATCGGTGGATGAAGATGCGCATGCAAGCGTTACAATAAATGAATCGGGGTCAACGGAAATGACCGGGCGGGCAAATGCTTTTCCGGAGAGGCAAATCAAACTATCGCCTGTATTACTGAAAACAGTGAGCGTATCAAAAAAATCACCGGTAGAGGTTGGCACAAAGGTTACTACAACTTTTGCCGAATCACCCATAAGAATTGTATCGGATGAAAGAATAAATGTAAAGTCAGTTGTAAGGGAAGAAAGGTTAGAAATGAACAAGGTATCACACCCGGTATTCTTAACGTATAGAGAATCCTTTTCAGTTGTAAATTCCATTATGGAATCAAGGTAGAGGCAATTATCGCTGGGTGTTAAAATTCCGGAGCCAACCACATTTAAAGTAAGAGGTACCGTATCAACCGGAGTGATAGGATCATTGGAATTTATGATTATCTGAGAATAATATGTTCCAATAAGAAGTCCTGCAGAATTAAATTCAACATTGACTAACGAGGTGTCAGATACCGGAGTGGTATCTGAGGTCAGGGACAGGGTAACAAAGGATGTAAAATCAATCGAAAAATCATCAATCGCCCAGTTATCGCACCCAAAGCAATCGGGATTTGGCTGCCATACGCGGAAACGGGTTGATATGGTTTTGGCTGCCGGGGGAATTGCCTGGTTGACGAGCGTGAAAGAAGCATAAGTTCCGGAGTTGAATGTGAGAATATTATTCCAACTTCCGCCACCGTTATTTGAATATTGCAGATAGACCTCATTACCTGCATCAAGATATTCACAACTGCCGGGCACATTATTGCCAAGTTTCAGATAAAATTTAATTGAGCCGCCATTGATGGTATTGAGATCAATGGTGGCTGCCTGGCGGGTCGGGTAATTATCCATAAAGAGCGCGTTACCGCTTAGTGACCCGCAGTTCAGGTTAGCCGCTCCGTCTGTAAATGACCAGGCGGAAGGATCAATACCCGGGTCAAAATCATCCGAAAGAGAGGAAAGCGCATTTGCCGTCCAGATAAGATTCCATGCCCCGGTGTTTGAAATAAGGAGAGGAAGAGTAATTGAATCGGAGCAGCTAAGGGTAACGGTAAATGAATCGGGATAAACGTTAATTGTAGGGGGGGGCAGAGAAACGGCAAAGAGACAGTAGGCAGTATCAGGAAGATTGGAATAAATATTGAGCAATTCATTAAACGTGTTGATTGTAACCGGTGAAAAACGAACGACTATTTTCCCGCTATCCCATGGCTCAATGAATGACGGGTAAGAAACCACGCTGAATTCATTATTGGTTGGTATTAAACTATCCAGAACAAGGGTATCACAACCCGGATTGCTTATGTAAAATGAATCGGTAATTGTTGCGAACTGGAAGATGGTGTCAAAAACAACGCAGGTATCGGAAAATGCGATTTCAGGAAAACCGATAACATTCAAAGTAACTGGAATGGAATCGGTACTGTTCACAGGGTCATTTGAAGTGATTGTAATGCTTCCGGTATATGTTCCGGCAATGAGTCCGGTTGAATTAAAAGTTACGGATATAAGTGACGAATCAGTTGGCGCCACTGTATCAGTGCTGGGAACCAGTGTCATCCAGCCGGCACTATTGCCATATTTGCTGTAGAAAAGTGCATTTGCCATTAATATGGCTCCATCGGAGGAAGATAGCCATCCACCGCCAATATCGCTTGAGGGGGGCCACAATCCTAAATCCACCCTGTTTTTTCCGTTGACCTGTTTCGTTACAACTAACGGCATTCCATCCGTCCAGTCAGCAACCTTAACAGCGCCTGCCATAATTGCTGTAGAACTGGGGCGATAAGAATTACCTCCGTTCCCGATGAAACTTGAAACATTATTTAGAATTGGATGGGATGGATTGTAAATGGTTCCTATTGCAGGTGAGCCACCGCTCGTGTAGCCGGTGGGATTGATTGCCCAGTAATTATCCGTGTTAAACCGTCCCTGAATGCGTGAATAATTTCCGGTTGTAAAAATCGCAGCCACAACTCCTCCTCCGCCATCTACGTAATCGGCAAGATTATTCCCAAGCGTTGTAGCATTATTATAACTGTAGTCGGTCCATGTCAATATTGCATCATACGCCTGCAGTTGTGCGAGTGTCGGGGTTGTAAACCGGGCATCCAGAATGTCAACGGCAGTGAATTTCCCGGTGCTCATCAGTTTTGTTTGAACGTCAGTGATATACCCGGGATCTTCCGCAGGAACCAGCGCAACTTTTATTTTCTGATTGCCTCCTCCTTCAAGTTGAAAATACAAATCGCTTCCTCCCGTATTATAGACGGTAAGTGTATTTATGATGGAATCGGTACAACCAAGCGTTACATTGAAACTGTCAGGGTTATGTGATTCAACAGGAGATGGAAAAGCAATACCTTTCAGGCATATTGCAGTGTCAATATCATTGGTATAAATGGTTACTGTTCCTGAAAAACTACCCTGTGCAACCGGAGAAAACCGTATAACTATTTCCCCGGTATTACCCGGCATAATCAAAGAAGGCGCGCTGGCAATTGTAAAGAGTGAAGACGAAAATAAAAAACTGTCAATAAAAAGGATGCCGCATCCGGCATTTGCAATAATAATTGTATCGGTGCTTGTCATGGAAGCCATTATGGAATCCAAATCAAGACAGAGGGGGGGGGCAGTATCAGCGAGAGCAGTAAATTGGAAATCAGAGAAACCAATTACATTCAGGGTAACAGGTATGGTATCAATCAGGTTGGCAGGGTCGTTTGAATATATATAAATGGGGGTATTGTAAGCGCCAGCAACCAAGCCGGAAGTGTTAAAATCAATTATAATAGTGTCGGTGCCGCCTTGTGGTGTTGCGCCCTGAACCGGATTTGGAGTAAGCCAGATGGGAAATGCGCCACTGTAATATAAGCGTACTCTTTCAAATCCACCGGAACCCACACTTGGTGAATTATCAAGCATTACCGTTACCACTCCATCGCTGAACCATGCATCAACCTGTGGTCCCGTAAAAATGTAATATCTTGTAAAATCAGTGTAGGATGAGGTTGTGTCGGGTACAACTCCCTGATAGGAGCCATCAATATACAATTCGGTATATTCCGATGCAGAATTATAATCGCCATTAAGCGTCAATACAAGAAAAAGAGTATCTGGAGAATTAGTGGTTCCGGAAAAAATATGATTGATAATCTGGTCGCCTAATGTAATATTAACCTGGCTTGTAGAATCAAACATTCCGTTTCCGGCAACTGAATAAATAAGTTCCGAGCCGGGTGCGCCTGTGTTGGAGATGAAGAGTGTATCGGTAAGCGAATCACCGCAGGCAAGGTTGAGCGTAAAGGAAGATGGATTAACCGTATTGGTTGGAGCAGGAACGCTAAACCCGGTAAGACATATTGTGGTGTCATTGTCATTATTGAAAATTGTCAGGGTACCGGAATAACCGCCAAGTGATGTGGGAGAAAATGATATTGTAACAAGTGCAGAATCATACGCTGGAACAAGCAGGGAAGAAGGGGCGACAGTAAAAGCCGGCTCTGAACTTGAAAAACTGCTTACAAGCAACGTATCGCATGCAATATTGCGGATATAAAATATTTTTTGGGAAGTTCCTCCCTGTACGGTAGTGTCCATTGCCCGGCAGGTATCGGAAAGCGCGATCTTTGGTAAGTTAATACAACAGTCGTGCATCTGAACGGCAGTCCATCGTTCGTTATTATTTGTACCATCACCCACTTGACCCTCATAATTATAGCCGCAAGCCCAATAAGTAGCGTCACTTTTCAGAATAACGGAATGTTCATACCCGCCCGCTACGGCAATAACACCGGTTAGCCCGAGCATTTGCACGGGTGTGATTTTGTCTATGTTGGTTCCATCGCCTAAGTCGCCCTCCCAATTTTGTCCGCAAGCCCAGGCAGTGCCGTCACTGATAACAAAGAGGGAATGATAATATCCGGCACCAAGGGTTGTAACATTGTTGGCAAGTGAAACCACTTGTATCGGTGTACTTCTCTGCGTGTATGTTCCATCGCCTAAATTCCCATAACCGTTGTATCCCCACGCCCAGGCGGTACTGTCACTTTTCCGGGCAAGGGAATGATACCATCCTGTTCCAATAACTGTGATACCGGTTAGAAACCCTACATCGTTCAGTCCGTGAACCTGTACCGGTGTGGTTCTTTGAGTGGGCGTATTATCGCCTAATTGCCCGTTGCTGTTGGCTCCCCATCCCCAAACGGTGCCGTCATTTTTTAGCGCAAGTGAATGATACCCCCCTCCGGAGACAGATGTAATGCCGGTAATGGTTTTTACTTTAACGGGAATAATACTACTTGTTGTAGTGCTGTCGCCAAGCTGTCCATACCCATTATATCCCCATGCCCAAGCCGTACCATCGCTTTTTACTGCGAGGGAATGGTATGCCCCGGCAGCAATGGCAACGATGCCGGTTAATCCATAAACTTTAACGGGAGTCAATCTTTCAGTCCATGTACTATCGCCCAATTGTCCATATCCGTTATATCCCCATGCCCAAACCGTGCTGTCATTTTTCAGGGCGAGGGTGTGATAATATCCGCCTGAGACAGCAGTAACTCCGGTGAGTCCGCTTACCAAAACAGGAGTGTATGCATCATTGTAAGTTCCATCTCCCAATTGTCCATCCCAGTTTGCACCGGTTGTTTTAACATTTCCGCTGCTGCAGAGAATGATGCTGTGGTACCCTCCAGCGGCTATGGATTGGGAATAAGAAAATGCAGGCAACAGGCAGAGCGTTGTATTTAAAATAAACAGGGCTGCCGGATAAATGGGTATGGATTTTTTCATAATTAACTGATTTTAATATCGTAAAAACGGGATTTACAAATAATGACGGAGAAATTAAATAAAAGGTGGTAAAAGTAGAAAAAAATACGGCAGGAAAAATGGAAGAGTGGAAAAGCGATAGCGGTATTGAAAAAAAAATGAAATTGGCCGGAAATTGTCATTTAATGACTACAAACCTTTCCAATATCGAATTTACACCGGAAATAATTCTCAGGTAATAAATCCCTCCGTCAAATTCTCTGAAATCAATAGAGAGACCGGGGTTATTCCTTTCTGTTTTTTTTATGAATACCTGTTGCCCGGCAGCACCATAAATTATTGCGGTCAATTCTTCATTCATGCCAACAGGAATCTGTATATTTATCACATCCGTAACCGGATTGGGAAAAACGGTAACCGGAAAATCCACAGAAGGATTTTCCGGATTTTTGACTTCAAAACCGACCATCGATGAATCGGTGATAAAAAAATCATCTATCGCAATATCATGGTAAGGAGCGCTGTTATTGTTGTTGACGCGGAAGCGTACCCTTATATCGCCCGGAAAAGAAGATAATGATACCTGCTTGTAATACCATTGATTCACCGGTTCAATTGTAATGACCGGTAAAATATCGTTGATCAAGTTTCCCTGGTAATAAATATCAACATGCAAATATGATTTGTAAGCGGTATCGGTTCCGTTGTAACTGTGGTACCAGAATCCCATAACAGGATCAGGCAATGTAATGATATTAAAACACGGACTCAGCAGATTCACCGGATCGGCATTGTAATTGTCTTCCACCATAAGATATTTTCCCTGAGTTGTGTTGCTGTCGTTGCCGGAAGTGTGGTCATAATCAGGTCCGGTCAATGGCGATTGCGTAGGTGTTGAACGGGGCGCCCAGTCAAGATTATCATCCGACTGGTCGTTTCCCCATCCGTTGCCGAGTGGAATAAGAGGTGGTCCCGGGCTGCCGACATTGTAAGGTGCGGCATTAAAAGTGTCGAAATTTTCAAAGTAAGGAAATGCAGAAATTATCGGTAAATTCTCAACAGTGACAGAAATTCCGTCATTGCCCGGTTGCGGATCACCGGCAAGGGATGTATAAATTTTAAATATATAGGAACCCATTAATGAAATATCGGCAGGTGTTGTAAAGGTGTAAATCAATGTATCGGATGGAAAGAGGGTATCATTGACAAATTCAACTACGGTATCGCTGCTCACAATATAAGTTACCGGAATCAGAGTTACTGTATCGCTTCCGAAATTTTTCACTTCAATAATAATTGTTTCGGCATTTGAAAGGGCGCAAGCACTGACAGGCGACAGAAGTGTAATGACCCCGACATCACTGCCGGCCGAACCAATGACAATATTATAGTCCTCCGTTTCGCCATAAGAATGTTGGCTGCATGAATTTCCTGCTGTGGGTTCCACACTGTAAATAGCCCGTATGCGCATTATCGTTACCCCTATGGTAATGGTACCGGGTATTGTGATTATCCCGGTTACAGGCGATGTTGTTGCCGGAGATGAGAAAACAAATTCATCTGCATCGGCAAAGTCATAATCCCGGTTGTAGTCAATCCAAACGCCAAAGCCCTGATTCCACAGAGCTGTCGGGATAAGAGTGATCGGGTAACTCTGAAGAGGATTCACATAAGCGGTATCGTTGGTTACGAGAATGTAATTGTCGGCATTTCCATTACACCCGGTGTTGGAATTGCTGATGCCGGCAAAATCCACTCCGTCAATATAATCATCGGATGAACAGGGATTGGCGTAAGTGGGAATACAATATTGGGAAAAACCGGTAAGCGGGAAAAGGAAAAGCGGAAGAAGCGCATGGAAAGAATATTTCATAAATACGGTGAGGACAAAAGTAGAAAAAATTTCATTGTGTAAAAATGCTAAGAATGGAAAGATGGGTAAACCGTTGGAAGGATTGAAATAAAAGAAATTGCTGGAAATGCGTTTTGCGAAATTAATTTCAATCAATTTCAATTGAATCAATATTCGGGATACAATACCGGAAACGAATTACTCCTCAACCTTGTCCGTAAACTTTGTGGTATTCCCATCAATAATTTCCACAACTTCCCATGTCCCGTCTTCCTTCTGCCGCTCAATGATGTAATTTTTTACTCCTTTTTTCCAATCACTGTAAGGATTCCATTGAAGTTCCACATGATCCATGGAGGTTTTTCCTTTCAGGAGAATTGATGAGCCGGTGTTGCTTTTGGGAGAATCGTACCGGCAGGTGTATTCGGGCTGAACTTTATAGTAATATGCCTGGCGGTCTAAATCAACATTATTATCAATGAACAGGAATGTTCCGGCCGGAACCGTTGTATAATGGCTGAAGTCACTTCCATCATACGACCTGAAAATTTTAAAGGATTGTACCTTGTCCGGTGCCAATTCCGGTTCTTTCCATTCGGTAAGAGTAGATTCGTTGTTGACGGTTGTAGTTCGAACGAGCAGAACTTCCTGGTTGACAAATGACATTTGTTCCGGTGATGCGATGGCGCTATCGCTTTCCGAAAAAATATTGTTTCCGCACAACCGGGTTGCCCGTATCCGGTAAACATAATTCTCATTACATTCCCATCGGGTATCATCAAACTGAGTAATGTTTCCATCTACTTCACCATAATATTCAGGAACACCTTCATTCCGTTTTCCCCTGAGAATTTCATATTTACTGACCGTACATCCCATATAAGGCGTCCAGGTAACGTGAATGTAGTCCTCCTCTGCAACTGCGGTTACATTAATTGTGCAATGACCTGTAAGTTCTTCTATTCCGGCTGCATTGCCGCATGTGTCTTCGACCTGCAGTTTATAGCACCATGACTGATGCAGGGTATTAACTGTATTATCTGAATAAGAATCAACAGCGGCATCAGGAATAACTGCAATCACATCATAATTTCCGGTAAGAATATTTTTCCTGGTAAGGATATATGACCTGAAATCACCGGTGGCGGATTTATTCCATATTATTCTAATGGTGTTATCATTCACAACCGATACGGCAAGAATATCCGGAGTGGGTGAATAACCGTCTTCAGTAATATTTATGTATTCATTTTTAATTAATGTATCGGAGCAGGTTCCCTGATTGGTAACAATGAGGGTCACGGGAAATTCCCCCCCCTGGCTGAAGGTTACGGCAGGGTTTTCTCCCGTTGATGTGATTCCGTTTCCGAAATCCCACAGGTAAGCAGGATCGTCAAGCGATGATGAAGCGCCTGTGAATTGCACCGTAAGCGGTGAACATCCCCATCGTTTATCAGAAGTAAATCCGGCAGATGGATAAGTGAAAATCCGGATAGTGTCCCCGGTTACGGTATCGCTGCAACCAAGTATATTTTTCGCAATAAGTGAAACCGTATAGGAACCTGGTTCCGCAAAAGCGTGAACCGGATCAGTTGCAGATGATGACGACCCGTCACCAAAATCCCACATGTAATCCACCCCCCCCAACGTGTTATTGGCAAAATAAATTTCCTTCCCGACACATCCCTTTGGAACTGACGGGCTGAATTTAGCATCCGGTACATCATAGACATTTACCGGAAACGGATACGTATAATATGAAGTACATCCGCCCTTATCTTCGGCAAAGAGGGTCACGAAATAATCGCCCGGCTGACTGAATTCATGAACCGGATTTACCGAATGGCTCGTATCGCCTTCACCGAAAAACCAGGTTAAGTCAGCAGCATTGAGAGAACTGTCGGTAAATGATACCTGTAATGGCGGGCAACCGGCAGAATTTGACATGGTGAATTGCGCCACGGGCCCTTTAACTTCGATAATCGAGTCGAGCCAGGCAGTATCGCTGCATCCGATTACGGAAGATGCAATTAATGATACATTGTAAAAGCCCGGAGAAGTGTAATAATGTGCCGGGTTTTCTTTATTTGAACTATTACCGTCACCAAAATCCCACAACCAGGAATCAGCGTTTATTGAATTATCAAAAAAGTGCATTTCAAGCGGATGGCATCCCGACATGGGTGATGGCGAGGTCAAACCGGCAATTACCTTCTGAACATAGATCAGTGAATCAAAAAGTACTGTATCGGAACAACCCATATTAGAGAGGGCGATGAGGATAATGTGATAGTACCCGGTATCTGAATAAATGTGTACCGGGTTTTCATCTACCGACTGGTTCCCGTCACCAAAATCCCACTGCCAGGTAACTGCATCCGGACTGTTATCATCAAAAGTCACTGTCATGGGCAAACATCCCTGCCTGTCGGTAACCAGCACAACAGGGTTAAAAATTGCAGGTTTTGTTTTTGTTCTGGTGACTACGCAACCGTTAGAATCGGTTACCGTGAGTTTTACGTTTCCTGACGGATGGTTGTAATAGGTATGAAAAGGGTTTTGTACAGATGAACTGTCACTGTCTCCGAAATACCACTTCCAGTAAAGAGGTTTGTAACTTAAATCGGCAAAAGCCACAGTTACAGGCAGACAATAAGCGTTCTGCACCATGTTAAAATCAGCATTGGCATAGTGAACCACGAGGGAATCGGAATAAGTCCACTCCGAATAACATTGCCCCTTTGTTGCAGTCAGTTTAATTTCATAAACACCCGGCTGGATATAATTGTAAACCGGATTCTTTTGCGCGCTGGTGCTGCCGTTTCCGAATTCCCATAACCACGAATCGGATCCCGTTGAAAGATTTGAAGTGTTTACGGTAAGGGAATTACATCCTGCTGTCGGATTATTCAGGGAAAACCCAGCAACCGGGTTATGGACTTTTACTTTTCCCGGAAGCGGATAAGCAGTCACGCATCCGTTGGTGCCGGTCACCGTTACATTCACCTGGAATAATCCACCGTTAATAAAGGAATGGCCCGGAAAAGGATCAGATGAAGTGGCGCCATCGCCAAAATCCCACAGGTAAGAAGCATAATTATCAATATTACTCTGGAACTGAACTGTATCACCGGCACATGCCGAATCAGGATATGTAAAAACAGGCAGCGCCACTCCGACATAAATATTTCCGATTTCAATATCATGGCATCCCAGCGAATCACTTACTTCATGTATAACAAGAAAATTACCGGGAGTATAATATGAATGGGATGGATCCAATGTTGAAGAATTTGTACCGTCACCAAAAGACCATGAGAGATCGGAAGGTGTGTTCCATGAATCATAAAATTGCACATCCGCCCCGTTGCAGGTATTGACCTGAGTGTAGGAAAAAGCAGCATCGGCACCTGCTATCATGATTTTACGCGTGTATTCAAGGGTATCGCTATACCCGCCAGATGAAGTAATTATAAGAGTTACGGTATAAATTCCGTTCCGGGTATAAGTATGAACCGGATTTTCAAGTGTGGAAGTCGTGCTGTCGCCAAAATCCCACAACCAGAAATTAACTGTATCAACAGGGCTGAGAAATTTTACCGTCATGGGAGAACAACCGCTGATAGTGTCAAAAAGAGCGGTTATCGAATCGGAATCATCTCCCGATATCCAGTCAAACCATCCACCCATTGACACTTCACCGCTATCCTGTCCTCCTCCACCGCTCAGACAACTGATCACTTTACAAAAGACCACAATCCCGGTATTGCATCCTCCCGGTGTCGTAACGGTCAGCGATACTGAATAATTCCCGGGTCCGGAAAACTGATGGTATGGATTTGTATCCGGAGATGATGATCCGTCCCCGAAATCCCAATCCCATGATTGTACTCCGGCAGAAGAATCTGTATACGTTACTCCATAAGAAGGACATGAATCCTGTACAAAAGAAAAATTAACTGTAGGAATTTCAATCTTGTAAACATTATAATTAAATATAGTCATCGGGCAGTTATTTGCGCTTGCTGTTGAAAGTGTCACCGGGTATATTCCGTTATCAAGATAAACATGCTGCGGATTTGCTGATGTAGAAGTCGTACCGTCACCGAAATCCCATGACCAGTAATTCTTTCCGATTGATGAACCGTCAAAGGTTACCGTCACCGGGGTGCAGCTTTTTACCGTATCCGGGTTGTTGAAAGCGACAAGAGGTGCAATGGCAATAACCTTGTCTGTCTTTATTACGGTATCGGTACATCCTTGTGCGTCATGAACTATCATTGATACGGTGAATGTGTCTCCGGAAGAATAAGTATGGCTTGCAAGGTTGCTGCCAACGGATGAAAATCCTGCGCCATCACCGAAATTCCATTGCCATGCATTTCCCGATGCGGCAGGAGAAGTAAAAGAGACGTTAAGAGGTATGCATCCGACCGGGTTTGCTACGCTGAAATTTGCGGTTGGAGCGTTGATATGGATGTAATTTAATATCTCCTTTTCACTGGAACATCCCGAGTTATTGGTTACTTTAAGCGAAACTGTATAATCGCCTTTTGTGCTGTAGGTGTGAGCCGGTGATGAGACCGTTGAGTTGTTTCCGTCACCGAAATCCCACAGGTATGATGTTGCATAGGCGATATTAGGTGTAAAATGAACGGTGAGCGGACGGCAGCCGGTGATTGAATCAGCATTGAAATTCACCTTTATGTTGTCAAAGGCGTGTACCAGTCCGGCAGAAGTTTTCGAAAAAACGCAACCGTTCTGATCAGTGACGGTGAGTTCCAGGTCAAAATTCCCGGTATCGTTGTAAGTATGGGCCGGTGTTGCTCCTGTTGCCGTATTTCCATCACCAAAATCCCATGAATAGGTAAAATTCCCTCCCGGGCTTCCATAAGCCGCAATAAATAAAGGAACGCAACCGGATGTTGAACTGACCGATATATTCGGTGTGATATTCTCAGAAACAGAAACCAGATTCTGCTTGGTGATTATTTTTGAACATCCGTTTGTATTGGATGCCGTCAGTGTTATGCTGTATTTCCCTGTCGCCAGGTAATTGTGAACCGGGTTGGCGGCAGCGGAGGCGGTTCCGTCACCGAAATTCCACAGGTAACCTGTTGCATTTGTTACCGAGGAGGTAAATGTAAACGGAACATTAAGATCACATGCTTTAGTAGTGTCCACTGAAAAATCACCTGCCGGATTAGGAGCGATCACAACAAATCCCGGCATAACTTTTACATCGGAGCAACCGGAGGTAGTTATTGCTATAAGTGTTATTGAAAAATTTCCCGGAGTAGTATAGACATGTGATGGATTCACCGCACTTGAAGTAGTTCCATCGCCAAAGTCCCAGATAAATAAATTCGCCCCTGAAGTATTGTTATTGAATTGTACGGGGTTGCCGTTCACGCATCCGGTATTATCCGGAATTGCGAATCCGGCAACAGGTCTGCCAAAAGCATGTATCAGGTTTGTAACTTTAAGCGTATCGGTCATTCCACTCTGTCCCGTCACTATAAGAGTAATGGAATAATTGCCCGGATAATTAAATATCACCGAAGGGTTGGCAAGCGTTGAAGTGGAACCGTTCCCGAAATCCCAGTAACAGGATGATGCATTTAAACTTAAATTATTGAAATAAACGGTAAACGGTATGCATCCCGATGAATCGCTTGCAGTAAAAGAAGCGGACGGAGGGTTGCCCGATGTTGGAAAAGCGTATAGGATCAAACAAAATACAAGTGTGAATAATATTGCTGTTTTCATGGTTAAATAGTTAGGGTTATCAATTATTTTATTACGGATACATGCCCGGTACGGTAAACGTTTTCCTTATTATAGGTAAGCAAACTCAACTGGTAAACATAGACGCCATCCTGGACTACAGAGCCCTCAAAAGTGCCGTCCCACCAATCCGAGGGATTTGAGGTTGCAAAAATCATTGCACCCCACCGGTTATAGATTTCAAGGTTAAATCTTTCAGCCCCCCCGGTGACAACCCTGAACTGATCATTGATGCCATCGTCATTGGGAGTGAAAGCGTTGGGAACCGCAATCTGAAGCGGGAAGGGAACCTCTGCGGAATTTGATTCGCTTGTGATACTCTCATCCGCTGCGCTTACTGCAGTCACCCGGTATTTTACTGTCCTGGTTTCATTTCCGTCACCGGCATGAAGTCCCGATGTAGAAAAAATCAGCGCCAGGATCATCGTGATTATGTAGTATGTTTTTTTCATTGTTAAAGGGTATTTATTGTTTCCGGGTGTAAAAGTCGTGTAGGATAAAAACCTGCACAACCTTAATTGTTTCTCTTATTTTCAGATGAAAGAATTACGTAAAGGAAACCGGGAAGTGCGGAAAATGAAGATTTCTTACAAGTGAAACGAAAAGCAGGTGAAACGTTGAGGTAGTAATTTGCCTTATATTTGCAACAATATCCTAAGTATACTCCGACTTTATCCTGAACAGTTAAATTATGCGCTATTGAGATGATGGTTTTCATTATACCTTTGGTATAATACTAAAGGTATAATACTTTTAGCAACATGAAAAAACCTGACAACCCTTTTTTAATATCCGGTTATCATTCTCCCCCCTATTTCTGTAACAGGAACGATGAAGTAAAACACCTGGAAGAATCGCTCCTGAACGGAAGGAATATAACTCTTTTTTCACCCAGGCGTCTCGGTAAAACGGGGCTTATTCATCACTTTTTTTATCGCATCAGAGAGAAAAAAATAAATAGTGTTTATGTGGATATATTCGGAACCGAGAACCTTAGCCAGTTCATCAGGCAATTTGCCAATGCGGCAATCCGGAGCATCGCTGTAAACAAGGAAAAGTTTATTGAAAAAGCAATGAAATTTTTCGGCAGCATTCGGCCGCAGTTCTCTTTCAATGAACGTTCAGGCATGCCTGAAATGACCTTTGCGCTGCAAAGTGATAGAGAAAAGGGGAAAACATTGGATGATATCTTTGATTTTCTGGAAAGCCAGAGACAACCGAATGTTATCGCTTTTGATGAATTCCAGCAAATAAATGAATATCCCGAAAAAAACACGGAGAAACTTCTCCGCTCATCTATTCAGCAATTAAAAAATAGTCAATTTCTTTTTTCCGGCAGTCAGCGTCATCTGCTTTTGAGTATGTTTTCAGATGCGAAAAGGGCGTTTTACCAAAGCACGGGATTTCTTTCGTTAAAGAAATTAAACAGGACTGAATATTTTAATTTTATTTCAATTCATTTTAAAAAGGACAGGCAGATAATAGAACCGGAAGCGGTGGATTTTATATTGGACTGGACAAAAGGTTATACTTTTTATACGCAGGATATATGCAATAAAATATTTTTGAGTCATTATAAAAAAATAACTATTGCCGAGGTAAAAAAAGCAATACAGGAAATATTTTACGAACGCGAGGTTATATATTACAATTACCGGAAGATACTGCCGGAACAACAATATCGGTTATTGAAAGCCATTGCGGCAGAAGACATTGTTACCGAACCGACCGGGCAGAATTTTATCAATAAACACGGGTTAGGCAATCCATCAACTGTAAGAAAATCATTGAAAGCGTTAATGGAAAAGGAACTT
Source organism: Bacteroidota bacterium (assembly GCA_016193485.1). Classification (GTDB taxonomy): domain Bacteria; phylum Bacteroidota; class Bacteroidia; order JACPRZ01; family JACPRZ01; genus JACPRZ01. The sequence continues at coordinate 63,449 of JACPRZ010000031.1, read as the reverse complement.
ATTTACGATTCTTCTTTAAATGAAAATGCCTCTTACGAAGTATATGATGTTTTCCTTGAAAAGTGGCTGGTTTTTATGGAACAAAATAATGGGAGATAAATTATTGATGCGGTACAACCTCGGCATTGACATTGGCGGCACCTTCACCGACTTCGTGCTCGTTTCTGAAAACGGTTCCGCTACCATTCACAAGATTCTCTCCACACCGCAGGATCCATCCCTTGGTTTGATTACCGGGATGCGTGAACTTGCTGAATTAATTAAAACCGACTTCCCGCGGTTTGTCAGTTCCATTGACACCATAGTTCACGGCACCACAGTTGCAACAAACGCACTCCTTACAAGGAAAGGTGCAAAAACCGCATTGATTACTACCAAAGGATTTCGTGACGCTCTCGAAATGCGCAGGGGGATCCGCGAGGAACAGTATAACAATCGTTACCGGAATGTAGAACCGCTTGTGCCGAGATATTTACGGTTTACTGTTGATGAACGGATAGATGCCGAAGGAAAAATTTTGAAAAAACTGAATGCGAAAGATCTGTTTTTACTTATTAAAAAATTAAAAGAAGAAAACGTAGAATCGGTGGCAGTGTGCTTCATGAATTCATTTAAAAATAATATTCATGAGCAAAAAGCAGTAAAATTTTTCCGTGAGCGTTTATCTCCATCCCCTTTGGGGAGGGACGGGGAGGGGCTTTTTATTACGGCATCAACGGAAGTCCTTCCTTCCATACGTTTTTTCGAACGGGTCAGCACTACCGTAGTGAGTGCATTTGCCGGTCCTATTGTTGCAAATTATTTTGATAACCTCGCAGAAAAGTTAAAGAGCATCAATTACAAGGGTACGCTCCTCATCATGCAGTCAAACGGTGGAGTGGTAACTCCGGATATTGTGCGGAAGTCACCGGCCGTTACCGTCCTGTCGGGACCTGCAGCGGGTCCTACCGCGGGTATTTTTTATGCCAACCGCCTCGGATATAAAAATTGCATCACCGTGGATATGGGAGGGACCAGTTTTGATGCATCCCTGGTTGTAAATAACGAATGTGTGACAAGCACGGAGGGATCCATCAACCGCTACCGTATCGCGCTTCCTTCGCTTGATATTATCACCATTGGCGCAGGGGGGGGAAGCATCGGCTGGATTAACAGCGGTGGTTTATTACAAGTAGGGCCGCAGAGCGCAGGCGCCATGCCCGGTCCCGTTTGCTACGACCGTGGCGGTAAGGTTCCCGCCTGCACCGATGCCGACCTGGTTCTCGGCTACCTGAACCCTGATTTCTTTGCCGGGGGAAAACTGAAACTGAATAAAACAAAAGCGGAAGAAGCAATACGAAAGGAACTTGCTTCCAAACTGGGATTGACCGTGTCTGAAACTGCAGCCGGCATGTACCGGATCATCAACAGCAACATGGCGCAGGGAGTGAGGCAGGTCTCGGTTGAGCGGGGTTACGACCCGCGCGAGTTTTTATTTATCGTAGCAGGGGGGGCAGGACCTATCCACGCTTCTGAAATATGCCGCGAATTGGAAATACCGATGTTCCTGGTACCCGATACCTCTTCGGTTTTCTGCGCTGCCGGAATGTTGCTCGGTGATTTGAAACACGATTACATCCGCTCTTATTTATCTTCTTTCACAAAACTTGACAGAAAAAAATTTATTTCCCTTTTTATGGAAATGAAAGAAGAAGGAGTAAAAATATTAAAAGAGGAAGGATGTGAAGTCCTCCCCTTTGGGGAGGATTCAGGAGGGGCATTCAACCCTGTTCTCGATATGCGCTATGCAGGGCAATACCATGAAGTTCAACTCCAGGTTGACTGGAAGGACGTAATCAATTTCAACCTTGAAAATATTTTTACTGCATTTCACAATGAGCACAACCGGCAGTTCGGATATTCCCTCAGAGACGAGGGAACAGAAATGGAACTGATAAATGTGCGTCTGCGCGTTACCGGAGAAAGCGCGAGAGTGGATCTCTCTGCAAAAGGAAACCGCACCGGATCACCGGATGCAGCGCTAAAGGAAAAACGGCAGGCATATATTCCTGAGTTAAATTCATTCAAAGAAATTCCTGTTTACGATGGCGATATGCCCTTGTCGGGCGCTTTAATAAAAGGTCCCGCCATTATTGAAAAAGTGACCACTTCCATCTTCGTGAGCGAAGGATATGACTGCCTTGTGGATGATTTTAATTCGTTTATTGTTTATTGTAAAAAGAATTACCCCGATGGATTCAGAGGGAATCCATGAACAAATTCCTCAACATCCTGCCGCATTTCCTACCTTTGCATCTTTCAATAATTAAAATTCCTGACCAATGAAAACCATTAAAAACTCTATTCCATTGTCCCGGAATCAACTCCTTGCTTTGACATCTATGTTAATTGTCCTTGCTATTGATATCTTAACCCCATTGGGTGTTGCCGTGGGTGTGCTTTACCTGTTCTGTTTCTTTTTGGTTTGCCGCGAAAATAAAAAAGTAATAATTCTTTTTGCAATTATTACATCTCTTTTTACGGTAATAAAATTGGCAGTGTTTGTTACTCCCGAAACAAACTGGATGGTCTATTCAAACAGAGCCATAACCTTGTTCGTCATTTTAACAACGGCAATTCTATCCTTACGACACAGAACTCTTATTGAAAAAACAAATGCCGAAAAAGCAATTTATGTAAAAGAATTGGAGCAAATGCTTTTCATGACTTCCCATAAAGTAAGACAACCCATTGCCCAGTGTCTGGGCTTAATGAATGTTATTGACGTTCATAAAACCGTCACTTGATGACCTGATGAAAATATATGACCATATAAACCATTCTGCGTCCCAATTGGACGCTTTTACAAAAGAACTCACGGAATTTATGTATAAAGTGGAGGAGAAAAATAAGAAAGCAAAGTGACATCCCTTTCAACTGCATGAAACCAAAAAGAAAATGAATCTCCAAAAAATTACCGTTAAATCGTTTCATTACCTCACCACCCCACCGGCTCTTTCACTCGTGTTTTCCTTCCTAATTATTTTTTTCCTATTCCCCTCCTTCAATAAATATCAAACCGCCCTTAAAGAAAAAACAGACACACGGGCAAAATTCTTTCCCAATATCCCCTATCCCTTTTCATCCTTTCCTTTCCATCAAAATTCTGAATTTATCCTATATTTGCACTCTGTTCCACCCCTTCCACCGGATAAGTTATCATTAACCCCATAATTCCCATGAAAACAACATTCCTTTCATTCCTTTGCACGGCATTGTTTTGCCTTTCAACATCCATTGCCCGGTCACAATCATCAACTTCAATCTGCATCCATGATGTTGACTTCGGTACCGGAGATACCACCTGCTCAAACTTTACAGGCGACATGTGCTCCGTTGACGGTTACGACTACGGTGATACATCAGAAAAATTTTCAGAACCCTTTACCCTTTCCTGCATATCAGGTATTGATTCCATCACATTTAACCTCTATTACTCCGATTGCGATACTTTTGACCTTGTCACTTTTTCTTTTTTCCTGAACGGCATCCTGATTGGCACGTATGAAGATTCATCAGGTGAATGTTCGTGCACTCCTGCGGGAACTTATCCTTATTCATTAACCTTTTCTGGCGCCCTGGTTGATTCCGCTTTCATTGCAGGGGGACAAAATATCATAAGCGTTCAGCACGATGGACTAAGTATGGCGGTTGCCGGTTATTCGGCAACACTTTATTATCCCGGGCTGAGTGCCGATGTTGGCGTAACCGGCTTCACCGCCCCGGTAACCGGTTGCGGGCTCACCGCTTCTGAAAATGTAACCATCGTGGTGCAGAATTTCGGCTCCTCATCTCAAAACCAGATTGATGTCGCTTATTCGTTAAATGGCGGTCCTGCCGTAACCGGCACAATAAACCCCCCCCTGACGCCCGGCAATTCAACAACCTATACCTTTTCAGCAACTGCCGATTTATCCGCCCTCGGCATCTATTCGTTTGCTGCCTGGACATTCCTTACCGGTGAGATGTGCCCCGCAAATGATACATTAGTCAATTATTCCGTTGAAAACAAACTTAACTGCTGTGTTCCCACCTACTCCAACAGTTGCGTTACTTCGGATGATTATATTGACGGAGTGGATTTTGCCGGGATCAGCAATTCAGGAACCGGCTGTAACGGTAACCCGGATAATTACATCTATTATTCAACCGATACAGGAAAAGTAACAAGAGGAACTGCAAACAATATTACTATTACACCAACCACGATCTACCAGCAGGGCATAGGAGTATGGATTGACTTCAACCGCAACGGCTCTTTCGGTGATGCCGGTGAATTTGTCTTCTCCTCCCCCCCTACTACCGCGCCTGTGAGCAGTACCATCATTATCCCCGTCACCGCGGATACAGGCGCTACGTTCCTTCGCATACGTTGTATTTATGCCGTTACCCCTGCTGACAGCGATTACTGTAACCTCCAGACCTGGGGTGAAACCGAAGATTATCCTTTGCTCATCAAACCCCAGCAGCCGGACGATGTGGGAGTTATCGCCATAACCTCACCGGATAACGGATGCCTTGGCTCAAGCGAACCGGTTATAATAATAGTGCAGAATTTCGGCACCGACACCCAAAGCGTAATCCCTGTTTCGTATTCCATTAACTCAGGTCCGGCAGTAAACGATACAATATTCACCCCTTTGAATCCCGGTGATACGATTACTTTTACTTTTTCTGCAACTGCCGACCTTTCAATGCCCGGCTCTTACTCTTTTGATACCTGGACAAATCTCGCAACCGATGCAGATAATTCCAACGACAGCATTACCGGTTACCCTGTAACAAGCCAGGCGCCACTTGCCGTGTTCCCATACATTGAAAATTTTGAATCGCAGGCAACCTGCTCCCAGAATTGCGGAATTCCCTGCAACATCGCGGGATTGTTTCTGAATTCTTCTGCCGATGGAACCGACTGGACGGTTGATCAGAACGGCACGCCAACCGCCAACACAGGTCCTTCGGTTGATCACACTTTGGGGACAACTGCCGGAAAATATATTTATGTTGAAGCATCCAACCCTTGCTTTCCGTCTGTTTCTGCAATCCTTGAAAGCGGGTGCATTGATATTTCCTCAATGGCAAACCCATTGCTGAATTTCTGGTACCACATGGCCGGGATCGGAATGGGCCGGCTTAATACAGAAGTGTATTATGGCGGATCGTGGATATTGGTTGATTCTCTTATCGGGCAACAGCAAATCAACGAAACCGATCCGTGGCAGGAAAAATATGTTGACCTCTCACCATATTCAGGCGTCATAAAAATCCGGTTCACCGGAATAACCGGCACCGCATCATCCAGCGATATGGCGATTGACGATATACGGATTTTTGAAATTCTTTCTACCGATATTGGCGTTATTTCAATCAACTCCCCTGTCAGCGGCTGCCTTTCGGCAAATGAACAAATCACCATTACCGTGGTAAATAACGGGATGAATCCCGAAACCAACATACCGGTTTTTTACTCCGTTGACAGCGGTGCAGTTGTAACCGACACTATTACCGCTACCATAAATCCCGGTGATACAATTCAATTTACCTTTCCGGCAACGTATGATTTTTCGGGTGCAGGAAATTATTCGGTTAATGCATGGACTGTTTTTCCGGGTGACGGCAACGCAACCAACGACAGCATTGTGGGTTATATGGTGCAGAGTATTGCCGCTGTTTCGTCATATCCTTTCCTGGAGGACTTTGAATCGCAGTCGCTGTGCGCTGAGAACTGCGGAACACCCTGCTCCATAACCGGTAATTTTTCCAATTCCTCTTCTGATAATACGGACTGGACAGTTGACCAGGGCGGCACTCCGACCAATAATACTGGTCCGGCTGTTGACCATACTGTAGGGAGCGCCACAGGAAATTATATCTATATCGAAGCATCAAATCCCTGTTTCCCGAATCAGACCGCAATCCTTTCAAGCAATTGTTTTGATATTGATTCATTGTTAATGCCCGTTCTTTCTTTCTGGTACCACATGGCAGGAACAGGAATGGGAAAACTTTACACAGAAATTTATTCCGGTGGTGTATGGAACAGGATTGACTCACTGGTGGGACCGCAGCAGGCAACGGAAACATCTCCATGGCTTCAAAAATCGCTCTACTTATCATCATTCAGCGGTATGATCCAGATTCGTTTCGTTGGAATCACGGGCACCGCTTCTTCCAGCGATATGGCGATTGACGACATTGAAATTTATGACGCCCCCCCCGATGATATCGCTGTACTTGACATTGTTTCACCGGTAACGGATTGCCAACTGACCGGTGCCGAATCAGTGACCATCCTCGTATTCAATGCCGGCTCATCGGTTCAATCCAATATTCCCGTTTCATACAGCGTAAACGGAGGACCAGCCGTTAATGATACTGTCTTTTCATCGCTGAATCCCGGTGACACGTTAAGTTTTATTTTTACTTCAACTGCCGATTTATCTCTTCCCGGTACCTATACCCTTTATGCCTGGTCATCCCTTGCATCCGACAGCGATAATTCCAATGATACGATAGCAGGATATTTTGTGCAGAACCTGAACGTGGTTTCCTCTTTTCCGTACAGTGAGGATTTTGAATCGCAATCAACCTGCGCCACTACCTGCATGACATCCTGCACCATCACCGGAAATTTCTCCAATGTATCCAATGACAATACCGACTGGACGGTTGACGCGGGCGGTACCCCCTCCTTTAACACCGGACCTGCCGTTGACCACACGCTGGGAACCGCCACGGGAAATTATATTTATATTGAAGCGAATGCTCCATGCAATCCTAATATAAAGGCGATTCTTGCCAGCGAATGTTTTGATATCAGTTCATTATCAGCGCCTGTTTTATCATTCTGGTATCACATGGCCGGAGGCGCAATGGGTAAACTCTACACGCTGGTCTATTCGGGGGGGGTATGGAACCGCGTTGATTCACTCATAGGACTCCAGCAGGCATCGGAGAATGACCCGTGGCTGAACAAAACCATCTCCCTTTCCGCTTTCAGCGGATTGATCCGGGTTGCATTTACCGGTGTGACCGGAACCGGTGGTCAAAGCGACATGGCTATTGACGATATTGAAATCCTGGATGGACCTTCCGTTGATTTTGCAATCCTTTCCATTGACTCACCGGCAGCCGGGTGTTCTTTCGGTGCAAATGAGAATATCACAATTACGGTGCAGAATTCCGGAGCAAATCCCGGGGTAAATATCCCGGTATCCTATTCCATTAACGGTGGAGCCCCTGTCAATGAGACCATAACGGATACAATCCCGGCAGGCGGAACGTATCTGTTCACCTTTACAACCTCTGCAGATCTTTCGGCAACAGGAACCTATACCATTGATGCATGGGTTTCATTTCCGTCCGATTCAAACAATACCAATGACAGTATTACCGGCTACACAGTAACGAATTCTATTGTGTGCTGCATTCCAACCTATGCCAGCGCCTGCACTTCGGATGATTACATTGACGGTGTTGATTTTGCGGGGATAAATAATTCAGTAACCGGGTGCAACAATAATCCTGATAACTACATTTTTGATACAACCGATACCGCATTCGTAACAACCGGAAATTCCTATTCCATTACCATCACTCCAAGTGCGTTATGGCCGCAGGGAATTGGCGTGTGGATTGACTTTAACCAAAACGGCTCCTTTTCCGATGCAGGTGAATTTGTATTCTCCGCCCCCCCCGGGTCTGCACCGGTAAGCGGAACAGTCGTAATTCCCGGTTCGGCATCTTCGGGGAATACCATTATGCGCATCCGTGCAGTATATAATTACGAACCCGTTTCAACCGATGATTGTAATAACCAGAATTATGGTGAAACCGAGGACTATCCGGTGGTAATTACTGTTCCGGTTACGGATGTGGGAGTCACATCCATGATCAGCCCGGCAACCGGATGCGGCCTTTCGGCAAGTGAACCGGTGGAAGTTCTTATCGCCAATTATGGAACGGTGAGCGTTGCGGGGATTTCAATTTCCTACACTATCAATGGAGGACCTCCGGTCACTGAAACCTATGCCGGTCCCATTCCGCCAATGGGTTTTGATAATTTTATTTTTTCAACCACTGCCGATTTATCTGCAACCGGAACTTATCTGTTTTCTGCGTGGACAACCATCGCAGGTGATACTATGAACGGTAATGATTCGATATCGGGTTACATTGTTTCAAATCTGACTGCCCTTACAGTAAATCTTGGTTCCGATACAACCGCATGCGGAAGTTATGATCTTGATGCCGGAAATGCAGGCGCTTCTTTCTTCTGGTCAACCGGAGAAACAACGCAGCAAATCACTATTGCTTCAAACGGTTCATACTCAGTGGAAGTAACCGCATCAGGTTGTCCTGCGGTTTACGATACCGTTACGGTTGTTATTTTCCCTCTGCCGCCTGTAAATCTGGGACCTGATACTTCGGCTTGTATTGATTCCCTGGTACTTGATGCCGGAAATCCAGGTTTATCTTTCACATGGAGTAACGGAGCATCATCCCAAACCATAGCAGTTACGACCGGAGGAACTTACTGGGTTGACGTTACCAATAGTTCCAACTGCACTGCACGCGACAGCATAATCATTGCCCTCACTCCCCCCCCTACGGTCGATCTTGGCGCAGATGGCGCTTATTGCGCAAGTTATACTCTTGATGCCGGGAATCCGGGCCTGAATTATATCTGGTCAACAGGAACCACAACTCAAACCATCATTGTAACTGCTTCGGGTGTTTACTCTGTTACCGTATCCGGTGTGCCGGGATGCAGCGCAACCGATAATATAGTGCTCGTAATTTATCCTGGTCCTGTTGTTGACTTAGGAAGTGATACGAGTACTTGTTCTGCCGGTTCCATAGTTCTTGATGCAGGAGCGGGCGCTAACCTTACCTATTTATGGTCAGACGGAAACACAACACAAACAATTACGGTTACATCATCGGGGATTTACAGTGTGGTGGTTACCAATTCAACCAACGGCTGCACCGATGCCGATACAATCATCGTTGGCATATCGCCCAACCCCCCGGCTGCATCCTTTACCTATTCCGACAGCGGACTGACCGTTACATTTACGAACACTTCCACAAACGCAATTTCATGGCAATGGGACTTCGGTGACGGTACGGGAATTTCTTCTCTGCAGAATCCAATTTACACATATTCATCACCCGGAGTTTACATTGCCACTCTGACTTCGGTAAACGCTTGCGGAACCGATATATGGCAGGACAGTGTTATTGTGGGCATATTTAGCATATTGGATCCCGCATTTAATTCAAAAATCTCGGTTTATCCGAATCCTGCTGATGATGGTTTTTATTTTTCATACACGGGTACTGATAAATTAATTTCACTTTCCATCAAACAAGTCAATGGCAGTGAAATCAAACAAATATTGTTTGATGGTGTGCTGACAGTCAGGCAGTTTTTTGATGTTTCGCACCTGCCCTCCGGTATCTATTTTTTGCGGATTAGAACAGAGAGCGGTGATTATGTGACTAAATTAGTGAAGTACCCGGGTTCAGATGAATAAAGGAATCATCACGAAATTATCCTCCTCACGCGGCCTCCACTCCAGCGAACCCAATAAGGATGTTGCAAGGCAATGCGTGAATAATAGAGAATTGCTCAATGAGATAGCAGAATATCTCACCGATAAGAATCCGCAATTGGCAGCCGATTGCGCTGAAGTAATGACCGAGGTAGCGATGACCGATCCTGAACTTACTGCAAAATATGCCGCCAGATTAATTCCATTGCTCAGTCACAAATATACCAGGGCGCGATGGGAAGCAATGCATGCGATTGCCCTTGTTGCAGAAAAAGTTCCGGACCTGATTTTTTCAATTTTGCCTGAACTGGATGTGACTATGCACAGGGATAAGAGCGTTATTGTCCGCGATTACGCCACCGAATCCATCGCAAGGTATGCCGGAACCGGTAAAGAAGCGGCATCAAAAGCATATCCCATCCTGACCGAAATTCTCAAGGTATGGGGCGATAAACATGCAAGCAGGGTAATTGAGGGATTTATCAGGATTTACAATCTCCATCCCGCATTTAAAAATGAATTTCAGAAGATTGCAGATGAATATAAAGAAAGCCGGAGGGGTGTCGTAAAAAAGGCAGCCATGAAGTTGGAAAAAATATTAAATAAAGATTCAATTATGAATGAAAGGTAATTAATTTACAATCAGATGTCCGGTAAAAATATTGATAAAATCCTCGTCACCATCTTCCAGCGCTCCTTCAGGTCCATTACGGATGAGATGTCCATTTCGCTGACAAAGACAACGCGCTCACCTATTCTGTGCGAAGCAAAGGACTTTGTAACCGGACTCTATGATTCAAAAGGACAAATGCTGGAGCAAACCGAAAACCTCCCTATTCTTTCCTTTTCGCTTGGACCCGTCTGCAAGGAAATCATTAAAACCTTCGGCAGTGAAATTTACCCGGGTGATGTAATCATACATAATGATGTTTTTTCCCTTGGAAACCAAAACAATGACGTTGCCATCTTCAAACCGATTTTTCTCGGTGACGCGCTGATCGGCTGGTCTGCTGCAAAAGGTCACCAGGCGGACATTGGCGGAGCGGTGCAGGGGGGGTATAATCCCAATGCCACCGAGGTATGGCAGGAGGCGTTGCGGATTCCTGCCGTAAAATTGTATGAACGCGGAAAACTGCGGAAAGACGTATGGAACCTGATTTTCGCAAATATCCGGCTGCGAATAGTTGACGAAGATATTAAAGCCCAGATTGGCGCCTGCACCCTTGGAGAAAGGCGGTTCCAGGTGCTGGTTGAAAAATACGGGATTGATTGCTATGAGGCGCACAAGGTAGAACTATTCGCTTCCACTGAAAAAATGATGCGCAATGAAATAAAAGGTATTCCCAACGGCACTTATTATGGCAACAGCATGGTTTATTACGATGGTAAACATCCGGGCAGTAAATTTCCCATCCGGGTAAAAATAACCGTTAAGGATAAGGATGTTGAATTTGATTTTTCGAGATCATCAAAGCAGACCAATGGCTTTGTGAACGGAACATACACCTCAACATGCTCCGCCATCACCCTTACTTTTCTGCAAATGGTTGACCACAGGATACCGCATAATGAGGGAATGTTGAAGCCGCTGAAATATATCGTGCCGGAAGGAACTATTTTAAACGCATCCTACCCGAAAGCCACAACGTTCGGCAATCACCTTTGCCCCCAAATTGCGGACTCCATTTTCAAGGCGCTTGCCAAGGCAATTCCCGACCGCGTATGTGCGGGATGGAATCACCTGCTCTGTTCCCTTTTTACCGGCATTCACCCCCGTACCGGACGTAAATATGTTGATATATGTTTTCTCGGAATGAAAGGCGGTTCGGGCGCCATTAAAGGTAACGATGGCTATGACCACATTGGTATGATAGACGCTTCAGGGGGGGTATTGGACCAGGATTATGAGATGTACGAGCAACAGACACCGCACCTGATCCTCAAACATGAATATCTTTGCGATTCCGCAGGTGCGGGAAAATGGCGCGGAGGATTGGGAACAGAAACACTTATCCGCATGGGCGCTGATAATACGAAAATGGTCGTTTTTGGAGATGGTGATGTGGTCCCGTCTTATGGAATTAACGGTGGGAAAAACGGTATTTTGAACTTTATCAGGTTAAAGTACCCCGGTGGTAAAAAGTTAACTCCCATGAGCAAGGATATTGTCGATGATATACCTGCAGGAACCATCTATCATCAGGTTGCCGGGGGGGGGGGAGGGTATGGAAAGCCAAAAGAAAGGGACAGAAAAAATGTAATGGAGGATGTGAAAAACGGTTTTGTATCTGTAAAGAAGGCAAAAGTGGAATACAAAATAATAGAAAAGTTGAACAATAGAACATTAGAATATTAGAATGGCAGGAAATAGGTTATTTATTTCTATTGTTCTAATGTTTTTTTATTCTAATATTCATCTTTTATGGGCTGTTGTAAACCACGCAGGGGCTGCGGGAGCAAGACCTCCGGTAAAAAATCCAGAAAGGGCGCTAAAGCGGCAAAGAAGGAAAAATGAAGAAGGGGGATAAGGAATACGAAGATGAAGAGGATGATTATTGTCTAAAAATTTCCAATAAAAATCATTGATCTTTTCGATAAATATCTCTCTTCCTACTTCTGAAAAAAATGAAAAAGCTCATTATTGCTAATGTTAAAAAAATATCAACTGGAAAGTAAAACCGGTATGGTAGCCATTAAAGCGCAAAATCTGGTAAAAAAATTCGGTTCCTTCATTGCCGTTGATAACCTCTCGATAGAGGTTTTGCAGGGTGAAGTATTCGGTTTCTTAGGCCCGAATGGCGCTGGTAAAAGCACGTCTATAAATATGATTTGCGGCTTGCTGAAACCCACTTCGGGAGAAGTGTTTATCCTTGGAAAAAAAATATCTGACTCAAAAGAAATAAAATCAAAAGTAGGACTATGCACACAGGAAAATATTTTCTGGCCCCGGCTTACCTGCTTTGAACAGATTGTATTCCTTGGTGAAATGTACGATATGAAAACGGGTGAGGCACAAAAAAGGGCGAATAAGCTCCTGGATGATATGGGCCTGAGCGAAAAGAGAAATAAGTGCGCTGATACTTTGTCTGGCGGCATGAAACGGAGGTTGAACATTTGTCTTGCGCTGGTGCAGAACCCCGAGATTGTAGTATTTGACGAGCCCGAAGCAGGACTTGATCCTCAAAGCCGGGTGTTGGTCAGAGAGTTTATCCTGAGCGTTGCGAGAGAGAAAACCGTCATTCTCACAACCCATAATATGGACGAAGCCGAACGCATAGCAACGCGTGTTGCGATTATTGATAAAGGTAAACTGCTCGTAATTGATACCCCTGATGATCTTAAAAAATCCATTGGCGAAGGCGATATACTGGAAATTAAATTAAAAAATCCTTCTGATGAAATGTTGAGAACCGCTTCGGCTGTAATAATAAATTATTCTCCCGATTTCAAGATTGAATCTCACTCCATTATCATCAGAACAAAAAACCTTATTGAGAAAATCGCTGATATCACAAATGCTCTTAAAGAGAAAAATATTGCCATTGGAGAACTTAACATGCGCTCTAATTCCCTTGAAGATGTTTTTATTAACCTGACGGGAAGGAAGTTGCGAGAGTAAATATTGCATAAATGAAATTATTCAGTATAATAAACAAAAGCATTAAAGAGCATGTCCGGAATTTCTGGATACTGGCGCTTACCGTTTCCTGCGCTCCATTTTTCGTTTTTGTTTATTATCTGATAGATAAAAGTACACAACCCGCATACACTATCCACTTGCTAAGTAATGATAATGGAATCGTTACGGATGGCAATAAAAACATCAACTTCGGTGAAGAAATGTTCCGTGCTTTCGAAAAATTACAGCAGGATACCGGTAAATCGGCTATACATTTCATAAAATCGAAAAGCAGGGAATCATCATTAACACAGTTGAAAAACTACAAAGCGAATCTTCTGATGATCGTCCCTGAAAATTTTTCGAAAAATATTGCATCGTTATCTACTGCCGAACCATCGCCACTTGATATTGAGTTCGTTGGAAATATAACAAACATCAATTATCTTATTTCAGCAGTTCTGGCAGGCGATTACCTGAACAAATTTATTCTTTCCATGACAGGAATGCCTAACCCTGTAAATTTCAAAGAAACAGGCATTGGTACTTCGGGTGTCAGAACATCCTTTGAACTGGCAGTACCTGGTCTTTTGATTTTTTCAATCATAATGCTCATGTTCACCGCCTCAATTGCACTTGTAGTTGAGTCGGAGAAGCAAACAATTAAAAGATTAAAACTTTCAAATGTAAGCGCTTTTACTTTTCTTTCCGGTATAAGCGTTGTACAGGTTTTTGTAGGTGTTGTTTCGGTGCTGATTACGCTTCTGACCGCCATCCCTCTGGGTTTCAAAATAGAGGGTTCATTCCTGCTTGTATTATTGGTTTCCGCTCTTTGCAGCATTTCAATAATCGCCTTTAGTTTAATCCTTGCCGCTGGATGTAAGACAATAAACCATGTTCTTGTGATTGGCAACTTTCCGCTTTTTCTTTTTATGTTCTTTTCCGGTTCAATGTTTCCTTTGGAAACAAAGACACTTTTCAACATCGGTGATTACAATTTTACAATGAACGGGATTTTGTCTCCATCACACGCAGTTTCTGCGCTTAATAAAATACTTATTATGAAAGAAGGATTTAGTGAAATTTTACCTGAAATCGGTTCATTGACGGTTCTTTCTGTTATTTATTTTGCCATAGGGATTTTCTTGTATCACCGGAGGCATATGAAAATATCATGAGAAGGTTACTACTCAGCACCACCATAATTTCCTGCTCCTGTTATTGCTGTGCAAGAATGAAGCGACTGCGGTAATTACTGAATAAAAGCAGGAATTCCTATCCCTTCTTCTTCCCATGCCTGAAGTTCATATCCGTCACCCTGAAAACATGAAGGATAAACGGGAATAACGCATCCATGGTTTCCGAAGCGCCTCGTGTAGAGCCGGGCATTGTAATAATAAGCGTCCTGTCCTTCATTCCGGCAATGCCTCTTGAGAGCATTGCAAATGGCGTCCGCTGCTGGCCATAAGCGCGGGCGGCTTCCATGATGCCGGGGACTTCACGCTCAATAAGCGGCCGAATGGCTTCGGGCGTGGCATCACGGGGAGACAATCCTGTTCCACCGGTAATAAGTACAATGTCAATGCCTTCATTGCAATAACCCTCAGTTCTTTTCCGGATTATCTTTACTTCATCGGGTATTACACAGTAATCCGCTACTTTAATACTTAACCGTTCAAGTTTCTGAACGATTGCCTTACCCGCTTTATCTTCTTTAGTTCCCTGTGAAATGGAATCGGAAGCAACTACTACGGCAGCGGACAAATCTTTTTTGAATTTATCCAGGTAATCCGACTTCCCCCCCCTTTTCTCAATTAACCGGACCGATAAAATTTCGATGCTTTTATCTATCGGTTTTAACATGTCGTAAACGGTAAGCGCGGCAACGGATACACCGTGCAGCGCCTCCATTTCACATCCCGTTCTGGCTATGGATGTCACTTCACATTCAATGTTTATTATAGATTTTTTTTCAACCGTTGAAAACCGGAAACCGGTAAAATCAACCGAAATGGGATGGCAATGAGGTAATGCGTAACAGGTATTTTTTACTGCAAACAATCCTGCCGCTTTGGCGGTAGCGAAAACATCGCCCTTCGGAACTGAATTATCTTTTATTGCAGATAAACTTTCCGCAGAAACTTTTATAGTCGCCCCGGCAATTGCAGTCCGTTGCGTTGTGATTTTTCCCGATATGTCAATCATGGTATCAGTGAATTTATTTTTTCATTTATTTAATATAAATATTCAGGTAATTCAAAAAATAATGATTTTGTTTCCCGCAGATTACGCTGATTTTCGCAGAAATATCATGTTTGAATTTCAATAATTCACTTCTGCGATTATCTGCGAAATCTGCGGGAGATTTTTGTATTAATTAATTCCCCATATTGATACGTACTCATTTAATTAATTTTTATTTGGGATAAAGCACATAAGAATATGTGATTTTTGCCGTCTTCTCCAGCATTTTGGCAACCGAGCAATATTTCTTCATTGACAGTTCAATTGCTTTTTCAAGTTTTTCTTTGTCAATATTCCCGCGCAGGGTATAAACAATATTGAAAGCGGTAATAAGATTAGCCATTTTACCGGTTTGCCTCTCGGCATTGACTTCCACCTGGAAATCTTTTATGTGCTGTCTCTGCTTTTTAAGGATGGATACAATATCAAATGCGCTGCATCCGGCAAGGGCGGCAGGCATCAATTCGATGGGTCTCATGCCGGTATTACTGCCACCCAATTCTGAACCGGCATCCATGCTCAGCGTGTTTCCGGTTTCGTTTTCGGCAACAAAATGAAAGCCATCATCAATTCGCGTTACTTTAATTTTCATAGAGGGGTTTTTTAAGAAATATTAATGATTATTATAACAAATCGGATATCTGAAAAATTATCCATTGCAGATTGCGCATGTATGAATTTAAATCCGAAATTTTGGCAATCCGGAATTCGCAATCATCTAATGTTTTATCCATACTTCACTTCCATCATCATACACCTCCTTTTTCCAGATCGGAACTCTCTTTTTGATCTGTTCAACAATAAATTTCAGCGCTTCAAAGGTTTTTTTTCTGTGCCCTGCCGATGCCATTACCGCCAGTGAAATTTCTCCGGTTCCCACCTTTCCCGTGCTGTGAACAATATGCAGGCAATGCAGCGGGTATCGTTCAAACGCCTCATCCTTTATCTTTTGAAATTCCTTTTCAGCCATTGGCGCGTAGACCGAATATTGAATTTCCTTCACAACCTTTTTATTCTTTTTATCGCTACGCACCTGGCCGAGAAATATTACGTGAGCACCAAGTCCGCTGTTTTCGCCATGTTTCCCTATCATACCTGAAATATATCGCGTTGAAATGGCTCCCTTAATAAAAAACTTTGCTCTTGTCATTTTATGGGTTATTATTTTTCATTTTTGCACTTTGAATTTTGAGATTTGAACTTTCCCTATCCTCCCGCATAAGGCGGCATAAGCGCAACTTCATCACCGTCATTAATCTCCCGCTTTTTATTTATCAATTCCCTGTTAATTGCAATTTTAAATATTTGTCCTTCCAGGTGCGGAAATTCCGAATACAAAAATTTCTTCAACCCTTCACTATCCGATACCAAATTATGGTTATTTATATGCATGGAACTTCTGCCAGTTTTTTCAACAAGATATCCGAAGAATAAAATTCTGACTGACATATTGGGATATTGAGATATTAGGATATTGGGATATTAGGATATTAATACTTCTTCCAAATCTTTAAGTGAATTTATATTCTTCAGTAAATCTGGAGAATAAAATTCCATTGACTTATCTATTGGCAATACTCTGTACCTAAAATACCCTATGATGTCCATCATCTTATATACTTTGTTTGCCATCAGGTGTTCAATATTTCCGGCAATTGATTTCCGGTATATCCCGCAAAGGGGATGAATCAGGCCGCCTTCTGAAGGAAGGATTATCTCATCGTCACCTCTGCTACGGTCAATAATATATTGCAGCAATCCGGGTTTTACAAAAGGAATATCGCAGGAAATAATCAGGTTCCTCTCTGTTTGTGATACCTCCAGTGCAGTGTAAATTCCGCCAACCGGTCCGCAACCGGGAATAATATCCTTATATAAAGGTATTTTCAGAAAACTATACGTATTTGTATTTGAAATGATGGACATTGAACCGGCAACCTGCGACAATGCTGCCAACACCCGTTCAATCATATATTGCTTTTGAATACGCACCATTCCCTTTTCAAAACCCATCCGTGAACTTCTGCCCCCGGCAAGAATAAAACCCGATATTTTTTGTTTTACGTTCATTAACCGATTTTATTGCTGATACGGTAACCTGTGAACTTCTACCCATTCTCCCTTCCTGACTTTTTCTTTTGCTGGCGGGAGGTAAATAAGCGAATCGGCCTGGGCAAATGACTTCATAATAAAGGATTCCTGCCCGTCAAGCGGTATTACCGAATTGCCCATAATCTTTGATTTCATAAACCATGCTTTTCCCGGTTTTTTCCGGATCGGTTTACCAGTGCGATACTTTGAAACCGGTAATGTGATTTCGGTAAAACCCTGAATTTTCCTGATGTACGGATACACATATTCATAAAAACAGGTCAGCGCTGCAGCAGGGTTTCCGGGAAGTCCGAAAAATATTTTTTTTTTCTTTCTCCCGGCATACAACGGCTTGCCGGGTTTTTGCTTTACCCCATGAAAAATGGTTCGTACACCGGCTTTCATCAGAACGTCTTTCACAAGATCATATTTCCCTTCAGATATTCCGCCTGTAAATAAAAAAATATCCGCTTTATTAATGTATGACCTGACTATCCTGATCATTTCCTCTTTCCGGTCCCGGCAACGCAGGCGAAATATTTCATCAATCCCCATCTGGCGTAATGCTGATATTATGGTGACCGTGTTGGATTCATATATCTCTCCGGTACCCGGTTTTCTACCCGGTAAGACGAGTTCATCACCGGTTGCAATGACTGCAACCCCCGGATTTTGATAACTTTTTACCCGTGTTAAACCCATAGATGCAATAAAACCGGCTCCGGCAGGATTGATAACCGTTTGTCTGGATAAAGCCATTTGCCCTTTTTTTATCTGACTTCCTCTTTTCCGGATGTTCAGTCCGGGGAAAATATCATTGATGTGTATATCTAATACATTACCTGTACAGGTCACGTTTTCCTGCATCACAACACAGTCGTATCCTGAAGGTACCATTGCTCCGGTGAAAATCCTGACGGCTTTTCCGTTTCCAGCCCTTATTTTCCGCGATCCTCCGGCCCTAACTTCTCCTGCAACATCAAATTTTGTTATTCCTTTATTAACATCGGAAACCGAAATGGCATATCCATCCATTGCCGACTGATCAAAAGGCGGCAGGTCAACCGGGCTGAAAATATTTTCGGCAAGTACAAATCCGCAACATTTTTCTGCCGTAACATAAATAAATTCGGGTTTCGGGACATTTGTCAAAATAAGGTCCCTTGCAACATCTACGGTAATCATAATCAGGTAAAAAATAATTTGCCGCCTGCTAAAACAAGAATAACCGACAGGGTTTTCTTTATTAAGGAGGTCTTAAATTTCCTGCTTCCCGCCCATGATCCAAGCAATCCTCCGGCAGCGGCTGCGATAACCCATCCTGTTATTGACGGATGGAATAACTCGATCCCGGTAAAAAACAAACCTGATAAAGCCGCTATTGAATTTACCAGAATAAATGCCGCTGAACATGCAGAAGCGCTCCTGATATCGGTTTTTAGGAATAAAATTAAAAACGGACTCAGCAGAATGCCCCCTCCGATTCCCATGAGCCCTGATAAAAAACCAATAAAACCGCCAATAAATAAGGAAAGAATAACCGGAATTGTCCTTTCACTTTCCGTAGGTAGTTTTCTGTCAAATATGCCATAAATCCTAAGAGCAGCGGCAAGAAGAAAAATGGCAATAATTTTCCGGTACAGGTTATCATCTGCTGTAAGCAAGGATCCGGCATAAGCAGCCGGTATTGAAGCAATGGCAAAAGGCAAAAGTAACTTCAACCTGAAAAAACCGTTCCGGTAAAACTGAATAAACGCAATACCCGCAACAAACAGATTAAGCAACAACGCTGAAGAGCGTAAATAAACCGAATTTATTCCCATCAGCGCCATAAGAGCGAGGTAACCGCTTGCCCCGCCATGACCGACACTTGAATATAAAAATGCCACAATGAAAATAAGCGGCAAGGTTATTAAAAGTTCATCACTCATTATTTTGCAAAAAGGTTACTGTGCAGGTTCCCATTCTCTATTTGTCTTAATTATGCGAATGATACGAATTTATACTAATGATACGAATGGGTACTGTGAAACCGGGTTCAATGTATTCGTATCATTAGTATCATGGAATTAACGGCTGGAAACTGTTTTTAATTATTCGCATTATTAAATTTTTACAGAAACTAAATAGTGCCAAACAGTAGCACAAAAAGAAACTCAAAGGACGGAATAAAGAATGAGTATTGTCATTATGTAAAGTGATAATCCTCATTTAATTGCACTATTGTCATTTGATAATAATCATTATAGTTACTGATAAATATCATTAGATAATTGATTTTATTACAATTATTTTGTTGCCTAATTTACAACTATAATGACACTTTCATTAATCCTTATGTTACTTCCATCCTGGCTTGGATGGCTACTGCTTGGCACACAGGTATGCCTTGTTCTTGTGATCTGGATAATGTACCGGACAATAAAACGGCTGTCAGAAGAATTAAATAACCTCTACACAGTAGGGGATAATTTTTAATTATGAATTTTAATAAACTACCCTTTATGTTTATCCACTGTCTGACTATCACATCGCTATTCATATTAATTACCCTGGCAAGTGCGCAGGATAACGGTGAAGCCATTTTTAAGCAAAAATGCACTGCATGCCATACTATCGGCAAAGGTAAACTAGTGGGACCTGATTTACAAGGCGTAACATCACGCAGGGATGATGCCTGGCTCCACAAACAAATCAAAAGTCCTGACCTGATGATTGCAGAAGGCGATCCGATAGCAACGCAACTCGTAAAAGAAATGAATGGAGTTCCGATGGCTCCGCTCGGATTAAGCGATGCAGAAGTTGACGCAGTGATCGCTTTTCTTAAAAACGCTTCAAAACAGCAGGCAGCAGTTGATACCGGTCTGCCATCACAATATTTCCCTACTATTTTGATAAGTATTGGCGTTCTGATTGCACTGACAATTATAGGATTGCTGGCAGGGAAAAAACAAGTTGAAGTTAGATAAATCGTAATACTATCATTGTCTTGTTAAATTCAATTATATCCAAGCGGAATGAATTTGTCCCTCAAAGCGGGATTTTGATCTCTGTAATCTTTTTACAAATCTTTGTAATCCCAGAATAAATATGAAATCAAACGGAAAATGGTTCAGTGTGAGCGATGACTCACGGTCATGGGAGGAATTTTACCGCAAACGCTGGAACTATGATTACAGCGTACGTACAAGTCACGGAGTGAACTGTTCCATGTCTTGCAGTTGGGAGGTCTTTGTAAAAGACGGCCTTATCTGCTGGGAACTCCAGAAGACCGATTATCCGCAGATTGAAGCGGATGTTCCCAACGTGGAACCGCGGGGATGCCAGCGCGGGGCGACTGCATCATGGTATCCGTACAGCCCGCTGAGGCCGAAATTTCCCTATGTCCGGAAAGTACTTTGGGACTTCTATGCCGAAGAACGCAAAAACGGCAAAGACCCTGTTGAAGCGTATGCGGCTATCGTGGAAAACCCGGAAAGATCAAAAGAATATAAATCGGCAAGGGGAAAAGCCGGATGGAAAAGAGTATCCTGGGATAAAGCGGTTGAACTGGTGGCGGCAGGACAAGTTTACACGATTAAAAAATATGGCGCTGACCATATTGCCAACTTCTCCCCTATTCCGGCAATGAGTTTACTGAGTTTCATTTCAGGCCACAGGTACAATAATCTGATTGGCGGAATTTACTGCAGTTATTATGAATGGTATCACGATCTGCCTCATGTTTCCTCAAGCATGTGGGGTGACCAGACGGAAAACTGCGAAAGTTCCGACTGGTATCACGGCACCTATTGGATCGTTGCAGGATCTAACATCAATATGACTCGCACTGCCGATTGTCATTTTCTTCCGGAAGCCAAATACAGGGGCTCCAAGATTGTTGTAGTATCTCCTAATTATTCCGATGTCGCAAAATATGCAGATACCTGGGTTCCTGTCGTACCAGGAAGCGATGGCGCATTCTTTATGGCATGTATTCATGTAATACTTAAAGAATTTTATGCCGACCGGAATACACCCTATTTTACCGATTATGTAAAAAAATATTCCAATCTCCCGTTCCTGGTTATTTTGGAAAGTGATGGCAATAAATACCAGATGGGAAGGTTCGTGCACGCTGCTGACATACCCGAATATGCAAACACCGAAAATAGTGACTGGAAACTCATCATGACCGATGGCAACGGAAAATTGCATGTCCCTACCGGTTCAATCGGGTTCAGATGGGAAAAAGAACCCACCGGTAACTGGAACCTGCAGTTAAAAAATGCAATTACAAAAGAGGATTTTGACCCGATGCTGACTCTTCTTGGTAAAGAAGACCAGAGGGTTATGGTATCATTCAGCGATTTTACCGATACCTACAGTATTAATATGGGTAAGACCAAAGGTAAAGGACAGAACGCAATAGAATTGCTTCGGGAAGTACCGGCAAAACGTTTGAAAACAAAAGACGGTAAGGAACTATTGGTTACAACTGCGTTTGATCTTTTAATGTCTCATGCAGGAATTTCGAGAGGTTTAGGAGGCGATTTTCCAAAGGATTATAATGACCCGAAACCATATACACCGGCATGGCAGGAATCGCAAACCGGAGTGAGTAGAAATCTTGCAATACAAATAGGAAGGGAATTTGCAGAAAATGCTGAAAAGACAAAAGGAAAATCATTATTCATTACGGGACCCGGGCTGCAGCACTTTTATCATGGCGCCTCATTGTATTACCGCAACGAAGCGGTAATGCTTGCCCTCTGCGGGTGTAACGGTGTGAATGGCGGCAATTTCAACCACTATGTAGGAACGCAGCATACCCGGTTACATGCCGCCTTTGTCAATATGGGTGCGGCACTTGACTGGTCGCGGCCCCCAAGAATGATGAATACCACTTCTCTCTGGTACTTCCATACAGGCCAATGGAGGTATGACGGAATGGAACTGGATACCCAGTGGGCAGCGGGCGCAAAAAAACTTCCCCAATACAACCATTCGGCCGACATGAATGCCCTTGCCGTCCGGCTCGGATGGCTGCCATTTTTCCCGCAGGTAGATAAGAAAAACCCGATGGAGATATATAAGGATGCATTAAAAGCCGGATGTAAAACCGATGCAGAAGTGCAAACCTGGGTTGTGAACCAGTTCAAAGAAGGAAAGATGAATTTTGCAATCCATGATGTTGACGCTCCGGAAAATCATCTGAAAATCGTAACCGTTTACAGAGGCAACCTTATAGGCACCAGCATGCGTGGGCATGAACTGGCGCTTAAACATTTTCTGGGTACGCATAATAATGTTTTATGGGATGAAGAACCGGCCAAAGGAAAGGTTAAAGAAATAAAATGGCATGAAAATTCTCCCGTTGGGAAACTGGACTTGCTGGTAAACCTTAACATCCGGATGGATTCAACCGCCAACTATGCCGATGTTGTGCTACCGGCAGCTTTCTGGTATGAAAAATATGATGTGACTTTTGGCGATATGCACACTTTCGTACATCCGCTCACACCCGCAACGCAACCCCCATGGGAGGCAAAAGATGACTGGGAAGCATTCAAACTGATCGCCAAAAAATTTTCCGAACTGGCAAAAGCGCATTTCCCAGAACCGGTAAAAGATGTTGTGTTCAATGCTCTATGGATGGATAGCCCCGATCAACTGGCTCAGACCAACGGTGAAGTGAAGGACTGGCGTACAGGCGATGTTGAACCTATCCCAGGTAAGACATTCCCGAAAATACAGATAGTTGAAAGGGACTACACGAAAATCTATGATAAACTTGTTTCGCTCGGACCCCTTGTATCGCAACCCAAAGGATACGGGTCAAAAGGCCAATATACTGACCTGACTCCAATTGTGGAAGAAGAACTCAAACACAACGAAGCGCTGCAGGTTAAAAACGGGCGTGTTTATTTTGAGAGGCCCGAACAGGCATGCGAGTTAATCCTGCAGATTTCACCTGAACTAAATGGGCGCTTATCATGGCTTTTCTTCAAAGAAATGGAAAAGAAGGTCGGTCTGCCTCTTGCAGATATGGTGGAGGTCATTAAAAACCGGAAAGTTCACTATAAAGATATCATTTCACAGCCAAGGAGAATTCATATAACCCCGCAGTGGTCTTGCGTCCTCCATGATAAAGACGGGAAGCAGAGAACATTTGGACCATGGACAATGAATGTTGAACGGCTGAAACCGTGGCACACCCTTTCGGGACGCCAGGAAATTTATTATGACCACCAGGGTATCCGTGAACTCGGTGAAGGTCTTCCTACCAATAAACCGCCTCTTGACATGGTCGCCATCGGGGATATTGATCTTAAAAAAGCGGGACCGAAATCAAAAGTGTTCCGGTTCATCACACCGCATGGAAAGTGGCAGATCCATAGTTCATTCAGGGATCACTGGCCCATGATGCACATGTCGCGCGGAGGTCCCACGGTCTGGCTTAATCCGGGAGACGCTCATGAAATTGATGTCAACGATAACGACTGGGTTGAAATGTATTGCGAAAACGGTATCGAAGTGGTCAGAGCCGTAGTCAGCCACCAGGTGCCGCGCAATATGGCGATCACGTATCACCAGGTTGAACGGCACATCAATGTTCCCTTCTCGCCTCTTGCGAAAAAATACAACTGTACCGACCTGAGGGGGGGGAATAATAACGCCACCACGCGTATCCTGATGAACCCGCACACAATGATTGGAGGTTATGCTCAGTTCACCTATTACAGCAATTACTGGGGAACAAGCCCTTCGGAGCGGGACCATGGAGTCATCATTCGTAAAATGCCGCTTGGACCAAGTAAAAAACCGGTTTACCAGGAAGAGGAATTATATCAATTGCCGAATGCATAAATTAAACATCTAAAAACAACCAACGCTATGAGAGTAAAAGCCCAACTCAGCATGTCCTTCAACCTGGAAAAGTGCATCGGTTGCAATACCTGCACCGTTGCATGCAAAAACGTGTGGACCAACAGGGAAGGAGCCGAATATATGTGGTGGAACAACGTGGAAACGAAGCCGGGTATCGGTTACCCGAAGCAATGGGAAAACCAGGATCTGTGGAAAGGCGGCTGGGTTAAAAAAGGCGATGACCTTGTACTTCGCTATGGCGGAAAACTGTACATGCTCTCCAATCTTTTCTTTAATCCTCACACGCCTGAGATGAAGGATTACTACGGGGATGGTGACGTTTACACCTTTTCGTATGACGACCTGCATAATTCGCATGCAACGGGGCAACAGCCGGTTGCAAGTCCGAAGTCAATGGTTACGGAAGAAAAAGATATTCCGATAAACTGGGGTGTGAACTGGGAGGATAATGCCGGGGGCGCTCATATTACCGGGCAATATGATGTTAATTTCAAAGACATGAGCAAAGAAGAAATGCGGGCGGTTCTTAAGTTCAGGGATGTATTTTATTTCTACCTCCCGCGCATCTGCAATCACTGCCTCAATCCGGGATGCGTTGGCGCATGCCCTTCGGGCGCAGCCTATAAAAGAGAAGAAGACGGTATTGTCCTTATTGACCAGAACCGTTGCCGCAACTGGCGCTACTGCATCTCTTCGTGCCCTTACAAAAAACCTTATTACAACTGGCGCAGCGGTAAAATGGAAAAGTGCATCCTTTGTTATCCGCGCGTTGAGTCAGGTCTCCCCCCTGTTTGTTTCCATTCATGCGTTGGAAAAATACGTTCGTTCGGAGTTATTCTTTATGACATGGAAAGGGTACATTCCGCAGCAACCGAAAACGATAAAGACCTTGTCTGGGCGCAGAGAGAATTAATACTTGATCCTTTTGACCCGAATGTAATTGAAGCGGCAAGGAAAAACAACATCAGCGATGACTGGATTGATGCGGCACAACGTTCACCCGTGTACAAAATATTCAAGAAATGGGAACTCGGCCTTCCCCTTCATCCTGAATTCAGGACATTACCTAACCTCTTTTATATTCCACCGTTGGCGCCTATAATTACCAGTGCAGGAAAGGACTCTCCTTCAGACACTGATATATTTGATATGGATAAACCATCCAAAGGCCACCTTCTTTCCCTTGATGAACTGGAAAAATTCCGGCTTCCGCTTGCTTATCTTGCTACAATGTTCGGTGCGGGGAACGAGGAAGTGGTAAAAAAATCTCTCATGCGGCAACTGGCCGTGCGCCATTACGAAAGAAGCATCCGCGTGGATAAAAAACCTGATGTGGCGGTGCTGAACAGGGTGGGTCTGACTGAAGAAGATGCCAAAGGAATTACCCGTGCGCTTTCCCTTTCCTTCTACAACGAACGGTTTGTGGTACCCACAACCAAGCGGGAAGGTGCAGACATGAGTCCATATACGGAACGCGGTTTTGCAGGTTTTGAAATGATGACCCCCTGGTCGCCTATGGAGAGGAGAAAAAGTTATTTCAAATCATATCATACAGGAACGAAAAACTATGAATAATATGAAAGAAAATTCGTTAATATCAAACGCATATTCCGTCATTGCCGGCTTGTGGTGCAGCCCGCAGGATGTGGATATTGAGGATTTAAGAAAAGAAGCGTGCGATGTAATTCAAAACCTGCAGGAAATCGCTCCTGAAAGCGCTCATTTACTCTATAAATTTATCAAGGAAGAACCCATCCCGGAAGAAGAATATGTTGAATTGTTTGAATTGAGTCCGGCATGTTCACTCTATCTTGGCAGTCATACCTTTGAAGAGCCCAAAACCTGCTCAGGCGCAGCCGTATCGGACAGGAACGAATACATGATTGAACTTCATGCCATCTACAAACATTTCGGAAAAAATCTCAACGGAAAGGAGTTGCCCGATTACCTGCCGGTTATGATAGATTTCCTTTCGCTGACAACCGGATCGGCAGACAACCCCGTAAGAAAAAAATTCATTAACGAATATTTTTCCCCATACCTTCCGCCCATACGAAAACGGCTGGAAGAATTGAATACTCCCTATTTGCATCTTTTTGACGCTATGGAGAATATAATAAGGATAGAAATAAAATCCGGAAAACAAGAGCAAAATCCAGGCAACCATGAACAAATTTTCTTGGAAACCGTGTTGGAACCTGGTACTTAATTCTTGGGACTTGGTCCCGATAGTTATCGGGATGGAACTTGGAATTTATTTAATGAATAAATTTCTCGTTATTTGGAATAATAACCAATAAAATCAAATATTTATGATGGATAACTTCTTCTTCATCGGCCTTCCCTACATCACGATTTTACTTTTCTTCGGTGGGGTAATTTTCCGCGGTTTCAGCGGGATGATGAGCAGTTACAGGGGTAAATGGGACTGGACCTCCCGTGGTGATTTTTACTGGACCACCCGTTCCACCGGATTTTTCGGACGGGCTTCCATCGGACCCGCCACGCTCAGCATTCACTGGGGAATAATAATTTTATTTTTCGCTCACCTTATCGGGCTGGTCGGGGGAGCATATTCGCTTTCTGCATGGGTTGATATTTTCAGGTGGACCGGACTTGGAGGGGGAATACTTTTCTTATATGGAATAATCTGGGCGTTATTACGGAGAATATCCATTCCGCAATTAAAAGCCATGAGCACCACGGAGGATTATCTTATCCTGTTTTTCCTGATTTTTATTGTGGGCGCAGGACTCTACCAATCAGCCGTACAATTAGTATTCGGAATTGCATTTTCGGCAGGACCCTGGCTGGGAAGTATTTTGAGATTACAACCCGATGCCTCTTTGATTGCAGGAGCACCGCTGATCAATAAACTTCACATCATCGCTGCCCTTTTCTTTTTTGCCTGGTTCCCGTTTACCAAATTAGTGCATGTAATAAGTTTTCCGTTTACTTATTTTACAAGGTCGTTTATTTCGGTCAGAAGATATAAAGGGGTGAAGAAGTAAGAAACTGCAGAGGAATAACTGGTATACCCGAAACACATGTGAATGGGATGATCTGTGTCGGTCAGACACAACCGGTAAAAACTTAAAATACCCGCCTGATGACAAGCCATGTAACAGGTACATCCCATAGAATACTTACCCTTAACACTCTTGCATTTACCGTATGTTTTGCGGTTTGGATGTTCAACGGTGTGCTTGTTACCTTCCTTGTTGACAACCAACTTTACAAATGGTCGGTCGTGGAAATCGGCTGGCTGATAGCGATACCCCCCCTTGCCGGCTCAATTTTCCGGTTGCACACCGGTATATGGACTGACCGGTATGGCGGCAAAATTACATTTAGCATTCTGCTCTTCCTCTGCGCAGTCCCAATGTATTTACTCAGTTATGCCGACAGTTTCTGGCAATTTGCATTTTGCAGTTTCGGCTTTGGCCTTGCCGGGCAGGGATTTTCAATAGGTATTGCTAATACTTCCGTTTGGTATCCAAAAGAATGGCAGGGCAGGGCGCTTGGAATTTTCGGTGTTGGCAATGCAGGGGCTGCGGTAACGACCATGCTCGCTCCTACCCTGCTAAAAAATCTTACCGATGATGGCGCAAATCTGGAAGGATGGCGGCAATTACCGCAAATCTATGCCGCGGCACTGATTGTGATGGGAATTGTTTATCTTCTTTTCACGAAAAATAAAAAATCGGAAGCGGCAAAAGGAAAAACTTTTAATCAAATGCTAAGCCCTCTGAAAAAAATGAGGGTATGGCGTTTCGGATTGTATTATTACTTAGTTTTCGGATGTTTTGTGGCGCTCGCGCAATGGTTAGTTCCCTATTTTCTGAATTTGTATGCCGTTTCATTAGTTACTGCAGGATTGCTCGCTTCTGTATTCAGCATTCCGGCAGGAGTAATCCGCGCTTTGGGCGGCTGGATGTCGGATAAGTTTGGCGCACGAAGCGTCATGTATTGGATACTTGGTTCCTCTATCGTTTTCTGCTTTTTACTCATAATCCCAAAAATGGAAATTGATTCCCCGGGAAAAGGAATTATGGCAAAAAGAAACGGTACAGTATCTTTTGTATCGGATAGTGTTATCAAAATAGATGAGATATCTTATTCCCTGATTGTAAAACCCGGTGACGCGCATGATGACGGGAAATCATTCATTCTTTTTCCTTCAAAAAAAATCTGGCAGACACCTGTGGTCAAAACGGGAGATACTATAAAGAAAAAACAACTGATTGCCCAGGGAATTACGCATATTTCATTCCAGGCGCATATATGGCTTGCCGTTGCTTTTATTTTTATTATCGGTTTTGCGTGGGGTGTAGGAAAAGCAGCGGTTTACAAACATATTCCCGAGTATTTTCCCAATGATGTAGGGGCGGTGGGTGGTATGGTCGGATTGCTCGGAGGGCTGGGAGGTTTCGTATCGCCCATCATCTTCGCATATTTATTGGACTGGACAGGAATGTGGACAAGCATGTGGATATTTCTTTTCTTTATTTCGGTGATTTGCCTTTGGTGGATGCACAGTGTAATTACAAGAATGAGAGATAAAGCCGCACCGTTAACAAAAGAAAAATTTGAATCGGAAAACGGAAAGTAAAAAATTAACGCGATGAAATTAAAATTATTTTACGTAGCCCTGTTTCTCTCTATGGTAACGGAAGGTTATCCCCAATTTTCACTTACCGGTGAACTCCGCCCGCGCACCGAATACCGCCACGGGTTCAGGACCCTTATTGATTCGGCACAATATGCAGGAATTTTCACTTCCCAGCGCACACGGCTGAATTTTGGCTATTCGCACGAAAAATTCAAATCGGCAATCACTCTTCAGGATGTTCGCACCTGGGGTAACCAGTCGCAACTGAATCTGTACGATGCAAATACTTCTTCTCTTCACGAAGCATGGGGAGAATACTCTTTTATGAATAAATTATCTTTGAAAGCCGGCAGGCAGGAACTGAATTACGATGATGAACGGCTTCTGGGGGGGGTTGGCTGGCTTCAACAGGGCAGAAGCCATGATGCCATGCTCCTGAAATTTTCGGACGACAGCATGCAACTGAAAATTCATATCGGAGGCGCGTACAACCAGACAGCCGAAAATAATATCGCAACTTCATACACCGGAATTAATAACTACAAAGAAATGTATTTCTTATGGCTGAACAAAAAAATCAATGACATCAGCATAAGTATTCTTGAAATAAATAACGGAATTCAATCGCCCGTCTCGGTGACAAGCACCCGCTTCAGTTATACTGCGGGTACCCATGTTGAATATAGGAAAGATGCCATTTTTATCAACCCCCGGTATTATTTCCAGGGAGGAGTGGATGCCAATAAAAAAGATATTCGGGCATACATGAGTGGACTGGATCTGCAATATACAGTGAAGAAAAAAATAATGATAGGTTTAGGTGCGGAAATATCCAGCGGGCAAAATCAGACCGATACCACAAAAGCATATAAAGATGTTACGCGTAATTTTAACCCGCTCTATGGTACCGGTCATAAATTCAACGGGTACATGGATTATTTTTTTGCAGGAAGCGCGCACGGGAATATCGGACTGAATAATTTTTACCTGAAAACAAGATACAAGGCGGAAAAATGGTGGGTTGCGCTGGATGTGCATCAATTTATGGCAAACGCTGATGTGCTTGACAAGAAGGAACTCGCATCAACCGGCAATTACAAAACAATGAATTCAAACCTCGGAACAGAAATTGACCTGACATTCGCTTACAACCTAAACGGAAATTTTACCCTTCAAGCAGGTTATTCACATCTGCTTGCAACAGAAACAATGGAATCTCTCAAAGGCGGCAGGTACGATGAAATGCAGAACTGGGCTTATCTGATGTTGATTTTTAAACCGGTCTTTCTAAAATAGGAAATCAATCGTAATGACCTTTACAGGAAATAATATGAATGGCATCATTGGTAATCCGGTAAATAAGGCGGTGTTCCTTATTGATTCTCCGCGACCAGCAACCTTTGAGATGATGTTTGAGCGGTTCGGGTTTGCCGATGCCATGAAAAGGGTTTATTTTGGTGTCTGCAATCAAGTCTCCAATTCTCCGAAAAATTTGGGGCGAATTATATTTCCATTCTTCCATTTCCTGAAATGCGTCCTTTTCCCAACGAACCTTTCTCATTTTCTTTTCCCGTATTTAACGGATCCTTCGGCAACATATCTTTCAAATTCTTCGCCTGTAAACTCAACAATATTTTTTCCTTCATCTAAATTTTTAAGACGTTTCTTAAGTTTTGCCCAATATTCTTCTCTTGTTTCTTTTTTTTCTAAACTGATTGCATGAACCGGACTCACAGTAATTTCAACAACTTTTTCTTTTTTAAAAAGTGTTTGCAGCGCTGCCACAAAATCCGGCAATTCTTTTGCGGTTAATTGAATGGTGGTTTGCATAACCTTTGAATTTATTTTCTGCAAAAATAAATAAAAATCGTAAATCAACACATATATCAGTATGAAAAACTCTAATCCAAAATCACTATGACTTCATGGCTGAACAAATGGGAACCGGAAAATGAAAATTTCTGGAGAAATGAAGGCGCAAAACACGCTAACCGGACAATGTGGATCACCACATTCAGTTTAATATTTTCGTTCGCTACGTGGTTTGTGATGAGCGCAGTCGTGGTGCGATTGCCGAACATCGGGTTTAAATTTGATACAATGCAATTATTCTGGCTAGCGGCCATGCCCGGTCTGTCGGGCGGGACTTTTCGCTTTATTCACACTTTTCTCATTCCCTTTTACGGCACAAGGCATACCATTACCCTTGCAACCCTGCTAAAAATCCTGCCGATGATATGGCTGGGATTTGCCGTACAGAATCCCGATACGCCTTATTTACACTTTTTAATGATTTCCGTTTTATGCGGCTTTGGGGGGGGTGATTTTTCTTCATACATGCCTTCCACCAGTTTACATTTTCCAAAACGATTACAGGGATTTGCTATGGGAATACAGGCAGGAATCGGAAATTTTGGCGTGTCGCTAACACAATTTATTACACCATGGATTATCGGCATTGCTGCATTTGCGGCAATAACCGGGGGTCCGCAAATATTTACCAAAGGAGATGCTTCAAAAGATATCTGGCTGCAAAATGCCGCATTCTGGTATGTGCCGCTTCTTCTTATTGCGGGCGCTCTCTGCTGGATTTTTTTAAAAAGTATCCGTATTGATAAACCCTCGGTAGGCGGCATGATAAAAAACATGACCGACAATAAACACGCCTGGTTTTGCGTGATCACATATATAATGACTTTCGGAAGTTTTTCCGGTTTCTCAGCGGCATTTCCGCTTATGATAAAAACCATTTATGGCAGTTTTGAAGGAGCGCCCGACCCGTTGGCATATGCCTTTTATGGTCCGCTTATCGGTTCTTTAATCCGCGCTGTTATGGGTACTCCATCCGATAAAATGGGCGGAAGCATCTGGATAATGGTTTCGGGAATTGGTTTGGTACTGGGTTGTCTTGCGCTGATTTTCGGAGGGCTTCTCACGCCAACCTCTCTTGATCAGTTTCCAATGTTCGTATGGATTATGCTCTGGATTTTCCTGATGGCGGGAATCGGCAATGCAGCAACCTTCCGCCAATACCCGATCGTATTCGCTTTTTCACCACGACAGGGAGCACAAATCCTCGGCTGGACAGGCGCATGGGCTGCCTACGGTCCGTTTCTTTTTTCTTCCCTGATCGGAGCGGCAATAACGGCCTACGGCAGCGCAAATATTTTCTTCTGGGGCGCGCTGGTTTTTTATGCTATTGCCACATTTATTAACTGGCACTTTTATACACGTCCAGGTGCTGAAAGAGGCGACTGGGGAACCAAATGGGGAACCTGGTGGGATAAAGCGAAAGATACGTGGAAAGGATAAAAATTACCGGAAATCATTTTTCTTCAATCCGCTTTACTACCGCCTCTAACCTATATTCGTGTTTTCCCTATCTTTGCTTACCAAACATTCCTGCCTATGAAAATTATTTACTGTTTTCAAATTGCATTGATCACCCTTTTTTCCAGCGTAAATAGTCAAAATATCTTTGGTAATTCTCCTGGAACAGGTGATCGAAAAATTCCGCTTGACCAACTTACTGCGGATGATTATATTTCAAAAACAGTCATCGTCAAACTCAAAAAAGAATTGCGAAATTATGCCCTTGATGACGGTATTGCGATCTCATCGGTCAATCAGTATCTTGGTATGATCGGTGTATGGAACATGAAGAAAAAATTTCCCAATGCATTCCCCCCCTTAAGGGAATTTAACGAACGCGGTGAACGGCTTGCCGACATTTCTCTTATATATGAATTTCGTTATACAGCAGATATTGCACTTAAAAAGGTAATTACCGGTTTGCTGAAAACCGGAATTTTCGAATATGCCGAACCTCACCTGATTTTTAAACTTCTTTACACTCCCAATGATCCTTATGTGGGCAGTGAATACCATCTCACAAACATCCAGGCATTCTCCGGATGGGATATTTCAAAAGGTGACACATCAGTTGTAATCGGCATTGTTGACAGCGGTACCGATATAGACCATCCCGACCTTCTCGCGAATTTTAAATACAACTATGCCGATCCCATCAATGGCGCTGATGACGATGGGGACGGATTTACGGATAATTTCCGCGGCTGGGATTTCATGAGTAACGACAATAACCCTCAGGTAGTGGGCAGTGACCATGGAGTTAATGTGGCCAGTGATGCCGCGGCTGTAACCGATAACGGAACCGGCCTGGCTGCACCGGGTTTTAAATGCAAAATTCTTCCCATAAGGGCCGGAGATGCCAATATTCAATATGGATATGATGGTATTGTCTATGCCGCTGATCATGGCGCAAAAATTATCAACTGCTCCTGGGGTGGATCTTATGGCGGTTCCTACGGCCAGGATATTGTTACCTATGCCGTTATCAACAAGGATGCTCTTGTTGTTGCGGCTGCCGGAAATGACGGTGCGGATGCTAAACTCTATCCGGCTTCATTTACCTATGCAATTAACGTTGCTTCAACAGGACAGGACGATACACGATCGTCTTTTTCCAATTATAATTATTCGGTGGATGTAAGCGCTCCCGGTGACTGGATATGGTCGGCAAGCGATGGGGGGGGGTATACTCCGGCCAGCGGAACATCCATGGCTTCGCCTGTCGCAGCCGGATGCGCTGCCGTCATCCGCTCATTTTTTCCTTCCTTTTCAGCCCTGCAGGCAGGTGAACAACTGAAAGTGACTTCAGATAATATTGACGGTTTACATAGCGTAACCTATAAAGAAAAACTCGGTAAAGGACGGGTGAACCTTTACAAAGCGCTTACGGTGACAAACCTTCCGTCTGTAGACCTTACCCAACTGACTATTACAGATAATAACGACAACACCCCCGTTATTAATGACACCATGCGGATTACCGGGCTTTTTACTAATTATCTCAGTCCTTCCGGATCGCTAACCGCCACGCTGAGCGCTGTCGGAGCTTCCGGCACATATGTAACGATACAGGATAATTCCGCCTCAATCGGTGTAATCAACACCCTCGCTGCGGCTTCCCACTCCTCCGATCCTTTCCGCGTTCTTATTAAGCCGAATGCACCGCAAAACGGCACCGTGAATTTCAAAATCGCACTGACAGACGGTTCTTATTCCGCTAACTTCTATTTCTCCGTTCTTGTCAATGTTGACTATCTTAATGTCAATGTCAATGAAATCGGAACCTCCTTTACCAGTAAGGGCCTGGTCGGATATAATGCCGAAAGCCAGGGACAGGGACTTGGATTTACCTACAATGGAAGTTCTTCACTGCTTTTTGATGCAAGTATTATGATTGGAATTGCATCCGGGCCAAAAGTGTCGGACCGCGCAAGAGGTGATGACGGTTTAACGGCTGATAATGATTTTACATCGGTCCAAAATGTCCGGTCATTGATACCCCCGGTCATCTCTGATTTTGATGGTTATGGAATATTCAATGATAATGCTGCAGGAACAAATAAATTGAATATCCTGGTACGCCATTATGCGTACGCATGGTCGAAACCCGGGCACACGAAATATGTCATTTTTAAGTATTCCATAAAAAATAACGGGTCATCAGCGCTTTCTTCCCTATATGCCGGAATTTTTGCCGACTGGGACATCATGACCTATGCCAATAACAAAGCCGATTACAACGTCAATAAAAAACTTGGTTATTGCTACAGCACCGAAGACAGCGGTCTCTATGCCGGGATTCAATTGTTGTCACCGGGTGATCCGGTGGTATATTCCATAGACAATGACGGAGGTAACGGCAGTATGAATATTTATGATGGTTATACGACTGCAGAAAAGTACCAATCCCTTTCCACTCCACGTGCCCAAGGGGGGGGTTCAGGGACAGGCGCTGATGTAAGCCAGGTGGTCGGCAGCGGACCTTTTAACCTTGCCGCAGGTGATTCGGTGGTGGTCGCTTTCGCATTGATGGCCGGAGACAGTTTGGAGGATATTCTCAAAACAGCCGACTCGGCATACATGCAATATAATCCATGTGCGCAACGTGCCCTGACGGTATCATCAACTCCTTCCACCTGCGGAAATTCATCCGGATCGGCAGTGGCATCCATTTCGTCCGGGTTGAATCCTTTTACCTACGCCTGGAGCACCGGTCAATCGTCCTCAACCGCAACAGGATTGAGCGGTGGCATGTACACAATAACTATCACGGATGGTTCCGGCTGCCAGAAATCAGTTCCGGTCGCTATTACCAACAGCGATGGACCTTCCATTGTTTCAGCCGTGAATAATATTTCCTGTCCCGGCCAGGATGACGGAAGTGCTCTATTGACCGTAACAGGTGGTACCCCCCCCTATACCTATCAATGGAGTAACGGACTTACATCCTCATCGGGTACCGGACTTGCTGCAGGTAATTATCAGGTTACCGTTACGGATAACAGCGGCTGCATTTCGGGTGTGGTTATTGCCATTGATGAACCGGAATCCTTACTGGTATCCACTGCCATAACACCGCTGGTTTCCGGTAATGACGGGGCAATCAATCTTACGGTATCAGGAGGTTCACAACCTTACTCCTTTTTATGGAGCAACAGTGCGACTGCTGAAGATTTAACAGGATTATCTTCGGGAAGCTATACAGTAACGGTCACCGATGCAGGTGGGTGCACTTACGTTGCTTCCGCAACCCTGGATCCGGTAGGAATTTCAGAAGCGGTGAACTTCCGCATAAATACCGTGTTTATCTATCCATTACCCGCTAATGAAATTGCATTCATCGAGTTCACATCTTCAACGGTTGGTGTTTATGAATTAACATTTTTTGATGTAACAGGAAAGAAGGCGTTTTCATCGGTACCTATTATTCTTAATTACGGATTCAACCGGTTGCCGGTGGAAGTGACCGGTATTGCGGAAGGAATTTACTTCATCAGAATCAAAACCGGCATCGAAATATGGTATGGAAAGATAGTAGTTGCGGAACGATGACTCCTGCGCTATTTACATGAATCGAATTATCTGAATACTACTTGTTTTGGTATTTACACTTTGTGCTTTGTATTTCTTTATTCTTTTTTCTTTGTTCTTTTTTATAGAACCCCCCCCCCAAGCAGCAAGCCGGTAGCAATCACCATTACCGAAACGATGACCTGGATGGTCTTCAGCGTTATTTTTTTCAAAAGTTTATTCCCAGTGTATGCTCCGGTAAAAGCGGCAAGCGTAGCCACGATCAGAAGAGGATAATTATTCTCAATGATATCCGATTTCAGAAGGAAGGAGAGATAGACCGGTATTCTTGAAACATCCACAAAACATGCAATCAGAGTTCCGGTAGCGATAAAACTCTCCTTGGATAGGTTACACCGGATAAGAAATGCGCTGCGTAAGGCGCCCTGGTGGCCCGATAGTCCCCCGAAAAAACCACTTATTATACCTCCTGGTAAAAGATATTTCCGGCTGAAAACCATTTTATCTCCAAAAGGCAAAACCTCGATCAACGAAAAACTTATCAGCAGAAGTGCAATGACAACCTTTATGACGGTTATCTCATGCACCGTTGATAAGAATTCGTAGGTGAAAATCGGTTCCACACCGGCAAGGTAAAACAGGGATTTTGCACCGATAAAAGCGCCAATCAGTGCGGTGGAACCAAAACGGATCGCTGTCTTGAAATTGATATTCTTCCATAATAATCCCAATTTGAAGATATTGTTGAGCAGATGTACAATACTGGTAAGCGGAACGGCAACTTCCACAGGAAAAAAAAGAATGAAAGCCGGGGTGAGAAGTGTTGCGACTCCAAAACCGGAGAATAAAGTGAGAAGGGAGGCGATGCAGGCGACTGTTGCAATTATGATGTATTCCATTTGCTGGCTATCGTTTATTGTATAGTTTTCTGTTGTTTTTTCCGATCACTTACTCCTGAACACATCCTCTCTTGACAGCGGTCTCTTTTCCCCTTCCCATACAAATTTCCTGAGTTGCAGGTCATCCGGCTTCGGTTCATTAACAGGGTACAGGATTGCTTCCGGTTTATCCAGGAATGTAATCTTGTCAATTTTTTGCCGGGTGTTCCCATCAGCCGCGCTATCATTGACGGCTACAAGTATGATCATATTGCTGCACTCGCTTTTGTTAATACCGATAAATTTATCCTTTTCGTCCTGGACGTAATACACCGTTTTCCCGTTGCCCTTTACATCAATTTTACTGAGATGATTATCCGTAAAGTAACCCGTCATATTTTTGCCCTGGATCTGGTTATACCCGACCGAATCGGCACCGGCACTATCCAAAAGTACCACCTGCGATGAAATAAACGCATTTTGTTCCATCCACATATTTCGGATTTCTCCGCCAAACATTTTAATGCGGATGAAATCACCGGTGAGTTGATGTTCATCCGACCAGAGAATCGGATTTTTAAAAAGTCGTATTGCAGAATCACTTTCGGAATAGACCACCGAATCGCAAATGCCCTGGAGGTCCGGCTTATAAAACCTGACACGGTAATAGCAATAAAAAGTTTTTTCCCCGGTGACTGAATCCTCAATCGCCCTCAGGGTATCTCCATGCAAAAAAAGTGAATCGGAGCCGAAAGCCATAATAAGAAGCGTACTGTCTGTAACTACAGATGTCGCAAAATTATTATTGTACCTGCCGTAATTTCCCCGTATGACAATATCATCGGAAGTATCGGTATATTCAATATGCCGGAATGCTTCTCCATTCCCGGTTGTCCTCAAATAATATATGCTGTCGGCTTTCAGCCACCGGTGCCCTGAACGGATTCCAGCATCATCTTTAAACATGGCGATATCATTCTTTGAATCATACCACCCGTTCCGGCAGGTGATAAAAGTGGTATCGGAAGTAATCTCAGTAGGACCCAGGAACCATGAAATTTTACCGGCAGGATCATATTTAAGAGTGTCGGTTGTGATCACATAATCAGGATGAACAAGACGGACTTTTTCCTTAAAGAAAAATGTCCCTGGAGACACAAAATAATACCCGATTACACTATGCAGTATGCTGCGGTCCGATTTATCTTCAATAATGGCGCCCGTGGAATAATGCGCCCTTCCGGCCTGCATATCATAATGCAGTTCTTCACAGAAAAGGAGAAAATCATGGCTTTCCATCTTTACCGATTTATGTATGGTCGCATAGCGGTTGTTGCCGTCATAATCAAGTTTCTCACCGTAGATGTGAACCGAGTCGTTTTTATTAATATGTATGTTATGGTACGCTTCCAGACGGTTTTCATCGCCATAGAGATACGCGCTGTCGCAATTCATAATGACATCAAGATGTTTTAAAGCAACATCACCGATTAGTTTTTTTACATCCGCACCTTCCTTTTTTTCGTACTCCAGAATATTGGCGTGCAGAAGTTCAATTACCTTTTTCTTCTGCGCTGCAACCCACTGAATTGTTAATACAAAGATAAGGGAAAGATAAACCATTTTAAAAACCTTCAACATTCGATTTAGTTTTAATATTGATTTCCATTTTCATCAATGATAATATTTGGTTATTGTCTATTGTCAATTGTTTATTGCCTACTGCCTATGCTGACGCACTGGTCAGCATCCTGACCGAAAGCGTCAGGACTGCCCATTGTCTTCTGTTTATTGTCTGCTGTATACTGTCTATTGCCAACTGCCCGCTGCTCACTGCTTTCCGCACCTGACCATTCTATCCTTTCCATTAATATCTTTTTTTATTTTGACATCCCCAAACCCCAATCGTTTAAGTAAACTCTTTACCTGTTTACCTTTTGTTTCATGGATTTCCAAGTAAAGCAACCCGTTATTTTTCAGTTGCCGCAAGGCAAACCGTCCTATCGCATCATAAAAAATCAAAGGGTTTTTTTGTTCCGTAAAAAGGGCGACATGCGGTTCAAAGTTACGGACATTTTCAGGAAGGGATTTTTTTTCGTTCAGGGGAACATAGGGTGGATTGCTGGCAATAATATCAAATTGACCTGATTTATCAATGATTGGATTACGGTTACTCCAGTTTAGCCGTTTCAGAATATCCAATCGTAAAAATTTCACCGGAGTACAATATATCCCGGCATTTTCCTTTGCTACCGTCAATGCCCTATTTGAAATATCTGTTGCCGTCACGATTGCAGAAGGTATTTTATTTTTAAGCGTTATGGCAATATTACCGGATCCGGTTCCGATGTCAAGAATCCTGATATTTTTTTTTCTGCATACCCTATTATCGTTGATGATCCAATCCACCAGTTCTTCTGTCTCGGGTCGCGGTATCAATACATTGGGAGTTACGTTCAGGCGGAGTCCGTAAAATTCGCAAATACCGGTAATATATTGTGCAGGCATCTGTTTCCTCAATTGCCGGATCGCTTTATGCACACGTGAACATAATTCGTCATCTATGATCCGCTCCCCGTTAATAAAAATATCCTGAAATTTCACACCTGCAATATCCCGGAAAATAATTTTAGCCAACGCGGTAATTTCCTCAGAATGAAAAAATGGTTTCAACTCATTTCTGAAATAACCATATAAATCATTCAGATGCATTTTTACCGGTTTCGGCAAAAGTACCATCTTTCAATAGAATGAACCTGGAATAACAAAATAAATCCGGACAGGTTAAAAAGATGTAAATTTGTTCAGTAAATAAAAATTTTTCCTTTCTTCTCATGCCGCCAGCAGGATTACGAATCATTTTCATGGGCACCCCCGGCTTTGCCGTTCCTTCGCTTGAATTGCTGCAGATGAGCGGATATAATATTATTGCCGTGGTCACTGCTCCCGATAAACCTGCCGGCAGAGGACTAAAAATGCGTTTTTCCCCGGTTAAAGAATGTGCACTGCGTCTCGGACTGCCGCTGCTTCAGCCGGAAAAATTATCGGATTCTGTTTTTATTGCACAATTAACCGGATTGCAACCTGACCTCGGAGTTGTTGTGGCTTTCAGGATGCTTCCGGAATCGGTCTGGCGGCTCCCTGCTTTTGGCTGTATTAACCTGCATGCTTCCATTTTACCCCAGTACAGGGGCGCTGCTCCCATTCATCATGCCATTATAAACGGTGAAACCGAAACTGGCGTAACTACTTTTTTTATCCGCAAGGAATTGGATACGGGGGATATTTTATTCCGGGAAAATGTCTCCATTGGGGAATCGGAAACAGCCGGTGAACTCCACGACCGCCTGATGGTAACGGGCGCTGAATTGGTTGAGAAAACGGTGCATGCCATTGAATCAAAATCCTATCCGGTCACCGAACAAAAAAATATTTCACCGGGTGAAGCAACATTGCAAAAAGCCCCGAAGATTTTCCCGGATCACTGCAGGATCGACTGGAATCAACCCGTAAATAAACTATACAATTTCATCAGGGGGTTATCACCGGTTCCCGGGGCAATGACCTGTTTTATTTCCCCGGACGGTACCGAATATCCGGTTAAAATTTACAGGTGTGATAAAATTCAAGTGAGTTACAAAAGCAATCCGGGTAATGTTGAAACGGACGGGAAGAACCTGGCCATTCACTGCATTGATGGCGCGCTTAAAATTATACAATTACAGTTGGCCGGAAGAAAAACTCTCGGTACCAAAGAATTTCTCAGGGGGTTCAGAATGAATAGTTCATGGAAAATAAAATAAGCGTTATATTATTAAAAATTTTCTATTACCTTCGCCCTCCCTTCAAATCCGTAAACCGATGAATAAAGCTATTCTTGTTGACGCCATAGCCCAAAGAACCAAACTTTCAAAAACCGATTCAAGGAAAGCGCTTGAAGCGTTCCTTCATGAATCCACTCGCGCTCTCGCCCGGAAACAACGTGTAGCCCTGGTTGGCTTCGGCTCCTTCAGTGTTGTAAAGCGCAAAGCCCGCATTGTCCATAATCCGCAGAACGGGCAGCCGGTACAAATTAAAGCGCGCTGGGTTGTAAAATTCCATACCGGAGCCGCTCTTGCTTCCAAAGTGAACTGATGCCGGAAAAATATTTCAACCCCGATTCTCCTGCCGCATCCGGCAGCAATGTTTTCGGTTTGCCCTGTACCACATCCGGTGCAAAGACCATTTTACTGCCTGTACCATGGGATGTATCAGTATCCTTCCGTGACGGAACATCAATGGCGCCTCAAAAAATTCTCGCTGCCTCAAAACAGATAGACCTCTTTCATCCCGATATTCCGGGTGTCTGGAACATGAGTGTTGCTATGGCGACTTTCCCTTTCCGTTGGGAGCAAATGAATAAAACGCTTCGCACCGCATCAAAAAGATGGATTGACTTTATATCAGACCATGATCCCGGTAAACCATTACCGCCAAAACAGAAAAAGATAATTGATGCACTCAATCGTTCCTGCGAAGAATTAACAGAATGGGTAAAAAAAGAATCTGTTGCCAATCTGCAACAAAACAAATTTATTGGTATTATCGGAGGGGATCACAGTTGCCCGCTCGGTCTCATTGAAGCGCTTTCGGAAAAGTATTCATCCTTCGGTATTCTTCATATTGACGCTCATTGCGACTTGCGCGATTCATACGAAGAATTCCGTTTTTCCCATGCCTCAATCATGCATAATGCCCTCAAATGTTCATCCGTAAAAAAACTCGTCCAGGCAGGCATA
Source organism: Bacteroidota bacterium (assembly GCA_016193485.1). Taxonomy (GTDB): domain Bacteria; phylum Bacteroidota; class Bacteroidia; order JACPRZ01; family JACPRZ01; genus JACPRZ01. The sequence continues at coordinate 21,858 of JACPRZ010000031.1, read as the reverse complement.
CGCGATTATTGCAGCGCGGAAGAGACCCGCATTAAGGATTCGGACGGAAGGATTATCATGTTTCATAATGACCGCTCCAGGGAAAAGATGTACGGGGGGGGAACATGGAAATCGATTGTCAGTAAAATTATCAGTTACCTGCCATCTCATGTTTATATCAGTTTCGATGTGGACGGACTTGAGCCGGCTCTCTGCCCCAACACAGGAACACCGGTTCCCGGTGGCCTTACTTTTGACGAAGCGGTTTATCTTATCAAAACGGTGGTGAAGTGCAATAAAAAAATAATCGGCTTTGACCTGTGCGAAACCGGAAATGCAGAGTGGGATGCCATAGTCGCGTCAAGAATTCTTTTCCATCTTACGGCCTGGATGGCGGTGTCGCAGGGATTAATGGGAGGGGATATGGAGAGAAGGGGATAGAGGAATAGAGGGATAGAGGGATAGAGGGATGGAGGGATAGAGGTAATTGGAATTTGGAACTTATGGAAGATAAATCGTTGCCTGCAACAATCCTTTCACAGTTTGTAACGGACCGCAGAATGAACAGGATGATTGAGGTGCTAAATTTCCGAACTCGGTACATTACGGTTGTACTTGAAGATATTTTCCAGTCGCATAATGCTGCAGCTGTGCTTCGCACCTGCGATTGCTTCGGAATCCAGGATGTACACATCATTGAGAACCGGTACGCGTTTTCCCACCATCCCGATATTGAACTTGGCGCTTCGCAGTGGCTTAGGTTGCATCGCTATAATTCAGGGACAGACAATACCGGGGAGTGCATTAAACGGCTGAAAGAATCCGGGTACCGTATTGTTGCAACAGTTCCCGGTCCTGATACCCCCCCCATCGGTGAACTGGATATTACCAAAGGAAAAATTGCATTATTGTTCGGAACCGAAAAAGAAGGGCTCAGTAAAAATGCAATAAATACCGCTGATGAACAATTAAAAATCCCCATGTACGGATTCACCCAAAGTTTAAATCTTTCCGTGACCGCTGCCTTATGTATTTACGACATTGTAAAGAATTTACGTGCTTCAGAAATAAATTATTTACTAACAGAAAAGGAAAAGAAGGAAATTCTATCGGAATGGCTTAAAAGGCGGGCCGGAATTCATGATGAATCATCTTTTGCAGGTCGGTAACCGAATTTTTCGTTTTTTTGTCTCCCCTTCATGGAAATTCCGTCAAATATAGATACTGCAAGGTTACCGCAACATATAGCCATCATCATGGATGGCAATGGCAGGTGGGCGCAGCAACGCAGTAAACCGAGGATCTTCGGGCATAAAAATGCAGTGACTGCAGTACGGGAAACGGTGGAAGCGGCAGCGCGGCTCGGCATTAAATACCTTACGCTTTATGCCTTTTCCACGGAAAACTGGAACCGGCCAAAAAGTGAAATAGACGAACTGATGGAACTGCTGGTTGACGCAATATCCCGTGAACTTGATTCGTTGAAGAAAAATAATATCCGCTTAGTGACGATCGGTGACCTGGGCGCTTTACCTGGGAAATGCGCTGCAAAGATTATGGAAGCGGTCAAAATTACACGGAATAACAGCCACATGGCTCTTGTGGTTGCATTGAGTTACAGTTCCCGATGGGAAATCGTTGAAGCCGCGAAAAAAATATCAAAGGAGATTGAATCTGGCTCCATCAAGGTATCCGATATAAATGAATCGCTTTTCACTAAATATCTTGCCACTTCGGGTATCCCGGACCCTGAACTGCTCATACGCACCAGCGGTGAATACCGCATCAGCAATTACCTCCTATGGCAGATCGCCTATACCGAACTCTGGTTTACTCCGGTTCTATGGCCCGATTTCAGAAAAGAACATCTTTTTAATGCCATTACCGAATATCAGGCGCGCGAACGCAGGTTCGGAAAGACAAGTGAACAGATCAGAAATAAATAATGAGATGCACCCTAAACTGGCATTTATTTTCATTGTCTTTTTCCTTCTTTTTTCTATACTGCAATTTCCTGCACTTCTGAACGCCCAGATTCCATTGACCGATGACCTCTCAAAAATCTCCTATGAGTTTCCGGTTGAGTATGAAATTGGCGGTATCACTGTCTCAGTCGCCACACATTTCGATCCTTTAGCGCTGGGTAATCTTGCAGGACTTTCCATTGGCGAGAAAATAATGATCCCCGGTGATAAGATTGCCGATGCCATCCGCACCCTCTGGAAACAGGGTTTGTTTGACGATATCAGCATCCGCGCCACTTCCATTGTTGAAAACAGGATATTCCTTGAACTGGCTCTCACTGAAAGACCGCGCCTGTCAAAATTTTCATTCACCGGCATCCGGAAAGGCGAAGCCGATGAATTGCGGGAAAAAATAAAACTCTTCAGGGGCAAAACAATTTCGGATGAACTCTTTGTCTCCACCGACTATAAAGTGAAAGAATATTTCATTGAGAAAGGTTTTTTTAACATCTCGGTAAACCTGGTACGCGAAAAAGATCCGGAAGTACAAGGCAGCGAGATACTCAATATCCGTATAAAAAAAGGAAAAAGAGTTAAGGTTAACGACATCATTGTTCACGGAAATGAATTCTTCACCGATAAGAAAGTGAGAAGGTATCTTAAAAACACAAAAAAGAAACGGTGGTGGAATATTTTCAAGATGTCAAAGTACATTCCTGATAATTTTGACAGCGATAAGAGCCGCCTGATATCAAAATATAATGAACAGGGATACCGGGATGCAAAAACAGTGCGGGATACCTTTTACCGGTTTGATGAAAAAACCGTCAATGTTGAACTGGAAATTGCCGAAGGAAAAAAATTCTACTTCCGCAATATCACATGGGTGGGAAACACAAAACATACTGCAGAAGAACTGAACACCGTGCTCGGAATAAAAAAAGGAGATGTATTTAACCAGTCGCTGCTGGATAATCGGCTGTTCATGAATCCGAACGGAAGGGATGTAAGTTCCCTCTACCTTGATGACGGATACCTCTTTTTTAACCTTACCCCCGTGGAAACGGCTGTTGAGAGCGATTCCATTGACCTTGAGATGCGTATTTATGAAGGACGGCAGGCAACCATCCGCAGGGTAACCGTCAGCGGCAACACCAAAACGCATGATCACGTAGTCCTACGTGAACTGCGTACCCGTCCCGGGCAATTATTCAGCCGTGCCGATATTATCCGTTCCCAGCGCGAACTCGCTCAACTCGGTTATTTTGACCCGGAAAAATTATCGGTCAATCCCAAACCCAACCCCGCTGACGGAACCGTAGATATTGACTACGTTGTTGAAGAAAAATCATCCGACCAGATTGAATTATCCGGAGGATATGGGGGCAACCGCCTCATCGGTTCTCTCGGTATTTCATTCAACAATTTTTCTGCGCGGAATTTTTTTAAGGGAAGTGCATGGACTCCGCTCCCGGCAGGAGACGGCCAGAAAATCAGCGTGCGGGCGCAGTCAACAGGCGCATATTACCAGTCCTATACTCTTTCCTTTACCGAGCCATGGCTCGGTGGTAAAAAACCCAATGCGTTCAGCATAACCGGTTATCATACCGTACTGACCAACGCCAAGAAAAAAAGCGATCCTTTACGGGAAGCTTTATATGTTACCGGAATTTCCAATGGGCTCGGCAAGCGGCTGAAATGGCCAGATGATTACTTTTCCCTTTATCATGCAGTAAATTACCAGCACTACAAACTAAAAAATTATACTTCCCTCTTTTCCTTCAGCAACGGCAATTCAAATAATATCCACTACAGCGTAACATTGTCGAGAAATTCGCTCGACCAGCCGCTCTATCCGCGCACCGGATCGGAATTCGCTTTTACCGTAGAAGCAACCCCCCCCTTCTCGCTCTTCCGCAATGTTGACTTCGATACCCTCGCTGCAAGCGATAAATACAAATGGATTGAATACCATAAATGGAAGGTAAAAGTATCCTGGTTTACGAAAATCGTGCAGAACCTTGTGCTCATGGCACGCCTGCAATACGGTTTTGTAGGCATGTACAACCGCAATTACGGCATGTCGCCCTTTGAAAAATTCGTGGTGGGAGGCAGCGGCTTGTCCGGCATCAGCGGCTTTGTGGGAAGAGATATTATTCCGCTCAGGGGTTATGAAGAGGGCACCCTCTCAACAACTGCAGAAGGCGATCCGATCTTCAGCCGCTATTATCTTGAACTCAGGTATCCCTTATCGCTGAACCCGAATGCCACCATATATGTGCACGGCTTCCTGGAAGCAGGCAGGTCATGGACAACCTTCAAATCATTCCGGCCCTTTGATGTAAAAAGGTCTGCAGGCGTTGGAATAAGGATGTTTATTTTCCCCATAGGCCTCATCGGCTTTGATTTCGGTTACGGCTTTGATACCTCTTTTGACGGGGGGGGTAAAAAATGGGTGCCGCATTTTGTGATAGGATATTCTATTGAATGAAAATGAGAAATAAATTCAATACTCCGTTTATCTCCCTGTCCCTTATTTTACACTGTTGCATTCCTGCCTTTGCAGATACCCAATACTACCGGCTCTCGTACCGCGATGACCCTTCAACAACCATTGTAATCAGTTGGTGCGACAATGGCTCCTCAACCAACGCGATGGTTTATTATGGAACAACCGACTTCGGAACAAACTATCAGAGTTACCCGCTGAATAACGGTGTTGACCGTACGGAAACGAATTTCAAGGGACTTAATCATCGCTTTGCGCGATTATCCGCACTTACTCCGAATACCATCTACTATTTCGTGATTAAAGACGATAACAGCGCCAGCGCAAGAATGATTTTTGAGACATTGCCGGATAGTTCGGATGTTCCCATTACTTTTATTACCGGGGGTGACAGCCGCACCGGATTCTACACTGAATTTGAATACGCGCAATGCCGTCCGAGAAGGCAGGACGCAAACAAATTAGTTGCTAAAATCAGGCCTGCCTTTGTCGCTTTCAGCGGTGATTTCGTTTACTCGCTCCCCCCCCTGATCAACTCCACAGATGCCGACTGGGCCGACTGGTTAACCGACTGGCAACTCACCATTACTCCGGACGGACAACTCATCCCTCTCATTCCCACCCTTGGTAACCATGAAGAAGCATTGGATGTTTATAATGTATTGGACGTGCCCAATACAAATACCTACTATTCTCTCGCCATCGGTGGAAACCTGCTTCGGCTCTATACGCTGAATACGGAAATCAATTGCGATACAGCCCAGCAAAACTGGTTGGCCAATGACCTTCAGTTGCACACGGGAAATTCATACGAACCTTATTGGAAATTTGTACAATATCATTATCCGTTTGTGCCGCATGCCTATTATACACCTAATACCACGATGATAAACTGCTGGGCATCTTTATTCGAAAATTACAAAGTGAGGTTAATTTCAGAAGGACATGCGCACATTATTAAAGTTACGTGGCCCATTGTTCTCTCTTCAGGTGCCGGCAGCGACAACGGATTTATCCGTAACGATTCCATAGGAATAGTGTATATAGGTGAAGGAAGCTGGGGCGCACCTTTGCGCGATTTATACACCTATTACAATGCAGATGCCGCTTACAACTGGACGCGCAACCAGGAAAAAATTCCCGGGTTTCATGTTGTTTGCGCGACTAAAGATACTATGGAAGTACGCACCGTTAAGATTGAAAACGTCAACAATGTCGGCCAGAACCAATCCGGTGATCCGCCATGCACGTTTCCGGCAAATATTGTTTTATGGGCTCCGTCTAATGGCAGTTTAATTACCCTTACAAATCCCATTGCTGATACAATTTCCTCAATTACCCGGACAAAAAGTAAAATCGCTTCGTTTTCACCCAATCCGGCAAGAAACGTTTTCCGGTTTGAACTTTTTGAAAAAGATGCTGAGATGCAGGTATTTAATGCACTGGGACGGCATATTATCACTGTTCCTGTAATAACCGGCACAGAATACATACTTGACCTGTCCCATGAATCGCCCGGGGTCTATTTTGTTTATTTTCGTAAGGATAATATAGGCGAAACGTTTAAAGTAACGCTGAGTAAATAATGGGAACCTCTAAAAATACTTTTTTTGCCACGATCCCGATAATTATCGGGACAAAAACACAACCTGCCTGCTCTGACGGAGTCCGATACTCGTCAGAGTCATCGGACCGGCAGGCAGGAATATCACTATAAATTCCAAATTGCAGTTCAATGTTTTGTGGGATTTAGTGTTTTGGCGTTTTAGTGGCATCTGTTCTTTCTTTAGATTTTAGAAGTGCCCTAATGAGATTTATCGCTTCTCCCATGAAAAAATACATCCCGAACATTTTTACTTCATTCAATCTCCTTTGCGGCTGCCTGTCGGTTGTAAATGTCGCTTCGCATAACCTGGACGATGCCTGTTATTTCATCTTTCTCGCTGCTGTCTTTGATTTTCTTGACGGCTTCCTTGCGCGGAAGTTAAACGCCTTTTCCCCTCTTGGCCTGCAACTTGACTCCCTTGCCGATATGGTTTCATTCGGAGTGGCGCCCGGATTCATCATGTTCCGCTTTATTGACGACCATGCGGAAAATGTCCCTGAACTGACCGGTGAAATCCTCAAATATTGCATGCTCCTGGTACCTCTCTTTTCGGCACTCCGCCTCGCAAAATTCAATATTGACGATAAACAAAAGGAAATTTTTTACGGTCTGCCTACACCGGCAAACGCCCTGCTCCTTGCCTCGCTTCCGCTCATTGCATATAAAAATAATTTTGAATTACTACAGAACCCCTGGTTCATTGCCGTAACTGCAATGGTGTTTGCCATACTTCTTATTTTACCGGTTAAACTTGTTGCCTTTAAGTTTAAGGATTATACATGGAACAATAACAGGCACAGGTATATTTTTCTTTTAATATGTATCTTGTTGTTTATCACTTTGCAATTTTCTTCGGTACCTTTAATAATTGTTCTTTATATCGTTTATTCACTTTATAAAACCATTTAATTCCGGATCCGTTATGAAAAAGTGTGCTATTTTCTTTGTTTTTGCAATCTCCATGATACCTTTTGTTTCTTGCAGGAAATGCAAAATGTGTAAAGAGTGTCAGTGGGATCCTGTAACCGGCAGCATTACCTCAAATTGCACTCAATCTAAAAAATATTGCGGCAGGGAATTAAAGGTAATTGAAGAATCAGATATTTTCATCTGTGAATAATGTATAAAAAAGTGGATAACTCTTTAATCTTCTTTATTTGTAATTGTTGATTCGCATTGGTTATACTACCGAAAGCAAATATCTCCCGCTATCTCTTTTTACCTCTCCCTGTTTTCCTGTAATTTTTCGTATCTTTCGCCTTTTTTGAAACAGTATACCGCTTATTCAAACTAATTGCAGGTTTTTTGCGTCCTGTAAAAGGATCAGGGTTGTGTGTGAAATGTTTTAAAGAATTATTAAACCGGTTTTCTGAATAACTCTCTTCCTTATGAAAAATTATTTCATCCTGCTGATGTCTCTTCTATCGCTGGAAGCCACAGCCCAGTATTGCACCCCTACGGCAAATTGTTCGGATGATGATTTTATCAATAATTTTACCTTTAACGCCATCTCCAACCTCAATTCCGGTGGTAGCAACTGCTTTTCCAATAGTTATATAAATACCGGTCTTTCAACTTCAGTCACAAAAGGTAATTCCTATAACCTCACAGTACAATCCGGTCCTGCCTGGCCCCAGGGTTTCGGCATCTGGATTGATTACAATAAGGATAATGATTTCAGCGATGCAGGGGAATTTGTATGGTCTTCTCCGAATGCATCCACCAGCCAGTTTTCAGGTAATTTTACTATTCCTGCCGGGGCAGCAACCGGGAACACCCGTATGCGGGTACGATGCCAGTATGGCGCTACTATAGCCGCAAACCAGTCGTGCTCAACTTTTAACTTTGGCGAAACCGAAGATTATACTGTTAACATCCAGCCGAACAATGCCCCCCCCGTTGCCAATTTTACCGCAAGTTCCACTCTGAGTTGCACAGGAGTAATAAATTTTTCCGATCTCTCAACGAGCAACCCGACCTCATGGCTCTGGAATTTCGGTGACAGTACAACTTCAATTTCCCAGAACCCCGCTCATACCTACGCCTCTAACGGAACCTATACCGTTACCCTGATTGTCACCAATGCCTTCGGCAGTGATACCTTGATAAAATTGAACTATATCACCGTATCCTTCGGGGGGGGACCATCCGCACCGTCCTGTATATCATATACACGCAGTTACTGTTGCGGGTTCGGCATTACCAGCGTCATTTTTAATACGATCAACAACAATTCCGGTCCTGCATCAGCCGGATACGAGGATTTTGCCTGCCAGGCGGGAACATCGGTCTATGGCGGTCAATCCTATAATATATCAGTAACAGCCGATACTCCGGCACCTCACAACATAAGAGTGTGGATTGACTGGAACAATGATGCGGTATTTACCGATCCTGTTGAACTTGTTTTTTCGGCAGATAATGTACTTACCGGAACCAGTGCTGTTGATGTACCGCCAACCGCAACGGTGAACATGCCATTAAGGATGCGCGTTTCGGCAAATTATTACATGGCGAATATCCTTACCCCCTGCGATTCAATCGACTACGGACAGGCGGAGGATTATACCGTTACCGTTCTCGAAAATGTCCAGCCGCCCGTTGCGGAATTTTCGTCCGATAAGATAATTACCTGTGACGGGACAATCCAGTTTTTTGATGCTTCTGAAAATATTCCTGTCGTATGGTATTGGGACTTTGGCGACAGTTCCGTAAGTTCTTTCCAGAATCCGGTTCATACCTATACTGCAAACGGCACTTATACAGTGACGCTTGTCGCTACAAATCTCTATGGAACCGATACAATTTCAAAAACATCATTCATTACGGTTAACCTGGGCGGTTCGCCAGTGATGCCTTCCTGCACAACATCAACCCTGGGCTACTGTTGCGGGTACGGAATTTACAATGTCACTTTTGGCGCGATCAATAACACTACATCGGACGGCAAAGAAGGATACCGGGATTTTTCATGTGAATTCAGCGACACCGTAACCGAAGGCAAAACTTATTCCATATCGGTTCAGACCGGTTCGGCAAACCCTCAGGATACTAAAATATGGATTGATTTCAACAATGACAGCACGCTGGATAATTCTGCCGAACTGGTCTTTTCTTCATTAAACTCCTACAACCCTTCGGGAGTAATTTCAATTCCGGGGGGGGAGGTTCTCAATACCCCCCTGCGTATGCGCATCACTTCCGATGCGGTCGGGAATCCCCTTACTCCCTGCTATAATCCGTACAATGGCCAGACGGAAGATTACGGAATTATCATTGTTCCGAATACGGATCCGCCTGTTTCGGGATTCATTTCGGATGACACGGTTTCCTGTGACGGGATCGTTTCGTTCAACGATACTTCGCTCAATATACCTGTCACCTGGTTCTGGGATTTTGGTGACGGTAACAGTGATACAACGGCAAATCCCGTTCATACCTATTCAACTACCGGGAATTATACGATAAAATTAGTTGTCTGCAATGCTTTCAGTTGCGATTCCGTAATTGTCATAAATTATATAAATGTCGCCAGCACAACCGGAGGACCTATTGCCGCAGGTTGCACTCCGGGAACCGATGCCTATTGCTGCGGAATGGGAATATACAATGTTTCGTTCAGCACCATCAACAATACCACTCCGGACGGTATAGAAGGATATATGGATTACAGTTGCGGACTGATCGCCACGGTCATAGAAGGGAATTCATATAACATCTCCATCCAGACGGGAACCGATTACGAAGAAGATGTCAGGGTCTGGATTGACTTTAATAACAACGGGAATTTCAACTTTTCGGAACTCGTTTTTTCTTCCGATGATATTTTGACTTTTCATACCGGCACCATCGCCATTCCTGCCGGTGCGGTAAAAAATACCCCGCTGCGGATGCGCATCGGCTCAGATTATTTCATGCAGCCCTCGCCTCAGCCCTGCGTTAATGTGACGTACGGCCAGTTTGAGGATTATTCGGTCCGTATTATTGACAATACCTCCCCCCCCATTGTTGATTTTATTGCGGATGCCACTACAACATGCACGGGAGTCATTCAATTCGCCAACCTTACCGTCAACGGCACTTCGTATGAATGGAATTTCGGTGACGGTGGGACATCGGCAATACAAAATCCTTCGCATACATATTCAACCCTGGGAACCTATACCGTCACACTCATTTCATCAAATGCGTACGGAACAGATACTGCAATGAAAGTATATTACATTAATTTCATTGACCCCCCTGCAGCGCCAAACTGTACACCTATTACCCTTGCCTGGACCAACGGAAGGGGAATTACCAATGTCACATTCGGCTCCATTAATTATTCAACCAATGACGGATCGGACAATTACCAGGATTACACCTGTGCGGCAAGCACGTATCTCAATGCGGGCCAGACCTACTCCATTTACATCCGCACCGGGGTTACCGACCAGGAAGATGTGCGCGTTTGGATTGATTATAATAACAGCGGATCGTTCACCGCATCGGAAATGGTTTTTTCATCAAACAACCAATTGATGAATCATGTGGGTACCGTTACGGTTCCAACAACCTCTGTAAAAAATCTCACACTCCGCATGAGGGTTTCTTCGGACTGGGCTTTCTCGCCTTCCCCGCAGCCATGTAACAATGTGAATTCAGGGCAGGTTGAAGATTATTCTGTCATCATCATCAACCCGCTTCCTCCTGTTGCGGATTTTTCAGTTGACTATTCGCAGCAATGTGCCGGTATTATCCAGTTCACCGATTCTTCACAAAACCTGCCTGACACCTGGCTATGGGGTTTTGGCGACAGCACGACATCAACGCTGGCAAATCCATCGCATACATATACCGCTTCAGGAACCTACACGGTCACTCTTATTACAACAAACGGCAATGGTTCCGACACCATCTCCAAACAAATAACTCTATCGGCAGTTACGGTTGCCGCTTTTACGGTGAGTGACGATTCCCTGCTTACCAATGAAACGGGCTACTTTACCGATAATTCAGTTAATGCCGATTCATGGTACTGGAATTTTGGCGATGGCGTCACATCTACATCTCAAAATCCCTCGCATTCTTATTCTTCAGCCGGTGTTTATATTGTAACGCTTACCGCCATCAATACGGTCAACAGTTGCTCTTCGCAGGTTTCAATGACCGTATGGGTGGATGTGCAGGTGGGCGAAGCGGATTATTCCATCCCTGCAGCAATTTTCCTGATTTATCCAAATCCGAATGATGGCACATTTACTATTGAGTTATCAAGTATCCAGTATCCAGTATCCAGCATCCAGCATCCAGCAACCAGTATCCAGCATCCAGTATCCAGTATCAATATTTACAATATGACTGGAGATCAGGTTTATAAATCAACAATAAACTCAAAACGAAAAACTTTCAACCTGAAACTACCTTCGGGCATTTATTACATTAAAGTTATTTCCAATGATAGAATCGCTGTGGTTAAAATGGTGGTGGTAGAGTAGTGAGGGTTACGAATTGAACTTACCGTCAATCCTTGATATTATGAATATAAAACCTGCCTTTCATACATTAAAAAGTATCCTTTTGGGGTTATTTTTTTTCTTCTGTTCCGCATCATCCTATCCTGCCGACTACTATTGGGTCGGCAATTCCGGTAACTGGAGCGATTATGCCAATCACTGGGCTACTTCTTCCGGTGGCTTGGTTTTTCATACCAAAGTGCCGGACCCTTTTGATAATGTATTTTTTGATGCAAACTCTTTCGCATCAAGCGCACAATCAGTCAATGTTGATACTACGTTGATTACCTGCAACGATATGACCTGGACCGGTGTCCTCTTCAACCCTTCATTTTCCTCATCAATCATTAGCCCCATTTTAAAAATCTATGGCTCCCTCCACATTGACTCTCCCATGCAATGGACCCTCGCCTATAATTCCAGTGTCTCTTTTGAATCTACCGCCTCAGGCAATACCATCTTCGCTCCCAATATGAGTTTTAATAGCAATTTTGTTTTCAACGGAATTGCCGGGCAATGGTCTCTCCTCAGCGATATTGATCTCACCGACTCCTCTTACTTCGAGCAACACTCTATTTATTTTTACAATGGTTCTTTTTCTACAAACGGCTTTTCCATTCATGTTGATGGTTTTTACCGCTCCCCTTCCGGTGGCGCTCTTTTCTTCGATACTTCAACCATCTTTTGTTCTTACTTGGATATAACCGGTTCCGTTCCTATAGATGCCGACAGTTCAACCATCTATGGTGGTTATTTCGATGGAGGTCAGAATTTTTCTTACAATAATGTTTATTCAGTGAACTATCTTACAGCATCTTACTGCTCTTTTAACCGCATTGTCACCGATTCATTCGGTTATCCCGCTTTATTTATTGATAACTGTACCTTCTCCTATGCAGTTTTCCTTGATGGCGGCAGAATAAACAGTTTCTCTTCCGGGAATAATTACTTCTCCAAAGCAGAATTTTATTCCGGAAATTATAACGGTAACGTTTCGATTTCCTATAATAACTCTTTTGATACCCTCGCTTTTTACAACTCCGGCTGGACCATTACTCTTGAAGATGGCTCCGTTCAAACTATCTACGATACTCTCATTGCCGAAGGAACGCCCGGCTTTCCGATTGGATTGGAAAGTTCACTTATTAATAACCCTGCTTTTATCAATAAACCAGGCGGCACAGTTTGTCTTGACTATATTTATATGCAGGATATTATATCTCAGGGAGGAGCAACTTTCTATGCAGGATTGAACAGTGCGGACTTGGGAGGCAATACCGGGTGGATATTCCAGAGTTGTACCCCCCCTCTCTCCGATGTTTGGCCCGGTGATGCCAATGATGATGGTGTTGCTGATAATTATGACATCCTTTCCATAGGAATTGCTTTTAATGATACCGGTGCCATCCGGCAAAATGCCTCCCTGAACTGGACAGCGCAACCTGCACTTGACTGGAGCGGTCAATTCCTCAATACCGCAAATATCAAACACGCGGATTGTGACGGAAACGGCATCATCGGTTTCTCTGATACTGCCGCTGTTTCGCTCAATTACGGGCAAACTCATGCAAAAACACAGTTCATATTTTCAGCGCTTAATGCTCCGGAGTTGTACTTTGAAACCTCCAACGATACTTTTTCCGGAGGATCAAAGATTGATGTTGACATTAAACTTGGAACCAGTATCAATCCGGCAGATAATATTTACGGTATTGCATTTACCGTTCACTATAATGCAAATGCGGTTGTTGGAGACAGCATTACCATTGATTATTCCTCCTCATGGATCGAACAAACCGACTCCCTTCTGCATCTTGAAAAAAATTTCTCCGCATCCGGCTTGCTGGATATGGCATTGGCAAGGACAAATCACCTCAATACATCCGGCTACGGTACCATCGCCACATTGCATATTTTGCCTGCCACCTTTAATGGAATGGTGACCCTTTCATTTTCGGACATTAAACTCATTTCATTTGATGAAACACAATTGCCCGTCAATCCGGATTCAATCGCAATATTTATTACAGGGGTTTTCACAAATACATCCCCACAACTTCAAATCATTCAAAGGAACAACAGTATCATGGTTTCTGCTGCTGACGGTCTGATAAAAACAATTTCTCTTGAAAATATGGCTGGCCAGATTTTGAATTACAACCGCAATATTCATCAACCGGTCTACGAATTTGATATTTCAGGAATACCCGGTGGGATTTATCTTTTGAATATTCAAACGATGAGTTCTGTTTTTACGAAGCGGGTTATTATCCAAAGGGGAATGTAAAGTAACCCGGTACCAAAATTTACTTCAGTTGCGCTTGAAAACCATTCAATAATGGGCAAACGAAACACCTATATATTAATCAGTGCTCTCCTCCTCTCTGTTTACTTCTTACTATGCACTCCTGCCGCTTTCGCCTCCCACATGATGGGCGGCAGCGTTTACTATGAATATTTGGGACCGGTCGGAGGTTTGTACCGGTACAAAATAATTCTCAAAACATATATAAACTGCGGGCCTGATTCCAATGTTCCTTATTGCGAAGACCCGCTTAATCCCGGAATAGGAGTATATGAAGGTCCCGCAAATCCGGCAACTCCCACTATACCACTGCTATCCCAGGCCGCACCTGTAGTTTTTTCTTCCGATACCATCCGCCCTGAACTTCCCGATACCTGCACCGTGGGTATGACCGTATGCATACTTGAATGTATTTATACCTGGCAGGTTGATTTGCCGCTTACGTTTCAGGGTTATCACGTGTATTACAACCGCTGCTGCCGCAATGCAGGCATTGTCAACCTCGCTATACCTGACCAGGAGGGCATGTCATTTCTTGCATGGATTCCCCCCTCCCTCGTGGTAAACTCATCACCGCAATTTACCGATGCCCCCCTCCCATACCTCTGCGCCAGCGATACAACAAGTTTCCTCAATACAGCCGCTGAGCCCGATGGCGACCAGATGATCTTTTCATTCGTGGATCCCTATAACTCAACAACCGGGTTCTCCGTTCCAAATCCGCTTGACTGGCCGGTCCCTTTCATTACCTGGCAGACCGGCTATAATAAAAATCAACCCTTCGGCAGCGGAGGATACGCATACATCAATGCCAATACAGGACTTACATCCTACTACTCTCCGAATACCGGGCAATATGTTGTGGCGGTTGAAGTGAAAGAATACCGCAACAATAATCTCATAGGCATCATACGCAGAGACCTTCAACTTCTCGTAATTACGTGTCCTCCAAACCCCCCCCCTAATCTTTCTTCGGCAAGCGGAAGCGGTCAAACCGACCATACCGTAAATGAGGGCGATACGGTTTGCTTCCCGATAATATTCACCGACTCCGGGGGCGACAGTTTGTTTTTTTCGGCTAATGGCGCTATACTGGACCCTTCGCAAACCAACCCTGCCGCAACGCTTACCAATAATGATTTCTGGGGCGACAGCATCGTTTCAACACAGTTCTGCTGGATAACATCGTGCCTGCAGGGCAGATCGCTCCCCTACCTTTTTACTACCTCTGTGACCGACAATGGCTGCCCGCCAAAAACATCTAATGAAGTTTATTCCATCACCGTAGTGCCATTTACCGGGCCGGCCACAATAACCGGTGATAACAGCGTTTGCCCTTATGAGAGCGGAATACCTTACAGCGTTTCAAGCGTTGCAGGAATTACGTACACATGGACTATAACCGGGGGAACACAGGCAAGCGGGGGAAACAGCAATGCGATAACCGTCAACTGGGGAGGTGCAGGCGCAGGCAAAGTGGAAGTTACTTATACAAATCCGCTTGGATGTACGGACGGGCCTAAAACACTTAACGTCACAATTAATTCCCCCCCTGTGGCTAATGCCGGATCCGACCAGAGTTATTGCTCCGGGCAATCCGTGCAGATAGGTTCTGCCGGACTGGCAAACCATACCTACGCATGGACGCCAACCACCGGGCTGAGCAGTTCGGTTGTCGCCAACCCCATTGTTACCCTGACCAACGGGGGGGGAGGTCCTCAATCCACGACTTTTATTGTCAATGTTACAAGTTTAATTACCACCTGCATTAATAAAGATACCGTAGTGGTCACTGTTTATGCTGCCGCCACAGTCAATGCAGGAACCGATGGTTCGGTATGTTCCGGGAGCACGTATACTTTATCGGGATCCATTGGAGGAACCGCTTCCACTGCAACTTGGACGACCTCAGGCACGGGAACATTTAATAACCCGAATTCCCTGACTGCTGTTTATACGCCATCCGCAGCCGATATTTCTGCCGGTACCGTCACCATAACTCTTACCACCAATGATCCGGCAGGGCCATGTCCTGCTGTTTCTGATGCACTGGTTCTTACCATTAATCCTGGCGCTACAGCCAATGCCGGAAGCGATGCAACTATCTGTTCAGGAACTACCCACACTTTATCCGGTTCCATCGGAGGAAGCGCTGCATCGTCCACATGGACAACATCGGGTTCAGGAACATTTGATAATGCGGGTTCCCTGACCGCTACCTATACCCCCTCCCCTGCTGATATTACTATGGGAACCGTTACGCTCACCCTCACAACAAATGATCCGGTAGGTCCTTGCCCTGCCGCTTCCGATGCAATAGTTCTGACTATCAACCCTGCTGCAACAGTTAATGCAGGCGCTGATGCCGCCATTTGCCAGGGATCAACGTACACCCTTGCCGGTTCCTTCGGGGGGGGTGCATCAACGATTACATGGACAACTTCCGGCACAGGCGCTTTCAGCAACCCTAATTCCCCTACCGCAACCTATACACCATCCGCTGCTGATATATCTGCCGGAAGTGTTACCCTTACTCTTACAACCAACGACCCGGCAGGTCCTTGTCCTTCAGTATCAGATGTCATGGTTCTTACAATCAATCAGCCGGCAACCGCAAACGCAGGTTCAGATGCCACCATTTGTTCAGGAACTACTCATACCCTTTCCGGTTCCATCGGTGGGAGCGCGGTATCATCCACCTGGACAACATCGGGTTCAGGAACTTTCGATAATGCAGGTTCCCTCACGGCAACCTATACCCCCTCCCCTGCTGATATTACTATGGGAAGCGTTACGCTCACTATCACAACAAATGATCCATCGGGTCCATGCCCTGCCGCTTCGGATGCCATGATTCTTACCATCAACCCCGCTGCAACCGTCAACGCAGGCGCTGACGGGGTAATCTGCCAGGGTTCCACCTATGCTTTATCCGGTTCCTTCGGGGGGGGGGCGTCAACGGTTTCGTGGACAACTTCGGGAACAGGCACCTTCAGTAATCCGAACTCCCCTACCGCAATTTATACCCCTTCCGCTGCAGATATAAGTATGGGAAGCGTAACTCTGACACTCACTACCAATGACCCGGCTGGTCCGTGCCCGTCTGTCTCCGATGCAATGGTCCTGACGATCAACCAACCTGCATCAGTTAATGCCGGAAGTGATGCAACAATTTGTTCCGGTACCACACATACCCTTGCCGGTTCAATCGGTGGAAGCGCAACATCATCAACCTGGACTACATCCGGAAGCGGAACTTTTGACAACGCAAATTCACTCACTGCAACCTATACCCCCTCCCCTGCCGATATTACTATGGGAAGCGTAACGCTCACTATCGCTACAAATGACCCGGCCGGTCCATGTCCTGTCGCTTCGGATGCAATGATTCTTACCATCAACCCCGCTGCAACCGTTAACGCGGGCGCTGACGGGGTAATCTGCCAGGGTTCCACCTATACTTTATCCGGTTCCTTAGGGGGGGGTGCATCAACGGTTTCGTGGACAACTTCCGGCACAGGCGCTTTCAGCAACCCTAATTCCCCTACCGCAACCTATACGCCATCCGCTGCAGATATTTCTGCGGGAAGCGTAACTCTTACGCTTACTACCAACGACCCGGCAGGTCCATGCCCCACAGTTACTGATTTCATGGTGTTGACGATCAATCAGCCCGCAACTGCAAATGCGGGTTCGGATGCAACAATCTGTTCCGGAACTACCCACACACTTTCAGGATCCATTGGCGGAAGTGCGGTTTCATCCACATGGACAACATCCGGTTCAGGAACTTTTGATAATGCCGGCTCCCTCACGGCAACCTATACCCCCTCCCCTGCTGATATTACTATGGGAAGCGTAACCCTCACTATCACTACAAACGATCCGGCCGGTCCATGCCCTGCCGCCTCGGATGCCATGATTCTTACCATCAACCTTGCCGCAACCGTCAATGCAGGCGTTGATGATGCAATCTGCGAAGGAGTAACTTATGCGCTTTCCGGATCGTATGGGGGGGGCGCTTCAACGGTTACCTGGACAACATCGGGAACGGGCGCTTTCAGCAATCCCAGTTCACCCACCTCAACCTATACACCATCCCCTGCCGACATCACGATGGGAAGTATTACTCTCACTCTTACTACCAATGATCCTGATGGGGCGGGCCCATGTCCATCAATTTCAGATGCAATGATTCTGACTATAAACCCCTCGGCAACTGTAAACGCAGGGCCGGACGATACAATATGTGCCGGTACAACCTATACGTTATCGGGTTCTATCAGCGGAAGCGCGTCATCTGCAGCATGGGCAACATCAGGCAGCGGTCTCTTTGATAATCCCGGTTCTCTGACCGCCACCTATACACCCTCTTCTGCCGATACTATGGCAAGAACCGTAACACTCACTCTTACAACCAATGACCCGGACGGGGGGGGACCATGCCCATCGGTTTCCGACTCAATGGTTCTGACCATAAACCCGGAAGCATTCGTCAATGCAGGTGCGGATGCAGTGATTTGTGAAGGCACTTCGTACATATTAAACGGAACAAAAAGCGGAAGTGCAACATCAATTTTATGGACAACATTAGGAACAGGAATATTCAGCAACCCAACCCTGCTCAATGCCACCTATATTCCTTCGGCAGGCGATATCGCCATGGGAACCGTTACCCTTACCATCACTTCGAATGATCCGGATGGGGGGGGGCCTTGTCCGGCAGTATCGGACCAGATGATTCTTACCATCAATCCTGCCGCAACTGTCAATGCAGGACCGGATGATACCATTTGTGCAGGATTCACCTATTCGCTTGCCGGAATAATCGGAGGCAGCGCTGCAAGCGCAACCTGGTCTTCCTCCGGAACAGGAACTTTTGATAACCCGAGCATACTCACTGCAACGTATACCCCCTCCCCCGCTGATATTACAATGGGCAGTGTTACTCTCATCCTTGTCACGAATGACCCCGACTTGTCGGGTCCATGTCCTGCCGTTTTTGATCAGATGGTTTTAACCATAAGCCCCTTTGTCATTGCCGATGCCGGGCCGGATGTGAGTTTCTGTTCCGGTGATACGGTGCAGATAGGTTCCCCCCCCGTTGTTAATTATTCCTATTCATGGTCACCGGTAACCGGGCTAAATGATCCTGGTATCTCTGATCCGCTTCTCACTTTAATAAATTTATCCTCAGTACCCGACACTTATTTGTATATCGTAAACGTAACTGATACAATCACAACATGCACTTCCTCCGATTCCCTTGTTGTCATCGTCAGGCCTTACCCTATTGCCGATGCAGGAAACGATACCGGTTTCTGTTCAGGACAGGGTGTGACTATTGGAACTGTTTCCACAGCAGGGTACACTTATTTATGGTCTCCGGATACCGGTTTGTCCGATACTTCAATATCCAACCCTTTTGTTTCCCTCACCAACAGCGATACGATCATTGATACTATAATTTACACTGTTATTACTACCGTGTACAATTGTTCCGCAGGTGATTCGGTGCAGGTACTGATTTATCCCCTTCCGGTTGTGAATGCAGGTCCTGATCTCTTTTTCTGCTCCGGTGATTCCGGTATCCTTGGTACCCCCCCCATAGCAGGATATATATATTTATGGACGCCATCAACAGGATTGAGCGATTCTTCCAGCGCAACACCGGTAGTTACGCTCACCAATCCTTCCATTACAAACGACACCACCGTTTATTACCTGACCGTGACAACATCTTTCAACTGCACGGATTTGGATACCGTGCTGGTAATCGTCAACCACCTTCCAATATCCGATGCCGGTCCTGATGTAAGTTTCTGTTCCGGCTCATCAGATACGATCGGGACACCTGCAACTACAGGATATTTTTATTCATGGATACCTTCAACCGGACTATCGGATACTTCACTTTCAAACCCGGTTGTTGGGCTGTTTAATTCCGACACCATCCACGATACCCTGCTTTACATTGTGACCACAACAGTGGAATTGTGCAGCACATCGGATTCGGTGCAGGTAATTGTATTTGCATTGCCGGTTGCAGATGCCGGAAATGATGTTGCATTTTGTTCGGGTGATACCGTTCAGATCGGTTCTTCGCCACGGATAGATAAAATCTACTCATGGAATCCCGGAACAGGATTAAGCGATTCAACATCATCTTCACCCCTTTTATACCTTACTAATTCCGGTCCCGGTTTTGACACTCTTCAATACGTTGTGACCGTCACCGACACAATTACAACCTGCGTGTTACGCGATACTGTCCGGGTAATCGTTTACCCATTGCCTGTGCCGGATACCATCAACGGTGGAATTTCGGTATGCCCGGGCGCTGCAGGAGTATGGTACTGGATGGTTGCCGGTTCAGGTTCTTTCTTTCAATGGGGACTATCAGGGGGGGGTACTATTGTTGCCGGGCAGGGCAATGATACGGTGACGATTGACTGGGGTATCGTACCCGGCACCTATATTGTATCCGCAATTGAAACTGATTCAAATTCCTGCACAGGCGACACTTCCTTCCTTACCGTAACAATCCAGGTTAACCTTGAACCCCCTGCACCGGAAGGTCTTGATTCTATTTGCGACCGGTATCTGCTTAATAATCTTTACCAGACCGATTACGTTACCGGTTCACAATATACATGGTACGTTACCTGGGGGAATTTCACAACACCGAACGATACAAGTTTTGTTTTTACCGACTGGGATTCCGTTGGAACCGGAATGATCTGGTTTGAAGAAGTCAACACTACGATTGATACGGTTTGCTCCGGTGTTTCAGATACTCTTTTTGTGAAAATATTCCCGTCACCTGTGGCAACATTTATTACCGGAAATTTTATTTTCTGTGAGGACACCCCCTATTTCCCATATACCCTTATCTCCCTCTCCGGCTCTACTATCACCTGGTTCCTCAATGGCGATACCATCTCCTCCGGTGTGGATAATGATACTATCTTCCTCGTTTGGGACAGCGCTGGGATTTTTGAGATTTCGGTAACCGAAGTAACGGCAAATTATTGTACGGAATCATTGCGGGATACAGTCACGGTTTATAAAACTCCGGAGACCTCCCTGATTGCCGGTGATACTTCTATTTGCTGGTATCCGGCTGACTCCCAACTCTATTTTGTGTCAGGGCTTCCAGGTTCCACATATCAATGGATTGTAACGGGTGGTTCTGTTGTGAGCACCCCCCCTGATGGTGATTCTGTAATTGTTGTCTGGGATTCCGTTGGAGCATGGAATATCACTGTTATTGAAACATCCATTGATTCGTGTGTAGGTGCGCCTGTTACGCTCAATGGCAATACATGGCAGGTACCGGTAGCATCCGCTATCAACGGGCAGTTCATCTTCTGTGAGGACATCCCCTATTTCCCATATACCCTTATCTCCTTACCCGGTGCCATAATTACCTGGTTCCTAAATGGCGATACCATCTCTTCAGGCGTGGATAATGATACAATCTACCTGGTTTGGGACAGTGCAGGAATTTTTACTTTGCAGACCTACGAAATCACCGTTAACGGGTGCGTGGATTCGCTCTATGATACGGTTACTGTTTATAAGACACCCAATACTTCTGCCATCTCTGGCGATACTTCCATCTGCTTTTATCCGTCCGATTCACAACTCTATTTTGTGTCAGGGCTTCCAGGTTCCGTATATCAATGGATTGTAACTGGTGGTTCTGTCGTAAGCGCCCCCCCTGATGATGATTCCATTATTGTTGTATGGGATTCCGTTGGAACATGGAGTATCACCGTAATTGAAACATCGGTTGATTCATGCGTAGGTGCGCCTATTACGCTCAATGGCAATACATGGCAGGTACCTGTGGCTTCTTCCATCAACGGGCAGTTCATCTTCTGTGAGGACACTCCCTATTTCCCATATACCCTTATCTCCCTCTCCGGCTCTACTATCACCTGGTTCCTCAATGGCGATACCATCTCCTCCGGTGTGGATAATGATACTATCTT
>JACPRZ010000029.1 GCA_016193485.1 Bacteroidota bacterium | reverse complement strand
TGAAAGAGCAGCAGCAGGTTGTGTAATAGAAACGATTGAAGTAGTTGTGCATCCTTTGGCATCGGTAATGGTTACTGTGTAATTTCCGGCATTCAATCCGGTAGCAGTAGAAGTTGTTTGTCCATTGTTCCATAGATAAGAATAAGTTAGTGTGCCTCCTGCTGCTGTTACTGTTGCTGTTCCATTGCTTCCGCCAAAACAATAAACATTTGTTTGCGAAGATGTGGAAGAGAGAATCACAGGTTCAGTAATGGTAAACGCTGCTGTTGTCGTGCAAGTGTTAGCATCGGTAATTGTTACTGTGTAATTTCCTGCAATCAACCCGGTAGCAGTAGAAGTTGTTTGTCCGTTGTTCCACAGATAGGTATAAGCCGGTGTGCCGCCTGCCGCTGTTACTGTTGTTGTTCCATTGCTTCCGCCAAAACAGGAAACATTATTCTGCGAGGATGAAGATGAAAGCGGAGCAGCCGGTTCAGTGACGGAAACAGTAAAAGTTTTCAGACAGCCGTCCGTACCGGTTACAGATAGTGAATATGTTCCAGCGACAAGTCCTGTGGCAGCGGATGCAGTTTGTCCATCATTCCAGGAATATGTGTAAGGCGGGCTTCCTCCGCTGACGACAGCAGAAGCGCTGCCGGTGCTTCCTCCGAAACAAGAGACATTGGTTGGCGTAAGGGTTGCCGTTAGCCCGGGAAGAATAAAAACTCTTACGGTATCACAGATAGTTGCAGGACAGCCGGATGCTTTGGTTCCGCAAACTTTATAGTCAACATAGGATGGCGTAGCGGAGGTGGGAGTAACCGAGGTGCTGCTGCAAGCGGTAAGGCAACTCAAATAAGAGTTGTATGCTCCGTTGGGTGCAGGAAAAACCGATGTCCATGTGATGGATGCTTCGGTCAACCCGCTTACCGTAAGAACTCCCGTGCAGTTTTGCGTTACGGTAATATTCGGAACCTGAGTAAATCCTCTTCCGGCCTGAATTATATAATCAGGAGCGTCTCCCCCCGCTTTACAATAAGTTATGCAAAATGTTGTAGTGCTCGAAATGCAATACTTATCTCCGAGTGAAATGGAGGGCCCGCAGTCCACCTGATAAAATGCGCCTCCGGGAGGGGCGGGGTTCTTAACATTAAAAGCAACTTCTGTGGTTAGCGCATTAACCGTAACAATAAATTTTATGCACTCGTCAGAGCCGCTGGCTGCGCAGCAAAGATCATCCCTGACCGGACCAGATTGAGTATAAGTGGTGTCGGACTTTGATGAAAGGTCAACCGTAAATGTAGGAACCGTTCCGCCACAGGTGCAGGATTGTGCAAAAAGATTAACTGAAAAAAGTAAGAAAGGAAATACAACAAACGACAAGAGAAGATAAGTCCTGTAGAATTTTCGGAATATTATGTAGAAAAATTCCATAAGTTCACTGTTGTATTTTTTTATCCCATAGCTATTATGCTTTTACTGATGTATGCAAAAATCGTTTTATAAATTCGCTTAATAGTACGTTTTGTTATGTGTCCCTTTTATACGCAATTCAGCACGGCTTTGTTGCGAAAGTTTATCCATTAGTTATTTTTTCGGTTTTTTCCTATCCTCCTGTCAGAAAAAATCCTACAAAACCATATTTGCCGGGGAAAAATTCCGGTTATCCTGTAAGAAAAAGACGCTTGTTGGAAAAGAAAGCGGAAGTTACGAACTTTGTAACCGGATTTCCGTAATAACTCCCGGAAAAAGAAACCACCATGCTTTGATGATTACCCGGACTTCCATAATCAGATTCCTTCCATTTCTCCTGTTCTTCACTATGGTTAGTCAGCCCGTTTTTGCCACACATATAGTAGGAGGTATCATCTCGTATACTTATATTAACGATTCAACCTATACCATAACCCTAAAACTTTACCGCGACTGCTGCCCTACCTGCGCCAACCTTCCTGATCCAGTCACTATACAGGTTCAACAACCGAATGGCTCAGAATTTAATCCCTCTAAAGACATCACTATTCCTCTCGGAACCGTAACAAATCTTCCATCCGGATTAGACAGTTGCGCTCTTCCGCCCAACCCGATGCCATGCACGCAGGAAGCGATCTATACAGTTACAGTAAATAACCTCCAGCCAAATCCCGGAGGATACCATATCTATTTTCAGTACTGCTGCCGCAACCTTACCACTACCAATGCCGATATGTCGTGCAACTGCACCGGTGAAAGTTTTTATACTTTTCTTCCCGGCACCACGCCTGTATGGGTTGAATATTTCAACCTCGCCAACGGAACCACAACCGATAACGGCACGACTGCATGGAGTTCTTCAACCGGTGCCCCTCCCCCTTCGGCTGCGTCAGTGAACGGTAATCTTTTCAGAACCACCGGTGCCGATGACGGGCAGGCGACATGGACTTCAGAATATATTGATATCTCCGCATTTCCGGCAGGCGTAGATGTGAAAGTGGACCTGGCCGAACAAGGTGACCTGGACAATGATGATTCCATACGGGTTTATTATCGCATCAATAACGGACCGCCCGTTCTTTTTTCCAATAATGGCTTTAAGGTCAACGATTTCACAACTGCCATGGCAAGTGATTCCGGTCTCACCGGTGACAGTATTCAGATTATCGTTCAGTTTGATTATGGCGCTACATCCCCTAATACAGAAATTTACTCAATTGATAATGTTTCAGTCGCTTTGGATGATTTTCAATCCAACAGCGCTCCCGTTTTCAACCTGTTCCCCCCCTTGTTCCTGTGCGTTGGAGAAAATTTCACTTTTGATCACTCCGCCACTGATGCGGATGGCGATTCCCTCGTATATTCATTCTATAATCCCTACACCGATGATCCCCCGACCTTTCCATCCAACCAGGCGACTTTTACCCCAATCACATGGATCCCCGGATATTCCTCATCAAGTCCTCTTAACGCAGGTGGTCCGTCTCTCTCGCTGAGTTCTTCGACCGGGCTGTTAACCGGAACAGCATTCACCCTCGGCCAATATATTGTAGGGATAAAAGTATCAGAATACCGCAACGGAATTCTGATCAGCGAAGTCGTAAGGGATTTCCAGTTCAACATCGCAACCTGTTTTCCATCGGCACAGGCGGAAATTGATTCCACAGGAGATCTTTATGTCTGCAATGGCGCTGCCATGAATTTTCCAAACCAGAGCGATACCTCTGCAAATAACTGGTGGTGGAACTTTGGCGACCCGGCAACACTTGCCGATACTTCCATTGCAGAATTTCCTTCCTGGTCTTATTCCGATACCGGAGATTATAATGTCATGCTCATCATCAATAAGGGAACCGCATGTGCCGATACCGCCTACGATACTGTTCATGTATCCTGGATTACTGCCGCTTTTGCCGGTGACACGCTTACCTGTGCGGGTGATACTGTAAACTTTACTGATCTTTCTGCTGTATCCTCAAATTCATTCATTTCCTCATGGAACTGGGATTTCGGTGACGGCTTTACATCAACCCAGCAAAACCCGGTTCATATCTTCCAGGACAGCGGAACCTACAATGTCACTCTTGTTGTATCATCCGGGATGGGATGCACCGATACCTTTATTGCGCCCATTGTTGTTGATTTCGCTCCTGTTTTTGTTCTTGACCTTACGGGAAATCCCGACAGCGTGTGGACAAGCCCCACTGTGAAAAGAGGATGCCAGGTTTGTGGCGCTGCAGCGCCTGATGTTTGCGTAACGTTTATTGTGACCCTTGACCCCGGCACGCAGATGATCAGTTTTAACATCTCAAGCGGTGCTATACCCCCTGGTGCATTATATTATGAAATAAGTTGCGCCAACCCCACCGAAGTAGGCGATTCAATGTGCGTAACAGGTCCCGGACCCCACCAAATTACCTTCTGTAAACCGGGAAACAATCCCAACACTTATTCCATCTCGGCAATCAGTCCGGCACAGGTCTCTCCCGATATTGTCGTAACAGACGCATGCATTGATACATTATCGGTGACAGGACTGAAGGAGGGAACTATCGTCTGGTCTTCCGTTCCTTTCAATGCAACGTACAATTCCTACCTCAACTGCACGGTTGGTTGCGATACGGTCATTGTAACCGCGCAACCCGGATACCCCCCCTATGTTGATTATGAAGTATCGGGATCTTTTGAAAGAGGATGCGATACACTTTATTTCCGCGATACGGTGCGCGTTTATTTTGTCTCATCCATTTCGGTGAATATTCTTCCTCAGAATCCTACGGTCTGCTTTGGCGGAACCAATACAACCATCACTGCAAACGGTATTGGTGGCGCCCCCCCCTATTCCTACCTATGGAGCAACGGTGCAACAACCTCTTCAATTTCCGTTGGTGCAGGCGCCTGGTTCGTAACAATGGTTGATACTACTGCCTGTCCGCCTGTTTACGACAGTGTCACGGTTACTGCATTTGCTTCACCTATTACTGCAAATGCAGGATCTGATCAAACCGTATGCGCCAACCCGGGCACGGTAACGCTCAATGGCGCTGTTACCGGTACGACATCGGGTATCTGGACGACTAACGGAACCGGTACTTTTTCGCCTTATGATACTTCATTAAATGCAACCTATTCGGCTTCAGCGGCAGATACTTTTTCCGGTTCTGTTATTTTGCAACTAACTACAACAAACAACGGCACCTGCCCGCCCGATTCCGATTCGGTTCTTATTTCATTTCAGCCAGAAATTTTCGTCAATGCTGGACCCGATCAGGTTGTTTGCGCAAACAATGCAACCGTACTATTAAACGGCTCGGTAACCGGAAGCACAACCACCGGTATATGGTCAACATCCGGCACTGGGACATTCTCACCTATCAATACTTCACTCACTGCTGCCTACAATCCCAGTTCTGCCGATACTGGGGGGGGGAGTATAACGATCACATTGACATCAACAAATAACGGAGTGTGCAGTACAATTAGTGACAATCTGCTGGTTACAATAACTGATGCACCGGTAGCGGTTGCAGTACCCGACCAGGTTGTTTGCGCTAATAATTCCGATGTCTCTCTTAACGGGACCATTTACGGAGGAGCCGTAACAGGGATTTGGACTACCACTGGTACCGGTATTTTCTCACCCAACGATTCATCACTCACGGCAACTTATCTGCCCTCCGCTTCCGATACGGCCACGGGATCGGTAACAATTACCCTTACTTCCACCAACAATGGAGCATGCATTGCGGTGAATGATGCAATGGTTGTCACCATCACCGATGCACCGGCAGTAAATGCGGGAACGGGGCAAACAATCTGTGCCGGTATTAACGGTATATCGCTTAACGGCTATTCTTCAACATCATCCGGGCAATGGACATCCAGCGGAAGCGGACTGTTTTCGCCTAATGATACCTCATTGAATACAACCTATATTCCATCCGTTGCTGATACCGCCTTCCGGTCGGTAACCCTTACGCTGACTTCAACCAATAACGGAAACTGCATTGCTGTTTCTGATACCATAAATTTTATTCTCGTTCCTGTTCCGGTAGTAAATGCCGGACCAGATCAATCGGTATGCGCGGGAAGCAGTGCATCACTTTCGGGATATTATAGCGGCAGCGCTGCCGGAGCAGTTTGGTCAACAAACGGAAGCGGAATATTTTCGCCTTATGATACCTTGCTGTCGGTAACCTATACGCCTTCACAGGCCGATACTTTAGCAGGGAATATTTATATCATGCTTTCATCGGTTAATCCCCCCCCTTGTGCGCAAAGAGTTGATTCATTACTCCTTACTATCACTCCCAACCTGATCACTGTTGACGCGGGACCAGATGACACCACAATTTGTTCGCCCGGTATTATTTTAACCGGTAATGTTACCGTTGCTTCCGGTGGCTTATGGTCAACAACGGGAACAGGATCCTTTTTCCCATCTGATACTTCATTTAATACAATGTACACGTTCAGCCCAGCAGATACCGCAGCAGGGAGCATATTGCTGGTTCTGACAACTACCGGTAACGGTGGATGCCCCCCCCGGTCCGACTCAATGAATATTACGATTATCAGCAATTATATAATTGTTGCCGTTTCGGCTCCCGACAGCGTGTGCAGCAACGATTTCCCTGTTCCTATGTCGGCTGCATCATCAACATTGCAGGGATTATGGTCAACAACCGGAAGCGGTTGGTTTTCACCGTCCGATACCGTTATGAATGTAGATTATTACCCCTCTGTTGCTGATACCACTGCAGGTTCGGTGACAGTAATCTTTACATCAACCGATAACGGACAGTGCGCTGCCGTATCCGATTCGGCAGTTACCACCTTACTTACGGGGCCTTCGGTCAATGCAGGGCAGGATCAAAGTGTATGCGCCACGAATCCGATGGTCAATTTGATCGGTACTGTATCGGTTGCAACCGGAATGTTATGGAGCACGGACGGAAGCGGAAATTTTTCGCCCGATGATACTTCAGTAAATGTAACTTATTACCCCTCCCCTGCCGATACTTCGGCAGGAAGTGTTCTCATTTTACTCACCACAACAGGCAACGGTTTATGCAGTGCGGTTGAGGATTCTTTGATTATCACTTATACTCCCGATAATATCACAGCGGATGCAGGAAATAATAATTCTGTTGTATGCGCCATGTCGGTATCGCTAAATGGTTCTGTCACTATTGCCACCGGTGGTATCTGGTCCACAAGCGGAACAGGAACTTTTACTCCTAATGATACATCATTAGTTGCGGTTTATAATTTCAGCAGTGCCGATACGGCTGCAGGTTCTGTTCAATTGGTGCTGACAACAACCGGCAACGGTGGATGCGCACCAAAAAGCGATACCGTAAATATTTCAATAATCAATACCTGGCTTAACGCAACAGTTTCTTCCGTGCCCGCAGGTTGTTTTGGCGGAAGTAACGGCTCAGCAGTGATAACTGTAACTTCTGGTACCCCCCCCTATACCTATCTGTGGGATTCACTTGCCGGCTCCCAGACAGATTCAATGGCAACGGGATTATCGGCCGGTACCTATGAAGTAATAATTACCGACAGCAATGGCTGTGTTGACTCTTCATTGACCGCAACCGTTTCACAACCGTCTCCATTGCTTATTGACTCTTTTTTATGGGAGGATGTGCTTTGTTACGGTGATTCCTCCGCCTCCGCCTCTGCCTTTGCCTCAGGAGGATCCCCCCCCTATTCCTATTTGTGGAGCAATGGCGATACTACAGTTGGCAGTGGGCAGTGGGCAGCAGGCAATTATACAATAACGGTGACCGATACTAACGGTTGTTCGATTATCGATTCCGTTACCATCACGCAACCCGCAGAACTTATCGCAGACATCTTTGTCTCTTATGTAAGTTGCTATAGCGATAGTGACGGGGTAGCGGGTATTACACCATTGGGTGGAACCCCACCGTATTCCTTCCTTTGGAGCACCGGATTGACAACTTCTGCTATCATAAATCTTCCATCTTCAACTTATTCCGTTACCCTTACCGACTCGGTCGGCTGCACCGATACGGTTTCAGTAATCGTAAATCAACCCCCCCAATTGACAATTTTAATATCTGATTCGGATATTACCTGCTTCGGTGATTCCTCCGCCTCCGCCCTTGCCTTCGCCTCAGGTGGTACCCCCCCTTATTCGTACTTATGGAGTAATGGAGATACAACACCCGGCAGTGGGCAGTGGGCAGTGGGCAATTATACAATAACGGTTACGGATTTTAATAATTGCTCCGTCTCTGATTCTGTGTCAATAACCCAGCCGCCTCCGGTTGCTGTTACGGCAATAGGCATTGATACAATTTGCCCGGGAAATTCAGCAACAATCTCGGCTGCTGGAAGCGGTGGAATAAGTCCGTATTCTTATATATGGAACCAATCATTAGGTACGGGCGTATCTTTTACTGTGGCACCGGTTCTAACAACAACTTATTCAGTGACCGCTACAGATAATAACGGATGCACCACAACCGACTCGGTGACTGTTTTCGTCAGTATAATGAACCCTTCAGGACTGGATGTAATTTCTGGCGGTAATGTCTGCGAAGGAAACCTGACAACAATCAATTGTATCTTTAATGAAGAATTTCCGCCTTATTCGTATATTTGGAGTAACGGCATGACCATAAAAGGACCATTTTATGTTACTGTTTCAGGGATAAACGTCTATTCTGTTACAGTCACAGATTTTTGCGGAAACACTATATCCGATTCGGTTGTTGTATCGGCTTATCCTTACCCGGTAATCATGATACCTCCGGTTCAGGGAGAAGGATGTATGCCTCTGTCCCTATCATTTACCGATCCGGTTAATATCAATGCAACACATCTGTGGGATTTCGGGGACGGGACAACGTCAACAGAGCAATCACCTTCACATACCTACCCGGTGAACGGCTCTTACATAGTTTCAGTTACCGTTACTTCATCTGATAATTGCACTTCAGCAGATGACTCGGCTGCCGTTATTACGGTCCGTCCTCTTCCGCAACCTGATTGCTCTGCTGACCCCGAAAAAACCGATATTAAAAAACCTACCGTGAAATTCAGTACCGGTACATGGTCATCTTATTATTGGAATTTTGGCGATAGCATAACGGATTCGCTGCAAAACCCGGTTCATATTTATACTGACACGGGAACATATAATGTGCTTCTGACCGTCACTAACGAATACAACTGTACGGCACAGTGCCAGGTTACGGTTCGTGTGGGACCCGACTGGGATATACGGGTTCCCAATGTTTTTACTCCCGATCCAAACGGTTCCAACGGTGGAGTGATTTCATTTACCGATTTCAGCAATGATGTTTTCTTCCCGGTCACACGATATGTGCAGGAATTTCACATGATGATATTTAACCGATGGGGTGAAATGGTATTTGAAACAATTGATGTAAAAAAAGGATGGGACGGTTATTACCGCGGTAAATTACTCCAGCAGGATGTTTATGTTTGGAAAGTAAGGGTTAAATTTGCAGATGATAACAATACAGTGGTGGAAAAGATGGGAGATGTGACCTTGTTAAGATGATAAATTTATAAGACGAATAGTATTATTTAAAATCAGATACACTGAATAATTTGAAATTGATTGCAAACAGGAATAATTACCGGTTATTGAAATGAGAACTACAATAATAATAAGTTTCATTGTCCTGCTGGTTCACTTTCATGAACCGGTTATTGGACAGAAAAACTTCACTAAGGAGCAGAAGGAGAAGTTGAAGGAAGGTGATTATTATTACAAGACCGGTGATTATCCGGGCGCCATGGCAATTTATCTGAATCTGTATCCCTCTGACAGTGGTTGGGCAGAATTGAATTTTAAGATGGGGACATGCCTTTTCAATACCGGTGGCGATACCCGTGATGCGCTCGGTTATTTTTCACGCTCGGTAAGAAATGGAAACAATGAAGCGCGTTATTATTCAGCGCTCATCCTTCATCGCCAGAACCGGATTGACGATGAACTGAAGATTCTGAATCAATATATTTCGGATCCGGCAAAAAAGAAAAATATTCAGGTAAGTGAAATCGACCGGCAGGTTGAAATAGCCAACAGGGCTAAGGTAATGTTCAAAAACCCTGTTGACACCCGCATTGAAAACTTCGGTCCGATAGTAAATACAAAATTTCCTGAGTACGCACCGCTGATTCCCGGTGACGAGTCGTTTTTGATTTTCACGAGCCGCAGGCCCGGCAGCACGGGGGGGGAAGTTGATCCGTACGGCCAATATTATGAAGATATCTATATTGCTTACCGCGATAACCGGTTTTGGTCTGATCCCGTTCCGCTAAGCGCCAATATCAATACTTTTACCCATGATGCAGGAACCGGCCTTTCCGGTGACGGAAACTCACTGATAATCTACCGGACAAATGAAAACTTGAAAGAAGGGGATATTCATCTGACGCGGTTTGATGGAAAAGAATGGTCTGTTCCGCAAAAATTAAGTATTTCTATCAATTCCGCTTTCAACGAACCCAGCGCATGCCTGAACGTTGACGGAAACATTCTTTTCTTTTCAAGCGACCGCCCGGGTGGATTGGGCGGAAAAGATATTTACCGCGTTGTTATGTTCCCCACAGGGGAATGGTCGCTGCCGATGAATCTCGGTTCAGTTATCAATACTCCTTACGATGAGGATGCCTGTTACTTTCATCCGGATGGCGTTTCGCTCTTTTTCAGTTCAAAAGGCCATGAAACCATGGGCGGATATGATGTGTTTGAAAGCCGTCTCAAAGAGAATGCGGTTAATTATACCGATACGAACTGGACAAATCCAAGAAACCTCGGATTCCCGGTCAATACTACCGGCAATGATATTTATTTTGTTCTGTCAACTGACGGCAGGCGCGGTTATTATTCATCAGAGCGTGAAGAAGGATATGGTAAACAGGATATTTACACTTTGTACATGCCTGTTCTTGAAAACCGTATGCTTGTTATTCTGAAAGGAACCGTTAAATCGGATTCAGGCACTCCCTTAAAAGCAAAGATGGCTATGGTATCTGAGGATGCCGGAGCGCAGGAAGGTATTTTCGTTTCTCATGCCGGCACAGGAAAATATCTGATGATCTTAAAACCAGGGGTTCATTATTTACTAAAAATTTCAATGCCCGGATTTGAGGATTATGAAGAAAAAATCATATATGATCAAATTGAGAAGACCTTTGAAGTGGAGAAGAATGTCGTTTTGAAGGGAAAGCAGTAGCAGTGGGCAATGAGCAGTCCTGACGCTTTCGGTCAGGATGCTGACCAGTGCGTCAGCATGGGCAGCAGGCAGGAAACAGTAGACAATAGACAATGAAAAAAAACAGTTTTATATTATTCCTGATAACATTGAACTCATTTGGGCAGGATCCGCAGTTATCGCAATTTTATTCAGCGCCACTGAATCTCAACCCGGCACTGACCGGCAATACCATGCAGATGCGCTACATAAGCAATTACCGCAAGCAGTGGACAAGTGTGCCTGGCGCATTCAACACTTATGCACTATCATTTGATTATAACCTTGTCCATAAGAACAGCGGAGCAGGAATTGAATTCCTTCGTGATAAAGCAGGAAGCGGAGCGTTGCGCTTCAGGTCCATAGGTGGATTCTATGCTTACCAGGTAATGGTTGGCCATGAGAATTTTATCCGGTTCGGATTAAAAGGAGCAGCCGTTTTCCGCGATGTTGACTACTCCCGTTTTATTTTCGGTGACCAGTTATTGCGCAATGACGGCACAGGCACAACCGAAACGATAAATAAAAAAACGGTTTTTTATCCCGACTTCGGTACTGGTGCTGTATACCTTACTCAACGATGGTGGCTTGGAGTATCCTTTAACCATCTGAACCGCCCCAACCAGTCATTGGTAGGAATAAAAACGCGCCTGCCGGTAAACTATTCGGTTCACGGTGGGTTTACTATACCCATAACAAAAGACGACAAGAACCATGATCTTTCATCTCTCTCGGTAATTGCCAACTATAAAGGACAGCAGCAATGGGACCAGATTGATTTTGGTATGTACTACAAACGCAAACCCTTCAAGGCGGGAATGTGGTACAGGGGAATTCCCTATCTGAAAGCATACGAACCCGGCTATCCCAATGATGATGCACTGGTTTTTTACACCGGTTTTTTCCTTGAAGATTACCATTTAAGCATTGGCTATTCATACGACCTCACCATATCACGCCTTACTGCACGTTCAGGCGGCTCCCATGAGATTTCCCTGATTTACGAATACGCCCGTCCTGATTACAAAAAACAAAAATCAAAACGGGTTGTGCCGTGTCCGAAGTTTGTTAATGAGTGGTAATTGAGAACTGGCGGGATCAATCGAATTCCATCCGCACAATATTTCTCCAACCCCATCGTTTCACCCATACCATTAATCCAAAAAACCCTTTTCCCGAATATTTCCTATCTTTACTTCCGGAACTATCACCAACCACCGGAAATCAATTCCGATGAACTCAAATTGTTTCGTTTCAACTGTTGCTGCCGTTTTTTCGGCCGCCTTTTATATTATGCTGCCGCCTGCCGGCATGGATGTAACTGCACAGGCCGTACATCACACTATCCAATGGCTTCCACCGGCAAAACACCAACTGACGGAAACTTATTCCTTAAATACATTATCCTTTACCGGTTGCTCCTATGATTTCACCTATGGTAACCTTCCGGTCTGGCATCAGAAAATAAAACTTCAGAATCCGAATACACCAAAACTGGATGTCTCCGTCACCAATATGGCATGGGAAACGGTTCCGGGTGATGAACTATCCTTAATCAGGCCGGACGAACTGGCTCTTATTACGGTAAAACCGGAAATCCGTTCTTTAATTTCAGCGATGCGCCTGGTTCCGTACGGTTCGGTTTCTTTTATCCCCCTGCGTAAAAATCCCGGTAACGGAACGATGGAACGGCTTCTTTCATTTGATATTACAGTCAATCCTGCTGAGTTCAAAGCGAAAGCGATGAAGGCAAATACCTATTCTTCCAATTCGGTGCTGGCAACGGGAAACTGGTATAAATTCAACATTCAATCCGATGGAATTTACCAGATCACATATTCATGGATGCAGCAGGCAGGCATGGATGTGGCAAATATTGACCCCCGCAACATCCGTATTTACGGCAACGGGGGGGGTATTCTTCCGTTGGCTAACTCCTCTTTCCGCTATGACGACCTTACTGAAAACGCAATATGGATTTCAGGTGAAGCGGACGGCAACCTCGGAACCGGTGACTATGCGCTCTTTTACGCTAAAGGACCCGATACCTGGAAATATAACAGTACAAACGGCCTCTTTGAGCATACGGATAATATTTACTCCCGCTATGCCTTTTACTTCATCACAGCCGATTTGGGTCCCGGCAAAAGGATTGCAACCCAGCCATCGGAAACCGTATCGCCTACCCATACCGTTACTTCATTCAACGATTTTGTTTTTTATGAAAAAAATAGCGTTAATTTTCTGAAATCCGGCAGGGAATGGTTCGGTGAGGAGTTTGACATACTCACTTCCTATAATTTCAGTTTTCAGGTTCCGAACCTTGATTATTCGGTCCCGCTTACCTTAAAAGCCGAAGTGTACCTTCGTTCCCTGCAACCGGCAACGTTTGATATTACTGCGAATGGAACACAGGTTCTCACTATAACTCCCAATAAACTGAATTCCCTTGTTTATACCGATACCTATGCCAATGGCGCCACCGGGACCGGGCTTTTCACTCCCTCATCGTCCAATATGATTGTAAATATTTCTTTTGCCAAGAACGGACAAGCCACATGTACAGGGTGGTTAAATTATATTACCCTCAATTCAATACGGCTGCTGACCCTGTCGGGAGTACAGCAGATTTTATTCCGCGATGTACAATCCGCTGACACGGGTAATGCGGCTGAATTTATTATTTCCGGAATTTCATCAACCGACCGCGTATGGGAAGTCACCGATCCGCTGAATCCGAAAGAACAGGCGGGTGACTTCCAGGGTACACAATTCATTTTCCGTGCGAAAACCGATACCCTCCGCACTTTTGCCGCGTTCAAAAATTCAGGATTTCCTTCACCCTCATCAGGCACAAAAATCCCCAACCAGGACCTGCATGGACTGACGTCATACGGGACAAAGCAACCGGATCTTATCATTGTTACCCCTTCTGTTTTTCTGACACAGGCGCAACGTCTTGCCACTCATCACACCGACTTCGACAAAATGAATGTTATTGTAGTTCAGCAGGATCATATCTTCAACGAATTTTCTTCGGGTGCACAGGATGTTGCAGCGGTGCGCGACTTCATCAAAATGATTTACGACCGTGCAGCAGGTGAGACCGGATACCTGCCTAAATATGTATGCCTCTTCGGTGACGGTTCCTACGATCCCCTTGACCGGATGAGCAATAACACCAATTTCATCATCACGTACGAAGCGGGAAATTCAACAAACCCGATCAGTTCCTATGTTTCAGATGACTTCTTTGCCAGCATGGATTACGAAGACGGGGGAAGCGAACTCTATGGCGATTATCCGGATGTCGGGATAGGCCGGCTGGTGGCAAAAACTGCTGAGGAAGCAGAAACATTTGTTGATAAAATTATCCGCTACGCTACTGATCCGGGTGCGATGCGCGACTGGAGGAACTGGGTATTATTTGTAGGTGACGATGAAGATAACAACCTGCATATAAGCCAGGCCAATACGCTTGCAACAAAAGTCGATACGGAATATAATAACTATAATGTTGATAAAATTTACCTTGATGCTTATGTCCAGACCTCATCCACGGGAGGGCAACGTTACCCTGATGCCGAACGCGACCTGCTCAACCGCATTGACAGGGGTGCATTGACTGTGAACTGGACAGGCCACGGAGGTGAGGTGTCCTGGGCTCATGAACGGATCCTTGAAGTTCCTGAAATAAACGGCATGCAGAACATTAATAACCTCCCCTGCTTCTTTACCGCTACCTGCGAATTCGCCCGGTATGACGATCCGGAGAGGACAGCGGCAGGTGAACTTGTCGTACTGAATCCCAATGGGGGGGGAATTGCCGCCTTATTCACCACCCGGCTTGCGTTTGCCAATGAAAATTTTAATCTCAACACCGCATTTTACAACGTTGTTTTTGAAGACCTCATTGGCGATTTTCCACGCCTTGGCGATGTGAACCGCCTCACTAAATTCTACGGTTCCAACGCTTCACCTAATCTTCGTAATTTTCATCTGCTGGGAGATCCGGCCCTGCGCCTCGCATACCCGGTTCACCGCGTAGTCACTACTACTATCAACAATAAACCCGTTGGTACGGTTCCCGACACTGTCAAAGCCCTCAATTTGGTAACTATATCAGGGTATATTCAGGATAAATACAGCGAAACAAAGATGACCGGGTTTAACGGGATCGTTTATCTCTCGGTGTTTGATAAAGCCGAAACCAAAACCACTCTCGTAAATGACCCGGCCAGCAAACCGTTCACTTTTATCCTTCAGAAAAACCTTATTTACAAGGGTAAGTCAAGGGTACGCAGCGGTGATTTTTCATTTACTTTCCTGATACCGAAAGATATTTCCTACAAACCCGGCTTTGGCAGGATGAGTTTTTACGCCACCGACAGCGTTACGGACGGCAGCGGCAGTTTTGAAAATTTTATTATCGGTGGAACGGCAGACACCGTTATCAGTGATAACACCGGGCCTGAAATCGATCTCTATATGAATGATGAAAATTTTGTCGCAGGAGGCATTACTGATGAAAACCCTTACCTGCTGGTAAAACTATTTGATGAAAACAGCATCAATACGGTCGGCAATGCCATCGGACATGATCTTACCGCTATCCTCGATAATAATACCGGCAACAGTATCGTTCTTAATGATTATTACGAATCAGACCTTGATTCCTATAAGAGCGGAGAAGCGAAGTACCGGTTCACAAACCTTTCCGAAGGAAGGCATGCGCTGAAAGTAAAAGCGTTTGATGCTCTCAATAATTCTTCTGAAGGTGAAGTTGAATTTATTGTTGCCTCATCAGCCGAAATGGCTCTTAACATGGTGCTCAACTATCCCAATCCGTTTACCACTCGTACTTCTTTCATGTTTGAACATAATAAGCCGGGGCAGGAACTCGATGTACAGATACAGATATTTACCGTGTCCGGCAAACTTGTTAAGACCATTGATGCATCCTTAACTACAACCGGGTATAATGTTGGCAGGAATATGATTGACTGGAACGGCAGGGATGATTATGGAGATAAGATTGGCCGGGGAGTTTATATTTACCGGTTAAAGGTTCAGTCGCCTGACGGGCTGAAAGCCGACAAACTGGAAAAACTCGTAATTTTGAACTGATTATACTAAGATTACATAGATTTTAGAAGGATTACGGGGATTGCATTTTTGTATTTCATCTATGTAATTATATTGAAATCCCTGTAATCATTTTCGGATTTTTATTTACCTTTGATATATCACCGATTATATTGATTATTCTTATTACACCGATTAATTACAGATAATGATAAACAGATTTTATCCATGAATTCCACTTTTAATATATTAACGATACTTGCCTTGTTTGGCACAATTGAAAGCGGGCAGGCACAGCAAACACTTACAACTAAAGAACTTGCCGGGCAAAGAAATGTAGTCACTACAGCCGTACCGTTATTGTTGATCGCCCCTGACACACGCGGTGGTTCACTCGGGGATGCCGGAGTGGCCTCAACACCCGATGCCAACTCAATTCACTGGAACCCCGCCAAACTCGCCTTTATTACAAAAGATAACGGTTATGCAGTATCTTATACACCCTGGTTAAGAGCGCTGGTGAATGATATTAACCTTGGGTATCTTACCGGCTTCAAAAAAGTTGGCAAAGACCAGGCACTGGGAATGTCATTGCTCTATTTTTCTCTCGGTAATATTGTTTTTACTGATATTATGGGAAATGTGACCGGTGATTTCAATCCTCATGAATTCGCTCTTGATGCCGCATATTCGCGTAAATTATCCGATAATTTCTCTGGCGGACTGGCGTTGCGTTATATTTATTCCAACCTTTCCGGGAATATTTATCTTGCCCAGGGTGGCGCTCTGACACGTCCCGGGCAGTCGGTTGCTGCCGACCTGTCGGTTTATTACCAGAGGAAGATTTTGCTTTCCGGCAAGAACGGCCTGTTTGCATCGGGGCTCAACATTTCCAACATCGGGTCTAAAATATCCTATACCGATTCGGGTGAAAGAAATTTTATACCGATTAATATGCGCCTGGGACCCTCTCTTTCCGTTGACCTTGACCAATTTAATTCCATGATGTTTGTAGTTGATTTCAACAAACTGCTCGTTCCTTCACCCGATCCCAACGATACCGACCAGGCATGGATGAAAAAACCGATTGTTGACGGAATGCTCGGCTCTTTTTCGGATGCACCTGGCGGATTCCGGGAAGAACTCAATGAAGTGACCCTTTCGGTGGGAGCCGAATACTGGTACGACCGGCAATTCGCGCTAAGGGCGGGTTATTTTTACGAAGATGACAATAAAGGCGCCCGCCAGTTTTTCACCATCGGAGCCGGGTTAAAATATAATGTTTTCGGCCTCGACTTCGGATACCTCATCCCCACCGAACAGAAACACCCGCTTGAAAATACCCTGCGCTTTACCCTGAATTTTGATTTATAAAAACCATTTCTTCTTCCGCACCGGTTTCGGCATTGATATCCACCGTTTAAAAAAAGGCAGATGCCTGCGCCTGGGAGGGGTAGATATTCCCCATTCAAAAGCCGTTGAAGCCCATTCGGACGGGGATGTACTCATCCATGCAATCTGCGATGCCCTGCTGGGCGCTGCAGGATTGCGCGACATCGGATACCATTTTCCGGATACTTCAAAAAAATATAAAAATATTGACAGCCGGATTCTTTTGAAAGAGGTGGTTTCACTTCTGAAAAAAGAAAAATTCAGAATAGTAAATATCGACTCATCGGTTTGCCTCCAGAAGCCGAAAATATCCGGTCATATTGAAAAGATGAAGAAAGTTCTTGCCGGTGTTTGCGGGATACCGGTTAACTGCATCTCCGTAAAAGCCACTACTACCGAGAAACTCGGATTCATCGGAAAAGAAGAAGGTATTGCCGCTTTTGCGGTTGTATTGATCGTAAAAAATTAATACCCTCCATGAAATTTTACCGGATATCGGTAATTATTATTTGCCAATTCACCTTAAGCGCTCAAGGACAAATTAATTCATTATTCCAATCCCAAATAGCCGGTCAGCGAAATGTGGTAACTACCGCAGTACCTTTCCTGCTTCCTGCCCCGGATGCCTGTGGTGGTGCGCTCGGTGAAGCAGGTGTCGCTTCAGTAGCCGATCCGTTTTCAATGCACTACAACCCGTCCAAATTTGCTTTTATTAATAAGGATATTGGGTTCTCATTTTCATATACCCCATGGCTAAGGGCGCTGGTCAATGATATTCATTTCCTGTATTGGTCGGGATTTATCCGGTTGAAAAATAATCAAACTTTAGGAATGTCGTACCGTTACTTCTCATTGGGTGAAATTGTATTTACAAGTATTACAGGTACCGTAACCGGAAAATTCCATCCTTATGAATTTGCTGCCGATGCCGCGTATGCTGTTAAAATTAACGAAAATTTATCTGGCGCTATTTCCATGCGGTACATTTATTCCAACCTGTTTGGAAATATTTACCTTGCCCAGGGTGGTGTTCTCACTCATCCCGGCAAATCGGTTGCTGCCGACCTGTCGGTTTATTACCGGAGGAATATTCTGCTTTCTGACTTGAATTGCATCTTCGCAACCGGCCTGAATATTTCAAATATCGGTTCAAAAATATCATACGACAATTCGGGTGAAAGAAATTTTATTCCTGTTAACATGCGCCTGGGACCTTCACTTTCCGTTGAACTTGACCGGTACAATTCAATTATGCTGTTACTTGATTTCAATAAACTGCTTGTACCGACACCCAACCCAAATGATACCAATAATGAGTGGATGAAAAAACCGCTTATTGACGGTATGGCCGGATCATTTACCGATGCTCCGGGCGGAATCAGGGAAGAAATAAACGAAATAAACGTGTCGGCAGGCACCGAGTACCTCTATAATAAGATGCTGGCTTTCCGTGCAGGACTTTTTTACGAACACGAAAACAAAGGCGCACGGCAATTTTTTACTGCCGGAATGGGATTCAGATATAAATTCTTCGGAGTTGATTTCGCTTACCTTATTCCGTTCGAACAGAATCATCCTCTTGAAAATACTGTGCGGTTTTCGGTTTTGTTTGAGTTTGAAACGAAAAAAAAGGCAGTACCCGGTGGTACGTAAATAACTTACCAGGAAGGTCTGATGCGATTCAAAAACTCTTGAACTGTCGTTTTTAATTTGCTAGAATTTTCCCGCTGAACCGGTATTCTGCCAACTTCGTTATGAATTTTCATTGCCCGGGTAATTGCATCATGTAACAGAAAGTTTTTCTCCCTTACAATGAACATACGGTTATTCAATCCCGAATATTCCGCAAGGTACTCCTGTTCGGGCTGTCCCGGTGTGGGAATAAGAATGGCTTTCTTGCCTAAAACGGCCAAATCCATCAGCGTTGAATAGCCGGAACGGGCGATAATTATTCCGGATTGCAATATTTTTAATGCCATTTCATCTGAATTAAGATGGTCTAAAAATTCAACTGTGCAATATCCCTTCCATTCCGGTAACTCCATGTCTCCTGCCGGAAGACCTCTACAGAAAATTACTTTGCCGGAAAAACTCTTCAATTGATTCAAAATATTTTTCTCCATTTTAGTTCGCTGTGGTTCCGGTCCCGATAAAATTACAATAAGATCATAAATATTTTCCCTATTTTCATTATCCTGCCCCATAAACCGTGAAATCCATCCGATGAATTTAGCATTCCGCGGTACCGGATATTTATGACTAAGGTCTCCGGAAAGGTTGCCGTCACCTTCAAGGTCAGGTATCCAGCAAAAAGTAAAACGGTTAATGATTTGTTTGTGCAGAAAACAGAGCAGCGGCTCCAAAAATTTCAGGAGGTGAGGGCATTTTATCATTACCTGGTGGGTGATGAATACGGATGGGACTTTTTTTGTCCATAACCCCCATCGGTTATCTGAAATGACGGCATCAATTTTATGCGTCCTGATAATCTGTTGAAGCCGGTTATGTTCCCGGATA
This sequence comes from Bacteroidota bacterium, assembly GCA_016193485.1. Taxonomy (GTDB): domain Bacteria; phylum Bacteroidota; class Bacteroidia; order JACPRZ01; family JACPRZ01; genus JACPRZ01. The sequence goes on along the minus strand of JACPRZ010000029.1, from coordinate 62,188 downwards.
ATCGTAAAAATAATTCCGGGTAATGCTGCAGTGACCGATAAAAACATAGAACCGGGAAAACGATACCTGATATTATATGCCGGGAGTTCAACCCATTCAAGTTGCGGAAATTCTTTCCGGAGAAGAATCATCGCTGCCGAATTTGAACCGATAATGACATCGGCACCTGCTGCAGTGAATTCACGTATTACCGGGATGCACCGTGTGGCATGGCCCAGTCCCCAGTCAAGGGGAGCAATGAGAATTCTTTTTTTTCTTTCCGGAACCGGTGTCATTTACTCCTTCTTCCTTTGAACCAGGAAGAGTACAAGAAAGATAATAATTACGGTAGTTACCGTACTGAGAAGGACTTTGGCAAATGTATAAAAAAATTCACTGAACCTGAAAACCTCAACATAGAAAAGAACCAGGTGATGTGACAGCACGAGCATAAAAATATAAACGAGAAACCAGGTGAAGCCAAGTTGTTTAATGGCAGGTTCGGTAATGTATTCATACCCTTCGCGGGGCGACAATAGTTTAAGAATATAGGGACGGCAAAATGCAAGAAATACGGATGCGGCAGCATGCATTCCCCCCGTATCGGAAAAGATATCCACTGATAAACCGATAAAAAAGGATAACAGCATGACCGTGGGGGGGGCAGTATTTACCGGGAGGAGCAGGATGAACAAAATATAGAGATTTGGGTTAATAAAACCGGACAGGTAAATATTATTCAGTACAAGCACCTGAAAAAGAACCAATACCAGGAAGCGGATTATATTGCGGGTTACCAGGTTAATCATTGTCAGAGCGGTTTTCCAGTTCCTGCTGTTCAACACCATACAGGTTCACCACTACATACGCAAAATCCATTTTACCGAAATCCGTTGAAAGGTTCAGGGTGATGACATAAAAATTGTCCTCCTGATCTTTTGTGAATGATCCGATTGTGCCCGCCACAATTCCTTCGGGATAGAGCGTTGAAAAGCCGCTGGTTATTACTGTGTCGCCACGTGTTAATTCCACATGCTTAGGAACATCAAGTAAAGTCGCTTTGCGGTAATCGGTTCCGTCCCATACCATGGTGCCGAAGTAGTTATTTTTTCTAATTTTGACACTCACACGGGTGTTCTTGTGTAATACCGACATCACGGTACTGTATCCGGCCGATACATCTTTTATAACTCCCGCAATACCGTCAGGTGATATAACGCCCATCCCCGGTTTCACCCCCTGTTCGCTCCCGATTGAAAGAGTGAAGTAGTTATTCCTGCGGTTGATTGAGTTGTTCACAACCTTACCTTCAAGGTAGAGGTATTGCTGCCGGTAAACATTTTTACCAATCCTGAAGAGCCCCCGGTTATAGACGCTGAATGAATACTTTGTTTTTGCTCTAAGCCGGGCGTTCTCGGTGGAGAGTTGTTCGTTGACCTCTTTAAGGGAAAAATATTCGGCTATCGCATTAAATCCCGCATATATGGAACCGGTTAAAGCACCGGATGAATTAAGGTATGCAGAAAAATGGTAGTTGTTATTCCTGATGATAAGAACGGTGCATACCGCTTCCATCAGAAGAAAAAGAAAGATGAAATGGTGCCGCCAGATAAAGAGAAATAAATTACGCATTCCGTCAGCGTATCAGGAAGGGAAAATTTTCTACGTTTTTCAGGGAAATGCCGGTTCCCCTTGCAACGGCCCGCAGGGGATCTTCCGCAACATGTACCGTCAGTTTTGTCCGGTAAGAAAGTCGTTTATCGAGTCCGCGAAGCAGGGCACCCCCCCCTGTAAGGTAAATACCCGTTTTATAAATATCAGCCGATAATTCGGGCGGAGTGGCATCGAGGGCTGCCATCACGGCTTCTTCCAGTTTTGCTATGGACTTATCAAGTGACTGTGCGATCTCCGAGTATGTTACATAGATTTCCTTGGGTATCCCCATCATCGTATCACGGCCCTGAACCGCAAGGTCGGGCGGTGGATCGTCCAGTTGGGTCAGTGCCGAACCGACATCTATTTTTATTTTTTCTGCCGTTCGTTCCCCGATGAGTATGTTATGCTGTTTTTTTATATATTCTTCCACATCGGCAGTGAATTCATCTCCTGCAATACGGATGGACTTATCGGTAACGATACCACCGAGGGCTATTACCGCAATGTCGGTTGTTCCGCCCCCGATGTCAATAATCATATTCCCCTGAGGTTCTTCCACATCAATTCCGATACCGATGGCTGCGGCCATGGGCTGATGGATAAGGTAAACCTCCCTTGCCCCCGCATGTTCGGCAGAATCGCGCACTGCCCGTTTTTCTACTTCAGTGATACCGGATGGAATACCGATGACCATTTTCAGTGAAGGGGTGAAAAGCCGCCTGCCGGGATTGAGTTTACGGATAAAACCGCGTATCATTTCTTCGGCAGCATGAAAATCGGCAATCACACCGTCTTTAAGCGGTTTTATGGTTTTGATGTTCTCATGCGTTTTGCCGTGCATCAGCATCGCTTCCTTGCCTATCGCGATGATCTTGCCGGTATTGCGTTCAATTGCCACAATCGAGGGTTCATCCACCACTACCTTATCATTGTGAATGATCACCGTATTGGCTGTACCAAGGTCAATGGCGACCTCCTGGGTTAAGAAATCAAATAAAGCCATAAGGAAATTTCATATTTTAAGATTAATAGATTTCAAGATTTTTGGATTTTCAAATCCATAAATCCTAAAATCTCAATGCCTGAAATGCCTGATCCCCGTAAATACCATCGTCATATCTTGCTTGTTGCAAAATTCTATTGAATCGTTATCCCTTACCGAGCCGCCCGGCTGGATCACATCCCTGATGCCTGCCCCGTTAGCAATCTCTACGCAGTCGGCAAACGGAAAAAATGCATCCGATGCCATTACCGCACCGGTAAGGTCTTTCCCGGTGGCCCGTGCTTTTGAAATGGCAAAATTTAATGCATCAACCCTCGAAACATGCCCGCAACCGATGCCAAGCAAATGCTTTCCCTTTGTCAGGACTATCGAATTGGATTTGGCATGTTTTACAATCTTATTGGCAAAGAGTAATTCTTCAATTGTTCCGGAAGAAGGCGTTCGGTTCGTAACGCATTTAAGTTCACCCGGCTTTTCAACATGCTTATCCCTGTCCTGCTCCAGTAATCCGTTCAATACGGTACGCACTGTTTTCAGCGGTGGAGAATATTTTTTTTGCCTCAGGATAATGCGGTTCTTTTTTGATTTCAGCAGTTCAAGCGCCTTTTCTTCATATCCCGGAGCCACGATGATCTCAAAAAACAATTTGTTCATTTCTTCTGCAGCGCCTGCACTGATTTCCCGGTTCGCAACAATTACTCCGCCAAAAGCCGATACCGGGTCGCCTTCAAGCGCTTTCTGCCATGCTTCAACCTGGTTATTGCAACAGGCAACTCCGCATGGATTGTTATGCTTGAGGATTGCTATTCCGGGACCGTCAAATTCACCGGTCAGGTTAATACCGGCATCAATATCGAGCAGGTTATTATAGGAAATCTCCTTGCCGTGCAACTTTTCAAATACATCGTCAAGGTTACCGTAGAATTTTCCCGATTGGTGGGGATTTTCTCCATAACGCAACGATACGCCACCTGATAAATCAAGTCCTCCATCGGGAAGATGACCGGTACTCAGATAATTCCGGATTGCATTATCGTACTGTGATGAAATCCTGAACGCCTCATTTGCCATCTTTCTCCTGTCTTCAAACGTTGTGTTTCCCTTTTGGTTTTCAAGGATTGACTTCAGAAAGGGATATTGTTTTTGCGATGGGATGATTAATACATCATTGAAATTTTTTGCTGCAGCGCGGATGAGCGATATACCCCCGATGTCTATCTTTTCGATGATTTCTTCAAACGAAGCGCCAGATGAGACCGTTTCTTCAAAAGGGTAAAGGTCCACAATTACCAGGTCTATTTCAGGAATTTCATATTTGTTCATCTGGGCAACATCTTCCAGCATATCACGCCTGCCTAATATCCCTCCGAATACTTTCGGATGAAGGGTTTTTACCCTGCCGCCAAGGATTGAAGGATAGGAAGTGATATCCTCAACCGCAATCGCTTTCAATCCCAGTGATTTTATATATGAAAGTGTACCGCCCGTGGAATAGAGGATTGCAGGAATACCGGAGAGAAGGTGAAGGATTTCATCCAGATCTTCCTTATGGTAAACCGAAATCAGCGCTGATCTTATTAACCTTGTGTTGTTCACACTTTCCTGCTCCCCCTTTTTGTGAAAAACCCCGGTTTCGTATTTTTGCTTTTGCAAGACAGTCATATTCTGAAAAACCCTGTTTGCGAAAGTATTAAAATTACCATTTCACTTTTTGCGTTACTTATGATAAATATTCCCATAGTTTTCAACATTTGCCTTCTGTTACTATCAGGAGCGCCTTTCCTCTATGGACAGGATGCCGCTTTTGACCCGGCAGGAAAGAAAAAAACCGACCAGGAGGTATATGCCGATGGCTCACGCAAGTACCACAATGTGCTTCTCGTCCCCTACCGGCCGAACATGCACTTACCCGATCCTGCCGGTGATGTTGAATTATCGCAATCATCGGGTAAAGAGTATAAGGCGATGCGGAATGAAATACGTTCATCCCTTGACTTTTATATCGCTGGTAAAATCCGCACTTCCTACAAAGTTGTATCCCTCATGAGCCAGCAGACCATGGATGCAAAGAATGACCTTGAAATGATTTATGGCGCTGCCGGCTACCGCTTTGCCGATTCAAAACGTGCTAAAAGGCAGGCGAATGTTTCAATGAGTGCATCCGATAAAATCGTTAATGCTATTGACGGACTTACAAAACCGAAACCGCACAAACAATTCATCACCAAAGGTGAACTTACAGTTGACACGACCAACCATGATATCCGGTTCCTTGAGGTTTACTTCAGCGACTTAAAAATCATACCCTATCTGGCAAACCGCTACGGTGCCGACCTTTTTGTTTTTATCAGCCTGGTTGAAATAAAAAAGCAGTTTCCTTCCTCTGCCGATGTTCCCTACCGGAATTATTACCGGGTAGTGAAAGTGAGTTATTCAGTGTACGATAAAGAAGCGCAACTGGTGGCGGGTGATGTTGCCGTGACGGCAATTAACGACAAGACCGATGATATTAAACGGATCATGGATGAGACCTTCCCCCTCATAGCAGAAATGATCATCAGCGACCTGCCAAAGCCGGATATGTCAACCCCTGAAATGAAACTGGAAAAAGAGAATATGAAGAAGGCCGAAGAGCGGGATTTGCTGAAGAACAGGTAATTTTCACGAAGTCACCAAAATGTTATCATATCGTTGAATCTCGTTCGTGGTTCACAACCCGTAATTATCTGTCCCTCACTCTACCATCACCTTCCGCGTCTCACATTCCTCCCCCGCTGCATTGCAAACCTCCACAAGATACAACCCTTTTGGGAGTTTTGACGTATTTATTACAATCTTTTTTCCAAATGGTTTATCAAAAACCTGCTTCCCCTGCGTGTTTTTAATGCTTACAAAGTATTTTTCCTCATGCGCTTTTTCATTTGCGCCAACTATCTCAACGGTTAACTCCTTTTTTAGGGGGTTAGGGTAAATTTTGAACCTGGAACTTTCAACCTGAAACTCCTTAACCCCAATCGTAAACGGGCAACTGTTCCCGTAACATGCTATATGGTTTACCGTCATTGTGTCTATCTTGTCAAAGTAACCGCCTACATAAAGATTACCTTTGTAAACAGTCAAATTAGTTACCCATCCGTTTGGGCCTGGTACTTTTGACCATTGTGCGCCATTATACCCCATTAAAAAAGTATCCGAAGTTTGAGATTCCCCACCTCCATATAACTCTCCGTTAAAAATAGCAAGTGCATTAAATCCCATCGGGGGTGAACCGACAGGTAACCAATTGGTTCCGTCCCAACCTGCTACCCATTTTAGAGAGTCAGCATAGAAAGCTCCGCTTATGTATAAAATATTATTTACGGTATCAACAACCATACTTGCCACCCAGTTATTAACTCCCCCCCCAAGCGAATCCCAATCCGTTCCGTTCCACCGGGCAATATTGTTATATCCAACTTTATTCCCTGCCCGGTTAAACTGTCCGCCTATTATTAATTCGTCATTGTAAACCGCCATTGTCCAAACCGATGGCCACCAGGGCCCGTCAATACCCCCTTTCATGTTATCAAATACGCTGCCGTTGTATTTTACGATTCCCTTGCCGTTTACTCCATATCCGCTGAAAAATCCACCGCCTATGTATAGGTCATCTTTATATTGAAGTGCGCGGGGCGCTCCAGCATTATTACTTCCTGTTACCGATGACCACTCTACTCCATCCCATTTGGCTAAATTCTTCGTGTTTGGCAACCAGTCAACACATTCAAAATCGCCACCCATATATATATTACCATTATATATTTCAAGGGTTTTTACGCCACCGTTAAAACATAATTGAGGCATTCCGCCTCCTAAACTATCAAAAATATTTCCATTAAATTTAACAATGCTGTTTGCCGGATATCCGTTAATTTCGGTAAAACTTCCGCCAATATATAATTCATTATTTATTTCCCTTATTACATAAATATCGCCCCAGTTACCGTTAATACTGACACCACTGCCTAATGGGTGCCAGGTCTGAGCAAGGAGGTTTCCGGTCAGGAAGGATTCCGGTAGTTGGTTTAAGATTACCGGCAGTACCAAAAGAATTATTTTTTTCATGACAATGTTTATTTGTACTATTCACCACACCGAACTACGAATTAAGTACGAACCTGCGAACTACGAAAAAAACAAGTTCGCACTCCGGTGGGATAAACAGTAAAGTTTATTTAATAAATACTATTTTCATCGTCTCACGGATAATTCCGTCTGCTTCTACCTGTAAAATGTAAATCCCGTTTTCGAAATTATTTCCTGATATGGTTAACGGTGAAAGGTCGTCCTTTATCTCATATCTTCCCACCCTCTTCCCGGTAATGTCAAATAAATGAATGATGCACATGCCGCATGAAAATGAGCGCAAAGGTATGAAGGTGGCGCCTGCCGAATCCTCAATAAGCAGGTAATCGTTTGCGAGCGTATTATTTCCGTAATAGAGATAAGGATTTGTTTTTGCCGATGGCAGGAGCGTATCAATTGCCGTTGAAAATTCTTCGTTATATACTAACCGCAATATTGTTTGCGCATTGCTCATGGCAAGGTTCGGTTCCGCCATGTTGGCGATTTCTCTTACTGTATGTTCCTGCGCACTGTCCATGTCAAAGATTGTTTTGCCCTGCAATGCAAGAGCAATCAGCAATCCCTGTATGTCAAGGTATGCCTGCTCTTCCGCGTTGTTTGCGCTCATCTCCGAAAGTTTTGTCTGCGCTGCAACAAGATTGCTATCGGCAATGTAGGTAGCAAGCAAAATCTGGTCAGCCCACACGGCATCTTCCTGCTCAAGAAGGGTTATTGCCTTTTGCAGCGAGTCGTTCTGAATGTAATAACTTAGTACCTGGTTTAATTCATTTTGCCTTGCCTCTTTTGCAGATCTAATTTCATTATTTATAAGGGTAAGCGTACGGTACGCAACACTTGCCTGCGCTGCGTATATCTGCTGCGCTATGCCAGGCGGCAGGGTTGCAAGTTTTGACAGGAGCGATGGCAATATTTCTTCCGATACCGGTGAGTTTGGAACCATTATATCCTTGAATATACCGGGGGGGGTTGGCGCTGCACGGTTAATCAAAGCGAACAATACCGTATCCGATAAGGGAGTTGCCGCCAGCAGCATGTTTTTCAACTGCCCCGGTGGGGTGGGGTTATTGTGGTTTATGGCGGTTATCAGTTGCCCGGTTTGACCCTTGTCTAAAACCGTAACCGTTGAATCGTACTCCTGTTTAAGCAGAACTATCTGTTCTTCAAGCATGCTTATCTGTGCCGTACGGCAGCAGGGATTGCATGGCGACCCGGAGCAAGGATCGGTGCAGCACTGCAAAAATGATGGACAATTCTTGGAAGAACTATTGATATATACAAGACCATCGGCTGTTGGAATATATTGCGCAGGGGCGCTGTGACTGTAATACCAGAAGGGTTGAAAGGTTTTGATTTCTCTCCTGATATTTGTTGCTGACAAATAATTAAATTGATTTCCAGCCGGTTTCCTGTAATTGGTAGTTGAGAAATTTCCCTGCTGAGCCAGCGAGCCAACATTGTACCAGTTGCGGCCATAAAGCGAAAGGCCAGGATTATCGGTTGTATTGCACCGTATTTTCAGATTTGAATTATTGCCCGTTGCCCAGATACTTCTGTAAGACCGTTCAAAGAAATTCCCGGTTTGATTTCCCGAGCCGTCATTTTCAAAAATAATTAAACCACCCGCAGAGGAAGATTTCACTGAGAGCACTCCAAAATAGTTGGTGAAAAAGTTATTATTTGCGATGTAAAAGTTTGAGGAATTCCGCATGTAAATACCGTTGTGGAACTTTTGAAGGGAAGTAAGGTTCCTGAAAATGTTTCTTTTAATGCCGTCAAACATCCCTCCTTCAATGTAGATACCGACAGGAATATTTGTCGTAATTAAATTTTGATTATCATTGGAAAAACGGTTATCCTCAATAACATTAGTGTAAAATGCAGAAGAATTATAGTAATAAGCGCTGATACCTTTGTTGGTATTTGTAAAAATATTACCCAATAAGCTACTGCCTCTTACCACATAGCAATTTGCATTATATAACTCTATACCTGTCTCGTTACTGGTGAATTGATTTCCACCGGTAGAAAGGGTGCCAACGAAGGTATTCGGGTTGGTTTCATCCCACCGCACGCCCCACAGGTATGCTCCGGCATAAGTCCTTCTCAACAAATTGGCTTTACCGTACAACCGGTTGTTTGTGTTAGGGTAGGTGTAACTGTTACCTGTTTCGTACCCGGGGTCAAGTAATTGCCCGTTTACTGTTGTAAAAAACAGGCAACTTATTACCTCGCTGCTGTTGGGCTTGTTATAGGGCAGGAATTTTATTCCAATGCCATTATTGTTAAAGACAGCGCCACTCGCGTAAATGATGCCACCGCCCTTTGCCGGGTCATAAGGCGCATTTGTTAAACATGGCGCTGGCAATATCCCCGTAGCGCATTGCGGTAATCTGGTCCTGAAACACAGGTTGGGCTTGCCGAGCAAAACACCAATATGGGCGTTTTCTATTCTTGCTTGACCGTCTATTATTATTTTTCCCTGCCCAACGCTGTTATCGCTGATGTTATTGGTTACGCCCCACACTTCCACGCCCTGCCACATTACAGAGCATGCCGTTGCAGTTGAATATGTTATGGATGTCAATAAACTATAAGGCATCAAATGCAATACCCCCCCGGGTGTTGTAGTATTTCCGTTCTCAACAATTATCTTTCCGGCAGGGCCGAATTCTATGGTTTGTCCGTTTGGCACATTTACAACCGTGCCTGCGGTTATTGTAACTGTGCCGCCAACTAAGGTATATGGAAAATTACCGGAGGATGATATTGTCGCATCCATGACATCATAAACAATATTCGCATATTTTGCGCAGCAATCCGTAATGACATAAATTATTTTTGAAATGGTTTGCGAACCGCAAGGATTGCACACGGTTAAAGTTACCTGGTAGTAGCCCGGTGCGGTGTAGGTGTTGAAAGGATTCTGAAGGTTTGATGAATTGCCATCGCCAAATTGCCAGTAATATGCAGCGCCCGTGCCGTTGTAGTTGGTTGCGGTAAATTGCACGCTGTTATTCAGGCATAACTCATCCGCATTAAAAGTAAAGGCAGCCGTTGGGTTTACATTATCAATAGCCATAGCGGTGTTGGTTGCCGTGCAGCCGTTCTGGTCGGTTACGGTTAATCCATATACCTGTGCGCTTAATCCGGTTGCCGTTGAACCGGCTTGAGCGTTGCTCCATGAATAGGTGTAAGGGGGGGCGCCACCGCTAACCGCAGCGCTTATTGTCCCGCTATTGGCAAGACAGGAAATATCGCTTGCGGCAAATCCTATTTGCAACGGAGCGGGACCAACATATACTGTCTGGTATGTTGTAGAACAACCGGCTGCATCAGAGACCTTTATTGAATAATATTGATTACCCTGCAAACCGGTAAAAGTCGCGCAGTTTGTTCCGGTTTGAGTAATTAAATTCAAATAAAAAGTATATGGGCCGGTTCCACCCGAAGCGCAAATTGTCATTGACCCATTTGATGAGTTATAGCAGGTTGCATTTACAATGGTGGTGGCAACAATAATCGGAGCGGGGGCGGTGATTACAACAGATTTAACAATTGTACATCCTTTATTATCCGAAATAGTAACACTGTAATTTCCACCGCATAAATTACTTATTGAAGAAGCGGTCATACCGTTGTTCCATTGATAGTTGTAAGGGGGGGTACTCCCTGTTGCGGTCACCGTGGCTGTTCCGTCACAAGAGCCCTGCCCGGCAGCGCAGGTTGCATTTGTGGCATTGATGGTTGCAGTTAATGCAGTTGGCTGAGTAATTGTAAAATTACCGGTTGACAGGCAATTATTATTGTCCAATACAGCAACCGAATGATTTCCCGCACACAGTCCTGTAGAAGTTGAAGATGCGGTGATTGGATTGCCATCCCATATATAAGAATATGGTGGCGTTCCACCCGTTCCAATGACAGTTGCTGAGCCATCGCAACTTCCGTTACAGGATGCAGGTACGGTATTTATGGTATTAATTGTTACGGCTGTACCCGGCTGGGTAATGGTTACGGAAGCGGTTACAATACATCCTTTATTATCGGTAACGGTAACTGTCCATGTACCTGCTGTCAACCCGGTTGCGGTTTGGGTGGATTGTGCAGGAGCGGGGTCGTTCCAAATATACGTATAAGGTGATGTTCCCCCTGCAGGGTTTGCTGTCGCCTGTCCGTTGTTTCCGCCAAAACAGGAAACATTCGTTTTTGAAACCGTTAATAGATTCGGCTGGGTTATATTAACAGATGCAATTGCGATACATCCCTTGTTATCCGTAACGGTAACTGTCCAGGTACCAACACTCAACCCGGTTACGGTTTGCGTGGATTGAGCCGGAGCAGGATCGTTCCAAATATACGTATAGGGTGATGTTCCCCCTGCGGGGTTTGCTGTCGCCTGTCCGTTGTTCCCGCCAAAACAGGAAACATTCGTTTGCGAGATTGAAACCGTTAATACATTTGGCTGGGTGATGGTTACAGAGGCAATTGTTATACATCCTTTATTATCGGTAACGGTGGCTGACCATGTACCTGCGGTCAACCCGGTTGCGGTTTGCGTGGTTTGCGCGGGAGGAGGGTCGTTCCAGAGATATGTGTAAGACGGAGTACCCCCCCCTGGAGTTGCGGTTGCGGTACCATTGTTTCCGCCATTGCAACTTACATTGGTTTGCGAGGTTGAAACCGTTAATAGATTCGGCTGGGTTATATTAACAGATGCAATTGCGATACATCCCTTGTTATCCGTAACGGTAACTGTCCAGGTACCAACACTCAACCCGGTTACGGTTTGCGTGGATTGTGCCGGAGCAGGATCATTCCAAATATACGTATAAGGTGATGTTCCTCCTGACGGATTTGCCGTTGCTACTCCATTGCTTGCGCCATAGCAAAAAATATTTGTCTGGGTGGTTGCAACCGTCAATTGAGCCGGCTCAATAATGGTGACCAGCAGGGATAGGGAGCAGCCATAAGCATCAAAAACAGTCACCGTGTATGTTCCCGCAGATAAACCGGTGGCTGTGGCAGCGGTCTGTCCATCACTCCATGAGAAGGAATAAGGCGGCTTGTTTTCTGTAACTGTTACTGCCGCTGTTCCATCGCTGCCGCCATTGCAACTCACAGCGGTTTGCAATGAAATAGCCGCTGACACCGGTGATGCGAGGCAATCACAGCAAACAAATATTGTATTGGTTACCACAGGGGAAGTGTACTGGGAGGTGCACGTGGCGGATGAGCATGCAATTATTTCGGTATAACCGATGGTTGCTGAAATATCCAAATTACCAGGGCAGTATTCAGTATAATTCAGCCCACCCAATTCAATGGTGAATGATATTGAATTTCCGGCACCGGGGAGAAGTCCGGGAAGTATTGTTGCAGGAAAAGGATTCGTGCCGATTACATTCAAAGGAGCGCCCGGAACAACAACATTAAGAATATTGGTATGATTTGTACTCTGATTACCGGTATTGGTAACCGTTACGGTTACTATGCTGCTGTTATTACAATAAACGCCATCAGGTGACTGTATAGTTATATTCAGATCATCCGGATTGTTAAAACCATTTATCCAGGGAGTGGCATACAAGGTCTGTGGTGTTATTGGTTGGCTGCATGAAGACAAATCCGCTGCCGTAAAAATTACCTGCCCGCCAATAGGAGCATAACCGCAACTTGATTGCAGGGTGATTGATACCCCTATCTTATTTTCGTCACTTGAAGCATAATTAGTTCCGGGCAATCCATTTCCTCCATTATATAAAGAAAGGTTAGGAGGAAAGAGATTCCATCCCGGGTTATCCGGTGTCCCAAAATCATAAGTCCCGGAAGCGGGGGTATAAGTATTACCGCTGTTGGGAGGATAGGAAAATGTTACATTATATAAACTCATCCCCGTAGGAAGATCAACCGAGAAAGTCGGATCCGTAACGGTTCCCAATTCGGTACTTTCAATAATCAGGTTATATACAAGCAACCCATCGCAAAGGTCGGCAGGCGCTGATGGATAGGGATTGAGCGGTGCATAAGATAAGTCCAGATCAGACGGGTACCTGCTGAAATTGAAAAGAGTTGTTTCCACCTGGCAAGTTGATAGGGATGGTTCGGTAATTGGATTTCCATCGCACTCATTGCCGTATCTGACAGTGATAAAATCATCCTCAGGATCGCTGCCATTCGGTACGCAGCCATTGGCGTTAATGGTTGCTGTAAGTTGCAATTGCAGGCATTGATCTGCACCAATGGTTCCAACATCAACCAACCATGAGTCACTATTATATGTTGTAACCTGTAACGTTTCACCGGTTACGGTATTTATCACTGAGGCGAAATTGAGTGAATTGTCCGGGCTGATTTGGCTGTTTTCAAAGGCAATCCATGGGGCATTTGCCTCACAGCCATTATTGCAATAGATAAAATTAAAAACTACTGTATTGCTGTAAGCGTCCACATTACCGGCAGGAGGGATAACGAGCAGTTCCGGTTCATTGTGGGTTACCTGAAAATCGTAATTAAAATCAGTGTGAATCTGGTAGGATTGGTAGTTGGGATCCAGTTGGTTTGTTCCCACTGAAAAACCACCTTCAGCGTTAAAAATAGCCGTTGAAGCGGCATCGCAGGTAACTTCAGTCCTTACCCTGATAATATATTGCGGATTATTAGGGTAATATGGTTTAACATCAAGCAGAGGCCAGCAGGAGTTAAAGTAGGTCAAAGTTGTTTCGATGGCAGTGATAGAGATTATTGGAGTAACGGGTAATGATAAGGCGGTAAAAGATGGATCAAAACCATTAGGGTCTGAAGCATCATAAGTATGTTGTTGCATGATGAATGTTGTGCCAATGTAATTATATCCTGCCGGCACGGTTATGATAAGGTCATCATCCAAAGCGCCATATGGCCTGAATTCATTGGGAAAATCATCAGCAACAAGTCCATGTGCGCCAGGAGTGACAAAATAAAAATCAGCGTCAAAAATGCCGCAACATGTGGTATTGTTAAGAATATTAAAGCCGGCTTGGGGCACCAATAAAGTAAAAGTTGTGCCCCATGTATCGCAGGAATGATCATCGGATCCATCATGATCAAGTGTACCATCGTTTTTTCTCGTCCCCATAAACTCTGCTCTTGGAGTTATCGGATAGAAACCGGGAGATAAGCTATTATTTCTTTTATCTAAAATCAGGAACAGGTCTGCGTCAAAAGTATAGGTAGTATATGCGTCTATAATAAAAGCATTCAATTCCGTCATTGACATTTCGAAATTCATCTCAACCTGGTTACCTGTTACAGTTGAAGAATAACTAATATCCCCCGGAGTTGAAGAATATAGAATAAGAGAATTGGTTCCATCTGATATAGTAATGGTCCCTTGTAAATCGTCTAAATCAAAATCTGAAGAAACTGAACCGGGATTTTCATAGGTGACTTTAAGAAAGATTTCATCGTAATCTGCCGCTGTATGGGTAGTTGCAAAAGCGTTACCGGAGAAACTTCCGGTGGCTTTCATTTCAATAACATCGCCATGGTAAGCAGATTTCAGGTCAATGACAGAGTTGTTTAATCCCGTGGAGTTAGGTAAATTGCTGCAATTGTCATAAAAACCTGGTGAAGGAAGAATATCAGATGGGTTTGTGAATCCTAATGTCTTCCGTTCAAAGTAAAATTCTCCAAAGTCATCCGTGCCGAAATAGGATGCGCACAAACCGGTACAATGATGTACAATGGAAGTGCTGTTACATTCAATACCTGAAACGCAATCCGGACAATTCTGGTCATCGCATATATATTGCAGGGAATAACTTACAATATCGGCAACATTACCAGCCGGATCTGCAGGAGGTGCAGATGTACAATAATCAGAATTATCGCAATCAAGCGTAAGAGGGAGGGTAATGCACCCTATTTGATATGTAAACTCATTTACATTGCAGGGGTTCTTAGGTAATTTTCCAAATTTAATCAACAGATAACCGGGATCAGTGTATGGAGGTTGAGGGCATACTTCTTCAACCGCAGGAGTTATGAAACCAGACGATCCACCACAAGGCGGCCAGGCAGCAACATCAGCCAATGCAGTAACATTTTGTTGCAAGTGATATCCGGCTGGCAATGATACTTTTATTTGATGATACCCGTTTGGACATTCAAAGTCAAATCCTGTTGGTGTCCATTGTTCAGTATAATAACCGGGGCAAACCCGGACGGTAAAATTACCTCCATTAATACCCTCATTAATATCGGTAGGCCCCGGTGGATTCGGCTCGATTACTTTTATTATACCTGTGCCACCGGAAGCAGCGTACAAATAATAAGCATCAGCACAATTAGTTTGAAATGGGCATGCCAGGTAACACCCCCCGGAAACGGGGCATTCGAATGAAAAGCACTGGTCATTATATTTTGAATATATGGCAGGTAAATAACCGCTTGCGCCTCCGCATTGTTTAAAATCAGGACATGTAACGGTATTGTAAATAAAATCTGCAGTAATTGTAAAACTGCCGCCTTCATTCAGGTCATCCACATAACCGTCTCCGTCCAAATCGGCAAGAGTATTTCCCATTCCATTGAGCGGGTCCCATCCATAAGTAGATACAACTAATCCTGGGCCAGTTGTAAGTGTACCGTAATCTGGGCCAACTGCCCCGGCAAAATTTATGGTATAAACATTATAGGATGTCTGAGGGGTAGAGGTAATAATGGATAAAGGTATAGGTAATGAGTTTCCATTATATGAAATATTAAAAGATGTTACATCTAAAGTTCCAAATGAACTGGTAGTATATAAATATAACTGTATATCTGTCGCTTTAGCGCGGCCGTAAGGTAAAGTAGTACTGGGTCCAACATTATTTGTATAGAGAAATGCCACAGAAGATATGTTATTGCCACCCGGACAGAAAGTTGCGCTATTGTAAATCAGAGGATCCGTAATCGCAGTAGCGGTCAGGGATGGTGAATCAGTCAATATATTTATACTCGTAGGTTGTGGTATCGTGCCACAAGTAATGGAACCGCAGTTCCATGAAAAATCATAATTCCCGGAAGAACTACCTGTATTACATAACTGGGTTGATGAGGAAACATTCCATGGAATTTTAATTTTTATATGAAGATAAAAAAATGCAAAGTCCGGGAAAACGGAACTACCGAAAAAAGTATTGAATGTACTTTGACCAAAAAAGAGTGTGCAGGGAGGGGTTGTGCATGTGAAGGGGGTAACCGTTGTATTCAGATGCGATTGATAGGTATAATTATTATAAACCGGTATTTGAGCGGGTACAGAAGTCGTCACATAATAACCCAGTACTTCGGTGGTAGGGTCAGGGGTAAAAGTAACCTCAATGTTATTGATATTGCTTCCATTATTGCTCACATTCTGTATTTTAAATACCAATTCAGTTACATCCCCGGTATTAAGTAAAAGTGAACCACCGGTGCCGGTAAGATTGAGCACTGATAAGTTAGCAGGCGCGATGGTAAGCGTATTAGTAACTGAAATTGGCGTATATAACGCCATGTTGCCGTTTATTGTAGTAACCGTACTTGGAGTCGGGATGGATTCGCAGGGGGGTGTCTCTACTAAAATGTTCAAGTAAAGAAATGTGTTATTATACCAATAAGGGACAAAAAAAACCGGGTTTGCGGTTGGCAATGCAGACATAAGACCAACAGCAGGAGAACTAGAAATAAAATTTATCATTACAATACCATTAGGAAGATGAATTGTAATATAATCAGTAACAGCAGGAACCGGTGTGGTTCCGCAAGGAATATTATTCTGGAGAACGTATGTAAGTTTATATTGAGTGCAGGGTGAAAGAGTATTTACCTGTGTATTGGCAGGATAAGAGTAAGCATTTTCTGTAGCATTTAGGATATAAGAACCGGTACAGAACCCACAACAACAATAACATTGTGGAGTTATCTGCGCCATCAGGTTAAATGAAAAAAGGAAAAGAAAAATTAAGACCGGAAATATTGTATCCTTAAAACTCAGGCAGTATCTTTGTGGTATTTTTATTGCAAACGGTAAACGGAGACCAACGCTTGTTTTCATAGCGGAGGATTTTAGAGGTTATGAAACGGGTTTTGGTAAAGTGCCGTAAAGGTAGGGTATTCATTTGAATTGTCCAAATTTATTTTTGCCCGCTTTACAAGTGAGGATAAGAGTAAGAGTGCGCGTATATCCCCTCTTAAAACCCAATCTTCACCTGCACTTTTACTTCCGATTTGTGATTTGCCTGAATTTCGTAGATATCCGTGCCGATTACATCTTTATTTGTATAAAATGTTCGGGCATAACGCAGCCAGAGGTCAACCCGGTGAAAAATCCTGTACCGCAGCATGAAGTATCCCCTCCCCCCCTTGTAATAAACCGCGGGTACGGAATATGCTCCCACCACATCGCTTTCATACATATAAATGCGGGTGTCATAATTATCGGTATCAAAAAACGCATAACGGGTTACTACCGAGAAGGGACTTCCGTGGATTTTGTAGATAAAATCCTGGTAAATGAGGTAGCCGTCAGCCGGAACCCCGCTGTTAAGCGTATATGTCAGGTATTCAACCCTGCTGCGCAACTTAACGGCAGGAGTAACCTGATAGGAAATATTATACCTGTAATTCACCTGTGAATAAGGAGCGATATAATCAATATCTGCATCATCAGTTGTATATTGGTTTTTGAATTTATCGCGCTGCCGCACGCGCATATACATATCCAGTTTTTTGAAAGGGGTGTAGTTTAATTGTACAAGATAATCGGAGCCGGTTGAAGGGGCATCCACCAGGTATTTCATCCAGGGGAATTTAAAATAATCATAATAAGCAGAGAGGGTAAAACGGTTGGGCAGTTTCATCTGCACTCCCATGTAAATTCCCTCTTCATTGATATTTTTTGTGCTTTCACCGAATGCAGCGCTATATATGGGCTGAAATTCTTTTTTATAATTCCGGTAAACGGCCGAAAAAGATACCCGCGGGTCAATGCTTATGATCAATCCGTTGAGGAATGCGATACCCCCGTTCATACTTCGCGAAATTTCCCCGAAAAGGTTCATGTTCCGTACGGTAGTTCCGTAATCAAATCCGAGAACACTGTTTTTGTTTCCGATAAATTCAAACCGGTTGTAAAAGGTAAGGTCCCGTGACAGCATTGCATCATATTCGGAACGCACCGCAGTTATTCCGGCATGAAATCTGCGGCTGTTAAAAGAAAAGTTGCCGCCATAAATCATTTCGCCAACGGCATCCTTGTCGGCAAGTTCAGAAGGAATTGTATGGTAACCGGTAGTTTGAAATGAAGTAACCAGTTGCACATCTTCCGTAAGGGTATCATAAACTGAGATATTTCCGTCAATCTTTTTAGAGGAATAAAAAGCGGTGAGGTCAAACCCTTTCAATCCTGCAGTTATCCCCCCCCCTCTCAGGAAAAGATTCTCATCAACCGAAGTATAGGGTTTGAGACCGCCACCCTTCTTTTTTACTGCAGATACATCCGATGATTTATTGTAGCCGTAGCCGGACCAGAAAGCGAGTCCCTGTCCGAACTGGGCATGATAATCACCGATGGCAAGGGCTTTGAGAAATCCGAAATCCTTCAGGTAAAAGTGAGCCGAATAAAAATCAAAGCCGTTTTTCTGCGTGCCCTTAAAAAATTCCTCGCCAGAGTCCTTTTCACCGGTAATACCGATGCTGATCCGGTTGGCGTATTTGAACCTGTACCGGGCATAAATTCTCGGTTTGCTGCCAAGAAAATAATCGTTCGGTTTTGCCGCCATAGTGGCGCTGTCAGCCGGAAGAAACCCCTTCTGATCTTCAACAAGCGACTGGTACCGTATAAAAAGTTCATTCCTGCTGTCCTCAATCATGCTGCGAAGGGAAGTGCGCGGAATGATATCCTCCGGTGAAATAATGACGAACGGCATGATGCGATTAATGGATTCCGGGTCAAAACCGTCTATGGTCTGCAATTCATGCGGCACTATCAGTTTGCCGTTCTGTTTAATGTGCATGAGAAGGTTATTTACCTGCACATCGCTCAGCAATTGCAGCGATTCAAGTTCTTCCCTCGAAGCGTTATTCAGGTTCAGCGGGTTGTCAAGGTAGTGATTCAGTTCATCAAGCAGGGAAGTATAATCCGATTCCTCTTCTTCGTTGGTTTCGGCAATATTTTCAATTTTCTGTTCAACAATATTTTCCTTTTCATTTTCTTTTTCTTCCTGGGAAAATAAGGAGTGAGGTGAAAATAAGAAGGAAGTAAAGAGGTAAAGAGGTAAGGAGGTAAGGAGGTAAAGAGGTCTTACCCTATAGCAGTGGATATTTTTTTTGGCGAATCCTCTTGGCATCTTGGCTTCCTGACTTCTTGTATTCTTTTATTCTTGTGATTGTTATTTTACCGAATAACTCAACGCCACCTGCGGTGAATATCCGAGAACGGAATGGTATCCGGTTGCAATGTCAATTTTAAGATGTTTAAGATTGAGCCCGATTCCGAAAGATGTAGTTCCCGGATTTGTTGATACCCCGGCACGTACATATAGCGCTTCTGCCGGAAGGTATTCGACACCCGCTTTAAATACCGGTTTCATCTCAATATCCTTTTCCGCTTCAGTGCAAACGAGTACTTTTTTTGAAAAACGGTAATCAATACCCAGCCGCATGATGGCCGCTATACGTTCATCGTTGTAGGAAGCGAGTTTTGAACGGGCGGGATTGTAAATATGCATGCCCATCATCATATTTTTCGAAAGTCTGGCGCGGACGCCCGCTTCGGCAATGATCAATCCCTTACTGCCATAAACATCTCCCATCTGCACTTTCATATAACTGAATTTCATCCCTGCAGAAAAATTTTCGCTGAAGGATCGGGCATAAGCGATACCGGCATTGGTTTCGCTATAAACCTTATACCCAAAGGAAAATCCGCTTGCGCTGAAGACACCGTATTTTGAGGGCAAGACAATTCCCCCCCCCTTTAGTCCCAGTGCCGGCATGAAGAAACGGTTTTCGTAGAAAACACCGGCTGAAATTGAAGAAACTTCAGAAAGCCCCGCCTGGTTATTGAAAGCCGACCATATATCGCCATGCGTTACGGATGCATTTCCCATGCCGGCTGAACGCGCCCCGGCAGGTACATTTTCTCCGGAAGCAAATATGTCCGATGATTGAAATATTAATACGGAAACTAAAAGGAGAAATATGCGCTTCATTATTCCGGTAAAAGGTTTTATTCAGACAAATATAAATAAAAAAGCCACTCCGCTGGATACCGGAATGGCTGGTACACTGACGGAATGATTTGCAAAATCATTCAGATCAGCATAAATCAAAAGAACTTCTATATTTTATTTTTCAATCATGACATTCACTCCGGAAATTTCATTTCCCGTCATCACCACCATCCTGTACATCCCCTCCGCCAAATCTCCCACATACAACGGCATTGTTTTTCCGGATGGAACTTTTACGGTCAATATTTCCTGACCAAATATATTCACGAGACGGATTTCATAAACAGATACACCATTACCCTCAAAATTCAGATAGAGAACATCTTTTGCCGGATTCGGATAGATAAATATTGCGGATTGCGTCCCGATAGCCATCGGGATGGAAATTTCGGATTGAGTTACCAGGAAATCCACAAAAACACTACCCGTTGCGATGCAACCGTTGGCATCATTGACCGTTACAAAAAAAGTATCGGATGCAAGACCTGTAATTGTACTTGTAATTTCGCCATTGCTCCATGTATACGATAATGTACCGGTACCTCCGCTTACAAACATGCTGGCAGTTCCGTCCGGGCAGGACTGACAACTTGCTTTGGTCATAGTGAGAGAGTCAATAACAAGCATCGCAGGTTCGGTGACAAGTGTTGAATCAGAGGCAATGCAGCCGTTGGCATCGGTAACCGTAACGGGATAATTTCCCTGGCAGAAACCTGAACCGGTACCAAGATATGTATATGGAATGATGCCTCCGCTTGCGGTTGCAGTTACTGATCCGTCACAAATTCCGTAGCAGGAAGTAGACGTAGCAGTGGCTGTAGCAGTCAGAAGGGCTGGTTCATTGATGTAAATGGAATCTAAAAAGGTACAGCCGTTGTTGTCAACAAGGTTAAATCCGCACCATCCAACGCATAAATTGGTACAACCGGAAGAGGTACAACCGGTACTCCAAACAGGTGAGTATGGCGGTGTACCGCCTGACATAACTGCCCATACGTTTCCATCGCACGCACTGTAACAGGTTACATCGATTGAAGATATAGATGCGGAAAGAACAGCCGGTTCCGTTACTGACATTGAATCTGATGCAGTACAATTGTTTCCGTCAGTAATAGTAACACTATAAGATCCCGCACCAATGTTATTACGGTCTTCATTATTACTGCCATCCGACCAGTTGAAACTATATGAGCCAGTTCCACCGCTTACTGTCAGGTCAATTGAGCCGGTGCTGTCGCCATTGCATGATGGAGATACAGATGCAGATGAAGTTACAATAGCAGCAGGTTCGGTTACAGTTGATGAAGAAATTGAAGTGCACCCGTTTGCATCGGTTACGGTTACGGTGTAACTGCCGCTGCCTACTGCCGCTGCCAGTGAATCGACATCTCCATTACTCCATAAGTACGAATAAGGGGGGGTACCACCGGAGGCGAAGGCGGAGGCGGAAGCAGAGGAATCATTAAAACAGAAAGCGGCAGTGGCAGTGGCAGTGGCAGTAAGCAATACCGGTTCGTTAATAGATGCTGAAACAACAGCAATACATCCGGCTGAATCTGTCACCGAAACAAAGTAAGTTCCACCGCTTAATCCAGTTGCATCTTCATTGACACTATTATCAGACCAGTTGTACGATAGCGTTCCCGCTCCGCTTGCGGTTATATAAACAGCGCCATCGCTGTCACTATTGCAGGTTACATTGAAAACCGAATCAACGGTAACAACAGACGCACCGGTATTAATCACCATTGCTGTCCCTGTAACGGTGCAATTATTTGTATCGGCAACAATTACACTATAAGTTCCTGCATATAAACCTACAGCCGTATCGGTTGACTGCGCGAGCGAATCATTCCACTGATAATAATAAGGAGGTATTCCTCCAGAAGCATTGACAAAAGCAAAGCCATCACCATTTCCGCAGGTTGCGTTACCGCTGCCCGTTGTAATTGCAAGTTGAGAGGGTTCGGTGACGGTAATGCTGTCAATTCCGGTGCAGGAATTGTCATCGGTTACGGTTATCAAATAATCTCCGGCACATAATCCCATTACGGAACCTGACGTATCATTCGTGTTCCATAAATACTGGTAAGGGGGGGTACCTCCGGATACCGATGATGAAGCGAAACCATTGCACAATGAATAACATGACACATCAGAATATGTAAAGGAGATTGCAATTGGAAGCGGCTCATAAACATCAAAAGAATTTACCACAATACATCCGACTGAATCGGTTACCGAAACAACATAAGTCCCTGCTGAGACGCCCTGTAGGTCATCTGTACTTTCCCCATTGTTCCAGTTGTAAGTCAAAGTTCCGGCACCTGTTGCAGTGATATAAATTTCACCGTCATTGCCGCTATTGCAGGAAACATTCATTACCGTATCTAAACTTATTACAGGCGCGCCAATATTATTTACACCGATGCAGGCGGTTACCGTACAACTATTACCATCGGTAACTGTAACGCAATATAACCCTGCATAAAATGATAGCGCAGTATCATTGGTCTGTCCAAGTGAATCATTCCATAAATATGAATAACCGGGCGTACCACCGGTTACGGTCACCCATGCAGAGCCGTCATTCACTCCGCAGGAAGCATTTTGACTGCCGGGAATTAATGAAAGCGCAGATGGTTCAGTAATAGTAACTGAAAGGATAATGGTATCGCTGCAAGTTACATCCACCACGGTGCAGGAATAAGTTCCTGCCGTGACACCTGAAATATCTTCTGTAACGGCACCATTTGACCACGAGTATTGGAAAGTTCCAGAGCCGTTTGTAACAGTTACATCAGCGCTTCCGCTATTTCCACCGCTGCAGGTATTATCAGTTCCACTTACAGAAGCCAACCACGCGGGCGGTTCGGTAATTGTTCCGCTTGCAGTGTCGGTACAACCATTGGCGTCTATCACCGTAACATAATATGTACCCGGGCAAAGTCCGGTTTGAGGATTATCAGTAGAAACATTGCTCCATAAATAATTGTATGAAGGGGTTCCACCGGCAGGAATCACCTGCGCAATTCCGTTGCAATCGCCATTACAGTTAATGTTTGTCACTGATACAACTGCTGTAAGAGTTGCGGGTTCGGTTACCGATGTTGAATCAATCTTCGAACATCCTTTGGCATCGGTGACTGTAACGGTATAAGTTCCCGGGCAGAGGCCGGAAGCAGTGTCAATTGTCGCTCCGGTGCTCCAGGCAAAGAAATAAGGAGGCGTTCCCCCTCCTGGATTGGCAGTAGCCATGCCATCGCATACTCCATTGCAGGAAGCGGCAGTAGCAGCGGCAGTGGCAGTAATGGCAGTTGGTTCGGAAATAATTGCGGAATCAATTACATTGCAGTTATTTCCGTCAAAAACCGCTACGTAGTAAACACCGGTACATAAGTTGGGCATTGACAGGGTTGAATCACCTGTTGACCAGAGGTAAGAGTATCCTGGAGTCCCGCCAGAAGCGGAAACAGATGCTGTACCGTCACACGTACCGCCATTGCATGTTATACCGGCAGAGGTAACGTTAGTGGCAATCTTTGATGGTTTTGTAATTATTACCGATGATGTAAGCAAACAACCTTTAAGGTCGGTTATGGTCACACCAAAAGTATCCGCACACAAGCCGGTGGCGGTTGCCGAAGTGGCTCCGCTGCTCCATGTAAAGTTATACGGAGGAAGTCCTCCTGTAACGCTGAGCGTGGCCGATCCGTTGCATGAATCATAACAGGAAACATTATTCACAGAATTTGTTGCCGCAAGCGGAGGCGGCTGGCTTATGGTTGCCGAATCGGTCATCACACATCCATTATCATCGGTTACCGTAAGATGGTATGTGCCGATGCAAAGTCCCGATATGAAGGATGTGGTTTGTGATAACGGGTCATCCCATTGATAGGTATAAGGGGGGGCGCCACCGCTTACACCGGCATCAATAGATCCGTTGCACACTCCAACGCAAGTGCTGTTTGTGACATTCAACGCAGTAATCATCGGGGGTACAGCGGGGATAAACAGGGTTGCGGTATTGTTACATCCGTTAGCATCGGTTATGGTAACACTATATGCACCGCTTACGCCCACTGTTATGGATGAGGACGTATTACCCGTACTCCATAAATATCCTGCAGCCGAACTTGAAGTCAGGTTAACCGTATTGCCCGGACACCGGATAACCGAATCGCTGGCAGTAATATTCACCGATAAAGGTGTAAAGAAAGTCACCACTACCGAATCGGTATCCGAACAACTTGCGCTGGAGACGGCCATGTAATAAACCGTTGTAGCGGAAGGAGATGCGTACGGGTTGGCGATAGTCGTATTGCTTAACCCACCGGAAGGATACCAGGAGTAAGCGCCCCCCCCTGAACCGTTCAGCATCACAGAGTCGCCTTCGCAGAGGTCAACATCCGGGCCGGCATCAGCGGTCAGCGAGGATGCTACGGTTATGAACACAGTATCGGTTGCACTGCAGCCCTGGGAGTCGGTAACCGTCAAATAATAAGGGGTTGATGCTGAAGGGCTCGCTATCGGATCGGGTATCATGGTATCGCTTAAACCGGAAGAAGGGCTCCATGAATAATATACCCCCCCCGTTCCGTTTAACTGGAAAGTATCGCCTGAACACATGAACCGGTCTGTTCCCGCATCAGCAGGCGGCAGGGGACTGACGGTTGTTATATGTGTATTTGATCCCGGACATCCGTTGGAATTGGTATAGGAATAAGTAATGTTGTGAATCCCGGTTCCTGCAGCAGGGGGATCAAAGAAACTGCCGCTTATCCCGGAACCGCTGAATATGCCTCCTCCCGGATTTCCGTTCAGGTTTACCGGAGACGCGTTAAGGCAATAGGATAATCCCAAACCCGAAAAATCAACAACAGGAACATCTACGATTATTGATCGCTCTTCAGGGTTGCCGGTACCGCAGCCATTGGTAACCGTGTGGGTAACTGAATATACTCCCCCGGCAGAATAAGCATGAGCAGGATTTTCAAGCGAAGATGTAGTTCCGTCTCCAAAATCCCAGAAGTGCACTACCGGAGCATTTCCGAACCAGCCCCCGGCATCAAAGAAGAGTGTATCCCCGCCACACGCGAAATTGTCATTTACATCAAACCAACTGCCGGGAACCTGCGTGTTGCTTACTATGATTGTATCATAAAGCGTATCGGAAACACCGCAGCCGTTTGTGATGATTACGCTGACCGGCCAAACACCCATGGAATCAAAGGCATGACTGACAAGGAAACCGGTGCTGGTGGAAGCGCCTGGAAACTGCCACAAGTAAGTTGTCCCGCCAAGGGCAAGAAAGGTCACGGTGTCACCCGGGCAAAATGTTGAATCATATCCTTGACCCCCGCCATTATCAAAATGTTCGGCAAAGAAAGGCAGCGATTGATTTGAATCGACAACATTTATCGTACCGGCAAGCGAATCGGAAATTCCGCAACTGTTTGTTGAAATGAACAGGTAATTATAGATACCGGCAGAATCGTAATAATGGATTGCAAGTACAGGAGAATTGGGAATTGCAACACTATTGATATTGACAGCAGAATCGCCATCACCAAACCAAACGGAATATGAATAACCGGAATATTCTTCTTTTATTACATCATCAATAAAAGAAAATCCTGTCCCAGGGCAAACAGAAAATGACGGGTCAGGCATCAACATTAAGGCGGAATTCGGGGAAGCGGCAGGATCGGCAATCACCCACTTCACAGCCGTATCTTTTCCCTGACAACTGTTTTCAGCAATAAGTT
This sequence comes from Bacteroidota bacterium, assembly GCA_016193485.1. Classification (GTDB taxonomy): domain Bacteria; phylum Bacteroidota; class Bacteroidia; order JACPRZ01; family JACPRZ01; genus JACPRZ01. The sequence goes on along the minus strand of JACPRZ010000029.1, from coordinate 36,416 downwards.
GAACTGCATAAAAACCGCTGGTGAAATAAATATGGTTTGGATTCCGGATTAATGATGAATCACCATCCCCGAATAACCAAATATAAGTAAGGGGACCGTTATTATTTGCCCAGGAATTATCGCGGAACTCAACTTCTTCACCGGTGCAAACAGTGATAGTATCAGGGCTTGGCCAACCGTACCCTTCAAATTCAAAAGATGCATTTGGCTTATTGGTAGGATTGTATTGAACAGTGACTCCCATGAAAGCAGAATCAGAATTGCCGCAACTGTTTGTATGAATCAACTGCAACATATAATAACCGGTATCAGTATAAAAGTGCTGAACGTTGCTGCCGGTGTCAAAAATCCCGTCACCGTATGACCAGTTAAAGAATCCTGATGCGTTTCCATTAAATTCAATTATTGAATAAGGGCATGCAGGATTGCAGCAGCCGTAATTAAATGAAGCATCCGCAGGTACATTATTCTGAACGCTTATCTGAAGAGTATCGTTGTTTGAATTCCCGCAATCATTGGTAACGGTGAGGATTACCTGGTAGTTGCCGGTAACGGAATAAGCATGCGTAGGATCTGCAATATTTGAAGTAGTTGCATCCCCAAAATTCCACAGGTAGGAGGCAAAATCATCCTGCGTGTCAAAATAAAGTACGTCTCCGGGACATACCGTGTTCTGATTCACCACTGCCTGTACCGGGGGAATTGCACCTGCTGAAACAGTTACAGTTTTTGTAATCGTATCGGGTCCGCATGAAGTGTTCACAATGCACAATACATTATAAATGCCCGTGCCGGAATAAGTATGTGTGGTCCACCATTGCGTTGAGGTAAATCCATCCCCGAAATTCCACTGGATGAAATTATTGCCATTGGGGTCAAAAGTGATTTGCTCGCCAGGGCAGATCGAAGTTTTAGAAATGTTGAAATCGCCATTATGGCCCCAGTTGACGATTACCTGTTTTGATGAATTACCAAGGTAGTTTCCAAAGGTGTCGTACATATTCAGATAAACAGTGTACCATCCTGAATTATTGAAAGTATGCGCGGAATTAAAACTCGTATCATAAGGCGAACCGTCATTAAAATTCCATACAAAATATGAATCGGGTGGATTACCGGACGTAGTATTTGTAAAGACAACACTGAAAGGAGTGCACCCTGTATCCCCGCTCATAATAAAACTGATACATTGAAGCGTGTCAACAATTGAAACAATGGCGGTATCGCTGTCCTGGTTATTGCAGCCGTTTGTTATTGTGTGAATTACCGTATAGGTGCCGATAGCAGCAAATGAATGGCCCGGAGAACTGAATGAAGAATTATATCCGTCACCGAAGTCCCAGTAATGGGAACCATCCCACTGGTTTGGCCAGAAGTTAATGTTGGAATTAGGGCAGGCGCTGCCCGGTGAAAAATTAAATGCCGCATCAGGATACAAACTATTAATAATATTTACATAGGCGGTATCTGAATCAGAATTACCGCATGAATTAGTAATTGTATGAATAACCGTATAGACACCGGCAGCGGCAAAACTCTTTGAATAACTTGCGGTATTCGTGTCAAGCCCATCGCTGAACGACCAGGTATGGCTACCGCTCCAATCGTATGGTGAAAAACTGATAAATGTGCCGGGACAAACGTAATTTGGACTAAAATTAAATTGCGGATCCGGCATTGCACTGTCTGAAACGGTTACTGTTTTTGAAAGCGTATCCAATCCGCAGGATGTGTTAAGTATGCACAATACATTGTAGGTACCGGTCGTATTGTAAGAATGAGTATCGTTATAATTTGTTGAGGTGAATCCGTCACCAAAATTCCACTGGAATAAATTATTTCCGTTCGGATCGAAATTCAACACTTCACCTGGGCAGGCGGTAAGTTTTGAAATGTTGAAATTTCCGTTGCTTCCCGAATTGACAATTATCTGCCGGGTGGAATTGCCCAGATTATATCCGGCACTGTCAAATAATTTCAGTTCCGGATAAAACCAGCCGGTCCAATAATATGTATGCGTTGCATTGAAACCTGTATCTGAAGGTGATCCGTCACCGTAATTCCATGAAAAATAGGAGCCGGGGGGGTAGTTAGAGGAAGTGTTGGTAAAAACGGCATCAAAGGGAGTGCAGCCGGTATCTTTATTTACAATAAAACTTACGCATGTTAGAGTATCAACGACCGAAATATACTGCGTATCGCTGTTTTGAACATTGCAACTGTTTGTAATCCTGTGGATAACCGAGTAATATCCCGTATCGCTGAAAGCATGGTTTGTTGAAGCAGAGAATGCGGTGAAACCATCGCTGAATTCCCAATAGTGGCTGCCATCCCACTGATTTGGCCAGCAATTGATATTATTTCCCGGACAGGTCAGATTGTTTGATACGGTAAAGGATGCAACCGGAGTTATTGTGTCCACAATATTCACAACAGCGGTATCAGAATTGCTTCCCCCGCATGCATCGGTGATTGTATGAATAACAGAATAAGCGCCAATTGCAATGAATGAGCGCATCAGGTAGGTAATATTTGTATCCATCCCATCACTGAATAACCAGTTATGCGCTCCATCCGGTAACTGCGGATCAAAATTGACTAAACTGTTCGGACAGGAAGGATTTGGATCAATAGAGAATTGTGCATTTGGCGAAGTGCCGGTCGAAATGGTTAAAATTTTAATGATCGTGTCAGGCCCGCAACCTGTATTTACAATACACATAACATTGTAAATTCCGGTATCATTGTACGTATGCCACTCCCAGGGATTGGTTGATGTAGTGCTGTCACCGAAATTCCACTGAATAAAATTGTTTCCGTTGGGGTCAAAATTAACCTGCTGCCCCGGACAAGCGGGATTTGGAGAAATGTTAAAGTTGCCATTATGTCCCCATGAAATCTGAACCTGCCTGGAATAATCATCAATAAAAAATCCCGATGAATCATACAAAGTCAGATAAACCCATACCGACCACCAATTATTAAATGTATGTACAGCGTTGAAACTTGTGTCATAAGGTGATCCGTCATTAAAATTCCAAACGAAATATGACCCGGGAGGAAAATTGGAAGATGAATTGGTAAAGGCAACATCCAGCGGAGCGCAACCGGATCCGGGATTCATAGAAAAACTCACACATAGTATTGAATCCACTATCGAAACAAACTGTGTGTCGCTGCTTTGCCTGTTACAGGTGTTTGTTATGGTGTGGATGGCAGTATATGCACCCGCGGTATCAAATGAATGGTACACAGTTGGCGAGGTTGAAGTGTATCCATCGCTGAAAGACCAGAAGTGCGTGAATTCATCCCAATCCGGATCAAAGTATATGAGTGAATTCGGGCAAGTCGGGGAAGGGTAAAAACTAAAGCCGGCATCCGGATAAATCGTATCGACAATGAAAACAATTGCCGTATCGGAATTGGAACCCCCGCATACATCCGTAATCGTGTGTATCACAGTATAATTTCCAAGCGTGTCAAATAACCTGTAAAAACTCGTAATATTAGTATCGTACCCGTCACTGAACGACCAGTTATGAGTACCGCTGTAATCCTGCGGGCTGAAACCTATAAACCGGTCCGGGCATGCCGGGTTCGGATTAATATTGAATTGCGCATCCGGTGAAGTGTTTGTCGTTATGGTTACAATTTTAATTATTGTATCGGGCCCGCAGGCCGTATTCACGATACACATAACATTGTAAACACCGGTATCGTTGTAGGTATGCGTCTCCCACTCAATAAATGATGTTGTGCTGTCTCCGAAATTCCATTGAATAAAACTGTTACCGTTCGCATTGAAATTAACCTGTTGCCCTGGGCATGCGGTATCCGGATTAATATTGAAATTACCGTTATGTCCCCAGGATGCAAACACTATCCTTTGTGCAAACCCGATGTTTGAATTTGTGCTGTCGTATAAATTGAGACCTACCCAGAAGGTACCCGACCAGGGATTATATGTGTGGGCAGAGTTAAAATTTGTATCATTTGGCGAGCCATCCGCAAAGTCCCATACAAAGTAGGAGCCCGGAGGATAGTTCGAGGATGTATTGGTAAATGCAACATAAAAGGGAATACACCCGGTATCTTCGCTGACGCTGAAATTAACGCATAAAATAGTATCGGATATTGAAACATATTGGGTGTCTTTACTCTGGTTATTGCAACCGTTGGTAACTGTATGGATTGCAGAAAAAAACCCGGTATCGCTGAATGAATGGCCGATTGACGAGGAAGAAGAAGTAAATCCATCGCCCAGTTCCCAGAAATGATTTCCATCCCAAAACATAGGTGAAAAATTGATGTTTTTATTTGGACACTGTGGATTCGGACCAAGGGTGAAAGCGGCATCAGGGAAAATGGTATCCACAATGACTACAACAGCGGAGTCGGAGTCGGAATTCCCGCAGATATTTGTAACCATGTGCACCACGGTGTAATTTCCAGCCGTATCAAAAGTTCTCGGAAAACTTGCCGCATTGGTGTCAAATCCATCGCTGAAAGACCAGTAATGCGAACCGGAATAATCGTTGGGATAAAAATTTACCGGTGTATTCGGACATTGATTATTGGGAGAAATATTGAAAAGAACATTGGGTAAAGCGCTGTTTGAAATAGTTACTGCTTTTATGATTGTATCATTTCCGCAATCGGTACTGACAATGCACATCACGTTATAATTGCCTTCCGATGAATATGAATGGGTCTCCCATGACATAGAGGATGTAAAACCGTCTCCGAAATCCCATTGGATAAAATTATTTCCCGAAGGGTCAAAATTAACCGGTTCATTCGGGCAGGCGGGATTTTTTGAGATGTTGAAATTACCGTTATGACCGTTCCGGATAAATACAACGGCAGAGTAATCATCCAACCAGCCGCCAAATTGGTCATAAGCATTCAAGGTTACGGCTTTTGCTCCACTCGACCAGTAAGTATGGGAGGTATCAAATCCATTGTAGGAACTAAAATCGCCCCAGCTCCAGGTGTAGGTTGCACCGGGCGGCATATTTGTGGAAGTGTTGGTAAATGTAACGCTGTCAGGCGTACAAGCCGAATCAGGCGTAAAAGTGAAACTTGCATCCGGTTGGGCGGAGAGCAACTGCATTTGGAAAAATGCAGCGGCAGCGAATAATGTTTTTTTCATGGATTGAATCGTATAATTAAAAGTGAACTGAAATTCATTACATCAATGACGAATTTGCATTTACAAAGGATGGTAAAAGTAGAAAAAAAACTTTTGATAGAAGCATAATCAATTATGACAATTGTCAGAATGAAAGGAAATGAATTTACAGGGATTGAGAACTTACGACTTATCCGCCAAATTTTTTCTTATATATTCTTTCGTTTTCTTCACCGCTTCAATCAGCGGGTCAGAAAGGGCAATGACCTGGTGTATTACATGGACGTATGTCGGGTCGGCATATTCATGAATGATGTCTTCGCGCAAACTGCGTATCTCAATTAAAATAGAAGCGCTGTTTACAAAACCGATCTTTTCGGCAAATTTCGCCCTGCCTATAAATGAATAAATCTCCTCTCCGAGGTATTCAATCAGTTCCTTCAGGATTTTCTGGGTTAAAATATCCGATATCCTCGCAAAACGCGAAGGCAAACTGTCCATAATGTAGAGTTCATTGAACGAATATTCATTTTTTATCCCTATTTTCCTTGCATCCTCAAGATTCTGATAAAAATTTTTCATCGCTGCATCCAAAAGGCGGATGTTGAATAAAATTTCATTTTTCAGATTCTCATTTTTACCGGATGATTCAGTCATAATATTTTTTATTTAAGATTATTGAGACCCCTATAGTACATCCTTTTTTTATCTCGCAAACCTGCCTGCTCTGACGGAGTCCGTTACTCGTCAGAGTCATCGGACCGGTAGGCAGGGGCGCAATGGTCGCAAAGACAAAATATTTGATGCTTTAAATAAATTCTTTGCGTTCTTGGCGTCTTTGCGAGAAAATCTGTCTTTGATTTTTTATGTTGACCTCATTATTCAATTGCTATTCTATTATTTACCTTACCAGGTTTACATTGCCTTCCACCGTGACTTCCTTTTGAGGTTCATTTATGGTAGAATATTTAAGATGGTAAACATATACCGCTGCATCCATCGGCTTTCCGTTATATGTGCCGTCCCAGCCCTCCGTTATTTTTTCCGTTTCAAATACTTTCTCTCCCCAACGGTCAAAAATACGGAAGGTCATGGTTCCGATGCAGTCACTGAAAACATGCAATTTTTCGTCTGCGCATTTACACCCTGGAGCAAAAGCGTTAGGAATAAAAACTTCTGCATCGCAGGGTCTTATATCAACAAACACAGAATCCTTGGCCATACAACCTTTCGAATCAGTGACAGTCACAGAATACCAGGTTCCTGAAGCCGGTGAAACAGATATGGATGGGTCATCAGCCCCTGTATTCCAATCATACATAAAAGCAGGAGTCCCACCGGTAACATCAGCATTCAGTTCAATGCTCTCACCGATATAAATTACAGTATCATTCCCTGCATCAACCTGTACGGCAGGATTAACGATCACGGTAAATTCCGCTGTATCGGAACAAATTCCTGAAAACGCAATAACAGAATAAGTGTCGGTCACTGCCGGAATAATATCCAGGGTATCATTTGTCGTGCTGTTATTCCAATAATAGATCATTCCCCCCGTTGCAATAAGCATTACAGGTTCTCCCGCGCATATTTCATTGATACCCGTTATGGCGGCTGTTATGCTGTCCGTCTGATTGACGGTGGCGACACCCGTTCCGGTGCAACCGTTTCCATCAGTTACAGTAACTGTGTAACTGCCACTGACTGATACAACTGCTACTGATGTAGTATTTCCATTGCTCCATAAATAAGAATAAGGAGGTGTGCCTCCTGCTGCTGCTACTGCTGCTGTTCCCCCCCCTGTGCAGGTTACATCAGTTGAAGAAGTGGCAACACTTAAAGCAGGCGGTTCCGTAATGGTCACATTAAGTATTGCTTGGCACCCGGCATTATCGGTAACTGTGAGAGAAATATTTCCGGCAGCCAAACTGTCAACCGAAGCACCGGGATTTCCGTTACTCCATACAAAAGTATAAGGAGGATTTCCACCTGTTGCCGTACCTGAGGCGCTGCCGTCAGAACCACCGTAACAGGATACATCCTGTTGCGATGCAAGAGTGAGCGAAGGAGCGCCTGCTTCGTTTACTCCAATTACATCTGTTATAGTACATCCATTCCCATCAGTAACCGTAACAGTATAATTACCGAATGGAATACCGGTAATTGTACTGGCTGTTCCGCCCGTACTCCAGTTGTAAGAGTAAGATGGCGTTCCACCGGAAACAGAGACGGTTGCTGATCCGTCACTTCCACCGCAACTGGCGTCAACTGCCGACATAGTGGTAATTAGAGCAGTTGGCTCCGTTACAACTGCTGAATCAATGGTAACGCAATTATTTGCATCGGTAACGGAAACAGTATAACTGCCGCTGGTAAGGGTTACTGCCACTGAATTGGTCTGGCCATTGCTCCACGAAAAGGAATAAGGAGGAGTGCCTCCAACTGCTGATACTGTTGTAACTCCATCACTTCCTCCATTACAACTTACATCCGATAAGGTACTCACTGTAAGCGTAACCCCGCCTGTTGAAAGAATTGTCGTTGACTGGACATTTGTACATCCTTTATTGTCAGTTACCGTGACAGTATAAATTCCCCCCCCCAGGTTGCTTACCGCCTGGGTACTTGCCCCGGTTGACCATTGGTATGTTAATGTTCCGGTTCCACCGCTTGCTGAAGCGTTGGCAGCGCCATCGGTATTTCCACAGGTGGCATCGGTTTTATTTATTGTTATGGAAATCGCAGTTGGTTCGGAAACGGTTGTTGTATCAACAGTCGGACACCCCGCTGCATCACTTACCGTCAGGTAATAGGTTCCCGCAGAAAGTCCGGTGGCATTTGAATTTGTCTGACCGTTAGACCAGAGATAGGTATAAGGCGGGTTTCCTCCTCCGGCTGCGGCAACAGCGGTTCCGTTATTTCCACCGTTACAGGATGGATTTGAAGTGGCAATACCGACAGAAGGTCCCCCGCTGCTGTTTATCACGGCAGATGAAGAGGCGGTACACCCCCCCCCATCGGTAACGGTCACCGTATAGGTTCCGACAGCAAGTCCGGTAGCCGCAGAAGTGGTTTGTCCGCCAGTCCATAAATAGGAATATGAAGGAGTTCCTCCGGAAACGGTTGCCGTTGCAGTACCATTGGCGCTTCCGCAGGTGGCGTCTGTTTTGTTTACGGATAAAGAAAGAGCAGAAGGTTCGGTAAGTGTAGTATTACCGGTTGCAGTGCAGCCGGCAGCATCAGTAACCGTAACGGTATATGTTCCTGCCGCAAGTGTTGTTGCAACTGAGCCCGACTGGCTATTTGACCAGTTGAATGTATAGGGTAAGGATCCGCCTGCCGGTGTTGCTGTTGCCGTTCCGTCATTCCCGCTGTTACAAGTGACATTTCCAGGTGACAGGGACACCGTAACTGATGAAGAACCGGAAACAGTTGTTGAACCGGTAACCGTACATCCGCTTCCATCGGTAACCGTAATTGTATAGGTTGCTGCCGACAGGGCGGTAGCAGTGGAGCCGGTCTGGCTGTTTGACCACGAAAATGTATAGGGAAGAGAACCACCTGAAACAGTAGCGGTTGCGGTGCCGTTCGCGCTGCCGCAGGACGCAGGGGTTGAAGCGACCGATAAAACAGGCATGCTCGTGATGTTGACTGTTGCCGAAGCAACATCAGTACACCCCCCCCCATCCGTTACTGTTACCGTATAAGTAGTTGCCGATAGCCCGGTTGCTGTGGAACCCGTCTGGCTGTTAGACCACGAATATGTGAGGGGGGGTGTTCCGCCAATTGCTGTGGCAGTGGCTGTTCCGTTGTTCAGGCCGCAGGTAGCATTGGAAGAAGCGGCAGTGACGGAAAGTGCGCATCCGGAACAATTTGGCAGGGACGACACATTATTAATTACATAGGTGTTACCGAAATTATCCGTAACGCGAAGAGTGTCGTTGGCGGGAGGCGTAACGGTAGTTCCGCTACCAAAAACAGACCAGTATCCGGGTGTAATACATTGGGTGACTGGTGTAATGCCGTCAAGACATTGTCCGAAAAACCATGAATAACCGCATGCCTGGCATTGGGATTGGTTGGTAATGGAAGTAGAGGATGCAGGGGTCCACGATTCCCAGGTATAAGGCGCGGTTCCGTTTGATACCGTGAGATCGCCATTATTCTCTACGCAAACAGAAAGAGATGAACAGATTATTACAGGAATAGTTATTGAATCGCTGCCGCAACCCATCGTATAGGTGATTGTCCAGGTCCCCGGTCCTGCCACCCCCGGATCAAAAGTGCCTAATGAGGAATTTGTAATACCTGTGCCGCTCCATGTTCCACCGGAAACGGCAGCGGTTAAATTGGTTGCAGGGTCGGTATCACAAAAAGTATCTGCAGGACAAATGTTGGCATTGCAACAATATAAAGTCATAGGAGCACAGGCAGACATATTGATTGATTGAACATACCCGGTTCTTGACGGGCTATCCGAATTTCCGGTAGCCCCACATGCAATAATTTCGCCATTGTAATTTACTGCAACATCAAATACTGCGTAGGAAGTGGGAACCGATGTAATAAAATTCAAACTGGAATCATATTTTATCACGGCATTACCGGATCCCACATAAACATTCCCGCAACTGTCAATATCAATTCCGCTGTTTCCCGGTTGAGTAAGTGTGGGAGTTGTATTGGCAATAGAAGTAGAAATTCCGCCCGGGATGGCAACGGTGGTTAAAATGGCGCCTGTAGCAAGTGACCTTTTATGGAGAGTTGCTCCGTTTTGAGTATATACATAATAGCGGTTTGCCTTAACAGCGCATATCCCGGAATTGCCGTTGTTGGGACGGTAATATTCCGATTTATATCCAAAGTTATAGGTATGGTTTATGCCCATCATATTAACACCGGAAGGACAGGCCGAAAGATCATCGTCAATAGCCCCGAGTGTATCAAGTGTAAGAAAATAATACCTTGCATTGTAGGATGAGGATACTGACCTGACCTCATTAATATCCGTTACATCAAATGAAAGAATTGTATAAGTACGGGTACGCGTGACAATTCTTTCGTCAATAATGCTTCCATTTCCAGTGCTGATGTCAAATATCTTCCCGTAACTGTTTGCGGGAGGAAAGAAACTTAACGTGGTTCCGCCAACTACAAGTTTTGTCTGATCGCAGTTGAAAGTAATGCTCCAGTATTCATCCTGGCTGCTTCCTGGGTCACTCCATAACATTGCACTACTTACATCTACTTTCTGTATTGCCGATGTAGATCCTTTTGTAATATAATTGTTACCGGAAATATCTGTCTTCAATGTACCCAGCCACGCGTTTGTTGTGTCCCATGGAGTTGTATATGACCATTGAAAACCGCCTGCGGAATTATACTTAACCAATTTCTCAGGCATATCGCCACCGATGATGTAAACATTTCCTGATCCATCCACTTCACACTCCCAAACCCCGTTGGAATTTGCAAGAGTTGGCGTTTGCGTCCATGGATCAATGATGACTGAAGTCGCCTTGTTGTAGTTTCCAAGATAAAATGAAATGATATTATTGTTTTTCACAAATTCCGATTCTATTGTTTTTTCCTTATTACCGCTATAAAATGTCTGAGGCGCATGGTCAATAATATCACCGAAAATTGTAGAAATGTGAACCTCTCCGTTGTTTGAGAGGAAAACTGTTTCCCTTTCAGGATATTTCATTTTTACCACCGAAATATCAGCGCCAGGATGCAGGATCAGTGAGTATTTAATTCCGTCAACCGGATGAAAAACATATTCAACATCAATATGCGGATAGAGGTTTTTGTAGGTGAGTTTTTTAAAACCATTAATGTAATTAACATTCTTTTCTTTCCCGCTTTCAATAAAAGTGTAACTGTTGTAGCCGTCAGATTTATCAGAACCAACAATATTAACGGCAGGGTTGGCATTTTCCCATACCATAGAAACCACATCTGATTTCATTTTCACTTTCTTTTCCTCTTTTTCAAATTCTAACCATTCTCCAGGACTCATGTTCTGTCTGATTTTCGCTTCGCGGATAAATTCATCCCGGTCTTTGTTTTTTAATTCCCTTTCTCTAAGATAATAAGTAACACCGTTTTTATGGAAATAGATCATGGTCTGGCTATGATCTACAGCATATATGACTTCCTGCCGCGAAGGGTTACCGTTGAACTGGCCTTTGTTTTCTATAAAACTTTTCTGGTATATTCCTTCGACACTCCAGTTTGTTGAGGATTGTTGTTGTGCGGAAGATGTGCTTCCAACAGTGTCAAACAATAAGCACAGAATGACAGAGCGGAAAATGGTCTCTGTGGCTACGGAGGAATAAATTACGTTTTTCATTTGAAGATTATTTTTATTGCAAATTCGTAAAATAAATTCCAAAAATAAGAAAAAAATGAACCAGATATTGTTACTATTCACCTCACCCCTGCCCCTCTCCTCCCGATAGCCATCGGAATAGGAGAGGGGTGAGTTACCCCTTCTCTTGTTTTTAAGAGAAGGGGGTAGGGGGATGAGTTAGAAGGGTGAATAGTACCCAGAAATTTTCCTATTTCACCAACGTAATATTCCCTTTTATTACATCTTCTTTCCAGTCATTCCACTTTATCCAAAGGCAATAAACGAACACCCCGGTATCCATCATCTTACCCTTCCAGGTGCCGTCCCACCCTGCAGCAGGATCCTGGGTTTCCCATATCTTTTGTCCCCACCGGTTATAAATACTCAATTTGAAATATTGAACACATTCATCCGTTACGCCCCTGACCATCAGCACATCATTATTATTATCTCCGTTGGGAGAAAAAGCCGTAGGAATGAAAAGGTTCATTTTGCATGGAATCACAGTTACCAGCAATGAATCACTTGCAGTGCACCCGGTTGCATCGCTAACTGTTATTGAATATTTCCTGTCTGATTCAGGAGATACCGACACTGATTCTATCGTTTCACCTGTTGACCAGATATAAGAAAAAGGCGCTGTTCCGCCTGCCGTAGTCACATTCAAAACAGCGCTGTCACCATAGTTTATTGAAATATCACTGCCTGCTTCCGTCTGGAAAGAGGGCAATACGGTTACCGTTACCGTTGTTGAATCGGAGCATGTCCCTGCAGTTACGGTTACCGAAAATGAAGTTGTGGTGACGAGGGAAACAGTTATTGAAGCGGTTGTGGAATTATCATTCCATAAATAACCGCTTCCCCCGGACGCGGTCAGGATTGTGCTTTGTCCCTGGCAAACGGTGGTGCTGCCCGAGACAGATGCGATAACTTCAGAAATAACAGTCACAGTTACCGATGCCGTATCGGTGCATCCGTTGGCATCGGTTACGGTAACAGGGTAAGAGTAGGTCGCTCCCGGGAAAACGGAAATTACAGACCCTGTCTCACCGGTATCCCATAAATAACTTACTCCCCCCCCTGCGGTAAGAATTGCCGTATCACCGGTACAGATTATCGGGTTGCCGGAAACAAATGCCACGGGCAATGGATTGACGGTAACCGGAAAATATGCAGTATCGGAACAATTACCTGATGTTACGATGGCCGAATAAGTGAATGATGAATCCGGGCTTACAGAAATGGTCTGAATGGTTGCCCCTGTATTCCATAAATATGATAATCCGGTTGGAGACGCAGTAAGATAGGATGTTTCCCCGGCACATACAGTACTGTTACCCGATATAGAAGCAGCAGGAGGGGAATTGACCTGTATCAACGCAGCGGCAGTACCAGACCCGTATGCATTTGAAACGATCAGGGAAATGTTATAGGAACCCGGTCCAGTGAAACAAACGGAAGGCGGGTTTTCACCCGAATATGAAGATGGAGTGCCTCCCGGGAAATTCCAGTTCCAGGAAGTCGGACCATTTGTGCTCATATCGGTGAAAGTGATGCAATCGCCAGTGCAGATATTTGAAGAACTTGCGGTGAATGTGGCAGTTGGTGGCGGGGCGGAACACGTTCCCACAAAAACGCTATCGATAAAATAATACGCTGACTGGTAGGCAATAACGCACCCGGATGAGAATCCGTAATTATATTTCTGAGTGCTATTATCGTCATTGAAATTACCAATAGTAATATAATTTTCCCCCCCTGTTGCAGTGTAATTTCCGGAAATGATGGTCCAATTAGCCGAATCCTTAATAATTGCAGTCGATTTAAATTGCGGGGTAACAGTTATTGGTGCGGCACTAGGTTGACTGACGGCTCCAATGGATAAATACATACCGAGATTATTTGTAGCCCATCCACTTCTGCTTCCTCTGATCACCCGCATACTCACGCAGTAATCCGCTCCGGCAGCCAAAGAAGAAGTTAATTGCGCCTGAATATACTCTCTCAGATTAGGAGTTGCATAATATGTCATAATACCCGCATAGCGGTTCCCGTGAAATGGATTTGCAATACCGGCAAAATTTACTGGAGCGCCTAAACTATCGGTGCAGGGTACCCCTCCGGAATTGCAGGGATCGAAGAGGTCGGGAGTGGTAGATGAGCCGGAAGGTTTATCCCAGGGGGTTGCAAGATTTATACAGGCGTCACTTGTATTTGTCGGGCACGAAGTAACGGTTTCAAAACTGGGGTTCGGAACAAGGTTCTGGGAAAAAAGACAAACGAATGGATAAGAAAACAAAATAATTACTGAATATAAAAATTTCACTCGCTTTGTTTTCATCTGAATTGATGAAAAAACATTAAATCAACATAACGGATTAACCGGTTTCCGTGAATGAAAAAATGAATTTCCACGACTCCCGTACTACTGCACAAAGTTACTCAATAAACAGGTCAGTGGTGAACCTGAATAAAGAGTGAAATTACCTTTAGTACCTTTGCGGTTTATTGAATAAATTTCTTACCCAGTGTACCAATGTCAAACCAATAACATCAGTGCAAAAAATAAGAAACATAGCCATCATCGCTCACGTTGACCACGGAAAGACAACTCTTGTTGATAAGATGCTCATGGAAGGCAAGTTATTCAAAGAGCATGAAACCCCGGGCGAACTTATCATGGACAGCAATGAAATTGAAAGGGAGCGCGGCATAACCATTTTCGCCAAGAATGCATCGGTCACTTATAAAGGATACAAAATAAATATTATTGATACGCCCGGCCATAGCGATTTCGGAGGCGAGGTGGAACGAGTGCTCAACATGGCTGATGGCGCCCTGCTGCTGGTTGATGCTTTTGAAGGGCCTATGCCGCAGACCCGCTTCGTACTTAAAAAAGCCCTTGAAATGGGTTTAAAACCGATTGTTGTGATTAATAAGGTGGATAAAAAGAATTGCACTCCTGATAAAGCCCTTGAAGATGTTTTTGAACTGATGTACCGGCTGGGGGCAACGGAAGAGCAACTGGACTTTCCTGTGATCTTCGGCTCGGCAAAGCAGGGCTGGATGAACCACGACTGGAAGAAGCCAACACAGGGAATTTCGCCATTGATGAATGCCATCATTGACCATATTCCCTCCCCCCCCGTCAGGAAAGGCACCGTGCAAATGCTGATCACTTCATTGGATTACTCTTCCTATACCGGGCGTATCGCCATAGGCCGCGTTCACCGCGGCAACCTGATGGCAGGGCAGCCGGTATCACTGGTAAAACGAAGCGGGGCGATAGAAAAAAGCCGCATCAAAGAACTTTATGTTTTTGAGGGCCTTGGGAAAAAAAAGGTCGGTGAAGTTTCATCCGGTGATTTATGCGCTATTGTGGGCATTGACGGGTTTGAAATCGGGGATACCATTGGCGACTTTGAAAATCCGGAGCCATTGGAGACGATTGCTGTTGATGAACCAACCATGAGCATGCTTTTCACCATCAATGATTCACCCTTTTTCGGAAGGGATGGAAAGTATGTAACATCCCGCCATCTTAAAGAACGGCTGGAAAAAGAACTTGAAAAAAACCTGGCGCTCCGGGTGGAAAAATCCGGCTCCCGGGACTCCTATAAAGTATCCGGAAGGGGGGTATTGCATTTGTCGGTGCTCATTGAGACCATGAGGCGCGAGGGCTACGAACTGCAGGTGGGGCAGCCACAGGTCATCACCAGGGCAATCAACGGAGTGCAGTACGAACCCGTTGAAGAATTGTTTATTGATTTGCCTGTCACCATGTCAGGGATAGCCATTGATATGGTAAACCAGAGGAAAGGGGAAATACAAAATATGGATCCTAAAGGAGACAGAATGAACCTTAGTTTTAGCATCCCGTCACGCGGAATTATCGGATTAAGAACAAACCTTATTACAGCCACATCAGGAGAAGCGGTCATGTACCACCGGTTTTCCGATCTCGAACCATGGAAAGGCGAAATCCCCGCCAGGCGCAACGGTTCACTGATCTGCCTTGAAACGGGAAGAGCAACGGCTTACAGTATTGGAAACCTTCAGGATCGCGGTATCTTTTTTATTGATCCAATTGACAATGTTTATGAAGGGCAGGTGGTCGGTGAAAATACACGGCAGGATGACATTGTGGTGAACGTGGTAAAAACGAAAAAGCAGTCCAATATGCGGGCTTCCGGCTCAGATGAAAAAATAAAACTTACGCCCCCCAGAAAATTTTCGCTTGAAGAAGCGCTTGAATACATTCAGGAAGACGAATACGTGGAAGTCACTCCGAAATCAATCCGGCTCCGTAAAATACTTCTGAAAGAATTGGAAAGGAAAAGGGCGAGGAGTACCGCTCAATGATGTGATAAAAAGACGATAAAATTAATTCCTTTATTTAATCCGGCACCATAATATCTTATTCAACAATAGTAATAGTGCCTCTCAAAATTTCCCTGTTGCCGCTGTAAAATTCAACATCGGCATAATATACCAGTACCTGAGGCGTAAGTTTCTTATTGCGGTAAGTTCCATCCCAGCCGGCCCCACCTCCGGCCCCTCCCGGTGGGAGGAGAGCGCCCTTGTATTCATAAACAATCTCTCCCCACCTGTCAAAAATTAAAAAATGAACTGATTTAATGTTTTGTCCCATAACTCCTATCCTGTCATTCTTATTATCTCCGTTGGGGGAAAAAATATTCGGAATAAATACCGATTCATCCCGGAGAACGACAACTGTTATAGAATCCCTCCCATCGCAACCATTGGAATCAGTTCCTGTTACAAAATATTCTGTTGTTTCAGCCGGAGAAGCGACAGGCGTTGATGAAGCCGGGTTATCAAGTCCTGTCGCAGGAGCCCAACTGTAATTAACTCCACCGGTTGCATTTAGTTGTGCAGTTTCATTTCTCGTTATCTCAATAGTATCAAGGGGTATGTTAATGATGGGTGGTGTATTAACAAATAACGTAGTAATAATTATGCTGTCGCAGCCATTTACTGTTTGCAGAGTATCGTAGTAAGTACCTGATGTAGTTTGCCAAACTCCTTGTAATATGCTGTCACCATTACAAATAGATGCCGGATACTGGATGCTTGATACCGGCAATACAGAAAGTGTGGTTTCAACAATACTGTCGCATCCGGCAACGGCCGTCAGCGTATCATAATAAATGCCACCTGCCGACTGCCAACTGCCGCTTAAGAAAATAGTATCGCCCGAACAAATCGCTTCGGTTACAGGCGTGTTGTAAACCAGATTTACAATGAGTGTTGTTGCAAAAACGCTGTCGCAGCCATTTACAGTTATTAAGCTGTCATAATATGTTCCAGCGATGCTTCTGAATATGCCGTAAACATAAACGCTGTCGCCATTGCAGATGGTTATTGCCGGGTCGGTAGTATAGTACGTTGGATTTACTGTAAGCGAAGTAACAATCACGCTATCACAACCGTTTACAGAAACAAGAGTGTCGTAAAAGACGCCTGAAGTTGTTTGCCATGCGCTTTGCAGAAAAATGCTGTCGCCATTACAAATAGATGCTGGATACTGGAATATGCTGTCACCATTACAAATAGATGCCGGATACTGGATGCTTGATACCGGCAATACAGAAAGTGTGGTTTCAACAATACTGTCGCATCCGGCAACGGCCGTCAGCGTATCATAATAAATGCCACCTGCCGACTGCCAACCACCGCTTAAGAAAATAGTATCGCCCGAACAAATCGCTGCGGTTACAGGTGTGTTGTAAACCGGAATTACAATGAGTGTTGTTGCAAACACACTGTCGCAGCCGTTGATGGTCATTGAACTGTCATAATATGTTCCCGCAATGCTTCTGAATATGCCGTAAACAGAAACGCTGTCGCCATTGCAGATGGTTATTGCCGGGTCGGTAGTATAGTAAGTTGGATTTACTGTAAGCGAAGTAGCAATCACACTATCACAACCGTTTACAGAAACAAGCGTATCGTAATAAGTTCCGGGAACCGTTTGCCAGTTGCCTTGTAAAAAGATACTATCGCCATTGCAAATAGTAGCAGTGGCAGTAGCAGTGGCAGTGGGATTTACGATTAGGGTTGTTTCAATAATGCTGTCGCAGCCATTTACAGTTTGAAGCGTATCGTAGTATATGCCTCCGGCCGATTGCCAACTGCCGCTTAAGAAAATGGAGTCACCTGCACAGATAGTTGCAGTGGCAGTAGCAGTGGCAGGTAGGTTTACGATAAGGGTTGTTTCAAGAATACTGTCGCAGCCATTTACGTTTTGCAGCGTATCGTAGAAGATGCCTCCGGCCGACTGCCAACTGCCGTTTAAGAAAATGGAGTCGCCCTGGCATATTGATAAGGATATGGAATTATCAAGCGATGAATCGACAAAAAGGGTTGTCTCAATGATGCTATCGCAGCCATTAACAGAAATAAGCGTATCATAATAAGTTCCGGAAACCGCTTGCCAGTTGGCCTGTAAAAAGATGCTGTCACCGGAACAAATAGTGGCAGTGGCAGCGGCAGCGGCAGTTGGGTTCACAGTAAGGGTTGTTTCAATGATGCTGTCGCAGTTGTTTATCGTTTGCAGTGTATCATAATATGTACCGGCAGTTGCTTGCCATGCTCCCTGTAAAAATATGCTGTCACCATTACAAATAGTGGCAGTGGCAGCAGCAGTGGCAGTAGGGTTAACGGTAAGGGTTGTTTGAATTATGCTGTCGCATCCTGAAACGGCTGATAATGTATCATTATAAATCCCCCCTGCGCTAACCCAGTTTCCACCGGACAATTGAATGCTGTCGCCCTGGCAAATTAAAGCGGAGATGGGATTGAAAATATAAGAATCTACGGAAAGAACAGTTATGATAACACTGTCACAGTTATTAACGGTAAGCAGTGTGTCAAAGTAGGTTCCTGCAGTTGTCTGCCAGTTACCGCCAACAAGAATGCTGTCGCCCTGGCATATTCCTGTTGCAGCGTTAATTTGAAATACCGGATTCAGGGTTAGAATCGTTTGAACAATACTGTCACATCCGGATACTGAACTCAAAGTATCATTGTAAGTACCGGCAGTTGCCTGCCATGCGCCTTGAAGAAAGATACTGTCGCCAGAACAAATAGCATTACCTGCTGATGTGGAAATCAACGAGGGCTCGGTAATTATTACAACAGCCGAAGCGGTACAGTTGCTGGCATCGGTAACGGTAACCGTATAGGTATTTGCAGCAAGGTTTGTCCGGTCCTCAATCACAGATCCATCCGACCAGGAATAAGTGTATGCGCCTGTACCCCCCCCTGGTGTTATGTCAATGCTGCCGGTATTGCCTCCGTTACATAATACATCAAGATGTGTTTCGCTTGCAGATAGAGCGGATGCCGGCTGTGTAATAACGGCTGATTGGGTAGCAGTGCAACCGTTTGCATCGTTCACAGTTACTGTGTAAGTTCCGGAAGCCAGGTTAGTGCGGTCTTCGGTAGTTGGACCATCAGCCCATGCATAGGTATATGCGCCTGTTCCGCCTGCGGGTGTGATGTCAATACTGCCGGTGCTGCCACCATTACATAACACATCAAGATGAGTTTCACCGGCTGACAATGCGACCGGGGGCTGTGTGATAGTGACTGATTGCGTTGCAGTACAACTGTTCGCATCGGTAACTGTAATTGAATATACGCCAGATGGGATGTTAGTGCGGTCCTCTGTGGTTGGACCATCAGCCCACGCATAAGTGTAAGGACCCGTTCCACCCGATGGTGTTATGTCAATGCTGCCGGTGCTTGCTCCGTTGCATAATAGATCAACATGCGTTTCAGAAGCGGTGTATGTAGTATTAACTGTTACCGTCACATTAACGCAGGCCGTAGTATTGCAGGTTCCTTCCGCTCTGATATAATAAGTGATTGTTCCCGCAGGAGAAACTATCAACGGACTGCCGATTCCTGCCGGTGTGCCACCGCATGATCCGGTGTACCAGGTCCATGATGCCCCATCACCCAGAGATCCTCCTGTAACAGTTAATGTTGTGGATCCGCCTGAGCAAAGCGTTGCCGGTACGGCTGTTGCACCAGTGGGCTCTGCGGAAGCGGTACTTACGGTAACTGCAAACGAAGATGATGTTCCTGACCCGCATGCATTGGTTCCCAGAACGGTAATATTTCCTGATGTTGCTCCGGCACCGAAATCAACCGTAATGGCATTGGTATTTGCTCCGGAGGCAATCGTTGCGCCTGCCGGCAGCGACCATGAATATCCCGTAGCATCGGCAATAGCGCCCACAGAATAACTCACTCCGTTTTGCGGGGCGCAAACAGTTGCAGTTCCTGTGATACTACCGGCAGCAGCAGGAACCGGATTTACCGTAATAATGATGGCAGCGCTGGTGCTGGAATTAGTGCCTGCACAGGCGCCCGAAGAGACATTTCTTCTGAACCATGTAGTTTGAGTAAGGGCTCCCGGAGAATAATTCTGCGTATTGTTGGTGCCGCTCGCAGCGCTATAGGAAACGCCATCCGTACTGCTTTCCCACAGATAAGTATATGTACCAGTTCCGCCTGTAGGCGCAGTACCCGTCAACCCCGCAGGTGTTTGTCCTGAACAAATAGTTTGTGCAGAACTGACTGTATTATTTCCCACCGCTGTTTGAACGGTAATTGTAATGCTTGTGCAAGTGGTTGTATTCGGACAGGGACCTGTGCCTCCGGTTCTGCGAACCCAATAAGTGGTAGTGACTGCAGGTGAAACAGAAACCGGATCTCCTGTTCCTGCGGGTGTCCCACCGCAACTGCCGGTAAACCATTCCGTAGTGGCACCAGCCCCGAGCGTTCCGCCAGTGGCGTCAAGCGATGTTGAAGAACCGGCACAAATCGGACTTGCAGGGGTAGCAGTAACTCCGGTCGGGGCGGAGTTGTTATTGTTATTAACAGTAATGACGATGCTCGCGCAGGAAGTTACTCCATTGCAACCTCTGGCAAATGCGTAATATGTATAAGTGCCTGCAGTATTAAAGGTGATGGTATGAGAATTTGTTTCACAGCCGTCAATTGGCAAAATCGGATACGGGATAGAGTTAGTACATGTTAAAAAAAAGAATTTTGAAGTCCATTGGAATGCGCTGTTTTCGGCAAGATTACCACCAACAACCGCTAACGTAGTTGTTGTACCCACACAAAAAGTGGTTCCTGCAGTGGATGATATGCTGGCTGGCGCAATATTTCCCAATCCTGTTGTAAATGAATAAGTGGGACATCCGGCAGCATCGCCAAAACCATTTTTTGGAACTACTTTCCAGTAATAGGTTGTGCTGGCCGCCAGCGCACCGGGATTATAATAAGTGCTTCCCTGATTGGCAGAAACCAAAGGAGGCACGGCAACCGTTCCGAAATAAACATCATAGCCGGTTGGCACTCCTCCGGTGCCCGCCCATGAAAGATAAGTATTCAGGCAACTGTTGGCATTTCCATTGGCGGGAAAATTATACAAAGCGCAAGGCGGTACGGCAACAGGTGGTGCAGGTGCGGTTCGCGTAAATGTTATTTTTGAATTGGTGGTCGGATCGGTGGTTAATCCGTTCTGAGGTGTGTTATTGAAGGAAGCGGTATTTTCTGTTTGCTGTGTAATCAATTGAGTGATGGTTGGTGCGCCCGACATAGTGCTTGAATTAATGCCGCTGGTATATTGCCAATCGTTAACATCCCATCCACCGTACATATTACTGTATAAAAATTCAATATTATTAGATGTCTCATAAAGTTTTACCTGGAAGTTGCGGTTGCTGTAATCGCAGGGGCTGCACGAACTGTTCACGGGTTCAGACATTCCGCGCCATTGCACGGTAAGAACTCTGTTCGGTGCGCCTCCCGATGTCTGATAATGAATGGTGGTGTTTAAAGAATAAAGATCCGGATCCAAACTATTGTAAAAAGGCGCTATGGCCTGAAGCGTTCCTGCCCGAAGCGTTGAAGTAAAAACAGTGTTATCATAAGTGTAGGGTTCAACTATGTTGCAGGCGGGTTGATTTCCGCCAAGAGCCGGAGTGGCGAGGTTAAAGGTGATGAATCCTTCAGTGGATACGCGAAACTGGGTGTGAATGCCTCCATCATATTCAAAACTGAAACCGATGGGCAGATTAGCGCTCGTATTATCAGTGCTGGTTCCGTTGCGCCATGTACTTACTGCCGTTGCGCCCGAAATATCGCTGTAAGCGATGCCGGTGGTGCGGGTAACGGTGTAGGCATCAAGTTGCCCAAAAAGAGGAAATAGCGGGAATACGGCAATGAGGATAGTAAGAAATGAGTTTAGCGAACGTAATAAATAAAAAAAATGAATCATAAATAAGTGATAATATACTGACGGAATTTGATTTTGTAAGTATGCAAAATCAAATTTATCAGTATATGCTGATCTGAATGATTTGTTCTGACGATAAATGTCAGAATGCTGTATCTAAGCGTCAGCACAAAATCATTCAGCATCAGTATAAATAAAAATTCGAATATAACGATTTTTTATAACTGCCGGGTACCAAATGACTTACCTTTATCGTATCAAATTCACATTCCCCTCCAACACAATCTTTTTATCAGGTTCGTTGATGGTTGTGTATTTGAGATAATAAACATACACTCCAGCATCCATCATCTTACCGTTAAAAGTTCCGTCCCATCCGGTTTCCTGGTTTTCCGTTTCAAATACTTTCTCTCCCCACCGGTCAAAAATACGGAACGCCATTGTTTCAATACAATCGCTGAAGACAAAGAGTTGTTCGTCAGGGCAGCGGCAACCGGGTGCGAATGCATTGGGAATAAACACTTCGGCATCGCAGGGCAAAACGGTGATCAGAATGGTATCCGCTGCCGTGCAACCGTTCGCATCCGCAATTGAAAAATAATACCGGGTTGTTTCCCGCGGACTGACTTCTGCAACCAGATTATTTGTCCCACCGGGATTCCACGAATAATTAAAGGGAGCGGTACCTCCTGAAAATGTTGCATTTAGTTGAACAAAATCCCCTATGTAAATTGATGTATCATTACCGGCAAAGGCGCTTACGGCAGGAAATACTTCAACAATATAATAAGCCGTATCGCTGCAATAACCCAGGGTGGCGATTACAGAATATCCTGCAGTTGAAACGGGTGTCACGGTAATATTTTCAACGGTTTCACCGGTATTCCACAGGTAACTACCGCCTCCGGTTGCGGACAACTGAACCGATGCACCGGGACATACTCCGCCACTTCCGCTTATACCGGCAGTAATTGAACCGCTTAATCCAACATCAACAATGTTGCCGGTTGTGCACCCGTTGGCATCAGTAACCGTTACCGTATAAGTGCCGGTGTTTAATGCACCGTCAGATGATAACGTACTGCCATTGCTCCATAAATAAGAGTATGGCATTATTCCACCGGTGACAGATATTGCGGCACTGCCACCGCCTGTACACCCTGCAGGAAAGGAAAAAACTGAAATGAGAAGGGAATCAGGTTCGGTAATAACCTCTGATGTCGAGATGCTGCATCCTTTGGCATCCGTAACGGTAACAGAATAATTTCCGGTGGCAAGCGCTGAATCGGTTAAACCCGAATTCCCGGTATTCCAGGAAATGGAATAGGGCAATGTTCCCCCTGTAACGGTAACTGTCAACGATCCGTCATTGCCGCCATGGCAGGAAACATTCCTGACTTCGGTAAAATCCACGGCAGGACCTCCTGTACTATTCACTGTTGCGGTATCCGTTCCGGTGCAATTGTTTGAATCAACCACCATAACGATGTAGTCACCACCGGATATTCCCGTAATCGTATCATCGGTTGAACCCGTAATCCAATAGTAATAATAGGGAGGCGTACCACCGGAGACGACCACCCATGCGGAACCATCGCTTGAATCACATGAAGATGGAAGAGAAGCGGTTGAAAGTAATTGCCGGGCAGGTTGGGTAATAATAAAAGTATCGGAATTTATGCAACCGGTTCCTTCGGTAATGGTTACGGCATAAATTCCCGTATCGAGTGCGGAAATATCTTCTATGCTTCCTCCGTTACTCCATGAATACGTATAGGGAAGGGCTCCTCCGCTGGTATTTATGTCAATTGAGCCGTCATTACCGCCATGGCAACTTACCTGTTTAATCTGAAAAAGTGAAATTGCCGGAGTTCCCACTCCGATTATCCTTGCGCTGTCATTTATCGTACATCCGTTATTATCCGTTACGGTAATATAATAGGTGCCGGAAGCAAGTCCGGTCACAATGGAATCAGCAGCGCCATTTGACCACATGTATGTAATCGAACCGGTACCTCCCGATACGGTTATGTCAATTATTCCCTCATTCAGACCGCAGGACGTATTTGTAACCGCTATGGAATCAGATAACGGAAGGGGTTCGGTAAGCGAATAGGTTTTTACTCCCGTACATCCCGTGCCATCCGTAATGGTCACGTTATAAGTACCCGATCCGACCATAGTGATTACCGAATCGCTTCCCCCCCCGTTCCAGGAAAAGGTGTAAGGTGGCGGTCCTCCTATTGAGGACACCCATACCGATCCGTTATCGTCCCCATCGCATAAAGGGCTGTTCCCGTAAATTCCCGCCTGCAAAGTAAAAGAATCAATTGAAAATGTGAAAGATGTGTCTTTACAACTCATGTCATCCTGTATATAAAAAATGTAATCACCGGGATTAAGACCGGTAAATAAAGTGTCTCCGGGAATATAAATTGTAAAAGTGGGATCCGTAAGAAATGATGAAATATTATAGGAACCATTTTGCTCAAGGTTTACCGATAGGGTACCGCTGCTGTCGAAGCAGTCACCTGTGACGGTCCAAGACGAAATATACCATATTGGCGGTTGTATTATAATATAATTCTGAACGACCAGGCAGCCGCTGCCATCGGTCACTGATACGGAATAGGTATCGGGTGTTGAAATATTGTAAATATCCTGCGATGTCTCCCCGGATGACCAGGAATAGGTTATTGGAAATACCCCCCCCGTTACGGTAATATCAATGGATCCATACCCATAAAGCGTATTACATGGAATATTCTGAACATTAGCGCTTATCGCCATTGCGCCTGAAGCCGGAGAAATCGCCATGCTGTCAATAGTACGGCATCCGGAAGCGTCCCATACAGTAACATAGTAAGTCCCAGCCGCCAAGCCGGTCACATTGGAAGTGGTCTGTCCGCTTGCCGCGCCCGACCATTGGTAGGTATAGGGAGATGTTCCGCCCGATACAGAGATAGAGGCAGAGCCGTCACTGCTGCTTGCGCAGGATAAATTGGATGTTGAATGTGCCTGAGCCGTAAAGCCGGAGACAGCGGGTACAATGACAGT
The DNA here is from genome assembly GCA_016193485.1 of Bacteroidota bacterium. Taxonomy (GTDB): domain Bacteria; phylum Bacteroidota; class Bacteroidia; order JACPRZ01; family JACPRZ01; genus JACPRZ01. The sequence continues at coordinate 11,594 of JACPRZ010000029.1, read as the reverse complement.
ATCAAGTTCAAATCCGTTGTTATTGCAATTGATCGCACTGCCATCCATAACGCGCACAATGTAGGTGCCGGGGGCAAGACCAGTTGCTACCGATGCTGTCTGGCTGCCCGGCAGCCATAAATAACTATACGGAGGTGTTCCACCGGATACGGTAACTGTTGCGGTTCCGTCATTACCGGCACATGTTGCAGCGGTTGAGTCGGAAACTAAACTAAAAGAAGTTGACGAGGAACATAAAGAAAATAATGATAAAGCGGCAACAAATCCATCCCCGCTTGCGATAATTTCACCGCCAAATCCCACGGCCACATCATATACTGCACCCGTTGTAGTTACGGAAGTAATAAAAATCAGGGAAGAATCATATTGCCTGACGCCATTAATCGTTCCTACATAAATATTATCGCAGTTGTCAACGGCTATTCCGCCACAGGCGAATGAATCGGTGCTTACAACAATACCGGTTATGAATGAACCATTATCAGCGTTCCATTTTTTTACTACAGCGCCATCATAAGAATAAAGGTATTTACCTTTTGCCAGTCCGTTGAAACCGTTCGGGTATAAATAACCACTGCCTGGCGGATAGTAGTAAACACTTTGCACTTCGGTAAAATGATGCCCGGAATTAACCATATAAGCGGTGGGGGACAATGTCCCCAAAGGGCATTTGATCAGTGAATTTTCAAACCATGTCGATCCATTTTCAGCCATCACAAAAAAACCGCTTGAATCGTCAATAGCCATCAGGCAGACATCCACAAAAGTAGGCCAGGAGCCAAGGAAATTAACAGGGTTAACCAGTGAAAGGCCGGGATTAAATGTTGCTGCGGTATACTCATTCACATTACTTCCAATGCCTATCACTCCCTGGTTGGTGCACGAGTTAAAAGCCACGCGCCATATTTCATAAATCTGCGGATCACCCGGCCATAAAACATCCACCGTACCGGAAGAATTTACTTTTAACATATTGGCTGCAGATCCGCCATGCCATCCTTCACCTAAAAAGGCAGCACCGCTGTTGCGGTCAAGTGCAAAATCCCCGTAATATGGATCCGATGAATAAAATACATTTCCCGAAAATGTCCATTGTATCGCACCTGAATTATCAAGTTTTATCAGTTGAAACGGATATTCCCCCCCGTAGATATAAACATTACCCGTGTAATCCCAGTCAATATCATAAGCGCGGTTCATTCCGGAAAACGTTGGAATCGTTACCCAGGGATCAATTAACAATTCGTTTTTATTATCATTTCTGTCAATTTTAAAAGACACGGTATTATTGCCCACATGAAACGAAGAATTTATTTTCATTCCTCCAGGATGCAATGCAACCGGTGCATGATCGGTAAAATTTCCGAATGATGAGGTGATGTTTATATTCCCATTCATATCTGAAACCACATTTATTGCGTTTTCGTAGTTCATTTTTATTACGGAATAATCTGAACCGGGATGAACTTTGATTGCATATTTAATACCCGGTTTTCCTGCAGGAAAAGAATAAATAATGTCAATACCCTGATAAATGTTTTTATATTCAATCTCACGGTACCCGCTTGCCCTGACGGTTGTTTTTCCGGTCGTATCCCGGAGGTCTGAAAACGTAAAATATTGCGGAACTTTTTCCTTTCCGGTAATTGCCGCATCCGATAAACCGCCTTCAAGGTTCATGGTAAGATAATGGTACTTTATCTGTCTTTTTTTCTTATCCGGATCTTTTACACCTGCAGTTTTATTTAATTCATGGGGATCGCCCGGATCTTCCGGCTCAATAATTATTTCAGTGTATTTGTAAATAATTCCCCCTGATGTAAAAAAAATATCTACCCCGTTTAATCTCGCGCTGAACTTAATTTTGTGTTTACTGGGAATACCAGGCAGTTGTTCATATTGACCTTTGTTCTCAATAAAAACCTTTTGCGCCTCTTCAAGGTTTACAGACCACTGTGCCTGTGAAATCCGGGATAATAAAACGGATGCGGAAAGGATAATCAGAAGAATAATATCAGGCGACTTGTGAAAATTCATTTTACCAATTATATGTTTTTAACCGCGTACCATTCACTTCATACCAGGCATATTTTTACGATTCACCTGACAAGATTTACATTTCCCTCCACCTTTATTGCATCGTTCGGTGCATTTATGGTCGTATATTTCAAATGGTAAACATAAACCGCTGCATCCATCATCTTGCCGTTGAACATTCCGTCCCACCCTGCTTTCTGATCGTTTGTCTCAAACACTTTTTCTCCCCACCGGTCAAAAATCGAAATCTCAAATGTTTCAATGCAGTCGCTGAATACATAGAATTTATTGTCCGGACATTTACAGCCGGGCGCAAAAACATTGGGTATGAACACCTCTGCATCGCAGGGTAAAATGGTTACAACTACTTTATCATCCGACCGGCAGCCGTTTGCATCAATGACTTCAACAAGGTACTCTGTTGTCACAGCCGGACTGACATTGATTGATTGCCCTGTCAGATTACCCGGTGACCATGTATACGTATAGGACGAAGTTCCGCCTGTCACGGTTGCCGTTAGATTTGCGTTATCTCCGATATAAATTGATGTGTCATTTCCGGCATTGACCGCCACCAGAGGATAAACAGTTATGATAAAAACTGCCGAATCGCTGCAGGGACCGGTTAAAACGGTCACTGAATAAATAGCAGTTGAATCAGGAGATACTGTTATTGTGCTCACGGTTTCACCGGTATTCCAAAGGTAATTTATACCACCGGATGCAATAAGGGTAACGGGTTCGCCTGCGCAGGTTGCGCTGTCACCGGTTATGGCTGCAATAACAGGGGGGGGTTGAGTTATGGCAACAGTATCAGAAATAGTGCATGAATTCTGGTCGGTAACGGTAAGAGAGTAATCTCCGGGGCAAAGATTTGTTCCGTTCCCCGCACTCCATTGGTACGTATAAGGGGGGGAACCTCCGATTGATATAGCAGAAACAGAACCATCGCATAATCCATAACAGGATACATTAGTGGAATTAATTGTAAATGACAGCGCAGGCGGTTGTGATATGGAAACCGATGAATCATATATGCATCCGTTCCCATCGGTTACAGTAACAGCAGCATTGCCGGCACACACAGTTACTGAATCAAGATTACTTCCATTAAACCATAGATAAGTATATGGAGTTGTCCCACCGCTTGCGGTGACTGATGCTTCTCCGTTACATAATCCGAAACATGTCGGTTCAGTTGAAGCAAATAAAGCAACAAGAGGTGAAGCCAGCTGGTAAACAGTATCTGCCAGCGATAAACTGCAGCCATTAGCATCGGTAATGGTAACTGATATTGGCCCTGCACATGCAGGTATTGTTGTTCCGGGAGCGCCATTATACCAATTGTATGTATAGGGAGGAGTACCACCTAACACAACAACAGTTCCGCTTCCGGTACATTCACCAAAGCAAAGAACATCAGTTGTGGAAAGAATTGCCCACAGGATAGCGGGTTCAGTAACTACCGCGCTTGCCGTTGCAGCACATCCATTTATATCAGTCACAGTAACCGTATAACTGCCTCCTGCTACTGCTGCTGCTACTGAATCAGTATCTCCGTTGCTCCATAGATATGAATAAGGCGGACTGCCTCCTGCTACTGCCACTGTAACTGCTCCGTCATTCCCGCCAAAGCAAGAGACATTAATTACCGAATCAATCGTCACGGTTCCGGCTCCCGCTTCATTAACCGTAACAGATGAATTACCTGTGCATCCGTTGCCATCGGTCACTGTTATTGTATAACTGCCGCTGCCAACTGCAACTGCTACTGCATTTGTATCACCGTTGCTCCACAAATAAGAATAAGCAGGTGTGCCACCGCTTGCGGTCACCCATGCGCTACCGTCAGAACCCCCGCAACTCGCATCGGTTTTGCCGGTTGAAAGAACTAAAGCAACAGGTTCAGTGATCGAGAATGAAGAAATTGAAATGCAGCCGGCACTGTCAGTAACGCTCACTGTAAAAGAACCTGTTGACAGCGCTGTAATATCCTCGGTCACCGCACTGTTACTCCATAAATAGGTATAAGGTAACGAAACACCGCTGACCGTAATTCCAATGGCGCCATCCGAACTCCCGTTACATGTCACATTTGTCAGGGAATCCAACATGATTGAAGTTCCGCCAATATTATTAACAGGTGCGACATTACTATCGGAACACCCGTTGCCATCGCTGACGGTCACGGTATAATTTCCAGCAAAAAGATTATTGATTGCCGATGTAGTATTACTTGTAGACCATAAATAAGTGTAACTTCCCGATCCGCCTGTAACAATGGCTGAAACCGAACCATCACTATTTCCGCAGGCAGCATCATTGACAGCGAAGGATATACTTAACGGGGGGGGTTCTGTGATTGCCGCTGAATCAATAACAGTGCATCCGAATGCATCTGTTACAGTGACGGAACAGGTTCCGGCAAATAACCCGGTAGCGGTTGAATCGGTTTGTCCATTTGACCAATTATATGTATAGGGTGGGGAACCACCTGATGCAGAGGCGGATGCGAAGGCGGAGGAACCGCCATTACAATTTACATCGGTTACCGTTATATTGATAGCCGGAATGCCGCTGCTTAGTACGGCAGTTGAGCCGGTTTGTGTACATCCGTTTCCATCGATGACTGTAATATCATAATTGCCTGCGGTCAGCCCGGTAGCAGTGAATGTAGTTTGTCCATCATACCACAGGAATGAATATCCTAATACCCCCCCCGAAGCGGTTACCGTTGCGCTTCCGTCACTGCCCCCGCAGGAGGAATTGACAGTGGTGAATGAAAGAGATATTGCCGGTGGTTCAGTTACTGAAGTTGACGATAGGGTTGCACAGCCCCCGGCATCAGTCACCGTCAACGTATAATTACCGGCAATAAGGCCGGTTGCAGATGAATCCGCCTGCCCATCGGACCAATTAAAGGTATAAGGCGGAGAACCCCCGGAGGGGGAAGCGAAGGCCGAGGCGGAGGAATCGCCATTGCACATAACATCGGAAGAAGTTATATTTACCGATGGAGCGCCAATATTATTTACGGCAGCAGAACCGGTTTCGGTACATGTATTGCCATCGGTTACCGTAACCGAAATTATTCCTACGAATAAACTGTCGGCCGATTGCGCGGAATCGCCATTGCTCCACGTATAGGTGTACGGAAGTACCCCCCCTGAAACTGCCGCGACAGCGTTGCCGTCATTGATACCGCATGAGGCGTCCGTTGCCGTAAGTGTTACATTAAGCGCACCCGGTTCTGAAATCAGAGCCGAGTCAGTATCGCTGCACCCGGAATTATCGGTTACCGTAACGTAATAGGAGCCGGGCGCAAGGCCTGTAATGGTAACCGTAGTTTGGCTGTCCGACCACAAAATGGTGTAAGGAGGTGTGCCACCGGAGCCGGTGAGTGTCGCAGTTCCGTCACCGGAGCCGCTGCATAAGGCATCTGTGGAAAGGACGGATACGGAAGGACCAGGAATATTGTTAATGGAAGCCAAAGCGGTTTTTGTACAGTTGTTTGCATCGGATACTGTAACCGTGTAATTTCCTGCAGCCAACCCGCTGGTGGATGATGTGGTTTCCAACGTAGTCCACAAATAGGAATATGAACCGGTGCCACCGGTTGCTGTTACTCCGGCAGTGCCGTCCGAATTTCCGCAAAGTTCATCCGTAACAAAAATGTTCAGGGATATTACAGGTGGTTCTGTTACCGAGACCGAATCAACGGTGGCGCAGGAGCCGGCATCTGTTATAGTAATGAAAAAGGTTCCGGCAGGTAATCCGGTCGCAGCAGAATCCGTCTGTCCGTCAGACCAGGAATAAGAATAGGGTGGTGTTCCACCCGAAGCGCTTACGGTTGCCGTACCCGTTGAGTCACCGAAACAACCATTGCCGGTTGAGGTAACGGATGATGATGGTCCGCCTGAACTGTTTATCAGAACCGTGGAGGTGATTGTACACCCGTTTGCATCCGTCACTGTGACCGTATAACTGCCGCTGCCTACTGCGCCTGTTGCTGAATTAGTGCTTCCATTTGACCACTGGTAACTGTAAGGTACTACTCCCCCCCCTGAGGTTGCATCAGCGTTTCCGTCATTCAGCCCGCAACCGGCATCGGTTTTTGAAACAGTGACCGTTAAAACTGCCGGTTGGGCGATAAGTGCAGAATCAAGGGAAGAGCATCCATTATTATCGGACAGGGTAACATAAAATGTACCTGCATTTAATCCGGTGATTGAGGTTAATGTTCCACCGGTTGACCATAAATAGGTATAAGGTAATGTTCCACCCGAACCGGTAACAGATGCAGTACCGTCAGAAAAGCCGTTGCAGGAAACTGAAGAAGCGGCAACAGATGGTATGGGTCCCGGATTATTATTTATGACTACTGAATTGTTTTGAGAACATGAATTATCGTCCGTCACGGTTACTGAAAAAATACCGGATGATAGTCCTGTAACCGTGGAAGATGTTGCACTGTTAGACCACGAATAACTCAATGTCCCGGTTCCCCCGGATGCATTGGCTGTTGCCGTTCCATTTGAACTGCTGCATGTTTCATCGGTTGAGGAAAGAGAAAGGGAAATTGAAGGAGGTTCTGTTATCACTGCCGAATCAACGGTAAGGCAGGATGATGCATCGTATACCGATACATAATAAGTACCCGCCAATAATCCGGTCGTAACAGAATTGGTCTCGCTGTTCGACCAGTTATAAGTATATGGCGAAGAACCGCCTGATGCAGTAACCGTTGCATTACCCATACTACCCCCCCCACAGAGATTATCAGTTGAGGAAAGAGATGCAGTTAATCCGCCAAGATTATTAATAATTGTATCGGCTGATACCGTGCAGCCGTTGCCATCGGTAACCGTTACCGTATAGTTTCCGGCAGAAAGCCCCGTGAGAGCCGATGTTGTTGCGCTGTTAGACCATAAAAAGGAATACGAAATAACTCCGCCCGATACAACTGCTGTAATGGTTCCGTCACCGGAACCGCAGTTTTCATCCGATTTGGTCAAACTTATCGCCAATGCAGTGGGTTCGGTAATTGCGGTTGTTTCTGCATCCGTACATCCCGAAGCATCAGTAACGGTAACCGTATAATTTCCGGCACTTATGCCTGTGATACCTGAAGTACTTTGCCCACCGGACCAATTGAATGAATAAGGACTCACCCCCCCCGATACTGAAGTTGTTGCAGAACCTGTCGCACCTCCCGAACACGAAACATCAGTAATGTTTAAGGTTACCGAAGGCGATCCGGTATTGCTAATAGTTGTACTCTCTACATCCGTACAACCGATGTTGTCAGTTACCGTCAGCGTATAGTTTCCTGCCGTAAGACCTGTAATGGCGGATGTAGTGGCAGAAGTTGACCAGTTGTAGGTATAAGGGTTGTTGCCGCCCGTAACGGATGAAGTTGCCGAACCGTTGTTACCGATACACGATTCATTTATAGCGGTGATTGTTATAGATGGAACTCCGGTGGTATTGATAGTGACGGATGATGTTGCGGTACATCCGTTACCGTCAGTGGCTGTTACCGTATAGGTTCCTGCAGAGAGCCCGGTTGCACTAGCAGTATTTTGCACGGGCACGGTATTCCATGAATAGGAACATCCCCCCGTTCCGCCCGATGAGGATGCCGTTGCCTGTCCGTTGCTGCTATTACAAGTTGCATCGGTGGAAGCAATAGATACCGTTAATTGAAGGGGTTGAGTGACAGTCAGAATATCCGATACCGAACATGATGATGCCGCGGCAGATAACTCAATATCATCAACAGCAAAGGATGGATCGGTGCCGGTATTGTCAGCATTATTTTCCCATAGGAAACCAATTTTCACATTTGCATTGTTATTTGCGGAAGCAGGAAGATTCACGGTTCTCGATAGCCATCGGTGTTGACCGCCACCACAACCGTTTACACTACTTTTGGGCGGATCGTCTATTGGAGCCCAAGTTGCTCCATCGTAATACCACACAGTAGCATTATCTGATGTCCCTTGTCCATTTTCAATATAATTAAATGTTAAAGTAATGGAAGAATAACCTGAACAATTTATTGTAGGAGATTCTATTCTCTTATTAGTAGTCACTCCTCCACCGGCACAGAATCCGAAACATGCACCGGCAGAAGAAGCATCATAAGCCGCACCGCAATCACCGGCAGGATCAGCACAGAAAAAACAATAACATTCGGAATTCGGATTAGTGCCAACGTGCATAGATGGATCAGTGGTTCCGCAGGCGCTACCGCAAGTTCCGGCTGCATTACCGCATTCTGCACCACTAGCGAACCATTGATTGGCTCCAGCGCCATTTGCACCTGTATTCGTTTGAGTCCATGCTCCATTTGGTCCAACATAAGATGATCCTGCGCATCCGGATGAGCATCCGTTTTGAAATGTTTCAGTCCAGAAAGGCGAAGAAGCGGCATTATCCGTAATCGTTACGGTGACCGAACCGGCAGATAATCCGGTAGCGGCAGAGGTTGTCTGTCCTGTACTCCATGCGTATGTATAGGGGGGGGAGCCACCGTTTACTGTTGCAGTGATTGCTCCGTCAGTGCCGTTAAAACAGGTAACATTTGTTGTGGCGTAGGAGACAGTAAAACAACCGGCTGCCACATCCGCAGTAACGGAAATAGAATCCATACAGCCCTTGCTGTCGGTAACGGTAACGGTATATGTTCCGTAGCATAAACCCGTTGCAGTAGAGGCGGTTTGAGCCGGAGCCGGATCATTCCATAAATAGGTAAACGGAGCGGTGCCGCCCGACACATTTACGGTTGCCTGGCCGTCACAGGCCAGTGAATCGGTTGCATCAGTGGACGTAGCGGATAAAATGAGGTAGCATGTATCGCAGGTAAATTGCCACAGGTCATTAAAGAATGTAAGCCCCCCTCCGTTGCCGCAAGCCACATAACCGGTATCCCCGATTGCCCAGAAAGCCGATTCCCTCCGCACGGCACCGCCAAGGTCGGCAACCTGCGTCCAGGAATCGGTGGCAGGGTCCCACTGGTAAAAATCTTTTGTATTGTTACTCAGGAAGAGGTTGGTGGAACCGGTTCCTACGTATCCCCTGCTGCATATTGCAAATGCCGATGCCTGCCAGCGCGCAGTACCCGGAAAATTCGCTTTTTGAATCCAGGAGTCCGTACCGGGATTATATTCCCATAAATCCTTTTTTATACTAATGCCTGAATTACCCGTAGCGAGGTACCCCCTGCCGTTAAGAACAAAGGGGACGGCAAACCACCTTGCCCCCCCCGGGAAGTTTCCGTTCTGCGTCCAGTTGTTGGCGCCCTGGTTCCATTCCCACCAGTCGTTGTAGATTGTGATGGTATCCGAACCAAGACCTACATAGGCAATTGTTCCGATCGAAAACGCGCTCGCTCCCGCCCTTCCGTAAGAACCGGGGAAGTTCGCTTTTTGCGACCATGTGTTACTACCCTGGTCCCATTCATACAAATCATTGTACATGGTGTCAGCCCCCCCTGCACCGGAGGTATTCCATCCCATTCCCGCATATCCTTTTGCACCTATAGAGAATCCGATTCCTTCGGCCCTCTCGATTCCGGGCATATTTGCCATCTGGCTCCAGGTGTTGGTCGCCTGGTTCCATTCCCACAGGTCGCGGTAAAAACCGAATTGCAAGCCCATGCACACATATCCTTTTGTGCCTATTGAAAATCCCACCGAACCTTCACGTGATGCACCGCCCATGGACGCCTTCTGTGTCCAGGTGCCCTGGGCTGACAAATAAAGAGTTGAAAAATTAAGGTTTAATGTAATTATGATTGCAATGAATAACTTGTCATGGAAAAGATAAAGTGATTTCATGGAGTGGTAAAATATCCGAAATTGAAAAATGAACTTCCGAAGATAGGAAATTTTGTTACTATTCACCCCAAATTACAAATTATTATTGGTCATTGCAATTTAACTCTGTGTAACTCAATGTACTCTGTGCTCTCTGTGTTGAAGAATTTTTAACACAGAGTCCGCTGAGATAACAGAGTTTCACAGAGGGGGTGAATAGTAACGAAATTTTCTGTAATCCGGCTTCCCTGACTGGGATAATGCCGAAACTTAAGAATCATGATATTCCCATCAGCAATTTACCAATCAATGATCAACTTCGAAATATGTGTTTTATCGCCAGCAGTTATAGAGATAAAATAAATACCCTGAGAAAGTACTCTGCCAGGTTTAACTGAAATTACTTCTTCCGATTTAATATCATCCGAAAAAATATTTTTCCCTGTAATATCGTTGATGATAATTTTTATTATCCCGTCACCAGGTTTAAACCCGGTAATAAAAATCTTTTTCCCGTCCGATGGATTGGGATAAATACTGATAACCGGATTATCAGTAGTTGTCATCTCAGGTAATGAGAAAATATTATTAAAATTCCCTGTCCCATAATGTTCACCATCGTCTTCTGTTCCTGCTGTTTTTGCTGCGGGAGTGGTAATCTGGCAAACGGTTCCGAAAGATCCCCATGCGCCTGCCGAATATGCTCTTACCCGGACATCGTAGGTTTTTCCATACTGGATTCCCGGAACCCAAATGGGGTAAAAATTATTGGAACTGTGGTTTCTCAGAACGGTTTCTGAAAATCCGCTGGCAGCATTTACCCATTCCCATTCATAGTTGTATGCAACAGATACAGGATTACAAAAAATTGCCTGGCTGAGAGATGAGAGGGTTATTCCGCAATCGGCTGTTCGCACTTTTGTGGCAGGAACCGAAGCCGGTGTGGTAATCTGGCAAACGGTTCCGAAACTTCCCCATGCACCTCCAGAATATGCCCTTACGCGGACATCATAGGTTTTTCCATACTGGATTCCCGGAACCCAACCGGGATAAAAATTAGTGGAACTGTGGTTCCTCTGAATGCTTTTTAAAAATCCGCTGGCTGCATTCACCCATTCCCATTCATAGTTGGTTGCACCGGATGCCACATCGCAATAAATGGCTTGGTTGAGGTCAGAGAGGGTTATTCCGCAATCGGCCGTCCGCACTTTTGTACCTGGAACCGAAGCAGGAGTGGTGATCTGGCAAACGGTTCCGAAACTTCCCCATGCACCTCCAGAATATGCTCTTACCCGTACATCATACGTTTCGAAACTTCCCCATGCACCTCCAGAATATGCTCTTACCCGTACATCATACGTTTTTCCATACTGAATTCCTCCAACCCAACCCGGATAAAAATTAGTGGAACTGTGGTTTCTCAGTACGGTTTTAGAAAACCCGCTGGCTGAATTTACCCATTCCCATTCATAATTGGTTGCACCGGATACCGCATCGCAATAAATTGCCTGGTTGAGGTCAGAGAGGGTTATTCCGCAATCGGCATTACGCACTTTTGTGGCAGGTACTGAAACCGGTGTGGTGATCTGGCAAACCGTTCCGAAACTTCCCCATGCACCTCCAGAATATGCTCTTACCCGTACATCATACGTTTTTCCATACTGAATTCCTCCAACCCAACCCGGATAAAAATTAGTGGAACTGTGGTTTCTCAGTACGGTTTTAGAAAACCCGCTG
>JACPRZ010000028.1:134733-161410 GCA_016193485.1 Bacteroidota bacterium | reverse complement strand
TGTTCCCTGTCTCCTGTTCCCTGTCTCCTGTTCCCTGTCTCCTGTTCCCTGTCTCCTGTTCCCTGTCTTCTGTTCCCGGTCTTCTGTCTCCTTGTCTCACTGTCTCCCTGTCGCACTATCCCCCTATCCCTTCACTCCTTAATAATCACACCTCTCGCTTCATAAGCAAGAGCGATTTCAGGTTCGGTAATGGCATCAATTTCAGATTGGGGTTTCCCTGATTCTTCGGCATAATGTTTCAACGCCTCCACCGGAACGGTGTCTTTATAGGCATATCCGTCAATTACAGCAGTTTTCCCGGCAGCGTCCTTCGGGACAAAAAAGCCGTAATCCTTAAACGTGACGCGCATTTCTTTACCGTTGCCGATGTCAACCATCATCCAGCAACCTTTTTTCTGGCATACATCGGTTATTTTGCCGGTTACCTTGAGGGCAACCGAGTCCGCATCACCTGTATTTGTTGCGATTTCAGTTGCGAGGATAGCGCCATCTTCGGTGATTGCTTCGCCAAATGAACCGGTTCCGGCTGATTCTACAGCAGCAGTATCGCCATGCTCATGCTCATGATTATGACCCCGCTCTCCGCAGGAAAAGAATATCAGGATAAATGCTAATGAAAGAATTTGTTTTTTCATGGATTGAATAATAAAAGGATGATAATAGGACAAAAGTATAATTTTTATTTTCTCTCAATGATGAAATAAATCAGTCCTTTCCCGTTATCTCTTTTCTCGTTTTCTCCTCCGAAGGAGTCCGCATGACTCTTCGGAGTCCATCGGACCTGTCTCCTTATTTCACTCTTCCCCCCACCACACAGCTTTTTTTGTACTGTTTCACATTGCCCTTCAGGTCAAAAACTTCCAGATAAATAATGTAAATCCCTATCCGTGCTTTCTCCCGGTCAACTGTGGTACCGTCCCATGAAAAGGTTCCTTCGGTTCCGAGAAGTTCATTCTGCAAAAGGGTGATAATAAACCGGCCATGCGAATCATAGACAGATGCATTGGCGACATAACCCGGTCCATCCATTTTATATCCAATGTTAAGTACATCGTTATAGCCGTCATTGTCGGGAGAAAAAATTTCCGGGTCAATTGTAATTGCTTCCGTTGGCGAAATCGCAGGATGAAACTGTGAATTTGCAAATCCCGGTGTAGCCCATCCTGCCGTTTCGGATGCCGAATGCCAGTTGCCTGCATCATTCGTTGAGCGGTTGAAGTCGAGCCGTTCAAGGGAGATGCCATCCGGATCGTCAATAAGCGCGAAATGCATTGTTCCCCGGTATTTGAAACTGTCAGATACCTGGTTCTGGTTTACCAGCAGTACTACCGTGCCGGAATCATCATTATAGGTTGGCAGATCCATCACAATGAATGTTCCCGGTTTTGATTGCGGGTACTCTTTTTTAATGTTCCCTGAATCTTCTGTGCATACCACAAATTCACCGGGATAAATAATCCGTTGCAGGGGTGTGATGACCTCAAGGTTTGCAATTGAATCATTTTCCGTATTAGCCATCCTGCAAACGGCAAGGTCAATATACCTGCCCGATTTATTATAGATTTCAACAAAATCAACGCCATAAGGACGTGCATTGAAAAGAACTTCGTTAATGATGAGATCACCGGCTAAAGGTGTTTCGGGAAGAACAAAACGGCTTGTATTTCCTGTGCCGATCAGATTATCCGGACAGTCAGTAACGCCTGTGGCGGTGATGGTGTATTGCACGTTGGGCTGAAGGTCGGGGTTCAGGGTCAATTTTACCGAAGAAAATGCGATTGAATCACTCACCGATACCGACATAACGCTTATTCCGTTATCAACGGTATAAATCCCGTTCACTAAGCTTATGCTATCCATTGCTTCGCTGAAAACCACTTCAATAATGGCAGGGGAGAGGACATAAACCGTTTTAACATAGGGGGGGGTGAGATCGGGGATTGTATCGAATTTTGAATTCTGGCTGCCGGGGGTTCCGCCTTTTGGATCCAATGAGACGATCCAGTTGTTGCTGAAACTGCAGGGTGAGAAAGGATTTATCCGTTCGAGCGACCAGCCACCGTCATCTTTTGCCACGTCACGGTACCAGGAATCGGAATAGGTTACCTTGTCAATAATATTCCCGTAAGAATTGACCAGCGAGACCGTTTCGCCCGCGTTTGTAAGAACAGAAGAATTAAATGCTGATAATCCTGCAACATCTCCGAAGGAAGATAAGGCAGCGGTATATGATGTACCGCAAATTATCAGGTAATCGTTTGCACCTATATATGTGCCTGCCTGAATGTCTTCCCCGCTGATGGTGCATCCCGAAAGGTCAACAAGCCGCCCGGTCGTATTGAAGAGTTCGAGAAATTCCGCTTCAGGAAGTCCTACAGAGGGGGTGGGGTCGGCAAAAATTTCGTTTATGATAATATCGCCTTCCTGCGGTTTCAAACCGATGACAAACTGAATGGCGCTGTTGGGTAAAATAATGTTTCCTGCACAATCGAGGAGATTGCTGACAGTCAAAGTGTAGAAAATACCGGTATCCAATTGTGTGGAAAATGTGATTTGCAACGATACGAACAATGGATTCGTGAATTGAATTCCCGTTATTGATATGCCGTTGCTGGCACTGAAAATGCCATTCGCAAGGGAAGAACTGTCAAGCGGTTCGGAAAAATTAACGGTAATGATATTTGAACCGTCCACTGTAACCGAACTCAAAAATGGGAGGGTGTTATCAAGAGTGTCAAAAACCGAATTTTGCTGCCCCGGAGTGCCGCCATTAAAATTATTGGATGCTTTCCAGTTGTTTGTGTAACTGCATGATGTTAACGGGTTGACCAGTTCAAGTGACCAGCCGCCTCCCTCCTTGACTTCATCATTGTACCAGGTATCATAATACCGGATCGAATCAATTACTGTTCCCGTACTGTCGGTTAGTATAATCAGGTCACCCGTATTATTGAGAGATGGCCATGTAGAAAGGCCGACTACGTCTCCAAATGGTAAATAAAGGGTAGCATTTGTTGTTGAACAAATAATGAGATATTGACCGGGTAAAAGAAGTTTTGCCGGTAATGCGGCTGTAGTTACTCCGTCAGTGACTGTCCAGTTGAATAAATCAAAAACATTTTTACCGGCATTATAAATTTCAATGAATTCCGAATTGGGCAGCGATACGGGCGGATCCGGATCAGCCATGATTTCATTAATGACAACATTTTTAAATGAGGCAGGTATATAAAGAAAGTAGGTAAACGATGAAGAATCGGAAGCAAGGACATTGCCTGTGAGATCTGAAATGTTTAAAGCGGTGAGCAGGTAGGTATTCCCGGATGAAAGCGGATTGCTTAATGTAAGATGAACCCGGGACGAATCATTTACATTCCTCAAAGCCGAAACCGGGTTACCGATACCGTTGCCGATAAGATAATTGGATTCCGTTTCAGAAGTAATGATCTCTACCGTTTCCGAAAATTTAACATCAATTTGAGTTGATGAAATGACACTTACCGAAAATATGGAAGGCGGAATTGTATCACCGGTAATGGTTCCTGCATAAATATCATCAAAAAAATGCTTATTGAAAAAGGATGCCGTTGACTGACGGACAAGAATGCCGAACCATGTTGATGTTTTATAGGTGGTATCGGTAACAGCGCCCTGAACGGTAAAACTTCCTGTTAGTCCGTAATCGGTTTCCAGTTTCCAGGTTCCGGTTGAGTCGTGGGTTACGCGGACTTTAAGCGGGTTGTTGATGCAGCCGGATGTATAGCATAATGTGCTGTCCTTGCCGTCAATAATCACAGTTGAAGAACCGGCATCTTTCCGGTATAATGAAACCTCATCCTTCGTGTTCCCAATTCGGACAAAATAACCTGAATTATTTCCCTTCAGATTGGCTGAATCGGATGTCAGAAAAATATCAGCGTAATTAACCGAACTGGTGGATATTTCAAGATTTGAGTAAAATTCCCACTGAGATGCGTTAATGAGGGTGCAGGGGGTTCTTAAATAAAAGAAAGAATTTGGCACCTGGCAGTTTGAATTTAACCGGCCGCTGGTAATAACCCATAAAGTATCATCACCCGACCAGGTGGGGTTTGTTGTGAAATCACCATCAGAAAAGTTATCCGTAACCTGGGCAGGAAGGAACCAAGGGCATAGCAGAAAAGTAATAACCGGGTAAATAATGCCCCGGAATTTTTGCTGGAAAAAAGAGGCAATAAATTTTATATTATTCAAAATCATATAGTTATGCTGACTTTTTTAAGCAGGGGGGTTGACAACCGCACTCATTTGACCTATATTTGCACCCCAATTCAGGGAAACCCAGTGGAATCCCGCAAAGCGGGAGCCCTGCATAGTGCAGGGTTATTCCACAGGGAAACGGATAGTAAAATTACATCTTTTTTATATTCCTTATTCCATTTCTTACATCTATCATTAACTTATGAAAATAGCAATTATCGGGGCAACCGGTTTGGTAGGGCAGACGATGGTTCGCGTACTGGAGGAGAAAAATTTTTCCATTAAAGAATTTCTACCTGCTGCATCCCCGCGATCAAGAGGCAAAGAAGTCAAATTCAAGGGCATCGGATATCGTGTGATGGGTCTGGATGAAATTTTATCAAGGAGGCCTGATATTGTTTTAATGTCAGCAGGCAGTGCGGTGTCGCTTGAATGGGCTCCCCGTTTTGCTTCTTTCGGGATTACCGTAATTGACAACTCATCCGCCTGGAGGATGGACAAGACAAAAAAACTCATCATCCCGGAAATTAACGGTATCCTGCTCAAGAAGACCGATAAAATCATTGCCAATCCCAATTGTTCCACCATCCAGATGCTGATGGTTCTGGCGCCCCTGCATAAAAAATATAAAGTGGAACGGGTTATCATTTCAACATACCAGTCGGTTACCGGAACAGGAATGAGAGCGGTTGAACAGTTGATGAATGAACGCAAAGGTATTGACCATTTCAAGGTTTATCCTTACCAGATTGACCTCAACGTCATACCGCAGATCGGACCTTTTTATGAAAACGGTTTTTGCGAAGAAGAAATGAAACTGGTAAATGAGACGGTGAAGATTTTGAGAACCGATAAAATTAAGATAAACGCTACTACGGTGCGGATTCCCACCATTGGCGGACATGGACAATCGCTGAATGTTAAACTGCACAGGGAATACAGGATTGATGAGATAAGAAAGCACCTCGCTATTTCCCCGGGCCTTGCGGTGGAGGATGATATAACTAACATGAAGTACCCCATGCCTGTATTAGCCCATGGAAAAGACACGGTTTTTGTAGGGCGGATAAGACAGGATGAAACCCAGTCAAAAAGCATCAACCTCTTTACCTGCACCGACAATCTCCGCAAAGGTTCGGCAACAAATGCAATCCAGATTGCCGAGTACATGTTGAAGAATAAGTTAATGTAAGCGCTGTATACCAGTTGCCGGCTTAAGCCATGCTCCGCAGCAACATAATCAGGGTATGTTTTATTTATGCGGCATTGTCGGCATTGGCCTTCCCCGCTGCGTTCCCACAATGTATCGGCCCAATGGATACAGCTCTGCGGCAGAAACCGAAAATTACGGTCAACTTGGATACACGGAATGCTTTTATTACCAATGGCAGGGTAAAATTCACGGGAATTAAAGCCGGGCTTGATTTCGGGAAAACCATTAAATTCGGTGCGGGGTACCATTTTCTTCAGACGCCTATTTATCGCGATACTTTGCAGTTCAGGGTCGCTTATGTTGCCCTGTATGGTGAATACATCTTTCTGAAATCGAAAAGATGGGAATTTTCATTGCCGGTTCAGTTAGGTGCAGGGAATTCTTCCTATGAATATACCGACAACACGACTGGACTGAAAAATAGAATTAATGAAAAAATGATCGTGCTCTATGAACCTGCGCTCGCTGCCCAGTATAAATTTTTCAAATGGCTCGGTTTCGGCATGGGAATGGGATACCGTATTATGCTCGTAAACAACAAAGCGATTGACGAAAAAATGACATCGCCAATTTATGTTTTTCACCTGAAAGTATTCCCCGGAGTGATTATCAGGGGAATTTTCGGCAAGAAGAAAGAAAAGGGTAAAAAATGATATACTGATGCTGAATGATTTTGCAAATCATTCAGATCAGCATATACTAACGAATTTGATTTTGTAAACTTGCAAAATCAAATTCCGTCAGTATAAAAACCTTAAGGCAGTATATTATTTATCGGCAAACTTTTTTATTTCTGCCATTAACCTGAAATCAATTTCTTCTTTCTGTATCCCGGTATATTTGGCGATTAGAGTGTAAATATCTTCCGTTTCATCGCTCAGAAGTTCCCTGACCCCGTCAATACCTTTTTTATCGCAGGTAAGTTTTACGATAAATGCACCTGCAATATACAGTGGATAGTTTTCACTCCTCAGGTGAAATTTCCGGGAATAGATATCATTGAAAGTAATCGTTACATTATCGCGGATTTCATTAGCGAAATATTTAAGGTCATCGTCATAAGAGGTGCAGCCGTCATATCCTGATCCCCCGAGCCAGGTGGCAAGGCCTTCCGAAATTATCCAGTGTTTCGTTCCTTTGAAAATAAGGTGGGTGAATTCATGCGGGTTATATTCGGTATGGCCTGAAGTGCACAACTGCCGCAGGGGCCAATGGGTCATTGCCGGAGAAAAATCAAGCCAGTAATCAAGATTATACAATTTACATAATTCATCAGGTGAACCGGCCATGTAATATTCAAAGGATTGGGGAAGAGGAAGGTGAAAAAGGGCAACCACCGAGTCGATGAAGGCATTCGCCATGGCGGCAAGATCGGGATTGTACCTGTGCAGCGGAGTGCATACATACATGATATTTTTGGTTGTATACGGCCGCCATTCTCTGGTGACATTCTGAATGCTGTTTTCGAGTTTCCATTCGTTTTTTTCCTTACTGGCATAATGGCGTGTTATCCATGGCGGATTTTCTTTCTGGAACCTGGGATCCATATTTTCACCGAAATACATGGTTATGATATAATATTTACCGAATTCTTTTTCAATGGCCATCACTTTGGGTTTATAAACCTGGAGTACCTGGAATGCATTGGTGCCCTGGTACATAATCCATGAAGAACGGTCAAAATGCAGATTTACCGACATATACTTGTTTTTCTCTTTGGTGCTCCAGTAAGGGTTATCATAAAGCGAATCGGGCCTCGAGTTCAGGTAGTTTTTCCATAAATGATAAATTTCCCTGACTTCAGGGATTGTTGTATCCACGCGGGATGTGACGGTGACCTCAATAAGTTTTGGTTGGGCAAACCCGGTACACTGAATTATAAAACCGAGAAGGAACGAAACAAGAGTATTTTGTTTTTTGGTCATTGTACGATTATTTTCCCTGTCTGAATGGATAAATCATTTACCCGGATCGAATAGAAATAAATTCCCGGAGCCAGATGACTCAGATCAAATGTACACCTTTTATTATTTTCCCGGTACATAAAAATTTTCTGCCCGAAGATATCCGTTAAGGTCAGGGCTATGCTGTCAACAGTAAAATTTCCCGATTGAACCTCAAATATAATAGTTTCTTTAACCGGGTTGGGATATGCCTTTATGGCCGGTAGAAAATAATTTCCTTTTAACCCGGCATTACCTTGCCAGATAGTATCGCCTTTCATGGCGAAAACATATTCACCGGTCAGTAAAGTGTCAAGATCAACTCTTCCGAACTGGTCACCCGGGTTAATTATATTTTGTGTGTACCAGGGGAATTCATTCCAGTTTTCTCCTGCATTCCTGCGGAACAGTAAAACGATACTATCTTCTGTAGAACCCGAATCGGAAAAAAGAACGGATTCAAAATAGAGGTTGGACTGCCCGAAATAATATAGTTGAACATCGGCAGAATAAGCCGGTGGAAAAATTCCGCTCACTTTCCAATAGCGGTAGGAATTCAAGCGGTATATCGTAGGATGATCAATAGGATCCGGTGCTGTCCAGTTGTGATCAATCACGATGTACATTGAATCCGTAATTTGCGACAGGTTAAGTGTAAAGCGGAGTGCGGTGGTGGACTGGTTATGCAATATATAATTACCCGTATTGCGGATTACCCTTGATTCGGAAGTTATGGCATCACTTATCCATTCATCCCGGTCAAGGGTAACGAGGAGGGGGTTGAAACCGAGAGTGAAATTTTCGATATCGGTTGCCCCATTCATTATTCTGCGGTAAGTAACATCAGACCATAAATTATTTTTGAAGGTAATATCAATGGGAACATCAGCAAATATGGCCGGTGCACTGGTTAACCTTTGCTTCATGTGGACTGTCACCGAAAAAATGCCGGGATTGATTTCGGTGGACACAACAGAATCAACCGAAAAATGCGGAAATCCGGGATTAAAGACCCAGCCATTAAAAAAACCTGTCATATCAACACCGGTTGCTGCAGTCATGTGATCGCGGAATTTAAAACTGTTGACATCCGTAAATTGAAACGCGTTGAAAAATGATCTAAGCCCTGCAAAGAAAAGTGAGTCACCCAGATATCCTCTCATCGTATGCATTACATCTGCACCTTTCAGGTAAACGTGATCGCCATAGGTAAATTCATGGGGAATTCCATACAGGGCACGGTATCCGCCTTCATTAATATGCACGTACTGGATAACATAAGAGTGGTTGTTCCTGACTTCCTGCCTGTAACCATCCTGCCCGTAGACATATTCCGTAAACAGGAATTCGGAATAACTGGCGGTTCCTTCGTTGATCCACATGTCTTCTGCCGTTTCGCATGTTGCAAGATTGCCCCACCAGTTGTGTGATAATTCATGCGCCATAGTTGTTTCCCATGTAAGCGTTCCGTTTGCACCGGCTATCGGAAAGGCGATATTCATAGCATGCTCCATTGCACCGGAACTGAACGGAACCAAAACATATCCAACCCTGTCCCATCGGCAGGGACCATAGGAATTTTCAAAAACCGTTAAACCGTTTTTCAGGTTGATAAAGGAATTTTTCATTTTTGTGGTATCTGCCGGCAGCGAGGCAAGCACAATAGGGATATTACCCTGAATACCGGCATGGGATTGTGATACGAAAACATAATTGTTTACGGCAACTGACGCAAGGTAAGTAGGTATCGTTTGATTGATCTGCCAGGTGCGAAGGATAGTATCACCGTTGAGGGTATCTTCATTTACGAGTAAACCGCCACATACGGCTTTCTTCCCTCCGGCCGTGATAATATTGCAGGTATAGGTTGATCTTTCAACAAAATTATCAAAGCAGGGAAACCAGACCCTGCCGTAATTGTGCGGGTCTGCAAGAAATCCTACGCCAAGATTAAAGGCATATCCCCCCTGGAAATAAAATCCGCCCCACCCGCTGCCACCGCCATCCATCTGGGGTGTTCCCCTGTAATAAACCGAAATATTATATTGGGATGAAGAATTTACCGGGAGAGGAAACCATGCCGTTATCAAGGTATCATCATACGAAAAGGTTAATGGTGTCCCGTTAAAAATTACCGAATCAACCGTTAATTGCAGCAGGTCAAACCGGATATTGGTAATGCCGTCCATTTTTGGTTTGAAAAAGATGTTGCAGTTCCCCCTGATTTTTTTGTTGGTAAAGTCCGTGATGTTAAGATTTATGGTGTAATGCAATATATCAATCGTATCGCTGCGGCTGTTGAGCGCTTTTGATAGGAATTGAGCCGGCTGATGATGCGATTTGAAATTTTTGCAATGATATCCGGGTTGAAAATTCTGACCAGGTGGGCAATTTTGTCCTGCTGCTTCAGACAAAATACAAAGGCAGAGAACCACCCGCCTGAAAAAAAAGCGGTTATTTAAAGAAGACATTATATTGCAAAATAATTTCAAATGTACTCATTTTTTGACCTAATTTTGCCGCAATCTGAAATTCCAATTCGCAATCAACAATTCGCAATCCGCAATATCTTCGTCCCTATAGTTCAACGGATAGAATGCGGCCCTCCGGAGGCTGAGATTCGGGTTCAAATCCCGGTAGGGACACTATAAGGAGGGAACATTAATCTTATATCCCAAAAGCCGTTGGATATTAACAGTGACCCCTGTCAGGAATTACTTATATCTTTGTAATCTTTTAATAACCGGACTTATCCGATCTTTTCAGTGAAGGTTAACTTTTCAATATTGTTTCATTGCCTCTTTTTTGTGTCACTGGTGCTTATTTTATCCGCTTGCAAAAAACGGTGCCAGACCAAACTTGAAGGGCAGTGGGAACTGGTTAACGTAGTGAATGCAACTGATACCCTTCATTCGTTCTGGATTTTCGGCCGGATCAACGGTGGTAGCGGTACCTTGACTTATGAAATGAGAAACGCTGATAATACGTTGATAGCGACCGCATTAGGGAGATATTATCTTAACACCAAATTCACAAAATGTCTTGTTGATTTTGAGGATTCGAAAGGTGAATCCTCCAATGCATGGGAAATCCTCCGGTTAAATAAAAAAGAACTTGTAATTATTAAAAAAGGACATGGAATTACTTTGAAAGAATTCTGTAAAACCCGCTGCAACTGACACTTCATTGATATAATGTCAAAAGTACGTACCGCTTTTTTCTGCCAGAACTGCGGAGCGCAAACATCAAAATGGATTGGCTACTGCCCTGCATGCAAACAATGGAACACGTATGTAGAGGAGATCATTGAAAAATCATCCTCCGCGTCAGGAGGAATTACCGGTACGTCTGCCGGAAAAAAACCTTCATTGATCAGTGACATATCTATCCAAATACATGAACGCATTCTTACGGGTAATAATGAATTTGACCGCGTCCTTGGTGGCGGCATTGTTCCCGGATCAGTAATACTTATCGGTGGCGAACCAGGTATAGGCAAGTCAACCCTGATGCTCCAACTCGCATTGCAACTTGATAAACGGAAAGTGATTTATGTTTCCGGAGAAGAGAGCGAACAGCAGATAAAAATGCGCGCTGAAAGGATACGATCCACTAACGGAAAACCTGCCTCACCTGATCAATGCTACCTGCTTACCGAAACAACCCTTGATGATATTTTTCAACATTTAAAAACACTATCACCGGCCATTGTAATGATTGACTCAATTCAGACAATGCGCTCTTCTGTTATTGATTCTTCGGCAGGCAGCGTATCACAATTACGCGAATGTACTGCTGAACTCGTGCAGTTTGCAAAGAAAAACCATGTGCCGGTTTTCCTGGTAGGACATATTACCAAAGACGGAACTCTTGCAGGTCCAAAAGTTCTTGAGCACATGGTTGATGTTGTGCTTCAGTTTGAAGGCGACCGCAATTACCTCTACCGGCTGCTGCGAACGCTTAAGAACCGTTTTGGCTCCGCTTCGGAACTTGGCATTTACGAGATGGCAGCATCCGGCTTGCGTGAAGTTGCAAATCCTTCGGAGATGCTTGTTTCTCCGCGTGAAGAACCCGTAAGCGGAACGGCTGTGTGCGTCATGATGGAAGGCGTGCGGCCCATGCTCATTGAAACGCAGGCGCTCGTCAGTTCAGCCGTTTACGGTACACCCCAGCGAACAACAACCGGCTTTGACATCAGGCGGCTCAATATGCTCCTTGCAGTACTCGAGAAACGGTGCGGTTTCCGGATCGGTTCAAAAGATGTTTTTCTGAATATTGCAGGCGGCATCAAGGTGGAAGACCCGGCCATTGACCTCGGGGTGATAAGCGCCATTCTCTCTTCCAAAGAAGATAGTCCTGTTAATATAAAAACATGCTTTGCCGCTGAAGTAGGGCTCACAGGTGAAATAAGACCCGTAAACCTGATTGAACAGCGCATTGCGGAAGCCGACAAACTCGGCTATGATCATATTTTTATTTCAAAAAACCAGGTAAAATCAATAAGCCGCAAAAACTTCAGGATTTCTGTTGTTGCCTTGAACAAGGTAGAGGAGGTATATATGAAATTATTCGGATCCAAATGAGAAAAACAGCGCTCATCATTCTGGACGGATGGGGGATAGGAGATGGCGGACATTCTGATGCGATCGCTCATTCCCGGACTCCGTTTATGAATCATCTCTTAGCGAATTATCCGCATTCACAACTTCTGACAGATGGTGAAAATGTCGGGTTACCGGGGGGACAGATGGGTAATTCGGAAGTGGGACATCTGAATATAGGTGCCGGAAGAATTGTTTACCAGGATCTTGTAAGGATAAATATTGCCGTCCGGAAAAAGGAATTTCATAATAATCCTGTGCTGCTGGAGGCGTTGCGGGATGCAAGGGATAATAATAAAAATGTCCACCTGATGGGGCTTCTCTCTGACGGGGGGGTACATTCCCATATAAACCATCTTAAAGCGCTGTGTGAATGTGCAAAAGAAAACGGTATTGCACGGGTTTTCATTCATGCTTTTATGGACGGGAGGGATTGTGATCCGAAAAGCGGAATCCGGCACATGGAAAATCTTCTTGGCTTTTTAGAGACAAACCCTGCAAAAGTCGCCACCATAAACGGCCGTTATTATGCGATGGACAGGGATAAACGGTGGGAAAGGATAAAGGCGGCCTATGATATGCTGATAAACGGTACCGGGAACAAATTCACCGACCCGATGGAAGCCATCCGTTCTTCCTATACAAAAGGTGTGACCGATGAATTCATCAAACCGGTTGTGATTATGGCAAACGGGAAACCGCTGGCGACAATCCGGCAGGATGATGTAGTGATTTGTTTTAATTTTCGCACCGACCGATGCAGGCAGATAACACGCGTTCTGACTCAGGAAGATATGCCGCAGCATGGGATGAAAACCATCCCGCTGCACTACATCACCATGACCGACTATGATCACACATTCAGGAATATTAAATACATCTATCGAAAAGAGGAACTCAATAATACAATTGGAGAAATTCTTTCGAATAGCGGAATAACGCAGATACGTATTGCCGAGACCGAGAAATACCCGCACGTAACTTATTTTTTCTCAGGAGGCAGGGAAGTTCCCTTTGAGGGTGAAAAAAGAATTCTTATCCCTTCGCCAAAAGTTTCAACCTACGACCTGAAACCGGAAATGAGCGCCATTGAAGTTACAGATGCTGTTGTTCCGGAACTTATCAGCGGTACAGCGGGTTTTGTCTGCCTCAATTTCGCCAATAGCGATATGGTGGGACATACCGGTGTATTTCCTGCCGTAGTAAGGGCGGTAGAAACCGTTGACGGATGCCTGAAACGGGTAGTGGAAGCGGGACTTGAGGGGGGGTATTCGTTCTTTATCCTTGCCGATCACGGCAATGCCGACTACATGATAAACCCTGACGGAACGCCCAATACCGCACATTCATTAAACCCTGTACCCTCTATTCTCATTGATGACCGCTTTGTCAGAATTGATAAAGGTATCCTTGCGGATGTTGCGCCAACGTTACTGACCATCATGGGAATGAAAATACCGGCAGAAATGAGCGGAAAGGTATTGATAGCATAATTATTTTTTCCTCCTTCACATTCATTTTACCACCTGCAAGTTCATATCCATCGCTTTCGCGCTGTGGGTCAGCGCTCCGACTGAAATAAAGTCAACCCCGCACTTTGCATAAAGAAGGATATTTTTTTCGGTAATGCCGCCAGAGACCTCTGTTTCAACCCTGCCTGCAATATATTTTACTGCTTTTCTAACCCCGGATACGGAAAAATTATCAAGCAGAATCCGGTCTGCAATTTTACATTGAAGCGCTTCGCGTAATTCTCTCATATTGCGCACTTCAATTTCAATTTTCAATTTTTTTCGTTTTCTGATCAGATAACGCTGAGCCGGTTCAAGCGCTTTTGCGATGCCTCCTGCCATGTCAACATGATTATCTTTAATCAGGATCATATCATATAGTCCTGACCGGTGATTATACCCCCCCCCAATGCGCACCGCTTCCTTTTCAAGTATTCTTATGCCCGGGGTTGTTTTGCGGGTATCCAGGATTTTTACACCGGTTCCTTTGACTTTTTGTACGAGGCGGTGGGTTGCGGTTGCAATACCACTCATCTTCTGCATGCAGTTCAATACAAGCCGTTCTGCTGTAAGTATGGACCGGGCGGGACCATAAATTCTTATGATGTTATCGCCTTTTTTTACTGCTGCGCCATCCTTTTTTAAGACCCGGACTTTTATTTTACGGTCAACTGTCTTAAATATTCTTCCTGCAAGCGCTATGCCGGCAATGATGCCATTCTCCTTTACCATGATTTCAGCAACCGCTTTACGGAATAGCGGAATCGTGGCTAATGTAGTGTGGTCGCCTTCGCCAATATCTTCCCTGAGAGCGGATCGGATTATGGCGGCAATTCCGGTCAATGAAAAAAGGTGTTGAAGTTAAGGCGCGGTAAAGCGGTGCGGATCATTCTTTCTCCTCACGGTCAATGCGCAATTGGTGGATGAAAAATTTACCGGACTGGTTTTTAAGATAAACATAAGTCCTGTATGTGGATGTCTTGGTCACGAGGTTACCGATGAAATATTTTGAACCGTCCTTGGAACTGCCCTGGTGGAATACGGTAAAGGATTGAGGAACATCGGCAGTGAAGAAATTTTTAAGAATAATTTCCGCCTGTTGTTTACTGTAAACCCCTTCGCTTTTAGGGATACTCATATCAACCGTGGCATCAAAATATTTTGCAATCTCAACGGTATTGCCTGAGCGGAAAAAACCGGCAAGCGTCTGGGAAATATCGTCCTGCCCGAAGATTGTAAACGGTAAGAGAAACAGGTAAATCAGTGCTGCGTATTTTTTCATGGTATGAGTTTATTTTAATCAATCAAAAATCAAGCCATTTAAAATAAATGGTTTATATAAGAAGTTACAAATATAAAGCAAATACGGAAAGCAGTACATTTGGTTAACCATGAACCACGTGGGGTTCAGGGGTTAACCAATGAAGATTCGTCTGATTATAAGCGGTAAACCAAAAGATCCCGTAACCGCCAATGCGATTGACCGGTATGTTTCAAAGATAAAGAAATTTATTCCCTTTGAATTATCTGTAATGCAGGACCCCCGTAATCTGTCTGATCCTGCCCGGTACAGTCAGGAGGAATGGAGGTTACTTGAGAAAAAAATTAGTCCTGATGATTATGTGATCCTGCTTGATGAAAGAGGTAAATCATATTCTTCACTTGAATTTTCAGCCAAACTGCAGCAATGGATGATGCAACGGAAAAAGTCGGTAGTTTTTATTATCGGAGGTCCTTACGGGTTTACCGCAGAAGCAAATGACTGCGCGCATGAAACCCTTTCGCTGTCGAAAATGACACTCCAGCACGATATCGCCTCCCTTGTTTTTACGGAACAACTCTACCGTGCCTTCACGATAATGAGGGGAGAGAAGTATCATCACTGAGTAGAGGGAAAGAGGGGATAAGGAAAATATGGGGGATAAGGAATGATACGTTTAATTTTTCCTGATGCGGTTGAAATGTTTCTGGAACAGAAGGAGTACTGCTACACCGACTGTTATTGAAGAGTCGGCAATATTGAAAACCGGCCTGAAAAAAATAAATTCATCACCGGCCCATACCGGAAACCAATCGGGGAAATAACCGTAAATCAGCGGGAAATAGAACATGTCAACCACTTTGCCATGCAACAGCCCTGCATAGCCACCGCCATCCGGAAGAAATCCGGCAACCTGGTGGTAACTGTCGCTGAATAGTAGACCGTAAAAAGTACTGTCTATAATATTGCCGATTGCCCCTGCCAGGATAAGTGAAAAGCCGGTGACGACTGAAACATGAGCCGATTGCCTGATAAGTTTAAAGATGTACCATCCGATAGCGCAAACGGCAATGATTCTGAATATACTCAGAACTAATTTGCCATATACACCGGCAAACTCAATACCGAAAGCCATCCCGTAATTTTCAGTGAAATGGATGAGAAACCAGTTACCGGCAACGCTGAATTCCTCACCAAGCACCATGTTGGTTTTGACCCAGAATTTCAGGGCCTGATCAACCAGGAGAATAATCAATATAATGGCACCGGAAAGTTTCAAATGCCCACTGGAGCGGTTTATCATGCTGGTGCGCGGTACCGGTCAATATTAAATACCTATTCTATGTACTTTTGCTTCGTAACTCAATGTGGCATGGGGAACCGCTTTTAACCTGTCTTTATCAATGAGTTTACCCGTAACCCGGCAGATACCATAGGTTTTATTCTCAATCCGTACAAGGGCATTTTCAAGATTCCGGATAAATTTCTGCTGCCGTTGGGCAAGTTGCCCGAGTTCTTCCTTTGAAAGCAGATCATTTCCGTCTTCCAGCAGTTTAAAAGTCGGTGATGTATCATCGGTGCCATGCTCGTCCGAATGGGAAATCTGGCCAACCAGAAGTGAATAATCCCTCCTCGCTTCGTCAAGTTTAGTGAGAATTATTTTCCGGAATTCATTTAACTCGCTATCATTGTAACGCGTTTTGGATCCGGTATTGGGATTAAACTTTGATGGCTTTGAAATTTCCTTCAGGGGTTTTGGTTGAACGGTTTTTCCGGCCGTTTTTTTAGCAACAGCCCTTGCAGGTGATTTTTTTACTGCTGCTTTTTTGGGAGTAACTTTTTTTGTCGCCATGGTAAAAAAATTGAATTTTTATTTTGCTTTTTGAACGGAAATGCGGATTTTTAAATTTTCAGTGATTTCGGCTTCATGTCCCATGCCATTCATATCCTTTTGAAAATCAAGCGATATTGCAAGTGTCTCACTGCAAATATAATTCAAATTATTCAACACCGCTTTTTTGATTTCTTCATGTTCCGACAGGATAAGGTTAATACGGTCGGTCACTGCCAGCCCGGTATGTTTCCGCAGGTTCTGAATGCGGTTCACAACTTCGCGTGCAATGCCTTCTTCCCTTAGTTGTTGTGAGATGGTGATGTCGAGCGCTACCTTTATATCCCCATCTACCGACAACATCCAGCCTGGAATTACATCACTGGTAATTTCAACATCTGAGGCATCAAGACAGACCTCATAACCATCTCCGGGCACTTTATACGAGATATTGCGCTCCAGAGTTTCAATTTCGGCCTGAGAAAGTTTATTAATGGCCGTTATGGCATCTTTCATCCGTGTACCGAATTTCGGTCCGAGGGATTTGAAATTGGGCTTCACCTTTTTAGTGATTAAGGCGCCTTCATCATCGGTAAAATCCAGATCTCGCACATTGACTTCGCTGAGAATCAGTTGTTTCATGGCGGAAATTTTTTCCTTTTTGGTATCATCAGGTACCAGCGCCAATATTTTACCCAGGGGTTGCCGTACGCGGATGTTGGCTTTTTTCCTTATAGACAACACCATGGAAGTTATCCTTTGAACTAAATCCATTTTTTGTTCAAGTTCCCCGTCAAAGTCCGATTCATCCGGTTCAGGGAAATTAACAAGGTGTATGGAACTCTTTTTTTCCTTTAATGTCACTTCATTCAAATCACGGAAAATCTTTTCACTGAAGAATGGGGCAAGCGGTGCCGATAAGGCGGTTACGGTCATAAGGCACCTGTAGAGCGTCTGGTATGCTGCAATTTTGTCTTTTGAATATTCACCTTTCCAGAACCTTCTGCGGCAGAGGCGTACATACCAGTTGCTTAAGTCCTCTACGGTGAAGTGTTCAATAGCACGCCCTGCCTTCGTAGGTTCATAATCGCCATAATATTCATCAACCGTTTTTACTAAGGAAAATAGTTTTGACAATATCCAGCGGTCAATCTCGGGCCGTTCATGGACGGGAATTTCATTTTCAATATACAGGAATCCGTCAATATTTGCATAGAGGGCGAAGAAAGCATAGGAATTGTACAATGCCCTGAAATATTTTTTCTGGACTTCAACAATTCCCGCTTCATCGAATTTGATATTATCCCAGGGTTGGGCATTGGTAATCAGGTACCACCTTACGGCATCGGCACCGTACTTCTCAATGAGCATATAGGGGTTTACCACATTTCCAAGCCGTTTTGACATTTTGTTGCCCTCTTTATCCAGGACCAGCCCGTTTGAAATTACCGTTTTATAGGCAACCGAGTCAAAAACCATAGTGGCGATGGCATGAAGGGTATAAAACCATCCGCGCGTCTGGTCAACGCCTTCGGCAATATAATCGGCAGGAAAGAGCCCCCCCTGACCCCCCCCATAGGGGGGAAACCTATTGCTGTTTTCAAAGGGATAGTGGAATTGAGCGTACGGCATGGCACCGCTGTCAAACCAGACATCAATCAGATCGGGTTCGCGGAACATTTTTTTTCCGGAGGATGAAACAAGGATGACCTCATCCACATAAGGGCGGTGAAGTTCAATATCTTTTATTATCTCCTTCATAAAACCTGCCTTCACCGACTTCTCCATTTCAGAAATGAGTTGCTCAATTGATCCGATACAAATTTCTTCTGCACTATCTTCAGTCCGCCATATCGGTAAGGGTATTCCCCAGAAGCGCGAACGCGACAGGTTCCAATCCTGTAGGTTATTCAGCCAGTCGCCAAAGCGGCCGGTGCCTGTATGCTGAGGTTTCCAATTGATGGTTTTATTCAGTTCAACCATCCTCTCTTTTTTTGCAGTCACTTTTACGAACCAACTGTCAAGAGGATAATAGAGTATGGGCTTATCGGTGCGCCAGCAGTGCGGATAGGTGTGTTCGTATTTTTCAATCCTGAACGCTTTGTTTTCTTTTTTTAGTTTTACCGCTATATCCACATCCACATCTTTCCAATCCGGATCGTCTTTATAATTTTTTACATACCGTCCTGCAAACTCGCCCATTTCATCAGAAAATTTACCTTCTTTGTCAACTAATGTGAGAGAACCAAGATCGTACTGTTTTGCAGTGCGGAAGTCATCAGCACCGAAACTTGGTGCAAGGTGGACTATGCCCGTTCCCTCTTCAGTTGAAACAAAATTACCGGTGACCACCTTGAAGGCATCGCCATCCTTCGGTTGGGAGTAGGGGAGGAGTTGTTCGTATCGGATACCTTCAAGTTCCGAGCCTTTTAAGTAGTTTACATAATCGATTTTATCCTCTGTAGTTTTAAAATTTTGTTGGGCTAATCTTTTGTGAGCATTCAATTCCCATGCAGGAGGAATCTTAGATTTCCCTTGCAAATAATCATCAACATTTTTTTGCTGGTACTCATCTAAATACTCAATACGCTCTTTGTCTTCATCTGTAATTTGTTCTCCTGTATTTATTTCCGGAAAATATTTTTCTAACAATTCTTTTGCTGCAATTACCGTAACAACTTTTTTTGAGTATGGATTGACTGTTTTAATTTTTGCATAATTAATGTCTTTTCCAACCGCCAGCGCAGTATTTGAAGGCAGAGTCCATGGAGTGGTTGTCCAGGCAAGAAAAAAAAGATCGGTATCAACATTGTAGAATAAAAATTCAGATTTTTCATCTCTTATTACCTTAAACTGCGCCACCACCGTTGTATCCTTAACCATCTTGTAGCATCCCGGCAAATTCAATTCGTGTGAACTCAAACCGGTTCCCGCAGCAGGCGAATAGGGTTGAATCGTATATCCTTTATAAAGAAGCCCGCGGTCGTAAAGCAGTTTTAACAGAAACCAAACGGATTCAATATATCTGTTCTCATAAGTAATATAGGGGTTTTCAAGATCAACCCAATAGCCCATTTTCCTCGTGAGTTCATCCCATTTTTCTTTATACTTCATCACTTCTTTGCGGCATTCTTTATTAAAATCTTCAATAGAGATTTTTTTCCCGATATCCTCCTTTGTGATGCCCAGTGTTTTTTCTACTGCAATTTCAACCGGCAGGCCGTGGGTATCCCATCCCGCTTTTCGTTCAACCCGGTAGCCCTTCATGGTTTTATACCGGCAGAAAAGATCTTTCAGCGTGCGGGAAATAACATGGTGAATTCCGGGAAGCCCGTTGGCGGATGGCGGTCCTTCATAAAAAACAAAGGGTCTTGAAGAATCCCTTTCAGCGACCGACTTTTCAAAAATGCTGTTCTCCTGCCAGAAGGAAAGAATTTCTCCGGCAATTTCAGGGAGATTAAGATTTTTGTATTCGCGGTATTTCGCCTGGTTGCTCATAGGAAAAATTGAGTGCAAAGATAGGGAAAAGGGTAGAGACAGAATGCATGGATGCATGGATGCATGGATGCATGGATGCATGGATGCATGGATGCAGGAAGAAATACCGGTTATTGATTGCCGGATAGCCGGATGATCATCTCAATAACCTTAACACATTTCTCCGGCAGGTTTTCGGTTTTTAAAACAGCACCCGTGGGAATGAAGATGACCATTCCAGCCCGGTCCGGTTCCAGTTGGAATTCTTTGCCGTTTTTATCAATAAGGAAGAGCCGGACTACCGGTGATCCGTTGCGTGCCGGCAAAAAAATTTCCGCTTCATTGGTTTCATAATAGAGAGGATCATTAATGCAACATTGGTTTTTTTCCATCCTGATCTTATCCGCATCAATGGATGCTACCGGCATTATGTATTTAAAATGATCACCCGCAGAGGTGCCTTTCCGGTCCATCTCCCAGATGAGGAGATTTTTTTTAAAGTTAAAATCGAGTTTTATTTCATATTCCTTATAAAGTTCCCCTGATTTATAGCGTTCGGTGTAGCAGCCGTTAAGTTTGCTCCGGAGCCAGGTGACGCCCATAACGATTGCTGAATCTTGTTGGGCAGAGGAAGGGGAAGATATAAATAATACGAGGGCAGGAAGGTAAGAAGGCATGAAGGCATGAAAGCGAGAAGGCACGAAGGCACGAAAGCAGGAAAGCAGGAAAACCCCAATGCGATTTATGATGCTGCAGTCCACTTGTGCGGCTGGTTTTGCATGGTAATCAACTTCTGAATCAAAATCTGGTACCTGTTATGCAGGTCTGTTCCCACTGGTTCTGCCAAATATTTGCATTTAACGGAAAATTCAAGCCATACCTGAGTTTCAGCCGCCTCGGCTTCTGCTTCATTCAATTTATTAACAAAAGCAGCAGGATATTTTCTCCTCCTCCATGCTTCTGCAATCTGACCCGAAACCGACCGTGATGACTTCCTGATCTGCTCCGTTAAACTATATAATTCTTCTTTCGGAAATTTTTTGGTTAGTGCAAAAATTTCCATTGCTGCTTCAACTGATAATTTATAAACCTCAAGTTCCCAGTGATATCTGATTTTCATACTTTTTATGTTGTTGATAATAATTGATAATATTTTTATTGAGTTTTACCATCTTACTGTTTTCTCAATATCCCGTCTTCTCTTTCTCTCGTTTTCCCGGTTTCTTCCTTTCTCGATTCCCGCACTACCCGTTAATTAATCCAGAAATATTTTTCTTTAAAACCTGAACATGAATCCGTTCCTGCTTCATCGTATCTCTTTCACGTATGGTAACCGTATTATCTTCCAGCGTCTGCCCGTCCACCGTAATGCAGTATGGCGTTCCGATTGCATCCATCCTCCGGTATCTTCTGCCGATGGTATCTTTCGCCTCAAAAAAGCACAAAAATTCATTTTTAAGTTCATCAAATATTTCTTTTGCTTTTTCGGTAAAACCATCTTTGTCAACTAATGGAAAAACGGCTATTTTTCTTGGAGCGAGAAAAGGCGGAATCCGCAAAACAATTCTTTCAGAGCCATCATCTCCGCCAAAGGCGCCTGCCTGTCCGGTCCGATGACTCTGGCGAGTATCGGACTCCGTCAGAGTAGGCAGGGACCCGCCTCTGGCGGGCAGTTTTTCTTTTTGATAAGCGTTTGCAAGGACGGCAAGGAACATCCGGTCAAGGCCGATTGATGTTTCGACAACGAATGGGACGAAGGAGGAATTATCATCAGGGTTGAAATATTGCAGTTTTTTACCGGAATATTTTTCATGATTTTTCAGGTCAAAGTCGGTACGGGAATGAATGCCTTCCAACTCCTTAAATCCCATCGGGAATTCAAATTCAATATCACAGGCGGCATTGGCATAATGGGCGAGTTTCAGGTGGTCGTGAAAGCGAAGTTTGTTTTCGGCAAAAAGAGAGTGGTGCCATTTCATCCGTTCGGTTTTCCAGTACTGGTACCACTCCATTTCTTCACCGGGTTTTACAAAAAACTGCATTTCCATCTGTTCAAACTCTCGCATGCGAAAAATAAATTGCCTCGCTACAATTTCGTTTCGGAATGCTTTTCCGGTTTGCGCTATTCCAAACGGTATTTTCATCCGGGCAGAGCGTTGCACATTGAGAAAGTTGACAAATATTCCCTGTGCGGTTTCGGGCCGCAGATAAATTTTTTCCGATTCTTCGGCAATTGCACCGAGAGATGTCTCAAACATGAGATTGAACTGGCGCACTTCAGTCCAGTTTTTTGTGCCGCTGACAGGATCTGAAATTTCGCAATCCATAATGATTTGCTGCAACGCAGGAAGATCGTTTGCCTCAAGGGCATCTTTCATGTGCTGGTTGACGGTTGTAATATTCTTTCTGATTTCAGTAATGCGCGGATTTGTTTCAATGAAAAGTTTTTCATCGAATTTTTCACCGAAGCGCTTGCGCGCTTTTTCAACTTCTTTGTTTATTTTTTCTTCCTGCTTTTCCACATATTCCTCTATCAGGGTATCGGCACGGTATCTCTTTTTTGAATCTTTATTATCAATGAGCGGGTCTTTGAATGCATCCACATGTCCGCTGGCTTTCCAGACGGCAGGGTGCATGAAGATGGCCGCATCAATACCAACGATGTTTGCATGCTCCTGCACCATCGCTTTCCACCAGTAGTTACGTAGGTTGTTTTTCAGTTCAACGCCATTGGGACCGTAATCATAAACAGCGCCAGTTCCATCGTAAATTTCACTGGATGGGAAGATGAAGCCGTATTCTTTGCAGTGGGAGATGATGATTTTAAGCAAATCTTCGTTCATACGTAACACTATGAATGGCGAAAGTACGAAGAAATGGAAAAGGGGGAATCTGCCTGAAAGCGTATTTTCGGGGTCAGCCACCGGCCGGTGCGACTGAACGAGGATTATTTTACGGAAGGGTTCCAGCGCAATGCTGTCAACCCCAGCAGACATTCAGATACCGCTGTTCATAAAAGTGAATCCTGTTTTTTCCAATTGATCAGGAATGTTCTTTCAAACGCAATTCAATGTACCGGAGCACGTCAGGCAATGATATTTCCCTGCTCCAGTAAATTTTCCCTCCAATATGCTTGTGATGTGGAAAAGACGATATTTGTTTGTGATGAGGAGAGTTATCCCAGCGAACGATCAGGTCACCATTTTTCTTTTGCCAGTGAAAAGAATAATAACGCCTATCACCATTATAGTATTCTTTGGTAAAAAGCAGGGAATCATTTATCAGTTCAACCCTTAATCTTAAAAAATATCCCTTATTCCAGCTTTTGTAGTCAACAACCAGGAAGTCGCGGACAATAGCAGATTTTTTAAGCAATTTTAAAATCTCCACGATTCAATCTTTTTATTTTTTGCATGATTTCATCAAAGGACTCCAGATAAGCGCCCCATTCTATATAATCATCCCATTTTCTAAAATTTTCCGGGCTTTTCTTTAATTTCCTTTCAAACATTATGAAAGTGGATTTATATTTTTTTTCAAAAAACCTGATTTTATCCCGCATCTGGTGTATTTCACTGAGGTATTTTACCAAAATACCTTCAATTAATTCTGATCTGGAAATAACCTGTGTTGTCATAAGTTTTAATTTACAGTACAAAATTAAAAAAATTTATTACCTGTCAGCCAACTGCCGGAGGCCATGCCAGAGGCAGGTAAATAGTCCGCCTCTGGCGGATAATTACTTTCCAAGAACCGATACTTTTATTCCCTCATAACTTGTGCTCTTTAATAAATTGTAGTTCTCATTGAAGTATTTGTACAGCGTATTTTCCGGATCCGCTACCGGCCGGTGCGACTGAACGAGGATGATTTTTGAGAAAGGAGCAAGGTTAACTTTTGCAAGCCCATCGGCTTTATCAATGCAATGAATATTATCCTTCCTGAGCAGTTCAATAGTGTTTTCGTAATCCCTGAAATATTCGCGGTTGTAATAGTAAGTGAAGGGGCGGTATTGGTACCATGCGGATACGATGACTACAGCCCCTCCCCGGCCCCTAAAGGAGTTCCCTTCAGGGCAGGCCTCCCCAACTGGGGAGGGAGCAGCTTCTTTTTCTTTAACAATTTCAGGCACCGCTTTTTTCCAATCCTCGCCTTTTAACCGTGTAGTTCACCACAATACATTCACTTTATACTTTTTAAAATTAGGATCTTTTGAAAGGATTGAAATGTTTTCACAAATTGCCTGAGCTACAATTAAACGGTCAAAAGGATCACGGTGGTGAAAAAGAAGGGATTCAATAATTGTAAGATGGTCTGGCAGTATAGGTAGTAATAAAAAATTGTTCAATGAGATATCATCTAAAGATTTCCTGATGCCTCCTTTTATAGTTAATTTACCCACGCTGATTTTAATTGCCATCTCCCATAAACTGGCAATGCTGATATGTTTTTCATTGGAGGGATTTTCAATTAATTCCCTTGCATTTTCAGAGATTGATACGTCACCGTTTACGTACCAGATGAAAGTATGCGTGTCGAGCAGCAATTTCATCACATATATTCATTAAAATCATCTAATGGCTCGTCAAAATCGGGAGATATTTTATACAACCCTTTTGAGCTGCCGAATCTTGGGAACATTTTTTTATTTGATTTTATGTTATTTTTCTTTTCCGGATTTATTTTTTGAAAAAGAAAATCGATAAAATCCATCGCTTCTTTTTGAAGCTGATCAGGCAGCGAGTTGAGTTTCGTGTAATAAACTATTGCATTCATATTGTAAATTTTATGCAAAGTTATTAAAAAATTCCTGCCATAAATCTTACTTCATTCCGAACACCGTAACCTTTATCCCCTCATATTCTTTCGTTCCCCGCATCTTGTAATCTGCATTTAATTGTTTATAAAGTGTATTCTCCGGGTCGGCTACGGGCTGGTGAGATTGTACGAGAATGATTTTGCGAAAAGGTTCCAGCGCAATGCTGTCAAGCCCCGCAGCATTATCAATGCAATGAATATTGTCCTTCCGGAGCAGTTCAATAGTGTTTTCATAATCCCTGAAATATTCGCGGTTGTAATAATAGGCGAAGGGGCGGTACTGGTACCATGCCGATACAATAACTGCAACCCCTCCCCGGCCCTCCCCAATTGGGGAGGGAGCAGCTTCTTTTTCTTTTATGATTTCAGGAACAATTTTTTTCCAATCCTCGCCTTTTGACGGACTTAAATCAAGTATGTAAACAGAATAAAGAACAATGGGTGCACAAAGGAGTATTTTGAAAAACAGTTGGGAGTGATAACAAGAAAACGGGACGGGGAGAAAACCATGCCTTCGCTGCGCTTCGGCAGGCAAGCGGGAAAACGGGACGGGGAGAAAACGGGAAAATGCAGATAGATCAACGGCAGAAAATAAATAGGACAGGAAGAGATAAAGCCCCACGGATGAATAAAGGTAATAGCGGGGATAAAATACGGCATTGTATTGTGAAATAATATAGCCGAGAATGACAGGAAGAAACGCCCATAATCCAAGGATGACCAAATATGGTATGTTTATCCGGGTTGAAAGGAAGGAGAGAAAACGGGAAAACGGGACGGGGTGAAAACGAGAAAACGAGAAAACGGGAAAACGAGCAGGCGGGAAAATAGAATCGTTTTTTATTGATGACCCGGTCGTACCGATTATTTTTCGTTCCTTAAAATACTCAAATAGAAGCCAACCCGCAGAAAACACCGCCAGCGCAATGAACATAAACGCCAGTATTTTATCGCCCGCAAATTCAATGAAAACCCATTTGAACTGGGAGAAAGTGGGGGTGGGGAGCCAGATATCCGCCACAAGCGTAAAATTTCTGACAACATATTTTAGCCAGGGAGAAAACATCAGAAACGCAAGCGCCAAACTGAAAAAGTAAAACCGGAAAATGTTTTTATCCCGTTTGTAATAAATCAGAGCAACCAACCCCTGAACTACCAAAACAAAAACAGAGAGATAATGAGTGAAAATGAGCAGAAAACTGATAATACCCATTAAAATTGTTTTCCAGATAGTTGGTTTTTTTAAAAATTCAAAGAAAATAAAAAATGAACACAAGGAGAGAAAAAGAACCATTGTGTATGGTCTTGCTTCCTGCGCATAATAGAGATTGGTATTTGAAAGGAGGAAAAACAGAGAGGCAATAAGTGCGGTTTCTTTATTTAAAAATCGCTTTGCAAAGAAATAAAGCAAGAGCGCTGTAAGAACGCTGAAGATGACGGAGAGGGAACGGATGGAGAATTCGGAGTCGCTGAAAATATTGAGCCAAAAATGCAAAACAATATAATAACCGGGAGGAACAGCGGTTTCTTTTGAAATATTAAGGCATTCATTTAAAGGTGGGATAGAGTAAGCAATTGAAGCGGCTTCGTCTGACCATAAACCTCCATCTGATATAAAAAGAAACTTAAATAAAAGATTTGAAATAAGTAATAGCGAAATAAAAAAATAAATCGTTGGTGAGAAGGAATATTTTTCCATTATTTTAAACTAAAAATCGATACATTATAATATTCTCCAATTTTGTTCACGAACAATGATTTAATATTATTATTATATAATAAT
>JACPRZ010000028.1:0-134710 GCA_016193485.1 Bacteroidota bacterium | reverse complement strand
TTATATAATAATTCTTTATCATATAATATTAAATATTTTGCTCCATTATTAATCAGTTCTTGAATTCTTGTTGGATTATCAATTAGATTCCCATAATTAGTCCATCCTTTTTGGTTCATCAAATATAATGTGATATTAGTACTGTTGTCAGGCAGACAAATGACTTTATCATCCCTTTGAATACCAATTGAACGAAGATAGGGGGTTATTTTTTCAAAAGAATAGGTATATTTAATATGATTTTCGTTTCTCCATCCATCATAGCACCCATTTATCCTTCTCCTGGCAAAATCTACATTATGCACTAAAAAAGCAATGACAATAATCCGAAATATCACGGAATTAAAAATTCCATAATAATATTTTTTTAATGAAGATAAAAAGGTTAAGCATATTATTGGCATTAATATCAGTAAATTGATAACATAGTAATCATGCCATTCCAGCGCTTCAAAAAAAAGAATAAAGAAGAGTAAAAATCCAACCGAAGCAAATATTGTAATGCACAAGAGGAATTTATCTATTTTTTTATGATTAATCATGATAATAAATAGAAGGGAAATAAAAACGAAATGAGTTCCTAATCTGAAGTAATCCCATTTAAAATGTTCCTTAATAGATAAAAGAATTCGATGGATTTCATTCGTACTTAGATTCCATACCGGTAAAATACCCATTAAAAAAAAAGCGTTATTATGTTTTTGATTATAAATATGTACGTAAAAATACCATGAGAACAAACTACTAATTACAAATAAAAACAACATTAATTGTTTTAATGGTTCATTGAATATTTTAATACTCTTTTTAAAAGAAACTATTTGGGTTATTTCCAAAAAGTAAACAAGTGTAATACATGCAAAGCTAATAATTGAACTTATCTTCAATAAACCTCCCAACGTGAAAAACAGAAATGAAATAAAAAGAAATTTATTTTTTTCGCTTTTATAAAATTGCCAGAAAAAGTACCATCCTATAAGTGAACATCCAAATGCGGGCACATCGGGCAGGAAATTATTAGTGTAAAAAACCAGAATGGGTGATGTAAAAAGTAAAATAATCACACTTAAAGCCCAAATTGAATCTTTTAAAATACTCTCAACAAGTTTGAATAAAACAAAAAAACCTGAGAACGCAATCACGATGGTAATCATACGGTAGATATATTCTTGCTGCCCGAATATCTTCCAAAGATGACCCACAAATAAATAAATTATTGGAAATTCACTTATTGTTTTTCCTGTTCCATCACTGCCCAAATAATTAAAGGATGGTTCGAAAAAACTATTGTTATCTACACAATAATTCAATGCAAAAGAAAGACAATCGCATTGCCTCCACTGGTGTTGTCCTTGAGGCCTATAAAAAAGAATGTTATGGTAGTTATAGATGAAGGATAATAAAAGAAGTATAAAAATAAAAATCCACTTTGAATAACGCGGATGAAAACAATATTTATTAACTTGATTATCTAATTTGTTTACAAATTGTTTAATATTCATCTGCCTATTAATAAAAATTTTTCCTGAAATAATAAGTTGTTCCCACTGGCCAACTTATAAAAGTATATTCCCGTTGTTAAATTATTAATATCTATTTCAAAAAACGATTTATTTATTTGTGTTGAATAAAAAACATTCCTGCCAAAAATGTCAAAAATAAATAAGGAAACTTCATGATTATATATTGATTTATTTAACAAAAGGGAAATTTTTCCATTTATTAATTTTAGAGATACGTCAGGAATGCTTTTTTGAAGTGATGGGGAATTAATAAAACTAATAATAGTATCGGAATTGACATTTGGTATTCCATTAATCGGAATACCCAGGGAATCAAGTTTCATAATAAAAACATCATTGTACCCTTTTCCATAACTATTAGTAGTTCCTGCTAAAATTAATCCTTTATCAAAACACAAACTTATTGAATAGAAAATTTCATCTCCGATATAGCCGTAGGAACCACCATTCAATTGGAAAATCATATCTTTTGTTAAAAATAAAAGAAACAAATCCTTGCCACCCGAACCAACAGAGTTAGTGGTATTTGCAATGCGAAAAGCACTGTCTAATGTTTCTATAAAGTCATATCCAATTTCTTCATTTGTATTTGCTAATGTATAATTCCAAACCAAAGAACCATTTTTATTTATTTTAAAATAATAAGAATCAAAGTTGTAAGGTTGAATTATTTCGGTTACACCAACGCACACATAGCTTGAATCTTTTATTTGCTTTACTTTATTTCCAAAATTCTCTAAAGAATCCCCAAACATCCTCGTCCACGCAGTATCTCCGTTGCCATCGGTTTTTATCACATAAACATCATTTTCGCCAGCGCCATAGCTCCAGGTTTCACCGGCAAGTACGAAGCCGCTATCGTAGGTGAGGTCAATGGAGCGGCCAATATCTTTTTTATTGCCGCCATAAGTTTTTTGCCATTGCAGATTACCGTCTTTATCAGTTTTAACAAGAAAAACATCGGCATCGCCAGCGCCATAACTGTAGGTTTCGCCAGCAATGGCAAAGCCGCTGTCGGGAGTAATTTTGAGCGAATAGCCGAGGTCCCAGTCGGTGCCGCCAAAAGTTTTTTGCCAGAGGAGCTTTCCGGTGCGGTCAATTTTGAGCAGGTAAACATCGTAGCCGCCTGCTCCAAAACTATTGGTATAACCGGCAATGATATAGCAACTATCGGGGGTTTCTTCAACGCTGTATCCCCAGTCGGTGTTGGGTCCCCCATACACATTTGACCATATTTTATTTCCGTTGCGGTCAATTTTTAAAACATAAACATCTGCCTCCCCATAGCCGAAACTTCCGGTAGCGCCAACCACGAGGTAATTGGTATCGGATGTTTCAATAACTGCGCGGCCTTCATCATAGCCCGCGCCTCCGTAGGTGCAGCGCCAGGTGGTATCTTGTGCGTGCACACTGCAAAAACAAAGAAGCATTAAAAGAGATGAGGACGCCTGTTTCATACTGAATTATTTACCTGATGTTAGCTCCACAACAATAGCATCAACCCATCTCCATTT
Source organism: Bacteroidota bacterium (assembly GCA_016193485.1). Taxonomy (GTDB): domain Bacteria; phylum Bacteroidota; class Bacteroidia; order JACPRZ01; family JACPRZ01; genus JACPRZ01. The sequence continues at coordinate 131,673 of JACPRZ010000028.1, read as the reverse complement.
TTCATACACTTCATCCAGCGATTCTTTGGTTGTAAGTCCCGTTTCAGGGTCGCTGACATAAATGTTTAAATCAATGTCATTTCCCTGTAGGAGTACCGAATGTCCCATGACGGTTTCACCAGGTTTTTTTGTCGTTGGGTCTTCACGCAGGATAAAAGCTATTATTTTTTTATTGTCCTGAAAATATTCAATAAGTTCTAATTTCCTCATCGGCCTGCCGATTCGCTTTGCCTTAAACCATGGTGTAATATTAAGGTAGAAAGCCACGCTATCAAAGGGCAGTGCCCTATCAATGGGTTCACCAAAAAATGCACTTACAATCTCTGACTGTGTTAAGGGATTTCGAACCATTGTAAACAAACTCTGCAAACAAGCAGCCCAGCACCAGTTAGATTTTTCCTGCTTTTGAAAAGGTATGTCAGCAGGGTACATTCTTCTCATCTTTTTGATAGAGTCGCCATAGACAATTTTGTTCACATACACATCCGCATTGTCGTAGCCGAAACTGCCTGTGGCGCCAACAACGAGGTAATTTGTATCGGATGTTTCAATAACTGCGCGGCCTTCATCATAGCCCGCGCCTCCGTAGGTGCAGCGCCAGGTGGTGTCCTGCGGGAAGGCGGGAGAGGCAATAATGCAGAGAATGAAATACAAAATGTAAAACGAAAAATTGAAAATGTAAAAATAAAATGCAATCACGTGAAGGCGAAATTATTCAGTTGGTATTCATTTTAAATTAATTATTCTGCATTTTACATTTTTCATTTGGTTTTTTGAATTTGAATTCAGGATGAAATATAAAATGTAAAATGAGGAATGCAAAATGTAAAAGTAATTAAATTACCATATCATCTTTTATGAATGCCATTGATAAGCAATGGTTGATTTATAATCATCATAACCCGCGTCACCGCAGGTGCAGCGCCAGGTGGTGTCCTGGGAAAAGGCAGGAGAGGCAATAATGCAAAGAATGAAATACAAAATGTAAAACGAAAAATTGAAAATGTAAAAATAAAATGCAATCACGTGAAGGCGAAATTATTCAGTTGGCATTCATTTTAAATTAATTATTCTGCATTTTACATTTTTCATTTGGTTATGTTATTAGCATTAAAATTATGAATGTAATAAAAAATGTAAAACGAAAAATTGAAAATGTAAAAGTAAAATGCAATCATGTGAAACCAAAATTATTCAGTTGGTATATATTTTAAATTTGATATTCTGCATTTTACATTTTTCATTTTGATATTAGAATTTAAATTATGGATGAAATATAGAATGTAAAATGATAAATGCAAAATGTAAAAGTAATGAAATAACCACACCTACTTTTGATTTTTGTCCCTGTTACTTGTTGCCGTTTCTATGCTCTTTGTAAAAATAGCGATAAGTTCGTTACATTCTTTAACATCAGAAATTATGACATCCTGCTTCATTAAAGGTTTCAAAATGATAATTTTCAAACATACGCCTGTTTCGCGAAGTTCTTTTAAAACTACCCTCATTTTGTGTATGAAGTCATCCGGTGATTCAGCGGCCTGAACTTCACCGTAATTGAAAGCAGGAGAAGTGCCGCACCTGACCAGTTGTCCTGATATATGATTCCCGCTTTTTGTTTTTGGCAGGATTTCTGCAATTTCCATCATCCGTACAGCGAATTTTACCAGCCGTTCCTCAAGATCATATTTTTTATTATCGCTCATTTTGAATTTGTAATCAGGACGAAATATAAAATGTAAAATAGAGAATGCAAAATATAAAAGTAATTAAATGACCGTACAATTTTTTTTGTCATTGCCAGGTATTGCTGAATTTATACTCATCATAGCCCGCGCCACCGCAGGTGCAGCGCCAGGTGGTAATTATATTTCAAATTCCTTACGCGGCACCTGGCTTTGCCTGATTATTGAAAGCAATGTTCCTCTTCTTATTTCAGAATGATTGGGTAAGGGTACCGATAAAACCCGTAATTTACTCATATCGCTTCAAATTGTGTAATAAACAATTCGGTATGCAGCCGCTGTTGAATTTCTTTTTTATCGGCACATTCAAGGAATAATTCTACGGCTTCTTTGAGGTTGCAGGTGGCTTCTTCTACTGTTTTTCCCTGGCTTGCAACATCCAGCTCCGGACAAAGCGAAACATACATGTTATCTTCTCTTTCAATTATTGCAGTAAATCTGGTCTTTTTGATGGCTGCCCTGTGAGTAAATGAATTTTTCATTGTAAATGGGATAATAGGATTTATTTATTACAAAGGTAAGCAATTATAGCGTTAATTGCATCTCCATACCCGGAACTGCCGGTTGAGCCAACAACAATGTAATTAGTGTCAAATGTGGTTACTATTCACCCCCTCTGTGAAACTCTCCCGATTGCTATCGGGACTCAGCGGACTCCGTGTTATCCGCCAAAGGACAGATCCGCCTCAGGCGGAAAAATTCTTCAACACAGAGAGCACAGAGTACACTGAGTTACACAGGGTTTTGTTGCGTGAAAACTGACAGATGATCAAAAAAGGAAGAAGCGAAGCGGGATTGCGGGAAGCGCAATTTTTTCACACCGCCAGTTTATTCTCTATCACATACTTCATTATCCCGGCATTATTTTTCAGCCCGGTTTTTTTGAGGATGCGCGAGCGGTAGGTGCTTACGGTTTTTACGCTGAGGAACATCTGCTGCGCAATTTCAGAAATGGTTTTCCCTTCTCCAATCCGGCAGAAAATTTCATATTCGCGGTCCGATAACCGTTCATGCGGTAACTTCGATTTCCTGGCATCGGATAATTCTTCAATGATTTTTTCAGTGAGGGAGGTCTTCACATATTTCTCGCCTCTCATGATTTTCTCTATGGCGTTCATCAGTTCTTCCGGGGCAATATCCTTGGTAAGATAGCCCGATGCCCCGGCTTTTAACGACCTGATGGCATATTGTTCTTCAGGGTAAATGCTCAGCATCAGTACCGCCTGCTGCGGTTTACGCGTTTTTATTTCTTTCAGTACGTCAAGCCCGCTCCGGCCCGGCATGGATATGTCAAGTATGATGAGGTCGTAATCCGATTCGTTTATCATTTTGACCGCTTCCGAACCGGTGGATGCTTCGTTTACGGAATATCCCTGATGAGCCGACAGCAGTTGTTTTATGCCTGCCCTCACGAGGTTGTGGTCATCGGCAATTAATATTCGCGGCATATTGGTAATTTTAATCCGAAATTTTGTCAATCCGAAATCCGAAATTTATCATTGCGGATTGCGAATTTTAAATTGCGGATTCAAGAACCGGATTCTTGATACATTTTGGAATTTAGTAATTTTAATCCGAAATTTTGTCAATCCGAAATCCGAAATTTTATTTATGGTACTGGAATTGAAAGTGAAATAATGGTTCCTTTATTGATTTTACTTGAAACTATCAGCACACCCCCTATGCTGAGCGCTCTTTCGTTCATGCCGGTAATACCGTTGCTTCTCATCTCGTCAAGGCGATTGATATCAAAACCCTTTCCGTTATCGGATATTTTCACGCTCAGATGTGTTTTTTTCATGTTCAGGAATATTCTGACCGCAGTAGCGCTGGAATGGCGTATTATATTTGTGAGCGACTCCTGTATGATCCGGAAAATAGCAACCGAAACATCCGGATTCAAAATAGCTCCCCCGTCCGAATAAAGCCGGGCGGTGCAGATAATTCCCGTTCTTTTGGTGAAATCACCGGTATACCATTCAATGGCCGGTATCAGTCCAAGTTCATCCAGTATAACAGGATGCAGGTGAGCCGATATCCGCCTTACCGAGTCAATGGAACCATTTACCAGTTCCATCAGCGACCGCGTCTTTTCTTTCAGCACGCAAATATCATCATCGTTCAAGATTCCTGCTGATAATTTGTTGCCGATAAAAGCGAGTTCAAGTTTCAGCACCGTAACCGCCTGGCCGAGTTCATCATGCAATTCTTTTGCTATCCGTGAACTTTCTTCTTCCCTTGCATTCTGAAGATGTTTTGCCAGTTGCCGCAGTTGCTCATAGGAACTTTTTAACTTTTCTTCCGCCTTTTTCCTTTCGGAAATATCGCGTACATGAATCAGTATTGCCGGCTTGCTCTCATAGGTGATATTGCTCACTCTTAATTCAACAGGAATTATTTTATTGTCTTTTCCAATGCTGTAACTTTCAAGGCGGTTCAATTTTCCGGAGACAAAATTATCGAAGTTGTTTTTAACCAGTTTGCGGTACCCTTTGGGTATTAATGCGGTGAAATGTCTGCCGGTAAGTTTGTCCCTGCTTACCCCGTGAAGCCGGCATGCCGCCCTGTTCACATCGAGTACGGTTCCGTTCAACGATTCAACGAAAATAGGATCGGGAGAACTCTCAAAAAGGTCGCGGAATTTTTTTTCATTTTCAGAAATAATCCTTTCCTTAGTTTTTATTTCCGTTACATCGTGGATAATTCCATGATACCCTATAATCTTATTCCGGTCATCCCTGAGGCCGGTAGAGGTGAGCATGCAATAGAGATGCTTCCCGGATTTGGTTTTCAGGGCAACGAGGAAATCCTTTACAAAACCATCTTTTTTGATGGTATTCTGGAATTTTATCCGGTCGGCCGGATTTACATAATGTTCGGTGGAATGTTTCCGGAAAAATTCTTTTCTCGAATATCCCGTAAGTTTCATAATTGCGTTATTGACATCAACAACGGTACCGTCAAGCGTTGTGATATAAACCCCGTCACGGTTGTTTTCAAACAGATCGCGGTACTTGTGATCACCCTGTATTATTTTTTTCAGGTACTCGGCACCCTTCATAATAATTTACGGATTATCCGAAACCAATATTTTTCCTAAATTTACCAATAGACCGGAATTTTGGTTGCTCTGGAAAAATCCCGCCTGGGGCGGGACGAATATACAAATTGTTGGGAATGGTTAAATTACCGTCTTCATGAATCAGCCGGATAATTTCCTTAATACCGAACTGCGTTTCCGCACCTCGCGCAGCAGCGGAAAAGGCGGTCAGCATGTCAACAAGGTTGAAACCAAAGTTGAACTGCTTTTTAATGTAAAGAACTCGCTGCTGCTGACCCGTGAACAGAAAACCCTGGTACTTCAAAATCTCAATAACCGGATTGACGAAAACGGCATCTTTCACCTGACTGCCTCCACGGAACGATCGCAATGGATGAACAAAAGAAAAGCGATGGAACGGTTTTATTCCCTTATCAGGCGGGCGCTGATGCCGGTACCCGTCAGGGTTCGCACAGGCCCATCGCACAACGCTGTTGAAAATCGCCTGAAAAAGAAAAAACTGATCTCGGAAAAAAAAAGCATGAGGAGAAAGATAACCGGCAGGGAAATTGAATAATTTCAGTTATTTACCCCACCGAAGTACGAACGGAGATACGAACTTACGAACTACGAATTCGTAATTCGTAGGTTCGGAATCCCGATAGCAATCGGGATCGTACTTTGGTGGAATCCGATAATTACCGGATGAAAATAACCCATATGGTGAACGGTAACTAATTTCAAACAGGAACGTTAATTCGCGTACATTTGCGCTATGAAACTATTTTTCTGTGTTTCCCTTGCAGTTTTCTCCGTCACAGACCCCGCCTTTTCCCAACCCTCATCCCGTGATTCTGCCACCGGTAACAGCATAATCCTCCATGAACAAAACGGCATTGACTCTTTGTTGGGAAAGTATATAAGGTACAACGAAACCCTGAAAGGTGTTCCCGGGTACAGGGTGCAACTTTTCTTCGGATCGCATAAAAAAGATGCCATGGAAGTGAAAAGCCGGTTTCTGCAGGATAAAAAGGAATCGGATCAGGAAATTTATATCCTTTACGATCAACCTTATTTCAAGGTCAGGGCAGGAGATTTTCTTATACGTATGGAAGCCGTCAAATTCCTGAAAGAAATTTCCGGCATCTTCCCTAATGCTTTTGTAGTGAAGGATGATATCATTGTCCCGGAAATGAAAAATCAGGAAAAGAAATAATGCATAGCAATAAGGATAAAGGGGTAAAGGGATAAGGGGAATAGGGTGCATTTCCTTATACCTTGTCCCTTATTAGGTTTTGTATATTACCGTACTCCCTATCTACCTCAATTCAAACTTTTCTCCCAGGTAAAGTTTCCGCACCTGAGGGTCATTGGCAAGATCAGTGGCTGTACCCCATTTAAAAATTCTTCCCTCGATCAGAAGGTAAGCGCGGTCTGTTATGGAAAGGGTCTCATGTACATTGTGGTCGGTAATCAATATTCCGATATTCTTCTTCTTCAAACTGGTTACAATATTCTGGATATCTTCCACGGCTATCGGGTCAATACCAGCAAACGGTTCGTCCAGGAGCATGAATTTCGGATTAACCGCAAGCGCCCGCGCAATTTCGGTCCTCCTCCTTTCACCTCCGGAGAGCAGGTCACCCCTGTTTTTCCGTACGTGGTGCAACCCGAACTCCGAGATCAACTGTTCCATGCGGTCTTTTCTTTCTTTCTTATTCAGTGAGGTGGTTTCAAGTATAGCCATGATGTTATCTTCAACTTTCATCTTTCGGAAGATAGATGCCTCCTGCGGCAGATACCCGATTCCGAGACGCGCCCTGCGATACATCGGGAAGGAGGTAATATCCTTGTCATCCATGATGATCTTTCCGGACAGCGGTTTGATAAACCCGACAATCATATAAAAGGTTGTCGTCTTGCCGGCACCATTGGGTCCAAGCAATCCCACAATTTCGCCCTGTTCAAGACGGATTGACACCTCATCAACCACGGTACGCCCGTGGTATTTCTTTATTAAGTTTTCAGTGATAATCATAATGGACAGGCGGCAAATATACTATTTGTAAATTCGTGCTTTTCCAAAAATCAATAAACCCCGCACATAAGGTCTTATGTGCGGGGTAAATGAAAAATTCCACTGTTGCGTGAGACACAATAAAACCATCGGCCTTCTTTTCGGTTCTTTTAATCCCGTCCATTCGGGACACATGAAAATTGCGAAGTATATGATAAAGTATGCCCGGCTGGATGAAGTATGGTTTGTGGTCTCCCCATTGAATCCGCTGAAAAAAGAAATACAACTTGCTCCGGCCAAAGACCGGTTGAAGATGGTGCGGATAGCAATGTCCGGTGAAAGAAAAATCAGGGCCTGCTCTGCCGAATTCGGGCTCCCGAAGCCCTCCTATACCATTACCACGTTGCGCTTTTTACTTAAAAATAATCCGGGTTACAGGTTTGCAATTATTATGGGCGCTGATAATCTGCACAACCTTAGACGCTGGCGCCAATACCGCTATATTCTTGATCTCGCAGTGATTTACGTTTATCCCAGGAAATTGAAGAATAAAAGGGCTCTGATAAAACATTGCAATATTCTGTGGGTCAAAGGTCCACTGTTAAATATTTCATCAACGGCAATCAGAAAGGATATTGCCCGTAAAAAAAACGTTTTTAAACAATTACCCGGCAAGGTACCCGGTTATATCCGAAGTAAGGGATTATTCGGTTGACCGGATGGTTTTCACCTGCCCGCTTCAACCATGGATTGCAACACCGACTCAAAAAGCAACCTGCCGTCCGTATTACCGAGCATTTCATCCGAAGCCCTTTCAGGGTGCGGCATCATACCGAAAACATTTTTCTGCCAGTTGCATATTCCGGCAATATTTTCCAGCGATCCGTTGGGATTGGATGCGGGCGTAATGTTTCCTGCCTCATCGCAATAAGAAAAAAGCACGCATCCGTTTTTTTTGATATTCCTGATCGTTTTTGCATCGGCATAAAAGCGCCCTTCACCATGCGCTACCGGTATTTTCAGCGCCTTTCCCGGAGGAATAAGGGACGTAAGCAGGGTGTCTGGAGTCCGGGAAACAAGGTGTACATTTTTGCAGGTGAACTTTTGACGTTCATTCCTGAGGAGCGCTCCCGGAAGAAGGTTTGCCTCGCATAGAATCTGGAAGCCATTGCACACTCCGAACACATACCCCCCCCGGTTGGCAAATTCAATTACTTTTGACATTATGGGTGAATAACGTGCAAGGGCTCCGGCACGCAGGTAATCGCCATAGGAAAACCCGCCCGGAAGGACAACAAAATCACATCCCTTAAGATCGCCCTCTTTATGCCATAGCCGCACCACTTCCTGTTTCATGATGTTACCCAGCACGTAAATCATGTCTTCATCGCAGTTAGACCCGGGAAAAATTACAACTCCGAATTTCATAAACGGATTATTAAAAATTTAAAAAACCATAAACCCGGTTATACTGAATTACCGAAATGGCGCCTATCATGGCAAGGATAATAATTTCACCGGTAACCCGGCTGAATTCAAAAAACATCTGGGTAAAAAACGCTGCCAAAACGATCGCAATCATGGCAAAGATAACAGGATATTCAAGGTGGAAAGCGGCAGTAAGTCCGCCCGTAATAATAAACCAGATGCCGCTGATTATTATTTTCCGCTGGCGAATAGAGAGGCGCCTCCTGACAGCGAGCATCCGGAATACCGAGATCAGTGTCAGCAGGATAAAAAACGAGAAATAGCACCAGGAAGATACCGGGTATGCTGATCTGAATTGTCCGAATCCGGGAAGGACTTCACTAACACCGGTGAATGCATGGGTACTGCCGGTTAAATAATGGTACGACCAGTTAAAAAGATGGGGAATCAGGAACCCGGCAGGCAGGACCACCCATTCCCTCCAGTTAAAGGTACGGAAAATGATCAGTGAGATAAAAACCCATATCATAAAAACAGAGGCGGGAAAATAAAAAAGCGAAGCGGTCCCGATTAATACCCCTGAATCAAAAACAGGAAATAAGGCATTCTCATTCCGGTAAAGGAATACCGTTTTACGGATCGAAAATATCAGGAAAAGATTGGCAGGAATTGCCGGGTGCAATGGCATCAGAATGGGATGGTTAAACATGAAAAGTGTAAAAACCAGTGCCGGCAGCCAGTTGTTTTTCTGGAAAATGGAAGTATCAATAATAATCCGGTTCAGGATGAGGGCTTCAAGAAATACAACCACGATAAAAAAAACCGGCAATGCGTAAGGTATTCCGCCAAGTGAAAATTCAAGGAAGTGATACAAGGGCATTGAGCCGGCAACAGACATGTCACCTGTTGCATGGAATGCATCGGGATTTAACCAGTAAGGAATTTGCAATAAACCGATAAGAACCGGTAGAAAAAAAAGTCCGAAAGGACGGTCGGTTTTATAGAGGCCTATTAACATCGGGTATCCGTTGCCGGGAATTTCTGCGGTGTAAAAGTATTAAAAGAATCAGGGTGTTGGGGAAATTTGTACAAGGGAATAAATATTACCTTTGTTAAATTAATCTTCTTCACTTAAAAAACATTAATTCCTCAAAACCATGACTAAACTTTACCTTCCGGCAGTATGGGTATTGCTCTTTTTGAATACCACTGCGCAGCAGGCAATCGATTTTGGTATTTTGAAAAAATCATTTGACGATGCAGTAATTGCACCGCACCATAAGGTTCTTTTCGTAACGGATACGCTTTTCCAATATCTTGAACGTTCTTCGGCCCTGTACATCATTACCGCTCAAAAGGGATATTTTTTCGGTACCGGCTGGCAATCGTCATTAAAAATAAGCACTGAAACAGCCGACCATTATGATGGCGTAGGCAATGCATCAGTTACCGAAGTTTTATTTCTTGCCGCTGCAAAAAACATTATCGCAGGAGCCGACTCAATTTCTGCTAAAGTTTACGCTGCAGGCGCTGACAGCATGCCATCTGGCGCTGCAATCGGAACAGGAAAAAAATCAATGGCTGCGGTGGATACCAACTGGATGGCTATCACGTCAATACCCATTACAAGCGGCAGCGGTGCAATTACCGGTAGTTTCATCGTATCTATTGAATATGGAAGCATTAATGATACACTGAGTATTTTTACAAATAATCCCGGAGGAGACGGACTAGGTGAAAAAAGGCCGCGTTTGAAACTTTCAAGTGGCGCTTGGGCAACAGCATATCAATTGACGATTCCTCCGGGGCAACTTAACTGTGATGCCATGATTTTCCCGGTTGTGACAACAGGCGTGGGAATGAATGACATCCAATTAGGAAATTATTTAAAAATAAAAGAAGCATTTCCTAATCCTGCCGGAGATTTTACTACTGTGAATTTATCGCTTGGAAAACCGGCTGCTGTATCATTACTGGTTTTTGATCTTGCCGGCAAAACCTGGTATGATACTGAAGATAATTTCGGGAAAGGCACCCATAACATAATAATCCCTACATCAACAATGCCTTCCGGAGTGTATTATTACACGGTTACAACAGGTCAGAAAAGTGTAACAATGAAATTTTCGGTGATTAAATAAATTTTACATGTCTATCATAAAAAGGTATCTGGAAGCGGATACTTTTTTATTTTTCAGATACGAAAATATTTTCATCGTAATGTCCAGAAAAAAGTATTCCCCTGTTTTGTATTCAAGTCCCGTAGGGACGAAATATTTCCTCCCTATCGGATGATGATTATGGGGACATTTCTATTTTTTCCTTTTCTCCCTTTCTCACTTTCAGTTTAATTTTTTCTAAATCATCAATTGGTTTGGTTTAAACATGTAATCCATAATCATTAACATGAGACCCGTAACCTGTAACAGTTAACAAAGTGCTATATTTGTATTCCATTCAAAAATAAATTAATTCTATCATGAAATCAACTATTCTATTATCTGCAGCCCTTTTTATTGGACTCCAAAACGTCCTGCTGTCCTGCCTGGCAAGCCCCCAGGTTATTGATGGGGGAGAAGGGCATTCTCTTTTTGTTTGTATAGATAAAACCGTCCTCTCTTGCGGAGAAAATACCTATGGACAATTAGGCGATGGCACTAACATCAATAAAACCACACCTGTGGTGGTGACCGGCTTAGGCGGAATTATTGCTGCGGCAGCCGGATACTACCATTCTCTTTTCCTGAAAAATGACGGCACGGTGTGGGTTTGCGGAAATAATGCCTCCGGACAATTAGGCGATGCCACTAACATCAATAAAACCACACCTGTGCAGGTGATCGGCTTAAGCGGAATTACGGCAGTAGCGGGTGGATACGGCCATTCTATTTTTCTAAAAAATGACGGAACTGTATGGGCTTGCGGAGGGAATGGCAATGGACAATTAGGCGATGGCTCTAACACCAGCAAAAACACCCCAGTTCAGGTTTCTGGTTTAAGCGGAATTACGGCAGTGGCTGCGGGAGGAGGTCATTCTATTTTCCTGAAAAATGACGGCACCGTCTGGACTTGTGGAGGTAATGGCTCCGGACAATTAGGCGATGGCACCAACACCGATAAAAATAACCCTGTTCAGATACAGGGTTTAAGCGGAATTATTGCTGTGGCGGGCGGATTCTTTTATTCTCTTTTTTTGAAAAATGACGGTACGGCCTGGACTTGCGGAAACAATTACGATGGACAATTGGGTGATGGCACTGACACTAACCGGTGGAACCCAGTGCAAGTAACCGGCTTAAGCGGAATTTCTGCTGCAGCAGTCGGATCTGATCATTCTATTTTCCTGAAAAATGACAGCACAGTATGGACGTGCGGAAGAAATGGCTCCGGGCAATTAGGCGATGGCACTAACAGTGTCCGATGGAACCCCGTGCAGGTATCGGGCCTAATCGGAATTGTTGCTGTAGCAGGGGGAGATGACCATTCTCTTTTCCTGAAAAATGACGGCACGGTATGGGCTTGCGGAAGAAATAACTCGGGACAATTAGGTGATGGCACCAACTCAGGCAAAAGTACACCAGTACAGGTAAGCGGGTTATGCACGGTTTCTTCTCTTCCTGTTGAGTTGCTCTCTTTCAGTGAGCATTTCTGGAATTTGCTTCTGCAAAACAACCCTGCATCCGATGGGCTCCTATGCACCTTGATTGTGCCGGAATATGGGCTAATGCAGTTGGAAATACTGGATGTGTCGGGTAAAATCGTAAACATTGAGCAGATTCAGGCAATTAAGGGAAGCAATATTTTGAAATTGGATTTATCAAATATCAAAAGCGGAATGTATTTTATCAAAGTGTTCAATGAAGAAAAAATTCTTATGAAAAAGTTCCTCAAAGAATAAATACGCACAGCGAATAAATTCCCTTTGGTCTTGTTCTCTTACCTGAGAAGCGTAATACCCATAAATATGAATCCCGTTCGCGTGCGTTTCGCCCCCAGCCCTACCGGTCCGCTTCATATAGGCGGATTGCGTACTGCTCTTTATAACTATCTTTTTGCCCGCAAAAACAACGGTACTTTCATCCTGCGTATTGAAGATACCGACCAGTCGCGTTTGGTTCCCGGTGCCGATGAATATATTATTGATTCGCTGAACTGGTGCCGGATTCCTTTTGATGAAGGTCCGGGAAATGAGGGGGGGTACGAACCCTATCGCCAGTCGGAAAGAAAAAACATCTACCGGCAATACGCTGAAAAACTCGTGTCAGCAGGCCATGCCTATTATGCTTTTGACAGTGCGGATGAACTCGAACAAATGCGCAAACGGCTGAAGGATGCCGGAGCAAAAAATCAGCAGTACGATTCCATTTCGCGTATGCAAATGAAAAATTCCATTACCCTCCCTGAAGGAGATGTGAAACGGAGAATTGACGCAGGTGAACCCTATGTGATACGCATAAAAATTCCTTCCGGGGAAACAGTGACCTTTAAGGATTTAATACACGGAACAGTTGCCATCCACACCTTTGACCTTGATGATAAAGTGATTTACAAATCAGACGGCATGCCAACGTACCATCTTGCCAACGTTGTTGATGATTACCTCATGAAGATTTCCCATGTCATCCGCGGTGATGAATGGCTGCCATCCACTCCCCTGCATGTTCTGCTTTACCGGTTTTTAGGATGGGAAGATGCGATGCCGCAATTCGCCCATTTGCCTTTGATCCTGCGTCCTGACGGAAACGGAAAATTAAGCAAGCGCGATGGCGACCGCCTCGGATTCCCGGTGTTCCCGCTAACGTGGAAAGACCCGGCAACCGGTGAAGTGTCGGAGGGATTCCGCGCAAGGGGATATTTCCCTGAAGCGGTAATGAATTTCATTGCTTTTCTCGGATGGAACCCCGGTACTGAACAGGAACTTTTTACCCGTGAAGAACTTATTGACGCTTTTTCTCTTGATAGTGTTCAGAAAGCCGGAGCCCGCTTTGACAACGAAAAAGCAAAATGGTTCAACCAGCAATACCTTCACAGGAAAACGGATGACGAACTGTCCCGGATGTTATCGCCATTTCTCCCTGAAAAGAAAATTCATTACAGTAATGATTTTCTGAAAAATGTCTGCCGCCTTATGAAAGAACGCGTATCTTTTCCGCATGAAATTATCTCCCATGGAGATTATTTCTTCAGTGCGCCTGTAATCAGTGATCTTAAAGCGGTTGAAAAAAAAATCAAACCCGGAATAAAATCGCTGATTGAAGAATTAGTGAATCGGATCAACCGCCTTACCGTTTTTTCTTCGGAGGAAATTGATAATATGATAAAGGGATTTATTGCGGAAAAAAATATCAACACTGCTGAACTGTTACCGGTATTACGCTACTTCATTACCGGTACATCTGGCGGACCTTCTGTGCATGAAATCATGTCGGTTCTCGGAAAAAATGAAGCGGTGAACAGGTTAAACACAGGGTTGCAGTTAATAATCCTCCCCTGATTTATAGGGGGTGATATGATTATGGGGAAAATAATCGAAATTTAAAATTTTTGCTTTTATGTGCGGCATTGTTGCAGTATTTGACATTAAGACGAGCGCAGAAGAATTAAGACCCCGGGTGCTTGAGATGTCAAAAAAAATCCGCCATCGCGGACCCGACTGGTCAGGGATTTTTTGCTGCCACAGAGCCATTCTTGCGCATGAACGGCTCGCCATTGTTGACCCCCAATCGGGAAGGCAGCCATTGTACAGCAAGGATGGTAATCTTGTGCTGGCGGTGAACGGAGAAATTTACAACCACCGGGAAATCCGCAATAAGTGTGAAGGAGAATATATGTTTCTGACACATTCCGACTGTGAAGTGATACTTGCTTTATACGCAAGGAAAGGCCCTGATTTCCTGGAAGATCTGAACGGAATTTTTGCTTTTGCACTCTACGACAAAAAGAACGATTGTTATTTTATAGCGCGGGATCCAGTTGGCGTTAACCCGCTCTATATGGGATGGGACAAGCACGGTAATTTTTATGTGGCATCGGAATTAAAAGCACTTGAGGGTATTTGCAATAAGATTGAAGTATTCCCCCCGGGTCATTGCCTCTGCAGTAAAGAAGGAGCGGTAAAGAAATGGTACCACAGGGACTGGACAGAATACAACGCAGTAAAAAACAACAGAACGGATTTACAGGAACTGTGCGCTACCCTGCATGCAACGGTGCATCGCCAACTCATGTGCGATGTTCCATATGGAGTGCTCCTTTCCGGAGGACTGGATTCTTCCATTATCTCAACTGTTGCAAAAAAATTTGCGGCAAAACGTGTTGAAACCAGTGATACGAAGGATGCATGGTATCCGCAGTTACATTCTTTTGCCATAGGATTATCCGACTCGCCTGATTTGGCTGCCGCACGAAAAGTGGCGGAGCATTTAGGCACTGTACATCATGAAGTGAATTTCACCATTCAGGAAGGATTGGATGCGGTGAGAGATGTGATATACCACCTGGAGACATACGATGTTACCACGGTCCGTGCAGCCACACCGATGTATTTACTGGGAAGAGTTATAAAATCAATGGGAATCAAAATGGTGCTGACAGGCGAAGGAGCCGATGAAATTTTTGGAGGATACTTATATTTTCATAAAGCCCCGGATGCAAGGGCGTTTCATGAGGAGACAGTGAGAAAATTAAGCAAACTGCATCTTTATGATTGCCTGCGTGCAAACAAATCCCTTGCTGCATGGGGCGTTGAAGGGCGGGTTCCTTTCTTAGATAAAGAATTTCTCGATGTGGCGATGCGCCTGAACCCGGAGGATAAAATGGTAAAAAACGGCAGGATTGAAAAATGGGCGCTGCGGAAAGCATTTGAAAATACCCTTCCCGATTCATTACTGTGGCGGCAGAAAGAACAGTTCTCTGACGGTGTAGGTTATTCCTGGATTGATACATTAAAAGCCACTGCCTTAAAAAATGTATCGGATGCGGAAATTGCCAATGCAAAGTTCCGTTTTCCGGTTCATACCCCTATGAGCAAAGAAGAATATTATTACCGCACAATATTCAGCGAATATTTTCCTTCCGATGCTGCTGCAGCCACTGTGCCATCAGTGCCTTCGGTTGCCTGCAGCACTGCCGAAGCACTCGCCTGGGATGAATCGTTCCGGAATAACAGCGACCCATCAGGACGGGCGGTTAAAAGCGTTCATATTAAAGGATACCAATAATGGGATTTTCTGAAACAATTGTTATTATTGAAAAATTCTCTACATTTGTACCCGGTTTGTATTCATCCTTTCGGTATAATCTTTTAATCACTTTAATCATTTTCAAATGAAAACAAATAAACAGATTGTAAAAATCGGTTCCCTGAACAAAATTCTGCTGCCCATTGCCGGTATCGCATTATCTGTTTTTCAAACCTCATTCGCCCAGCAACTCTGGTTCGGAAACAGCGGTACGGGTAACTGTCCGCCTTATTCGGTTACTTTTGACATTTACTCCCAGCCACCCGGTACGGATCATTATATCTGGTATTTCGGGGACGGAACCAACCCGGTGACTTCATCCGCCACTTCCCAGTCGCATACTTTTAACAGCGGTGGTAATTATGAAATTATACTTGAAGCGTATGATACGTCAGATGTATTACTTGAAACAGCATCACAGGACTGGTTCTGGATAGATGGTCCCGGCATACAGCCATCAGCGCTTTTCGCCTGCCCCGGAGACAGAATTTTTTTTGAGGCAAGAAGTACTGGAAATGAAACTATTTTACAATGGGATTTCGGTGACGGTACGGTAGTCCCCGGAGGTATGGGTGGCGATAGAATTGACCATACCTATGCTGACACCGGCACATTTACCGTTTCTCTGTCAATGGACGACCCTTCGTGCGGCATTAAAACAGTATCCAGGAAAATTACCATAGGTAATAATATTACCCCTGATTTATCATGGATTGATATCTGGCCGCAGCCGGTCTGCCCGAATGATCAGGTTCAGTTAGGAACCCGGACTGCAGGAAATTTCACCTGGAATTTCGGGGATGGAAACACCGATAGTGGTGATGAACCGCGGGTTGAACATGTGTATGATATCCTTGGTGCTTATGTTTTTACAGTGCAGGTTACAAATAGTTGCGGATTATCTGATGTGGGTTCTGATACAGTTTTTGTTCAAGGTAATGTCCCTGTCACCGATGATCTGAGTTATATTGACCCCCAGCCCAATCCCGCCTGCCCTGGCGACCCGATAAATTTTGATTGCTGGGATTGCGGGCAAAACCAAAAATTTGAATCGTTTTCCTGGGATTTCGGAGACGGCACCTATGAATCTGTAAATGGCGCTGTTGCGCATGCTTATTCATCTATAGGGACAAAATTTCCCACTTTGACTATTGCAAACGGTTGCGGTAATACTGCAACTTTTACATATACCGTTTCCATTCAGGGAAATTTGCCTGTCAATACAAGCAATTACTTTGCCGCCTTTGCACCCGATTCGGCATGTCCCGGTGACAATCTTATGGGTCTGGTAAGCAGCGGGGCTATGAAATATAAGTGGGACTTTTTAGACGGTACGGTTGACAGCACTCCCGACTGGGTGGACAATGAGATTGCAATATTTTACCATATTTATAATACAACCGGAAATTACAATACCACCATTACCATAACGAATGGCTGCGGTAACAGCGGGACAATAAGCAATAACCCTCCTTATCAGAATACAACTATTTTTATCGGGAATAACGTTGACGTTCAAACGGTTGATTTTAGCGAAGGGCCTATGGGCTTTGGTGCAGTAAGTTCCGACAATGATGGTTCCTACCAAACCTGTGCAACCGTTGAATTCATCGCCTTTGGAGGCAATTCTTACGCATGGAACTGGGGTGACGGAACTACTTTGACCACCCCCAATTCATGGCCTACTCATGTCTGGGACACGGCAGGAACATATACGGTTACACTTACTACAACCAATGGGTGCGGCAACTCGGAGACCTTTACTGAAGATATTGTAATACAGGGAGCGTGTATTTATTCCTGCCCTTTTTCAGTCAACTCTACGACAACTGATGCTACATGCGGTAATGAGGATGGAAGCGCTACTGCAATCGCAGACGGTGGCCTCCCCCCCTATACCTATTTATGGAGCGATTCGGCAGCGCAAACAACTTCTACGGCAACAGGCCTTGGCGCTGATTTCTACACCGTACAGGTTATGGATGCCAACGGATGTGTTGTTTATTTTGATGCCGATGTAAGCGATGCCGGACTGAACATTGATTATATCGCTGTTGATGTCTCCTGTTATGGTTTGAGCGATGGAAGCATTGATGTTACCATCACAGGAGGCACCCCCCCCTTGACGTATGAATGGTCGGGAGGGCAATCATCGCAGGATTTGGGTAACCTTCCTGCCGGTGTATACAGTTTAGTCGTAACCGATGGCGCTCTGATAAACAAATGCATTGCCAATGAAAATATTATCGTTGACCAGCCGGATGACCTTAATTTTTATGTGCTTACCAATAATGCAGCATGTTCGGATTCTAATGGCAGCGCAATGGCGATTGTCACAGGAGGCACCTGGCCTTATACATACAACTGGTCAACCGGTGAAACGGATGATGCTGTAAATGGTCTTTCTGCAGGGAATTATTCGCTTACGGTTACCGATACAAACGGGTGCGTCACAACCAAAACCTATTCGGTCAACAATACCGGAGGCGCTCTGGTGACAATAACTGCAGTTACAGATGTAACCTGTTCAAGTCCCGCTATCGGTGCGATTGACATAAATGTAACCGGAGGCACCCCCCCTTATACTTTTTCCTGGTCAACCGGATCATCCGCACAGGATATTTCGGGACTTACCGAAAGCATCTATAATCTTACCGTCACTGATGGTGCCGGCTGCCTGTCGGCATTCTCACAGGAAATAATCACAGCATTGCCTTCCAATCCGGGCATCTGTATTGTCACTGTTGATTCAGTAACGGGGAAGAATATAGTGGTTTGGGAAGAATTACCCGGTATTGTTTCCTATAATATTTACAAAGAGGGGACCATTGCTGATAAATACTCGCTGGTAGGAACAGTCGCATCAACCTCCCAAAGCGATTTTACCGATCCTGATTCCGATCCGTTAATCAGGTCATGGAGGTATCGTATTACTGCCGTTGATTCATGTAATTTGGAATCAGAACCGAGCGGAACGCATAAAACGATACATATCCAATCAAACCTCGGAACTTCTGATGAAGTAAATCTTACCTGGGACGGATATGAAGGATTCAGTTTCGGTACTTATTACATTTACCGCAGCACTGTTCCCGGCAGCCCCGTGCTGATTGATTCGGTAGCTTCCACTTTGTTCACCTACAGTGATCAATCTCATCCGGGTGGATTGCTTCGTTATTACCTGATTGCAAAAAAAGCAACGCCATGCATTGCACAGGCGAAAGTCAAAACGTACAATGCGTCCAAATCAAACACTGCCAACCAGGTCGCACCGGTAAGCATCGGTGAAACCATGAAACTCAATAGCAGTTTAGTTGTTTTCCCGAATCCCGCAAAGGATGCGCTTACGATATCATCCGTTAATGGATTGAATTTCTCTCATCTTTCTGTTCTTAACCTGCTAGGAAGGAGCATTATTGATATCAAATCCGGTACCGGGAATGATTTTGGAATGACGATAAAGATTAATATCGGTACTCTCCCGCAGGGAATTTATATCCTGAGATTCGCGAGCCCTGAGGGGGTTGAATACCGGAAGTTTATTAAACAATAGCGTAATGTAAACCCAAAACCCTTCCGGATTTTTAAACTCCGGAAGGTTTAGGAAAGTCCGCTATGAAAACGGATTATCAGACAGTTTCCCTTGAAGGCATGGAATTTTACGCTCATCATGGGTATTATGATGATGAGCATAATGTGGGCAATAAATTCCTTGTGGATCTTCACTTTCAAGCCGACCTGTCAAAGTCATCAGTCAGCGATCAACTTGAAGATACTATTGACTACCAGAAGGTATTTCAATGCGTTGAAGAACAGATGAAAATCCGTTCAGGGCTTCTTGAACATGCAGCAACACGTATCGTTAATGCTGTAAAGAAAAAATTCTCTTCCATAAAATCAGTTGAACTCAAACTCTCCAAAATGAACCCGCCTATAAAAGGGATAGTGCAGAAAGTGAGCGTGACCGTCAGGGGGTAAAATGGTTACTTTTGTACCCTGAAATCCGGTAATATTTTTTTCCTTTACGATTCGTTATTCGTAAATCCGGTCAGATGGCCGAGTGGCTAGGCAGAGGTCTGCAAAACCTCCCACAGCGGTTCGAATCCGCTTCTGACCTCTAGGAAAGGAGACAGGGAACAGGAGACAGGGAAAAAATAACAAAATTCAATACCGATATTAAATTCATTACAATGGGAACAATCTCTAACTTCAGGAATCTGGATGTTTGGCAAAAAGCCCACCAGTTAACGCTGGAAGTTTATAGGATTACAAAAAACTATCCTCAGGATGAGAAATTTGGTTTGACTTCTCAAATGAGAAGAGCCGCAGTTTCAGTTCCGGCAAATATTGTTGAAGGATTCAGAAAATTTGGAATCAAAGATAAGGTTAACTTCTATAATATTGCTCATGCATCGCTGGATGAACTCCGGTATTATTTTCTCCTATCTAAAGATTTAGCGTATATTAATGAAGAGAACTTAAAAAGTTTGGACGATTCCGGTGAAGAAATATCAATGATGTTAAATGGATTAATTTCTTCTACAAAACGGAGAAAAATATTTCCTGCATTTCTTTATGCATTATTTCCCGCCCTTTTATAAACTTAAAGGAATTCCCCCTGTATCCTGTCTTCTGTCCCCCGTCTTCTTCAACTGAGTTTCTCCGCCAGCAACTTCATTTCCACCACCGGTGAAATTTTTTCATAGAGGATATTATACACGGCATCCGCTATTGGCATATCCACATTGTAGATTTTATTTATTTCTTTAATGCACTTTGAAGCGTAATAACCTTCGGCCACCATATTCATTTCAAGTTGAGCCGATTTTACAGAATAACCATGCCCTATCATGGTTCCGAAAGTGCGGTTCCGGCTGAACTGCGAATATGCGGTTACCATCAGGTCGCCAAGGTATGCGGATGCTTTTATATCCCGCTGGATGGGATGAACTTTCTGTAAAAAACGCTCAATTTCACGCGAAGCGGCAGAAATCAGAACCGCCAGGAAATTATCCCCGTACCCGATTCCGTGACAAATACCGGCAGCGATGGCAAAAATATTTTTAAGGACTGCCGAATATTCGGTACCGAAAATATCATCTGAAATTATGGTTTTAATATACCGGCACGCCAGCATATCGGCAACGGTTCTTGCTTTTTCCTGATCCTGAAAAGCGATCGTCAGGTAGGATAATTTTTCAAGCGCTACCTCCTCGGCATGACACGGTCCGGCAATGACTCCGATATTATTATAGGGAACCGAAAAATAACGGTTGACATAATCGCCAACTATCAGGTTTTCCTGAGGAACAATTCCCTTAATGGCTGAAATTATGAGTTTGTCCTTAAGCCGGTCACCGGAAATCTTTTCCAGCGCGGGCTTCAGAAATGCTGACGGTATTGCAAAAATTATGACTTCAGCATCGTTTAAAACAACTTCAATATCATGATCCAGGATTAATCTTTCATGGTGGAATTCAATTGAACTTATATAATTCGGGTTATGCCTGTACTTGCGGATATAATCAATATTATCGGGGTTTCTCAGCCACCAGTTGACCTGCACCGGTTTTTCGGTCAGGATTTTAACCAGCGCGGTAGCCCAACTGCCGCCACCTACCACGGCTGCTCTCGGTACATGATTCATAGTAAAACCCGGTTTGTGAAGAAAGCGAATTTACGGAAATTCGCTGTACAGCGGGGCTGCTGTTTCTTTTGTATGTTTGCGAAAACTTTTGGTATGAGGATTTTTTTCTTTTTCTTATTTACAATACATTTTATTTTCTTCCGGAACGGAATGGTTGCTTTTGCGCAAAATGATAATGTACCCCGCTATTCGCGCAATACTGTGATCTTCAAAATCAAACCGCAATTTTCCCGATCTTGTTCAAAAAACTCTATCGCTGTTCCAACCGTAAACAACCTGTTGAAAAGCATACCGGTTACCTCGCTTTCACAACTATTTCCCGGGCATTTGCCTCCGCCACGATTACGTAACTATTCCGGAAGGCAATATGTTAACCTGTCGCTTATTTATGAACTGAAGTATGATGAAGCAACCGATGTCCATAAAGTTATGATGGCATTAATGGCAACAGGTGCTGTTGACTATGCGCAGCCGCGTTACATTGCCGCACCCCTTTATGTGCCGGATGATCCTTCGCTCTCATCGCAGTATTATTTAACTAAAATCAATGCTCTCTCTGCATGGGATATTTCAACGGGCAGCAACAGCGTTGTCATCGGGCTTACCGATACGGGAACCGATAATGACCATCCGGACCTTGGCGTAAATCTCAAACTTAATTATTCTGATCCGGTTAACGGCATTGATGATGATTTTGACGGTTTCACCGATAATTTTTACGGCTGGGATCTTGGCGATATGGATAATGACCCCGAAGTTGACGGCACAAGCGGCTGGCTTGGACATGGATCTTTCATGGCAGGATTGATATCCGCAGTGACCGACAACGGTGTCGGAATCGCTTCGGCAGGATTCTATTGCATGTACCTGCCGGTGAAGGTAAGCAGCAGTGCAGGTGATTTTTCTATGGGATATGAGGGTATTGTCTATGCCGCTGATCATGGCTGCCAGATCATTAATTGTTCCTGGGGTGATAACGTCCAAACTCCCTTCGGACAGGATGTAATAAATTATGCAACCATAAATAAAAATGCCCTTGTAGTTGCTGCAGCCGGGAATTCCGGGGATGAAGCGCCTTTTTATCCTGCTTCCAATCATTACGTTTTGAGTGTTGCAGGAACCGATCAGGACGATATTCGTTATTATGCATCCTCAACCAATTCATCATCCTTTGGAATTTACGTTGATGTTTCGGCTCCCGGTAAAGATATTTATTCAACCTATTTTGATGATAATTATATTGCCGGATCGGGAACATCCTGTTCCGCAGCCATAATATCTTCCTGCGCTGGCCTCGTCAGGGCGTACAGGCCATGGCTTACTGCCATGCAGGTAAATTACCAGTTAAAGGTAACGGCCGATAATATTGACACCATTCCCGGCAATGCAAATTATGCAGGAAAATTAGGCAGCGGAAGAATTAATTTGTTCAAGGCATTAAACGACACCTTTTTCCCGGCAATAGCCCTTGTGGATAATATCATTAAAGACAATAACGATGAATTTTTTATTCCGGGCGATACCCTTTATTTTACCGGGACCTTCATAAATTATCTTGCACCGGCTAATTCGGTCAATGTTTCCATCACTTCTCAGTCCGCCTCGCTGGAATTCCCGGTTTCTTCGGTCAACCTGGGTCCATTATCCACGATGGAATCAAAAAACAATTTGTCTGAACCCATGAAAATCTTCATCGGCAACGGGATTCCCTATAATTCAATGGCGGTGATAAAAATCTTATATGCTGCGGATACGTTCAGCAATTATGAATATGTACAGGTACCGGTCAACTTAGATTACCGCGATATTTCGGTAAATGCCATTCACGCAACAATTACGAGCAAGGGCAGGATCGGGTATAACGATACATTGCAGTTCAGCGGATCGGGATTCAGGTTTAAAAACAGCGCCACGCTGCTTTACGAAGCCGGATTCATGGTCGGAGACAGCGCGATTTCGGTCAGGGTGTCTGATAACATCAGGGGAAATTCGGGTTACGATAATGATTTCAGGCGGGTAACGGCTTTAACCCCCCCCCAGACACCATTTGAATCGGACTATGATCTCGTATGCACTTTCAACGATGATAATGCCTGGAGCAACAAACTTGGATTAGGGATAAAACAGAAGACCATGGCTTGGAAAACACCTGCCGATTCCAACTATATTATTCTTGAATATACGATTACAAATGAAGGCACTTCTTCAAGGGATTCCCTTTATGCCGGAATTTTTTCGGACTGGGATATTGATATCCCGTTTTACAACCGTGCAGGTTTTGATCAGCAAAATAAAACAGGATACGTGTACAGTTCTTTACCGGGGAATCCTTACGGAGGCATAAAATTACTGTCCTCAGCAGGGGTATTTCATTATTCAATGGACAATGTACTAGGTGGCAATGGCGGGATAGACCCGGCTACTAATGGATTTTCTTCTGCTGAAAAATATAAAGCAATGCAACGGAATCGCCATACGGCAGGTTCTTCAGGTACCGGATCGGATATATTGAGTGTGGTTTCTGCGGGTCCTTTTCAACTTTTACCTGGCGATTCGGTTCGGGTCGCTTTCGCCATTCTTGCCGGTGATAACCTTACAGAACTGATCGCTGCTGCAAAGTCATCGCAGGTGAGGTATGATTCGCTGAGGGTATCGGTAAATAATATTAATGAAGTTGTCGGGCAAATTTTGGTTTTTCCGGTTCCTGCATCAGACAATATTTTTATCAGCGGATTTCAAAATAAAAATATTAAATCCATTGATGTATATTCGCCACATGGCTTACTCCTGCAAACATTAAATAATGTTCATTGCCCTGCAAACGGGTATCCCATGATCAACATCCGTAATCTTGAAGCGGGTATTTATTTTTGTGCGATGAGAACCGTTCGTGGCACCTATTTCCTGAAATTTATAGTTTTGCATCAATAAAATAAACGTGTTTCCTATGAATCTTAAAAGCATCATTGCAATTTCCGGAATGAACGGTTTGTTCAAACTGATCTCAAAGACGAAAAACAACGTCATCGTTGAAAATGTCACGACAAAAAAAAGACAGCCGGCATTTGCCGTTAACGCTATCAGCGCCCTTGAGGAAATAACCGTATATACCGAAGGCGGCACAGTATTGCTGAAAGAAATCTTTAAAAAAATAGAAGAAAAGGAAAAGGGAAATAAAGCCGGTATAAATATTTCCGATAAAAAAACGTTATCAGAATATTTCCATGAAATTTTACCCGAATACGATAAGGAGAAGGTACATTCATCGCACATAAAAAAAATTATTAGTTGGTACAATATTCTTCAGGAATCGGGTTTGCTTACAGCCGCTGAAGAAACACCCGTTCCAACGGAATCCAAACCTGAAGAAATTGATGTGCCGGCTGCTGATAAAAGTGAACCTGATCCGATAACATCAAATGATGAAAATAAATAGTCATAAATTCCTATTCCTTTGCTTTTGCCTCCGCCTTTTCCTTTCCTTTCCCTCACATGCCCAGACCAAAGATGATCTGAGGAAGCAGAAAGAACATCTCGAAAAGGAAATAACCTTTACCGGAAAACTGATTGAAGAGACCCGGCAGAACCGCAAGGAATCGCTGGAACATCTTATTACACTTAATAAAAAAATAGCGCTTCGCCAACGATATATATCCGCCATCAACAGGGAAATCTCACTGCTTGAAAAACAGATCACTGAAAATGCTTCCATAGTTGAATTTCTTGAAAATGATCTTCGCAAAATAAAAGATGATTATGCGCGAATGATCCTGTTTGCCTATAAGAACAGGAACGCCAATAACCGGTTGATGTTCCTCTTTTCTTCCTCCGATTTCCAACAGGCATATAAACGTTCCAGGTTCCTGAAACAATATGCCCAATACCGGAGAAAACAAGCAGGTTTGATTATGGAAACCCAAAAACTGCTTAATGAAAAAATCGCTGCATTGGAAATTAAAAAAAACGAAAAACGGCAGTTACTGCTCACCGAAGAATCAGAGAAAAAATCACTTGCACAGGAAAAATCTGAACAAAATGAAATCTATGAAAAACTGAAAACAAAAGAATCCTCCCTGAAAGACGATTTAAAAAAGAAACAGGCAAAGGCAGCGAAACTCCAGAAAGCCATTGAAGATATTATTGCCGAAGAAATGCGAAAGGCGCGCGAAGCGGCAAAATCCAAAGGTACATTTGAACTCACTCCCGAAGCGATGGAACTTTCATCCTCCTTTTCAAAAAACAAAGGCAAATTACCCTGGCCGGTAGAGCGGGGCATTGTAACCGGCCACTTCGGAATGCAGGATCACCCGGTGCTGAAAGGAATTAAAATAAACAATAACGGAATCGATATCACCACAGAGAAAGAATCTCAGACACTGGCGGTATTCAGCGGAACCGTGACAGGTGTTATCGTACTGCCGGGCGGGCAAAAAGCCGTAATAGTACAGCATGGGGAATTTTTCACTGTTTACGGAAACCTTAAAGATGTATTCGTTAAAAAAAGCGATAAGATAACCCTGAAGCAGCCCATCGGTATTGTAAACACCGATGAAGAAACCCTTCGGGCAGAAGCCCACCTTGAATTATGGAGAATGAATAAGGATGGAACCGGCACCCTGAAACTTAATCCGGAAGAATGGATCATTAAAAGATGATTATTTTTTTGCTTACATACCCTTTTTCACTCACCACCTGTACATTGTATATTCCGGCCGGGTAGTCGGAAATATTAACCGGTAAAAGTTTTTTGTCAACCGGGCTTCTGAAAATAATTCCTCCAAGTGCATTATAAACCCTTATCTCCCTCCCGATAGCCCCGATAGTCATCGGGGGGATTTCCCTTATTTCTACATTAAACTTTCCATTACCGGGATTCGGAAAAATAACAATTCTGCCGGCACCAGGAATAATATCATCTATTCCCGAATTGACTTCCATGGATGCAGTATTGGATTTTGAAGAATTATATGTTTTGATTTTAGCAGTAACCACACATCCGTTTACGTTAGGATGAACTACTTCAACAATATACCGTGTAGAACTGTCCGGTGTATTGGGATCGGTATAAGAGGTAATTCCGGCACTCACTGAATCTTTTACCTGCCAGTTGCCCGTTGCAAAATCATCCCGTAATACCCGGTACTGTGCAAAAGAAAATCCGCTGTAATCATCCCAGTCAAGGTTTACACCGGTAGGGACATTAGGGCTGATCTGAAGATGTATGGTCTTGTGGTACGAACTCAAAACACTCTCGTAACCGCATGTATCGTGCACCGATATTTTATACCTGTAGGATGTAATATTGGGATTTACTCCTGATGTATTATCGGTAAATTCACTTAAATCATTATATGATACAGATCCGATCTTTGTAAAAACAGACGCAATTTCACGGTAAATGAAAAAACTGTCAATTCCTGTCGCAGAAGGTTTTTCCCACACAATTACATTTTTTGTTGATGTTGTATCAACAGTAATCAGGCAGATTTCCCGGGGAAGAACATAAGTAGAAACAACAGCATTACCTTCTCCCTTGCAGCCGTAATAATCGGTTATAGATAGAGTGTAGGTTCCCTCGCATAAACCGGTAGCCGATGAGTTGGATTGGCCGTTACTCCACAGATACGCGTACGCAGCGGTACCGCTGCAGTAAAATCCGGTAGAATCGCAGGTATTGGCTGTAATTGAACCGATGCAAACGCCATCGCAAAGTATATCGGTAACATTGAAGTTCACTTTTACAGCAGCATCATGGGGGTTTGTTTTTGAATATTTACTGTTCATGGAAGCGCTGTTCTGGGTAACGCCTGACCCGCTGATAAGCGGACAATTGTAAGCGGTCCATGTGAGATATCCGCTCATTAACCCTGATGCTGTTGAAACGCAACCCGGTGAATTACCGCTGGCATCGGTTTTTACAAGATAGGCATCATAACCCTGGTAAACTTCCGCAAGTGTGTTCCCGAATTTGTAATATATGTATCCCGCCATTGCATATCCTCCATCACTCGTCTGGATAATATCATTTCCTTCATTGCCGTATTCCCCCCGGTAAACCTTATCCCATTGAAGCACACCGCTTGAATTGGTTTTAAAAGTGTGCAATTGTGAATAAGTGGAACCAGCATAAGTATAACCGGTAAAAATAAATCCGCTGTCCGAGGTCTGTTTTACCGCACGTCCCTCATCCAAACTTGAACTGCCGAATGCTTTTGTAAATACCGGGCTTCCGGTTGCAGTGGTTTTCATAAGAAAAATATCATAACTGCCGTAACCGGAAACGGTCGTATGTCCGGTGATGGCATAACCGCCATCAAAAGTTTGAACCACTGATCTGCCATAATAGCCGGCATAATTTCCACGGATTGATTTTACCCATGCAGAATCGCCCGAACTGTTTAACTTCAATAGCAAGACGCCATACTGGAAACTTCCTTCTTCACCTGCAATGATATACCCCCCATCAGTGGTCTGCTGAACCGAATACCCGATATCGTCATAACTTCCACCGTAGGTTTTGGTCCAGGTTACATTTCCGGAACCATCGGTTTTGATAACATAGACATCGGAATATCCTCCTGCCTGTCCGAAACTTTTGGTTTCTCCGGTAATAATAAATCCCCCGTCAGATGTCTGTTGCATGCTGTAACCGTAATCCTCATCTGATCCACCGTAGGTCTTTGCCCAAAGCAGTGTCCCGTTAGAATCGGTTTTGAAGAGAAAGACGTCATTTTTAAATACGCCATAACTCTGCGTTTCACCGCACACGGCAAAACCGCCATCGGAGGTTTGCACTACCGAACGGCCATAATCTTTATTGGTTCCACCGTAGACCTTTGTCCATACAGTATCGCCATTTGAGTTGAACCTTATCAGGTAAACATCATCCAGTCCGAGCCCGGAACCATCCGAATAACCCGCAACGATATATCCACCGTCAGATGTTTGCTTTACGGATGTTGCATAATCCCATTTATTGTTATACCCCCCCTGCCCGCTGCCGAAGGTTTTCTGGAATTCCTGAGCCGGTGATTCAAGAGTCAATATCAGGCCGGCAACCGGAATAAGAAGAAACTTTATGGTTTTCATGAGATATAATTTTCCGTTTTAGCCGTGCAAATATACATTTTTCCTTTATTGCGCCAAGTTAAACCGTAAGGTTTTTTCCTTTATTTTGCAGGAAACATATAACATAAAACAAATAATGAAAAATTTAAAAGTAAAATGCTCTCCTTTGATAATAAACATTTTTTGTTTTTTATTATTCATTTGGATTTACGGGCTGCTCATTATTTCCTTTCCGATTGATTCTTTTGTTTCAGCGCAATCCGCCACCCAGACCATCCGCGGAAGAGTTATTGACAGCGAATCAAAATTCCCGCTTCCGGGAGCGCATGTCGCCCTGATTACCGATACTGCGCATTTTTCGGGTGCCGCGACAGATGAGGAAGGCGCCTTCCGGATTGAAAATGTACCTCTGGGCAGGCAAACCATAAAAGTTTCATTCCTGGGATACAAGCAGGCGGTAATCGCTAATATTATTGTTACTGCTGGAAAAGAAGTAGTACTGAATATTGAACTTGAAGAAGCGGTTGTAACAGTGGGAACCGTTGAGATTATTGCAATAAAACGCAATGAAGTAATGAACGAAATGAGTACGGTAAGCGCTAAAGCATTTACGGTTGAAGAAACCGAACGATATGCGGGCAGCCGCGGTGACCCGGCAAGGATGGCATCCAACTTTGCCGGAGTTACAGGCGCTGATGATTCGCGCAATGACATTGTAGTGCGCGGAAATTCACCTTTAAGTATTCTATGGCGGCTTGAGGGAATACCAATTCCCAATCCTAACCACTTTGCAATTTCGGGTTCACAGGGAGGACCCGTGAGCATTCTCAATAATAAAGTTCTTGCAAGTTCCGATTTTTTTACAGGCGCCTTTCCTGCCGAATTCGGGAACAGC
Source organism: Bacteroidota bacterium (assembly GCA_016193485.1). Lineage (GTDB taxonomy): Bacteria > Bacteroidota > Bacteroidia > JACPRZ01 > JACPRZ01 > JACPRZ01. Next base: position 102,592 of record JACPRZ010000028.1, on the reverse strand, counting down.
ACTGCAGCCGTCTTTGACCTGCGCATGCGCAGCGGTAACAATGAAAAGCATGAATTTAACGGACAACTCGGATTTTTAGGAACCGAATTAAGCGCAGAAGGACCGGTTTCACGGGAAAAAAAATCATCCTATCTCCTTAACTACAGATATTCCACTCTTGATCTTTTTAGTTTTGCCGGAATAAAAATAGGAACCAGCGCCATTCCCAGGTACCAGGATGCCGCCTTTAAACTGAACTTCCCGGGGAAAAACAGCGCTTTTTCATTGTTTGGTATAGGAGGAATGAGCAAAATTACAATTTTAGTTCATGAACAAAAACCGGATGAAATGGAGATTTACGGTGAAAACGACCGCGACCAGTATTTCAACTCCGGTATGGGAGTTGCCGGATTAAATTACACGCGCTCATTCAGTTCCAATACATTCGGAAAGTTTACTGCAGCATATTCAACCGAACAGCAGCATGCATACCATGAACTGATTTATTATACTCGCGATTCCACGGGAAAGAACATCATTGATGAAAAAGATGTTTATAAATTTGACTCCCTTGTGCCCATTCTGGATTATACTTATACTATCGGGAAAGCAAGCGCTTCGTTATCGGTTAACCATAAACTCAGTCCAAAGCATATCCTGAAAGGGGGGGTAAATATTGACGAATATTTTTTCAACCTGATTGACAGCGTATATAACCATGCTCCCGCTTACGACTGGAAAACAAGATGGGATTACAATGGAACCGCCCTGTTACTTCAACCCTATGTACAACTGAAATATAAGATCAGCGACCAACTGACCTTTAATGCAGGACTTCACAGCCAATATTTTTCGAACGGCAGTTTATCGCCAGTTGAACCGCGCCTCGGTGTACGGTGGAGCATGTCAAAAAAACAAATTTTCGGAGCCGGGGCAGGGTTGCACAGCCAGTTGCAGCCGCTCTACACCTATTATTACAGGATCCCGGACGGACAGGGGGGGTATGCTCTTCATAACAGGAAGATGGATTTTACAAAATCATGGCACAGCGTTGTCAGTTACGATTACCTTTTTTTCGATAATCTCAGGATGAAAGCCGAAGGGTATTACCAATACCTGTACAATGTCCCGGTAACTATAAAACCTTCTACATTTTCGCTCATCAACCAGGGTTCCGGTTTTGCGCGGTTTTTTCCGGATTCTTTAGAAAACACAGGTACGGGTTTAAATTACGGTATTGACTTCACGCTGGAAAAATTCTTCAGTAAAAAATACTTTTTCATGGCGACCGCATCACTCTATGATTCCCGTTACAGGGGGAGCGATGGCATTTTGCGCGATACTGATTTTAAAGGGGATTATGCCTTTAATTTTCTCGGGAGCCGTGAATTCCGGCTGGGAAAAAAGAGCGCATTTGCCATGGGCGCTAAAATCACTTACGCAGGAAACAAGCGTTACGGTCCGGTGGATACCCTCGCCTCGCAAATAAACCAGGAGATCATTTACATCGACTCGCTGCGCAACACCATGCAGATGCCCGACTACTTCCGCATTGACCTGAAAATAAACATCCGGCTGAACGCGCTTAAAGTCACTCACGAAATCGGTCTTGATCTGGTAAACATCCTGAACCGTAAGAATGTATTGAAACTTACCTACGCACCCAACCCCCCCCCAGGAGAAAATCCTTTAACCTACGACCACATTGAAGAAGTGCCGCAACTGGGGTTTCTGCCGATTTTTTATTACAAGGTGGATTTTTGAAGGCAATTCACATCGTCATCCACCATATCAGTTTCGCCACTACCGCATGGTCTTTAACCGAGAGATCGCTGGATGAATAATTCCCGGAATAAACAATATAAAAATCGGACATGGGCCTGAAGCGCCACTGGAAACGGGCGTTGAGGTTCATATTATTAATCTGGGTATTATATTGCGTAAAAAGAGTAAAATATATTGCCGGTGAAAAAGTAACTTCCGTTTTCTGAGTGATGAGCATAATTGAAAAATTTTCGTAGGGGTACGGCATCCGCACCTGGTCGCGGGAATAGCCGAGCGAAAAATTCATCCATGGCTGATAGCGGTAGTTTACATCAAATTTCAGAGTGAAAATATTTCCGTTGTAATGCGAGCCGCCCAGCGCCTGCAGAAAATAGGAGAACACCTTTCGCCTGTCGGACTGGTATTTCATCATCAGGTTGCGGTAATAGTAATTTCCGGCTGGAATGGATTTTTTCCCTGAAAACGAAATATCGGTATCGTAAAAAAGTTCGGTGAAAGAGTTATGAAAATGTACCTGGAAGTCGGATGTGTTGCGGAAATTGACGATGTAATGCGGCATAAAAAAGTAATCGGTTACGGCAAGAGTGCTGTCAAAATAATCATCCGAGTAAAATGCGGGACCATGGTAATTTATTATTCCGGATGAGGTATAGAACTTGTACGAAATCATCGGCTCAAGCCGTGCGTATGTTTGACGCATGACCATACCCGTTTCATGATGAGTGGTAATGTTACGCGGCACAAATCCCGCATCAGCAATGTAATTTTTCCCGACATATTCATGGTTCCACATCCAGAATAAATTTTTCGTACTGTACATCAGCCATCCCGCAGTAGCATAATTATTATTCATTCTTTCGGGCGTAAATGAAGTGTGGTAGAATATCTTACCCTGCCACCGGTTATTATCTGACAGAAGGTTGAAATCAATTCCCGCAACGCGGTTGAAATCATTGGTGCTGAATTCAGCACGGTTGTATTTATTCGCCTGTCGGTTTACGATGATTGCCGCAATATTCGACCGTCCCATTACAAGATGCTGAAATGCAAGAACAGAATAGTTCTGCGCATTCAGGTTAAGTGAATTTTCCTGCGCGGTCTGAATATCCATCGCGCCAACCCGCAGATTTTTCCCCGTCTTACCGCTAAGCCGCGCACCGGCAATGATCGGTACGGTTTGCCCCTGGTACAACCCGATTTTACGTGAAAAGAATGGCCTTATCTGGCTGAATCCGAAATTTGAAAAAAGGTCGCTGTTCTCAATAAAAAATTGCCGTTTCTCCGGATAAAAAAGGTTGAAGCGCGTAAGGTTAACCTGTTGCTGGTCAACTTCCACCTGCGAAAAATCGGGATTAACAGTCACATCAAGATTTAGAGATGAAGTGACTGCAACCTTGGCATCAAAACCGGCATTTGCGTCTCTCTTTCCCCCCGAACTTCCATTATATTTTTTGTTTAAATCCCCTATGGCATACGGGATGATTGAAACATTAGTTCCGGATTTTCCCGGTGCAGTATCCCATGCAAGAGTTCCGGTGTATCCGAGATTTGACGGTTTGAAGTTGCGCGGAACAGGAACCCATGTTGACCGTTCATTTCTCTTAAGGTCATTCCTCGCAAAGTTTACCCTCCACGTAGTTATCCCTTCTTTGAATTTAATTGTTTTGAACGGAATGGCTATTTCCACTGCCCATCTCTCCCCAATTCTTTTTACTTCTGAAAACCATTTATTGTCCCAGATTGCCGAAACCGGTTCCTGTGACCCGCTCTCCAACAGTCCTTCCATCTGGACAGCAAAGGCATTCACCGCAAAAACATAACCGTTTGATTTATCATTATAGGGATCAATGTAAATTGCAAACCCATCGTTATCTTCAATTGAATAATCTCTTTTAAGTGACCTGATAATATTATCACCCGGCAATGAATCATAACATACCGCACTGAAATAAATATTTTTATCATCATAGGTTGCGCGGACTTCGGTGCGGGAAAGAGCAAAGGCGGTATCATAGGGATAATTCTGAAAAAAACCTGATGCCACCTCAGCCCCTTGCCAGTCCGGTTCACTCATATCACCGTCAATAATAATGCTTCCTGTCGCTTTTTTTAAATGATAGATCGGAATATTGTTGTTTTGTGCAATGACGGGTGCATTAAAAAAAACAATTACGGAGAGAATAATATACTGACGGAATTTGAACCTGACGGTTATCGTCAGGTTCAAATTCATCAGTATAAATATGTACGGATTTTTTGACATCCTGTTAATATCAGAAACGCTAATATGAGGATATTTTACATCATGGATGTATGTGCACTTTAACTGCTTCCATTATTAATAAATTCTGTCGCAAAGGTAAAATCATTAAATTTGTACAATGAACCTCATTAAATTATCTTTTTCATTAGTCCTGCTTTGGTTCCAGTGCCATCTTTTACCGGATAATCTTCTTTGTGCCCAAACCCTCACCGGCATAGTCCTCAACCAGAGGAATGAACCGCTTGCCGGTGCAAATATCCGTTGGCTGAATACAAATACCGGCACCGCCAGCGGTCCTGACGGGTCTTTTAGTTTATCAGCCGGTAACATTTATGATAAACGGATCGTGGTGAGTTATATAGGTTTTAAACAGGATACTATTACCATTAAATCACCGGGATTTCTCACCGTAATTCTTCAGGAAGAAGCGCAGCTGTCCGAGGTGCAGGTTACCGATAAAAAGCCGGATAATTACATTTCAACGATGGATCCGGTAAAAACCGAAATCCTGACCGGTAAGGAATTGCTGAAAGGCGCCTGCTGCGACCTTGCCGGTTGTTTCAATACAAGCGCTTCTGTACAACCTACCGTTACAAATATTATCACCAATGCGCAGGAATTACGGGTGCTCGGACTGTCGGGTATTTACAACCAGGTGCTCATTGACGGCCTTCCTATTATCAATGCGTTGTCTTATACATACGGTATCAGCAGCCACCCGGGTCCGTTTGTTGAAAATATTTATATCTCAAAAGGAGCCAATTCGGTTCTGCAGGGATATGAAAGCATAAGCGGGCAAATCAATGTTATCCTGAAAGAACCTGAAAAATGTGATAAACTCTTTCTCAATGCATACATGAACAGTTTTTCAGAAAAACAATTCAATGCAGTATATACTGAACAACAGGGAAAGTGGAACAAACTTGCTGGCGCTCATGTGGCTCTCCCTGGCGCCCGCATTGACAGGAATGATGATAAATTTCTTGATCTTCCGCTTCTTTCCCGGTACCTCCTTTTCAATAAATTCAAATACCGCGATGAAGACAGTACCGGTTTTTCTTCCCGGACCGGGTTACGGTACCTCTATGAAAAGAGATCAGGTGGCGAGGTAAATTATTTCATGGACAGAGATACCGGCAGCGCTGATATTTACGGGCAGTCGGCAGAATACTGGCAACCTGAAATTTTTACCAAAACAGGTTACCGCTTTAATACCGACAAGGGGATTTACCTTCTTGCTTCAGTTTACTCGCATAACCAGGTCGCCTGGTTCGGAACTACAAAATACACCGGTGAGCAATACAGCGCTTACGGTAATTTACAATATGAAACCAAATGGATGGAAAAAAATATTTTTAAGACCGGGTTCAGTTTCCGGTTGCTGAGTTTGGATGAAATGATTTCTTTCACCGGCAGCCCCCTGAATAAGTCGTACGGCAGGAGATTTCTTAAAGAAGAATATATTCCGGGAATCTTTGCCGAGAGCACTCTTCGCTGGCCAGGTGACGATTTTACTTTTATTTCAGGTATCCGCATGGACCGCCATAACGATTTTGGGATGAATATCACCCCAAGGGCGCTCTTAAAATATGATTTTTCCGGAAATACCAACCTGCGTTTTTCAGCCGGACGAGGTTGGCGCACCGCAAATATTTTCAGCGAGAATATCAATCTCCTGGCGAGTCAGCGCGATATTGTATTTACCGGAACCCTGCGGCCCGAAGATGCTGTGAATTACGGAACGAATTTTACGCACCGCTTCGAAAAGGCATGGTACGAAGGTACCCTGAGCGTTGATTTTTACCGTACTGTTTTTCAAAACCAGATTTTCCCCGATTATGATACGGATCCGCAAAAAGCATATATCGGAAATTTCAGCGGGACATCGGTATCCAACGGGTTTCAATCCGAAATCACCATCGGATTACTGGAAGACATCTGGTTCAAAGCCGCATATAATTACATTGATGTTTACCGGATGAAAGACACGGTGAAAGAACCTCTGCCTTTTAATTCAAAACATAAATTTCTCACTACGTTTTCTTACCGGGCTTTTGATGAGGAGTGGCAGTTTGACGCCAACCTGCACTGGTACGGAAAACAGCGGTTACCTAACACCTCCTTAAGTCCCGCAGAATTCCGTCAGCCGGAATTTTCAGATCCGTACCATGTAATCAATGTGCAGGTTACACGGTTCCTGAAAGAGTTTGAATTTTACCTGGGGTGCGAAAATATTTTTGATTTCCGGCAGGAGCGGCCCATCATAAGTTGGCAGGATCCTTTCGGACCTTACTTTGATACCTCTTTCAACTGGGGACCCACGAGGGGAAGGGAATTCTATTTAGGAGTAAGGTATCGGGTGAAGGGGGGGTAAACCAAGGTCAAAGTCCCAAGTCCCAAATCCCAAGGATCAGGACCGGATAATCCACAATACATTCTGCAAAATGATTTGTTTGTTTCGGATTAAACCCTTTTCCATTATTTTCATGATATTCTGCACCGGTTCTACCGGGCTATCGCAGAATGTTGATATTGATTTCCTGCGCAGCATAAGTCATAACCGCAATAAAAATCTGGATAATTCATTTACATTCATTACCAACAGCATGCTGCCTGTTGGGATTGCAACACCGGTTGTTGTTTTTTCATTCGGAACTTTTAAAAAAAACCGAGCAGTTCAGGAACAGGCGGTGCAATTTGGTGGGGCGCTGGCTTTATCAGCGCTTGTCACCACAGGAATAAAATATACGGTCAACCGCCCGAGACCGTTTGAAACCTATCCTGATATTGAAAATGTTACCGGTGCCGGCAGTCCTTCATTTCCTTCAGGGCATACATCATCAGCATTCACTGTTGCAACTTCGCTCGCATTAAATTACCCGAAATGGTATGTAATTGCTCCTGCTTATCTATGGGCCGGGGCGGTGGGATATTCAAGGATGCATCTTGGAGTTCATTACCCTTCAGATGTACTTGCAGGTGCGATTATCGGTGCGGGTTCTTCATTGGTTGCGTGGAGAATTTCTAAACTTATTTTCAAAAAAGTTGAATGTGCAGAATGTCCGAAATTTTAATTCCGCATTTGGCTGACAAGATTGCAATAATGCAAGAAATTAAAAACCAATTTGCACTTCCATCCTTCTATCCTCCGTTCTTTACATCTTAATTTCTTTCCATCTTAACTTCTTTTTCACGGCAATCCCATAAATGAGAGCCGCGAGCCGTCAGTCCCCCCCCTTATGCTTTCACGATTCGGGGTGATTCCCGATCTGCGCATCGCCTCTTCGGCATAAGAAACCACATGCGGGTATTGATCCAGTACAGATTTCATATTCCGGTATTGTTCCCAGGTATATAATTCACAAGAAGAGTGTTTGTAATTTTTAAGTACCGGGGCGGCAGTTTTTTCAAGAATGCTTTCATGTTCTTTCAGTTTCGGAGTATCAAAATCACGGACGATAAATGTTATCACCGCTTTTTCGAGTCCGCCTTCTATGGATACCGGGTGTACGTAACCCTCTCTGCCCGAGGTCGTTTCCGGTGAAAATTTTTCTTTGGGCAGCGCATGGATGATTTCAGCCGCTATTTTTATTGCATTTTCCATTTTCCCTTTCGCGAAACCCGGATGAGTGCTCCTGCCGTGCACGGTTATGGTCGCCCCATCGGCCGAAAATGTCTCATCTTCGATATTACCAAGCGACTCACCGTCCATAGTATAACCGAATTGTGCACCCAATTTTTTAAGATCAACCTTATCCACCCCGCGTCCTATTTCTTCGTCAGGGGTAAAGAGAATTTTCACTGTACCATGTTGAATGTCCGGATGTTTTAATAAATAATCAACGGCTTCCATAATCTCCGCCACCCCCGCCTTATTATCTGCACCGAGCAGGGTAGTTCCGTCTGATGTAACAATATCATTTCCCATCTGATTTTTCAAATCCGGTTGTTCGTTTAAACGGATTACCTGCGATGGATCACCTGGCAGGACTATATCCCCCCCCTTGTAATTTTTATGAATTACCGGATTCACTCCGGTACCGGAACAATCGGGTGAAGTATCCATGTGGGCGCAGAAAAAAATTACCGGCACATCTTTGGAGGAATTTCCGGGCAGGGTGCCATACACGTAACCCCATTCATCTAGATGTGCATCGGTAATGCCCATTGTTTTCAGTTCAGCAACAAGGATTACTGCGAGATTTTTCTGCTTTGCCGTTGAGGGAAATGTTCCGGAGGCAGGATCTGATTGCGTGTCGATCTTAATATACCGCAGGAACCGTTCGGTTACATTAGTCGCATAATTTGAATTTTTCATAAGAAGTTTTTAATTTATTAATACTCCTCCATTTACCCCCTCCCTACCTCCCCCTTGGATAAGGGGGAGGAGTTTTAGTACAAAAGATTTTCCTCAATAATCAAAATATTCATTGAATAATCTTGTTCTGATTCCTATCCATAAATAGTTATTTTCTGTAACCGATAGTATGGAATCCGATATCCTGTAAATAAATCCCGCTTCAGCGTAAAGGTTGGATGAAGCAGAGATCAGGTATCCCGCTTTTATCTGTACAATTTTCAAATCGGTTTTTACTCCCTGTCCGTTTTCATTGTAATATTCCCTTTCACGGGTTTTAATGGGCTTAAAAATATCCCCCCCCCAGTTGGATGAACCGCTGTCGGTCCCCATTATAGCATATACGGCCTCTGCATTAACATACCATTTGCGGTAGTTGTAATCAAATAATGCGATCATTTCCCTGAAATTTGAACCCATCGGATGGGCGAGCGGCTGGTTCATGTGCGAATAATTCTGGTAGGCGTTTGCGTGGGAGTATGTATAGGGTCGTACCCTGTTGAATTCAACCTGCAGATGCAGGCGATTTATCCCGAACGCATCTGGGTACTTAATACCCCCCTGTAAACCATATTTGTTGGAGTACCATCCCCAGGAAAAAGATGAATCATCGTCCGTGACGAACCGCTTTACATCGGCTTTCATTTCCTTAAGCAGGAACTCATCAAGCAGCCACTGTCCGTAAAAGGTAATCCTTCCGAAGGGTCTTGCGGTAAGATTCAGTCCCATCAGGGCATTATCATTGGAACCGGTGGAATATTCCACCGGGCGGTAAAATATTACGGGATTCAGGTAATTGATATCGTATTTCCTTTCCAGGTTTTCATCAGTTCCCTTCCAGATTATCGCTTCAAAAACCGACATAGAGAACCTGTTACTGATGTTCCAGTGCAGGATATGGAAAGTTCCGTATTTCGGAATCAGTTCCGGTTTCACCCTGTCTGCATAGGTAATTAAGCGGATATTCCTGAGCGAAGCATGCAAACTCACGTATCTCATCCTCCAGAAATCAGCCGTTATTTTAAAGAAGGGATAGGGTGCTGCAAGATCGGATAGAATCAGCGAACGGTATCCATCGCCCCAGAAATTTTTATCGTACCCGGCCTGTACCCGGAAATAGGGCGATAACTGCCATGATGCCAATCCCCTTTGCGCAATAAAAACATTTGTGGTGTCCATGAAACCGTAACCGGGGTAAATGTACCGGGTCCGTATAAAACCGTTCATGTAATCCGGAAAAGTTAACTCCCCTCCCATCAGGCAATATTCCAGTCCGAATTTATCCCGGAAGCGCATAGACAATCCGGTTCCCGCTGAATATTGCAGCCGGTTTCCCGGAGATTTTCCGGTAATGCCGATACGGTTATCCATGAGAAAAAAACCATTTACCTGTTGTTCGTTTCCAGGTGAATTTTTCACAAGAAAACACAGGCCGGTAATCCTGTTAATCACAGAATCCGTGACTGAGGATAATTCCCGTAATGCCACCCATGGTTTAATGGCCGAATGAAGGGGGGGAGTTCCATTCCCTTCCCCGGATTCCCTGAAGATAAGTGAATTTCTTTCAAGAAGGGTAAAATCCTGTGAAGAGGCAAAGAAAATATGAAGGAACAGTGAAGCGCCAATCAGGGGGAAGGAAGTGACGATACATGTGAATTTCATCCGGGGAGGGAATTGTTTAAAGGCCGGTATTTCGTTTTTCGGTCACACCTTTCCGGAATATTTTACTTTCTCCGGTTCAGGCATACGAAGTTCAACATGATTACCGTTACCGTTAAAATTTTTCCTGTGAGGAATGAAGAACGGAATTTGGGCAACAAGCAACGTCAATCCGCCTGAGATAAGAAGATTAAAATTGACATTAAATGAATTCATCAGAATGCTTGCGGAAATAATAAAAATATTAAAAGCATAAAGTGTCAGGACGGCTTGACGCTGTGACAAGCCGATTTTGAACAGGCGGTGGTGAATGTGTTTTTTATCGGCATTAAAGGGAGAAACTCCCTTTATTCCCCGGTAAACGAAAATGCGAAGAGTATCGTAAAGAGGATACACGAGTACGGCAAGCGCGAAGACAGGGTTGTCAGGAAGTTGTATGTCTGAAGCGTACGGTAGCGGATTATGTTCAATCATCCGGATCGCAAGAGTGGCGCATATCAGACCGATGGTAAGAGAACCCGAATCGCCCATGAAAATCTGTGCCGGGTAAAAATTATAAATCAGAAACGCAAGAAGAGAGCCACCCAGTCCGAATGCTATGGTGGCGAAAGGAATGTCCCCGGCCAGGTAAAACCAGGTGCCGAATGCCATGCAGCAGATCAATCCGATGCCCGCGGCAAGGCCGTCAAGCCCGTCAATCAGGTTAAAGGCGTTTATGATTACGATATAAGCAAAAAGTGAAATGAAAATGGTGGCCCATTCCGGTACTTCGTATAATCCGAACAGTCCGTGAAGGTTTGTCAGCCGGATATTAGCCATAAAAACCATTACCATGGCGACAACAATATGCCCGATCAATTTTTTTACAGGTGCGGTTCCAATAATATCATCCTTGATCCCGATGAAAAAAAGGATCAGGATGCAGCCAAGAATATATTTAAAATTTGAAATAAGATATTTTGAAGAACCGACAATTTCATTGGGGAACCACATGGTATAAGAAAGCAAAATACTTCCAAAAATGATAATTCCTCCGATCGCAGGAATACCTGAAACCTGAATTTTCCTCTCACTTGGCATATCAAGCAGATTTTTCATTTCGGCTACTTTGATCAGGGAAGGCGTAAATAATAGTACAAGAATGAACGATGTAATGAAACTTAACAGGACGGAAAATATCTGCGGTGCCATAAGTGATTACAAATTTACATATAATTTCATTAGCGGAGAGACGGAAGGCAGGGAGACGGGTCCGATGGACTCCGAAGAGTCCTGCGGACTCCTTTGGAGGTGAAAAGAAGACAGGGAAAATTCAGGGTTATCCGGGATTTCATCAAAAATCCCAATACAAATTTGATAGGGATGTACGAAAGGTGAAATATAAATACTTTGTCTGTTTTTCCCATGCGGAATTTCTCTCCGACCGTATAACCGCACCGACACAGACCTGCATATTGGTTACCGGATTCAGAATATATCCTGTTTCGGCCAGGAAATAGTTGATGCGGGTAATCTCCGGAACGTCCGGTGTATAGGTTTCGGTTTCATCGGAACGGAAAATATTTTTGCCGAAATTAAAATTTCCGAAATCTTCATAATAGGTTATGTAATTATACTGGAAACGACTGAAAAAATCATGAAAATTCAAATAGAGAATTGAAACCGATTCGAAAAATCCCGCACCAAGCGGATGGGCTGCCGGCTGATTATAATGGGTGTACGCCTGCAAACTGTCGGAGTGGGCATAGGTGAACGGTGTGACGTAATTGACTTCCGTCTGCATCAAAACGGTCCTGATTCCGAACGGATTGATTATTTTAACCCCCCCCTGCATGGCGTATTTGCCTTTTGATAAATCATCAACGGCAAACTGGTCATAAAATTTAATCCGGTTCGATATTTTTATTTTCATATTCACACCAATCATTGCATTTTCCGCAGATGCAAAACCAAATCGCATGGTATTCAACCCGATGAGAGGGTTATAAACATAGGGGGTTAATATCATTTTACCGGTATTACCTGCAGCGCGGGAAATGAGCGATTCGAAAAATCCGACTTCTATCGTTTTTCCCGCAAGAATATTCAGGTAATGTATAGTGGATACCTTCCGCTGGAAAATACCTTCGGCACCGGAAGCGTTACCCTGCCTGTACATGTTTTGCCAAACCGCATACATTGCGGTATATTGAAAAATTCCGCGGCCAAATGCAATCCTCAGGAAAGGATAATTAAAAGTATTATCGGATAAAAGTACCGACCGGTATCCCCCCCCTATGAAATGCTTACCATGTCCGAATGAAATATCCAGATCGGATTTTTTTAGTCCGGTGTGATACATGAAATACCCGCCAGCCATAGCGAAATCATATCCTGTGTTCTTGAAAGGTTTGATTCTACCCGAACCAGGGGCAACCTTATTATTCCTTACAAATTCATCCCGGTATGCAGGTAATACCGCCTGGTTCTCAAGAAATGATGTTTCAAAAACAAGATTTCCGCCTACCTGACCCCTGATGAGGAATCCGCGTGTGTTGCGGTACAACCGCGATGTGTCGGCACGGGCAGAGGTATCTCCAAAATCCTTACCGGTTTCAAAATGAAACAACGGATCAGCCGTGATATAGTAATCACCGGGTAAAGTGATAACCGTATCCTGCGGTTTGAGGCGCCCGCCATCAAGGATGATTAAACTCTCTTTCTTTAATTTACGGTAAAAAAATGACCTTTGGATTGTACCAACGGTTTCCGCTAACGGCTGGAAATATTCACCCGCTTGCGGTGGTAGCAGCGGTTTGAATGATGAATGAATGTTTGCGGTTTTTTTTGAAATTACACTGTCGAAACGGATACTTGCGGTCTGTTCAAGAGGATAAATGAATGGCTGGGCCAGGGATTGACAGGAACCATACAGTATGAAAAAAATCAGAATGAAGATCAACGGCCGGCAAAATTGAATGATGATTGCAAATTTATTATTTTTAGATTTGTGATTTTAAATTTTATTTTATGTTTTTCCCCGGTGGGTACTACAGGATTTGAACCTGTGACTTCTGCCTTGTAAGGGCAGCGCTCTGAACCAACTGAGCTAAGTACCCTGGAAAATTGCGGATTGGATATCCAATTCCCATAAAATTTTGTTATTTTAATCCGCAATTCTGGCAATTCAAAATCCGCAATGTTAAGTGGGTACTACAGGATTTGAACCTGTGACCCCTGCCTTGTCAAAGCAGTGCTCTGAACCAACTGAGCTAAGTACCCTGGAAAAATTGCGGATTGCGAATTTTAAATTGCGGATTAAATATCAAATTCCTATGAAATTTTGTCAATCCCTGCCTGCCGGCCTTGCTTTACCGAAGCGAAGATTGACTTCGCAAAGGCACAGCAGGCAGGCGAAATTCGCAATGCTAATTATTTCAACAAAGGTAATCAAATGAGGCAATGGCTAAATTCATGATAACCCGCTTAAACTGTTCATCCCGTCCGTTTTTCTATCTTTGGCCCTTATTTATGGGATAATGAAGAGGATTTTATTTTTTACAGCACTATTATCTTTTCTGCTGGCATGTAAAGCGAGGAAGGAAAGTTCCTTACCCAAAATTTATTTACAGGACACAGTTGATATTTTCTCGTCCAACTGGAAATCCCAGTACCGTCCATCAAGGCAGCGAAAATTTGATTTGCTCCACACAAAACTGGATATCCGCTTCGACTGGCAAATCCAACAGGTTATCGGAAAAGCATACCTGACCCTTAAACCCTATTTTTATCCTGAAGATACTCTGGTGCTTGATGCCAAAAGTTTTGAATTCCGCGAAATATCTCACATTACAGGTACCGGAAACGAACCTTTAAAGTATGAGTATAAAAATAACGGGGTATATATTGCCCTGGGTAAGGATTACAACCGTACCGATACCATCCGGCTCTATATAGATTATATTGCCATTCCGTCAAAACAGGGGGGACAGGGGAGTTGGGCCATCAGCGATTCAAAGGGTCTCTATTTCATCAATGCCGATGGTTCCGAAAAAGATAAACCAAAGCAGATATGGACACAGGGTGAAACCGAAAACAGTTCCTGTTGGTTTCCCACTATCGATGCTCCCAATGAAAGAATGACCCAGGAAATTTACCTGACGGTTGATACCGGGTTTGTCACCCTGTCCAATGGTCTTCTGGTTTATTCCAAAGATAACGGAGATGGCACACGCACCGATTACTGGAAACAATCGGTGCCTCATGCTCCTTACCTTGCCATGATTGCCATCGGGAATTACTCCATTGTAAAGGATAACTGGCGGGGTATGGAAGTATCTTATTATGTTGAACCGGAATATGAAAATTACGCGCGAAAAATTTTCGGAAACACTCCCGAAATGATTGAATATTTTTCAAACCGGATCGGTATTCCTTTTCCATGGGAAAAATATGCCCAGGTGACGGTCAGGGAGTTTGTCTCCGGGGCGATGGAAAATTCTTCGGCAACGGTTCATGGCGAATTCGTACAGCGCAACGACCGGGAACTGCTTGATGAAACCTATGAGGATTATATTTCCCATGAACTTTTCCACCAGTGGTTTGGCGACCTGGTGACCTGCGAATCATGGGCCAACCTTCCCCTGAATGAGTCATTTGCTACCTACGGTGAGTACCTCTGGAGAGAATATAAATATGGACGCGATGATGCGGATCAACACCTTGATGAGGATCTCGCGAATTATCTCCGGGAAGCAAGAAGGAAAAAAGTGGATATGATTCGCTATGATTATTCCGACAAGGAAGATATGTTTGACAGTCATTCCTATTCCAAGGGTGGCAGGATATTGCACATGCTGCGGAATTACCTTGGTGATGAGGCATTTTTTTCAGCGCTGAAATTGTACCTTGAAACCCATAAATTTTCTTCGGTTGAAATCCATGACCTGCGCCTTGCTTTTGAAAAAATCACCGGGGAGGATCTGAACTGGTTCTTTAACCAGTGGTTCCTCGCAAAAGGGCATCCCGAACTGGCAATATCCTATGCGTACGATGATTCCATGAAAACGGTCTCGGTAATCATAGGCCAGTTGCAGGACACAAAAAAATTTCCGGCATACCGCCTGCCCATAGATATTGACATCTACGCAGGCGGAAAAACCGAAAGGCATAAAGTGGTTATTGAAGATGTTATATCTTCCTTCTCATTCAAAGTGGTGCGCAAACCCGACCTGGTTAATTTTGATGCCGAAAAGATCCTTCTGTGCGTAAAACTTGACCTGAAAACAGATGACCAGTGGATCTTCCAGTATTACAATGCTCCTCTCTATGCTGACCGCAGCGAAGCACTCGATCATTTCTCCAACGGAGAAAGAAATATTCCTGCCGATCTTTTTATTGATGCGCTTAACGATAAAAACCATGATCTGCGGATCAGGGCCATTGAAAGCATGAATAAAATTTACCCGGAAAAGAAAAATACAGTAGTCGCTAAACTGACTGACCTTGCCCTCCATGATGAAAATGCTAATGTCCGCGCAACTGCCGTCCAGGCCCTTTCGGACCTGTCGGTGACTGCAGAAGAACCCATGACAGACGATGAAAAATCAAATCTTGAAAAGGTTTTCAAGACCGCACTGAATGACCGATCCTATTCAGTTACCGGTGAGGCGCTTGCATCTGTTGCGCGGCTTAACCCGTCCATTGCCGTCAATATTACCAAACCGTTTGAAGATGAAACGAACGAGAATATCCTGCTTGCCGTGGCGCGCATTTACAGTAACTACGGTACCGTTGAACAAGCCGAATTTTTCCGGAATAAGATTGCAACCCTCAGCGATCACAAAAAAACATACCTCCTGCAGGAATATGCCGCTTACCTTCTGAACCAGGACGATGAAACCATTAATAAAGGACTTCCGTTACTGGAAGAATTCGCCCGCAATGAAAAAATATGGTGGAGAAGAATGAAGGGAATTGAAATGATTGAAGATGTTTACGATGAATACGAAAGGAGGGAAACAGAAATGACCGGTAAATTGGGAAAATCGGGCAAGTCCTCGCCTGAACACGAAAACCTGAAGAAACATCTCGAAGCAATAAAGCAGCAGAAAGACCATGTGCGGTCCCTTCTTACCTCAATCATGAATGACGAAAAAGATCCAAGGGTAAAAATGATTTCCCGGAATAATTAGCGGACATGAAACCGGGGGTTGTATGTTCTTACTACTTTTTAAAAAATACTCTTTTATTCTTTTGTTTTAACTTCCTTTTTTACCACTGCTTATTATTCAGTCAGTTATCCCCTTATCTCCCTTATCTCCCTTATCTCCCTTATTCCCCTTATTCCCACTATGGGGGGCATAGACGAAAACCTGAAAAATTCCGTATCTTCGCGTCTTATCAAAAAAAATTTTGCAGGGGGGGACATTAATTACGGAGCTGGAATAACCGGTCTCATTAACAGACCGGGTAGAATAAATAATCTCTACTGGCAGTTCGGAATTGCGGACCGGGAACATTTTGACGCAAAATTCACTGATGATTTATTGAATTTTGTATTATTCGGCAACAAAAGATTTGCCGGGCAGATTGCCCGTCTTGGTCCGCTGAATATAAATTATTTCAGGTTTCAGCAGGCAAAAACAGGGCTGATTTTTGGCCATACTGCCGGTTCAATGTTTAGTATAACCTTATCCTATCTTAAAGGCGAACAACATTATTCTTTGAATTCATCTGACCTTGACTTTTATACAAGTCCGATAGGTGACCAGGTATCGCTGACAGGAGATATTGCATTAAGGAGTACCGATACATCAAACACCGGCTTTGGCGCATTCAACGGCAACGGATTTTCAAGCGATATTTTTATGAAGTGGAGCAGTAGTATGTTCTTACGCGGGAAAAAAAGACCGACACTGCTGAATTTTTCGTTTACCGATGCCGGAATCATATACTGGAATCAAAGTTCGCTTACCTATTATAAAAATATGGCATACTTTTATGAAGGAGTAGTATTGGACAGTATAGGAGAATTCAATCTTCTTGGATCACAATTCGGGAAATTGAATGACAGCATATCCGCTTCTGTACAGTACGGAATGAAAAATGGCAGGTATAATACACCGTTGCCTTCAACCGTGCGGTTTTCAGTTGCACAGGAACACCATGACCGATGGATTATTGAAGCAGGGGGATTATACAGGATTAATGCGAATTTTACTCCATTCGGATACCTGAAGGAAAGTTTCCGGATAAAAGAAAATATGATTGCCTCCCTGTCGGCAGGATACGGTGGTTATGGCAGGTTATCCGTAGGAACAGAATGGAGAATGAGCATAAAAAAATTCGATGTTTCGGCAGGAATAACAAATATTGAGGGAATAATATTCCCAATGAAAAGCGGAGGATTGGGGGGATATGCAATGATACGGGGATTCTTTTGATGATTGGATACAACAAAAAAATAAAAATCTCCCGCTGATTAACGAATAGCAGAAACACAATGCACCGTTTTTCTGCTCAATTGCTTTCAGATGCGGGTTTTTCGCTTTTTTTCTTCCGGTCAAAAATCAGTATGAGGATCACCCCTACTAATCCTATGAAAGCGACAACGCCCAGGGTAATTGTAATAGGTGCCATAAGTAATTAATTTTTATTCAATAAATATCCCATAACAAGAAAAAAGAGAGATACCATAATTCCGGCAACCATTAGATCAAGTGCAAGTTTTTCCGACATCACGTTCGCAAGTACGAAAGCCGCAAACATGAGTTTGCTGATGTCATAGCAATATTTGGCTAAATTTTCTCTTTGTACCTTTGTTCACAAAGCAAATATCCGAAAAAAAGTCGTTTCCAAAAATCTGTTTTATGCGAAAATTTGTTTTTCCTTTAATCACCTTATGCATAGGTTTTTCCTGCTTTGCCCAGGATAAATTGAATATTGATACAACAAAGAAGAAAAACAATACAAAGTGGGATATTTCCAGTCCTCCCGGTACATTTAAAGAAGTTGAGTTCACCGTCAGCGAAGGCACCTGGCTTAACCTTGATGTTTCTCCGGATGGCAGGGAGATCGTCTTTGACATGCTGGGTGATATTTATATTATGCCCATTGCCGGTGGCGAGGCAAAACTCCTGAGGGGAGGGCATGCTTTCGAAGTGCAGCCGCGTTTCAGTCCGGACGGGAAAAAAATATCTTTTACAAGCGATATGGGGGGGGGTGATAATATCTGGTTTATGAACAGGGATGGTTTGGATGCAAAACAGGTTACGAAAGAGGACTTCCGCCTGCTGAACAATGCGGTCTGGACACCGGACGGGAATTATCTTATAGTTCGTAAACATTTTACTTCAAGGCGTTCGCTCGGAGCCGGTGAATTATGGATTTACCATTTAACAGGGGGGGATGGTATCCAACTGACCAAACGCAAAAATGACCAGCAGGACCTTGGCGAACCCTCCGTTTCACCCGATGGAAGATATGTTTATTACAGTGAGGATATGTACCCCGGAGGTTACTTTCAATACAATAAAGACCCGAATGACCAGATTTATGTCATTAACCGTTACGACAGGGAAAATGGAGAAACGGCAACCGTTACCGGTGGCACCGGTGGCGCATGCCGCCCGCAGGTTTCCGGAGACGGCAAGACACTTGCGTTTGTAAGGCGGGTAAGGGAAAAAACGGTTTTGTATCTCCGGAACCTTATAACCGGAGAGGAATGGCCTGTATTTGATAAACTTTCCAAAGACCAGCAGGAGGCATGGGCGATTTTCGGAGTGTATCCCAACTTTAACTGGCTGGATTCAAAAAACATTATCCTCTGGTCGGAAGGAAAAATACTGAAGATTGACATAACGACATCACAAGCATCTGAAATACCTTTTACCGCAACATGCAAACACCGTATTTATGATGCGCTGAAATTTCCGCAGGAACCGGCACCGGAAAAATTTATAGCCAAAACAATACGTCATGCAGTAACATCACCCGATGAAAAAATGATTGTTTTCAATGCTGCCGGATACCTCTGGAAAAAAATTCTGCCGGACGGAATTCCTCAGCGACTTACTAATGGAACCGACTTTGAATTTGAACCGGCATTTTCTCCTGACGGGACCGAACTTGTTTACATTACCTGGAACGATGAAATCACCGGAGCCATTATGAAAATAAACCTGAACGATAAAAAAGTAACGAAACTTACTGCCGTTAAAGGCATTTACCGCAACCCCCGCTTTTCATCAGATGGCAGGCGGATTGTTTATGAAAAAGATGGCGGAAATGACCATCTTGGTTTTGCCTTTTGCGTTGACCCCGGTATTTATATAATGGACGCTGCGGGAGGCAACGAAAAATTTATCATTAAAGATGGTTCACAACCCTCCTTTTCATCTGACGGCAGGCGCATTTTCTTTCACTCATCGGAGGGAAGCGGTGAGGAACAAAAACACGCACTGAAATCCTGCGACCTCAACGGGAAAGATGTGCGGGTACATTTTACTTCAAAATACGCCAACGTTTTTGTCTCTTCTCCGGACAATAACTGGGTTGCATACCGCGAATTGTACAAGGTCTATGTCGCTGCGATGCCCGCAACCGGAAGAACAGTTGATTTATCATCCGGTACAAAGGCAGTTCCGTTAGCGCAGGTGGCGCGCGATGAAGGTTTGAATATTCACTGGAGCGCTGACTCAAAAAAAGTCCACTGGACCATTGGCGATGAATATTTTGCTTCCCTTCTTAAAGATCGCTTTAAATTTCTGCCCGGAGCGCCTGACAGCATTCCACCGATGGATACGGCCGGAGTAAATATCAATCTTGTACTTGTATCCGGTAAACCCAAAGGAATTATCGCGTTGAAAGGCGCGCGTATAATCACCATGAAGGGAGATGAAGTGATTGAGAACGGGACAATAATCGTTAATGAAAACCGGATTACGGATATAGGAAAAGCAGAAATGGTGAAAATTCCTGAAGGAACAAAAATAATTGATGTTTCGGGAAAAACCGTCATGCCCGGCTTTATAGATGTTCATGCCCACCTCGGAACTTTCCGAAATGGATTGAGTCCGCAGAAGCAGTGGAGTTACTATGCAAACCTTGCTTATGGAGTTACCACTACCCATGACCCGTCATCCACTAATGAAATGGTTTTTTCGCAGTCAGAGATGGTAAAAGCCGGTAATATGGTCGGTCCGAGAATTTTTTCCACCGGTACTATTCTCTATGGCGCTGACGGTGATTTCAAGGCGGTAATCAATTCGCTTAACGATGCGCTTTCATCTGTCAGAAGAACAAAAGCGTATGGCGCTTTTTCGGTAAAAAGTTACAACCAGCCGCGCAGGGAACAGAGGCAACAGGTAATTGAAGCGGCACGGCAACTCGGCATTATGGTCTATCCGGAAGGGGGGTCAACTACCTGGTATAATCTTACTCATATTCTTGACGGGCATACCGGTGTTGAGCATAACCTGCCCTACGCTCCGCTATATGATGATGTGGTGAATCTCTGGTCAAACAGCAAAACCGGGTACACTCCGACTTTAATTGTTTGTTATGGCGCCATCAGCGGTGAATATTACTGGTACCAGAAAACCAATGTGTGGGAAAATGAACGGTTGTTGAAATACATGCCACGCTTTGTGATTGACCAGCGAGCACGCCACCGCACTATGATTCCGGATAAAGAATATGAGAACGGCTATATCCTTGTTTCAAAATCATGTAAAAAATTAAGTGATGCCGGGGTGAAAGTAAATGTTGGCGGGCATGGTCAACTGCAGGGATTAGGCGTTCATTGGGAACTATGGATGCTCGCACAGGGGGGGATGAGCGCTATGCAGGCGCTGCGCTGCGCTACCGTCAATGGCGCTGAATATATCGGGATGGATAAAGACCTCGGCTCGCTGGAAAAAGGAAAATTAGCCGATCTTATTGTGCTGGATAAAAATCCGCTTGACGATATCCGGAACACTGAATGGGTGAGGTACACAATGGTCAACGGACGGCTATACGATTGCGAGACGATGAACGAAATTGGCAATTACGACCGGAAACGCAGCAAGTTTTATTGGGAAATTCCGGGATATGGCAACAATTTTCTATGGCATGAAGGTGCGATTGGGGATGAGGAGTAGTGGAAGTTCAGTCTTACATCCGTAAATTCACCACCTCATGGTGGATTTACAACCACTTAATGGCTGATTTTAGTTACTATTCACCCCCTCTGTGAAACTCTGTTATCTCAGCGGACTCTGTGTTATCCGCCAAAGGACAGATCCCTGCCTACCCCTGCCCGTCCGGCAGGCGGGGGACAGGCAGGCGCCTCAAGCGGAAACATTCTTCAACACAGAGAGCACAGAGTACACTGAGTTACACAGAGTTAAATTGCAATGACCAATAATAATTTGTAATTTGGGGTGAATAGTAACCAATAAATAATGATTATTCACCCCACCTGCCCCCTGAAGGGGAAGTCAATAAGTCCCCTTCAGGGGACATGCCAGCAGGCATGCGGCAGACAGATTAGGGGTGAATAGTCAGCAATAATGAATACCTTGGTTTGTAAAACACGACAACACATACCAGGCAATTATCGGGATGTCATAGTTGAGTAATGGGTATTCCCTCTATTTCTTCCTTTTTTTTGCCGGGGTTTTTTGTTTTGCTTTTTGTTTCTCCTCCTTCTTTGGTTCGGATTTCTTTTTTGGCTCCGCTTTGGGTTTTTCTTTCACGGGTGGTGAGGGTTTTGGCGCTTCGGCTTTCTTTGGTCTGCCCTTTGGTTTTGCAGCGGGTTTTTTTGAGGGTTCTGCAGGTTTTTCTTCAGGAGATGATTCAGACGGTTGCCAGGTTGCAACGGGTTCAGTTACAGGTTCTTCAATTTTTATCTCTGCCGCTGGAGGTGGTGGTGTTTCAGGCAGGGTAGTCATTGCAGGTACCGGTTCAGGTAAAGGAGTTGCGGTTACTTCCGGAACCGGGACAGCGTCCGCTTTTTCTTTTCTGATCTTTGGTTTGGGTTCTTGTGCCGGAAGAGGCCGTGCTTTCAAAGTTTTTTTCTTCTTTTTCGGCCTTCTCACTCCGAATGTTCCCATCCATATTTTACCTCTGCGTGTCTTGCGGTCGCCTTTACCCATTTGAATAAGATAATTTCAGAAAGTTGATAACTTATTGGTTTTTTTAGAGGTGGCTAAGCCCCGCACATAAGTTTCAAGGTATTACATAGAAGGAATGCATTTCAGATATATCTTATGTGCGGGGCAAAGGTATAATTTTCCGGAAATCCTGTTCCTGATTACGGTTATTGCCGGTAAAAACATTACCGGACCTATGAAAAGTAGGAAAAATGCACGTTACCATAATATCTTTCTTGGAAAAAACCCGGCAGTTGAGATAGTTTTATTTTACTGGAATGTTCTATAACGAGAATTCCTTTTTCGCTGAGCAGTTTTTTGCTGAAAACCAAGTCGTGAACAGAAGTATAAAACGGGTATTCATAAGGAGGATCGGCCAAGATGATATCGGATGAAAATGGGCAGTGTTTCAGGAATTTCAGGGCATCGGACTTTACAGTGTAAATATATGAGAAGGAAAGTTCTGCGGCTTTTTTCCTGATGAATTTCAGGCACCGGATATCGGTATCCACCGCAATCACCCTACCTGCTCCCCGTGCGGCAAATTCGTACGAAATATTACCGGTTCCAGCAAAAAGATCAAGGACAGTAATGTTCCTGAAGTCCTTCAGGTTTGCCAGGTAATTGAAAAGCCCCGATTTGGCGTAATCGGTTGTAGGCCGCACCGGTGGAATTTTCCCGCGGATGATTTTCCCCTTATGTTTTCCGGTTATGATCCTCATGGGTTAGTGCGGAATACTGGTTAAGAATCCTGAAGAACCGGTGAAGTGAAATTTCCGAGAGGTATGGACTGAAAGTGAAAAAGGAGTTGTAATGGCCGAAAGATAAGTTTTTTACATATTGCCGGAGCAGGTTAAACACGGGTGAATTCTTATCAATATTCCCGAACAGGGTAAAATCAGAAGCGGAGGGATTTACCTTTACCTGATTCAGAGTGAAGAATGTATAATATGCTGCATCTTCCGCTGTTTCGAAGGGAAATGTATTGAAATAGAGGATTGATCTTCCCGATAAAACGGTAAGCGAGTAATAACCGTCATCGAAATGGAGAAAAACGTTCGGATTTTCTTTTCCGGAAAAATGCATATTATAGGAACGCAAAAGTATGGAAGAGTGGTGAACCGGTTTTACACCGGGAAACAGGGATTTTAAATTACCCGCCAGGTCATCAGGAATTGAGTAAATGACGTATAAACCTGCCTCCCTCAACCGGTCCCAGTACACTTTTGAAAGGTTGCGATTTCCGAACTGGTAGTCCAAATAACCTGAAGCATGGCCGGCATCAAAAACAGCATCAGGAACCAGGGTGAAAATATTTGTTACGGCAGCAGCGCTGACCGATTGGAATTTGAATTTAAGCCACGGGATACCGGAAATTAATCCGGAAGGTTTAAGATCATCCGGATTACCTTTAGGGTCATTGGACTGCAGTAAGGCGACCGCCAGGAAAGATCTCCTCGCCAGATCAAGGACTGAAAGCGTTACCGTATTATCCGAAAATTCAATGGCAAGATGGCAATGAGGTGCCGTTTGTTCATCTAAGGAAGGGTCATGGAGAAGCATTAAAGAATATTTCGGATTTCGCGCAATATTTATTCACCCCAGTTCCCCGCCACAGAGGGCTCGGTCATTGAACCCACTTTGAGGCCGGTATCAGAATCAATATCCTCATTGGAAAAATCAAGGCCGGAATAAATATCCATAAAAGCGCCAAAGACCTCAAATACTTTAACCCTCACTTTACCCCGTTCAATTTCACCGGCCTGAATGGTAAATTGTTTACCGCCACTATATGGAATATAAGGAAGAGAATCAAGGTAAAACTTTGTGATACGGTTTTTCAGATAGGTGGGCGAAAAAATGGAATCCCGTGCGCTGACCATTATGGTATCGCGCCTGACGATTCCCATTTTTACGGCATCTTCTTCCGTAAGGGTATCCGGAACAGTGCCGATTGCTTTTATGACCGGAAGCGAATCATGAGTAATAAAATTCAGAAGCGCGTCAAAGGTATTGGCAAATTCTTTTTTCACCTCTTTATAGGCGAGTTGTGCCGCCCTGATGTCTTTGAGACGTTCAATGGTCACATTGCGCCTTCTTTTCGCCTCTTCGTCAAAACGTATTTTTCCTGCTATGCTTTCAAATACGAAATAAGCAAGAACCACTATGGCAATCAACAGGACACCTTTAATGATATTATCAATCATAAAAATATTTAATGAAAGGCAAAACTAATAATTTTTACAGTTGCCGGTCAGGCAATAAAATTTTAAGTTAATTTTGCCGAAACAACAAACAGCATGTCCAACGAAAAAGTTACCGAGCAAAAAATCAATATTGAGATCAGCGAAGAAGTCGCGGACGGGATTTATTCCAATCTCGCGTTAATTTCGCATTCCAATGCCGAGTTTATTATCGATTTTATCCGGTTATTACCCGGTGTTCCTAAGGCAAAGGTAAAATCAAGGATACTTCTGACTCCACAGCATGCAAAGCGGTTGCTTTTCGCATTGCGTGATAATATTTCCAAATACGAAGGATTGCATGGTACAATTAAAGAAACGGAGGCGCCTGCAATACCACTGAATTTCGGAGGACCCCCGGCACAGGCGTAATCCTCAAGTCCCAAGTCCCAAGTCCTAAATTCCAAGTCCCAAACCCAAAGCCCATTGAATAAAGCAACCAGTATCCAGTATCCAGCATCCAGTAATCACTTCTGTTAACACAATAAACACACATTGTTAATAACTTTCCACAGTTAGGGTTTTTATTTCGCTGCCTGATTTTAATTTTGCTGTCACGTTTTTTTAAGCAATCCATCTTATTAATGTTTTTCAACCGGGTTAATGGAGTTAGCCGTTTACAGGTAAGGCGAACAGTTAACGGATACATTTTTCATATCCGCTATAAAGCGACACTGAAAAGGAAATTCACCGCAACAATGTTGATTTTAGCGGGAATTCTTGCCGTTGCTTTCGGCATCTATTCATTATTTGTTCTTCCGGTATCCTATTATATTTCTCTGGCCTTCCTGGTTCTCTCACCCTTCTTTATTTTATATTCTTTCAGGAACTGGTCATGGTCATTTTTCGGTTCCGAATATGTTGAAATCAATGAAAACAAGGTTATTGTAAAACGATTTGCGCCAAAGTATTCCACCATGCTATCCAACGTTGAACTGGATGAACAAACCGTCCTTGGTGTAAATTATTCCGATAAATGGAACTGGAAGACGCTGAGTGAAAAGGGTATCATACGTCTTTCCAATCCCACGCAGAAAGTGAACTTCGGAATTAACCTTGATGATAATGATTTTGAAACGCTGCTCCTTGCGTTGAATAAAGCGATACTTACCTACCGGACATTAAATTTTTATGGGAATAACACAACCGGTGAACCATGTAAAGAGAGATTGCCGGCAGTTGACGTTCAGTTAAACGGGAAACTTGAGGAAACCATGCAGGAATACTTCAGCGGGAACAGCCGTGATGGTGAAGAAAAGAATAGTAATTACCCAAAAAACATGAATTTGTCTGCCTAATGCTTATCAGGTATGTAGAGACGAGGCATGCCTCGTCTCTACATACCTCTTCTTTTCTTAAACAGATATTCATAAAATAAAGAAAATTGCTGTCACAGATTTTTTATCACTTCTTCGATTATAAATTCTGCGGTCTTGCCGTTTCCATAGAATGGGGGATAAGTAATTACCGGACCACCGGAAAAATAGCGGAATGCCCCGGCAATTTTTTCAATGTCATCATCTGCAATTATATTATTCCCGTTTTCCACTAGTTCCACCCACTCGGTTTCAGGACGCAGTGTAATACACGGCTTTTTAAAGAAAAATGCCTCTTTCTGAACTCCACCGGAATCAGTCATGATCATCCGGGAGTTTTTTTCAAGAGCAATCATTTCAAGGTAAGAGGCGGGGGGTAAAAACCGGATATTTTCACAGCGACTCACTTTTTTGAACAAACCGGGCATGAGATTTACCGGCAACAGTTTTTTTGTCCTGGGATGGAGCGGTATTGCAAAAACGATATTTTCAGAGGAGGAAATCTCATCAAAAGCGCTGAATAAATTATTCAGCCGTATCGGATCATCGGTGTTGAAATCACGGTGGATGGTGACCAGTATGTACTTCCGGGGTTCAAGGCGGTTTTTTTTCAGAAAACTTTCTTTTTTCACCGCCAGGTCAGCAAAGTACAAACTGTTGTCAAACATAATGTCACCGCAAAGGAAAACGTTAGGGTTGCTTACTGACCAGGGGGGTGTATTATCGCTTTTGAACCCTTCTTTCATGAGGTTTTGCCACCCGGTTTTCGTAGAGGTAAAAAGCAGGGTGGAAACGTGGTCGGCAAGAACCCGGTTTATCTCTTCGGGCATCTGTTTATTGAAAGAGCGCATACCGGCTTCAATATGAACGACCGGGATGTGTAATTTTGAACCTGCCAGGGCACCGGCAAGAGTGGAATTTGTGTCACCGTAAATTACGATGCAGGAAGGTTTTTCTTTAACGATGATTTCTTCGATACCGGATATCATCTGAGCAGTTTGCTTCCCGTGCATCCCGGAACCGATATTGAGATTATAAGCCGGTTGAGGAACACCCATTTCCTTAAAAAAAACATCCGACATATTTTCATCATAGTGCTGGCCGGTATGCAGGATAATTTCATTCACGGTTTTATTAAAGTGGTTTGAAATCGCCCTGCTTATTGCTGCCGCTTTGATAATCTGTGGCCGGGCGCCTATGACCGTAAGAATTTTCAGCATGCCTCAAAGGTATTGAAAAATCATATCTTCGCAGGTGATTAATTATTCCTCATCATGGAACTTTTTCTTGTTTTCCTTCTTTTAATCGTACTCATCCTGCTGGGTTCGGAACTTTTCATGGTCATTGGCGGATTATCGCTCCTGCTCTTTTACCTTTACCTGGATATTCCGATGTTTTCGGTGATAAAAACCATTTTTGACACGATAAACAAACCCGCGTTACTGGCAATTCCGCTCTACATTTTTGCGGGCGCGGTGATGGCGCGGGGTGAAATTGCAAAACGGCTCATAGATCTCGCACTTGCTTCATTCGGATGGATGAAAGGAGGCCTTGCCATTGCCGGGGTACTTGCCTGCATGTTTTTTGCCGCAATTTCGGGCTCATCACCGGTGACTCTTGTCGCCATAGGTTCTATCCTCTATCCGGCACTGCTGAAACACAATTACCCCGATAAAATTTCCGTTGGCGTGCTTACCACTGCCGGTTCGCTCGGGATACTCATACCCCCAAGCATCCCGATGATCGTTTTCAGCATTGCTACCGGTGCTGACGTGAACAAACTTTTCATTGCAGGAATAATTCCCGGGATTGTAGCGGGGATATTGCTGATTATTCTTTCCCTCTATTACGGAGTGCGGCACAACCTCGATACACAGCCCTTTTCACGAAGAGAACTTTTTGTATCCCTTAGAAAAAGCATTCCCGCTCTCATAATGCCGCTGATCGTTCTCGGAGGTATTTACAGCGGGATTTACACGGTTACCGAAGCGGCATCCGTTGCTGCCGTTTACGCCATCATAATTGAAATGTTTTTATACAGGCAACTTAAACTGAATGAACTTATTGATATGATACATGAATCGGTTATCATACTCGGAACCATATTCATTATCATCGCCATGGCAACTGTCTTCAACAATTTCCTCACACTTCAGGATGTACCTTTCATGCTTGTAGAATTTCTTGAAAAGATAATCAACTCCCAGACGGTTTTCATTCTTATTACCATCCTGATACTGCTTATTGTGGGATTGTTCATGGATATTATTTCAGCCATACTCATTTGCGCTCCGCTTCTCCTTCCCACCGCCCGCTTGTATGAGGTAGATATGATACACCTGGGAATTATCTTCATCCTTGCCCTTGAAATCGGTTATCTCACCCCCCCGGTCGGTATCAACTTGTTTGTTTCATGCAGTTTGTTCAATAAACCTTTTTCAAAAGTTATTGTATGGACACTGCCGTTCATGATTTGCCTTTTGGTAACATTGGTTGCAGTTGCTTTTTTACCCGATATTTCTTTATTTCTGACAAATTTTCTTGAATAATTTTAATTACGAATTAACGAATCAGTACATTTGAATTATTCATAACACCTGCTTGCTCTGACGGAGTCCGATACTCGTCAGAGTCATCGGACCGGCAGGCAGGTTCGTAATATAATTCGTAACGTATGATAGCATACCTTTTCCCTGGTCAGGGTTCACAGTTTCCCGGTATGGGTAAAGAACTCTATGAGAACTCTGCGGCAGCAAAGGAATTATTTGAACGGGCAAATGAAATTCTCGGTTTCAGGATTACAGATACGATGTTTTCCGGATCGGAAGCAGACCTGAAGCAGACAAAAATCACCCAGCCGGCAATTTTTCTGCATTCGGTAATATTAGCCGAGGAAATAAAAAACTCCCCCTCCCTAATGAGGAGGGGGATGGGGGGTGGGGCCCCCGATATGGTTGCCGGTCATTCTCTCGGAGAATTTTCCGCTCTTGTCGCAAATAAATCACTGACTTTTGAGGACGCTCTTAACCTTGTATTGAAGCGTGCGCTTGCGATGCAGAAGGCATGTGAAGCGCAACCCTCCACAATGGCGGCAGTGCTGGGAATGGATGATAAAAGAGTGGAAGAAATATGCTCTTCAATTACAGACGAGATTGTTGTCACTGCAAACTACAATTGTCCGGGACAACTTGTTATTTCGGGTTCAGTAAAAGGTGTTGACCTCGCCTGCGAAAAGTTAAAAACTGCAGGCGCAAAGCGTGCGATACTTTTACCGGTGGGGGGGGCGTTTCATTCCCCGCTGATGGAACCGGCACGTGCCGAACTGGCGGAAGCAATCACCGCTGCCCGTTTCAGTAAACCTGTCTGCCCTGTTTACCAGAATGTAAACGCAGCACCGGTTTTTGATCCTGATGAAATTAAAAAGAACCTGATAGCGCAATTAACTTCACCCGTCCGGTGGACGCAAACGGTTGAAAATATGATTCGTGACGGAGCGAAAACATTTATTGAAGTGGGACCCGGTAAGGTACTGCAGGGGCTGGTGAAGAAAGTGAACAGGGATGCGGAGGTTGGGAGTGCGTGAATAAAAAGTGATTAAATTCTCACTCCAATCACGAGAATATCATCCAATTGGGTTTTACCACCGCGCCAGTTTTCAAAGTAATCATCAAGGAATTTTTCCTGTTCCGGCATGGTTTTATCCTGGATTTCCAGGAGCAGTTGCCTAAAATGTTTTGTCATGAGTTTTTTCCCTGCTTTTCCGCCATCCTGGTCAACATATCCGTCAGAGAAAATGTAGAAAGTGTCTCCCTGCACGAGTAATACTTCATGGGTTTCAAAAACCTGGTCGTCTTCGGTAAATCCACCGATGGCTTTTTTTGTTGGCCTTATTTCCTCTATTTCCGGTTTGTTTTTCCGGATAATCCAGAGAGGACGGTTTGCTCCTGCGTATTGTAGAGACACAGTGCACTGTGTCTCTACAATACGCACAAGCGCAATATCCATTCCATCCCTGGTGGAATCCTGACTCCCGCTTTGTCTCAGGGAACTTTTGATTCCTTTATTCAGGAATGATAAAATATCTCCGGGATTTTCCTTTTCCCGTACCGCTTCTTTCAACTTTTCTGAACCTATCATGCACATAAAGGCGCCTGGTACTCCATGCCCTGTGCAATCAGCCGCAGCAATGTAATTCTTTGCATCATTTTTTGAAAAATAATAGAAATCACCGCTGACAATATCTTTGGGTTTGAACAGAATAAAATATTCTGACAGGGCATTATCAATCTCCGATTTAACCGGTAATACCGCCTGCTGTATTCTCCTGGCATAGGTAATGCTGTCGGTAATCTCAATATTTTTTTCTTCAATGATTTTGTTCTTCTCCGCAAGAACCCGGTTTGACTTTCTTTTTTGCATGTACCCCCTGAAAATAAAGAACGCAAGGAGGGCAACCATAAAGAAGGCGATAATAAATGCATTTCTTTCAAGCGACTTCTGCCGGTTTTCGGATTGCTGGCGGGTAATCTCGGCATTCTTAATGATCAGTTCCTTATCTTTTTTTTCGGTCTCGTATTTGGTTTGCATCTCTGCAACCATCTGGGAACTTTTTTCATTGAGCAGTGAATCTTTCAGGTGCGTGTATTTCTGGTAATACTCAATGGATTTTTTGTATTGTTTCTGGCGGAAATAAACTTCACCCAATGCCTGGTAAACCTGCATGGAAATATCTCTGGTTCCGATTTCATCAGCAGTCGCCAGCCCATTGTTAAGATATTCAATTGCCTGTGGGAAGGAGTTTGATTTAAAATAAACAAGACCCATTGAAGCGAGCGTAGCCGCAATTCCCTTTTTATCATTTGCTTCCCTGAATTTTTCCAGGGATTTATTGTACCAATCAAGCGATTCATCAAACTTCTCCTGCGATTCCTTAACACTGCCCAAACTATTAAGCAGGTAGGCGATTTCACGGGCGCTGCCGATTTGTTCCATTATTTGCAGTGAGAGGTTAAAATTGATGAACGCCTTATCAAAATCCTGTTCCTGTTCCATATAAATCAACCCGATATTGTACAAACCCTGGGCGATCCCCATGTGGTTACCCGTCTGCTTTTCGATATCAAGTTTTTTCTGATACCATTTGATTGCATCCGGAAACTGCCGCAGGTAATAGTAAACATTTCCAATATTATTCATTGTTTTAGCCATCGATTTTTTATCATTCCTTTCCTCCCATATCCGCAGTGCGCGGATAAGATAATCAAGCGCTTCGGCATATTTTCCCTGGTAAATATTAATGCTGCCGATATTGTTGCACGCAGTTCCGATTTCTTCCTTAATGTTCAACTTTTCGGCCAATTCAAGCGCCCGGTTGCCGAAATCCATCGCTTTTGAATAATCGTAATTGGCATATTCCGCTGCAACTATGTTTAATACAGCCGCCCGGTTTGAGTCGGGCTCACCGGTTTCAAGAACTTCCAACAGTGAATCAATTTTTCTGGTGTCCTGGGAGAAAACATCATTCGGTTTAAAACAAAAGAGAAAATTGAGAATGGCAATTAAAAGTAGAGTGAAGTTGTTCATTTTTTTCCCGGAATCCTTCCGTCAAATAATTCTTTTCCAGCCAGGTTATTAAAATGCAGCAAAAAATGGGCTGATATAAGCCATAATGATTGAAATATCCTGAAATCCGGTTTCATGAAATTGCATCATCCGGTGTGTCGGATGTGATTGAAAAATTACAAAGGTATAAAGACCCCGTAAAGGATACCTTTCTTCATGAACTATTTTTTTATGTAAATTTGTACGATAAAAAACACCATAATACGTTTATGAATTTATTATTAGAAGTCAAAGACAACAAAGCAGATTTTATTTTAGAACTTTTGAAAAATTTTCCCTATGTTAAAACAAAACCCATTTCCAGGGCAAAAGCATTACTTATTGAAGAAATAAAGGAAGCAATCATCAATGTGAACCTTGCTAAAAAAGGAAAATTAAAGGCAAAACCCATAAAAGAGTTACTGAATGAAATTTAGGGTTCTGAGCATCCCGCCATTTGACAGGCAGATAAAACGGTTAATTAAAAAATATCCTTCCCTTCGCAAAGAAATTGAAGAATTATCGGAATCCCTTGAAGCGAATCCCTATCAGGGCGTAGCACTCGGTAGAAATTGTTTTAAGATACGCCTTGCAATATCGTCAAAAGGTAGAGGTAAATCCGGGGGAGGAAGAGTTATCACCCACCTGCATATTGTTCAGACCACTGTATTTATGCTGACAATTTATGATATACTGATGCTGAATGATTTTGCAAATCATTCAGATCAGCATATACTGACGAATTTGATTTTGCATACCTGCAAAATCAAATTCCGTCAGTATAAATCTGAACAGACCGATATTTCTGATAATGAGATTCGACACTTATTAGGGTATATTGAGTAATTTTCCCGACTGGATAATTCAATGAAAATACATAAAGATATTTCTTTAAAGAATTACAATACCTTCGGTATAGATATGTATGCCAATCAATTTACCGAGATCGCTTCGACAGATGAAATATGCGAGTTGATTTCCGGAAAGGAGTTTTCAAACATTCCAACGCTTGTATTAGGGGGGGGTAGTAATATACTATTAACGAAGAAAGTTGTCGGTCTTGTATTAAAAATAAGTTGCAAAGGGATAGAAGTTACCGGGGAAGATGAACAATTCCGTTACCTTAAAGCCGCAGCAGGGGAGAACTGGCATGGATTGGTAACGTATTGCGTTGAGCGGAATTTCTGTGGCATTGAAAACCTTTCCCTTATTCCCGGCAGTGTTGGCGCTGCGCCCATTCAGAACATTGGCGCTTACGGAGTGGAACTGAAAGATGTTTTTTACGAACTCGAAGCAATTCACCGTTTTACCGGAGAAAGAAGGAAATTTTCAGCAGAGGAATGTAAATTCGGTTACAGGGACAGTGTTTTTAAGAATGATCTAAAAAACCAGTATATAATTACCTCTGTAACTCTTGCGCTAAGGAAAAAGCCGGTTTTCAATACATCTTACGGTGATATTGAAAAAGAATTGGAAGTAATGGAGGTAAAGGAGATAAATGTGAAATCAATCAGCGATGCTGTATGCAGGATACGTAGAAGAAAACTCCCTGACCCTTCGGTGCTGGGCAATGCGGGAAGTTTTTTCAAGAACCCAACGATTGCAAATGATTATTACACTTTGCTGAAAAGAAATTTTCCTGATATACCCGGTTACAAATCGGGAGATGAACAGATCAAAACATCGGCAGGATGGCTCATTGATAAATGCGGATGGAAAGGAAAACGGGTGGGTAATTGCGGGGTTCATAATGACCACGCACTGGTACTTGTGAATTACGGAGGCGCCTCCGGTTCAGAAATTTATGAACTGTCGGAAAAAATAAAAAAATCTGTAATAGAGATGTTCGGTATTGAGTTGGAGAGGGAGGTGAATGTGATAAAGTAGGAAAATAATTGGCATTTATGGGCATTGATGGGCATCCCGATAGCTATCGGGATGCATTTATTGGCATTAGTGGGCATTTTTTTAAAGTTGGTAGTAAGTAGTAAGTCAAAAAAGGAGGCATTGATAGGCATTAGTTGTAGATACAAATGACAGCACAGCGTTAATCTCCCTGACAGTTAGTTTATTGAAAAATTCAATTGGTAAACCCAAATTCATGACGGTACACTTGTGTTTACATTATTTTGGCAATACACTTGACTTTTAACCGCTCTCATCGTGTCAAAGAACAAAAATAATTTCTACGTTGTCTGGAATGGCCGCAAAAGGGGAATTTTTAACAGTTGGGAAGAATGTAAAGAACAGGTTCACGGTTTTGTTGATGCAAGATTTATGGGGTTTAAAACAAAAGAAACGGCAGAGGCGGCATTTAAGGATGATCCCTCAAAATATATCGGGAAGGAAGTTGTTGAGAACACGCTTTCTGATGAACAAATATCCCTGATCGGGCAGCCGGTTATGGACAGTATTTCGGTAGATGCAGCGTATGATACTTCTACCGGAATAATGGAATACCGGGGAGTTTATACAAAAACTAAAAAAGAGATATTCTGGAACGGCCCGTTTGAAAATGCCACCAATAATATCGGTGAATTTCTTGCCATCGTTCATGCATTGGGTTACCTTAAGCATCAAAAAAGAAATATTCCGGTTTACAGCGATTCGCTAACGGCAATATCATGGATAGAATCCAAAAATGCGAGAAGCAAAATTTTTAAAACCTCAAGGGGGGGGCTTTTTAATGAGGAAAATGAAGAAGTTGCAAAATTGTACGGTATTGTCACCCGTGCCGAGAAATGGTTAAAGGAAAATGATTGTAATAATCCTGTTTTGAAATGGGAAACCGCTGCGTGGGGGGAGAACCCTGCTGATTTCGGGAGGAAATAAAAATTCAACGAAAAACGAATCAGTACGAAAATACGAAAGTAGAAGTACTAAATTGAGGTGATAACTGCGAAGTGGTATCAATTTAGTACTTTCGTACCAATTTCGTTTTTCGTAGATTTATGAGAACTGCAATTTTCCCCGGCTCCTTTGACCCCATAACCAAAGGACATGAATCAATTGTAAGGCGGGCATTACCTTTATTTGACAAGGTTATCATTTCCGTTGGCGTTAATACCACCAAACAATGTTGCTTTCCCCTTGAAAAACGAATTGAATGGATAAAAAAGGTCTTCAGCAAAGAAAAAAATGTAACCGTTGAAACCTACAGCGGCCTTACCGTGGATTTCTGCAGGAAAATGGGTGCATCTTTCATCATTCGTGGTTTACGGACTTCCGCTGATTTTGAATTTGAACGGGCTATTGCGCAGATGAACCGGACTATGGCTCCTGAAATAGAAACTCTTTTTCTTGTCTCGCTTCCCGAATTTGCTGCGATCAATTCAAGCATTGTACGGGAAATCTACCGGAGCGGTGGGGATATCGGAACGTTTATTCCGACCGGAATAAACCTTTAAACGCGCACTCCAAAAATACACACATCATCAACCTGGTCAAGTTCGCCTTTCCACTCTTCAAAGGTTTTGTTGAGAAAGTCCTTTTGTTCGAGTATCGGGATGGACTGCATGTTCAGCCACAGTTCTTTCAGTTTTTTCCGCATATACTTTTTCCCTTTTGGACCTCCGAACTGGTCTTCAAACCCATCTGTAGTAATATAAATGCAGTCGCCTTTTTGAAGTTCGGTTGAATAATTGGTAAAGGGTTTTTTGGAATCGCTGATGCCTATCGGTTGTTTATCGGCAGGGATTTCATACAAATAATAGCCATCGAATGAAATTTGGTAAGTAAGTTCTTTTGTTTCTTCACCTGTTTCCGGATTTTCGGAGTGTAAAACGAGCGGCTTATCCGATTTGCTTACAATGCACAACGCATTATTGCCTGAACCGCATTGCATGATGGTTTTGCCGTTTTTCCCCGGCTGAATGGAACACAAGGCCGAATCCATCCCGTCTTTCTGCTGTCCTACTCCACCGGTCTGTTTAAGGGAGCGGATCAATCCTGTGCGGACTTCGGTAAATATATTTCCGGGTTGTAAAATGGACTTAACGTTTATGGTCTCGTTCAGCAATTCCATGATGATCATGCTTACAAATGCTCCCGGCACACCGTGTCCGGTGCAATCCGATGCAGTGAAATAAGCAATATCATCCTTCTGGTTTATCCAGTAAAAATCACCGCTGACAATGTCTTTGGGGCGGAACAGAACAAATGAATCCGGAAGCAATTGTCTCACATCGTCATCGCGCGGAAGCAATGCCTGCTGGATGCGCTTGGCGTAATTTATGGAATCGGTAATATCTTTGTTTTTCTCTTCAATGATTTTTTTCTGCTCCGATATTTCAATATTTGCCTGTGTAAGCGTCTTGTTCTTTTCTTCAATTTCTTCCTTTTGCATCACAACTTCACGCGTTCTTTCGGCCACCAATTGTTCAAGAATCCGTTTTTCTTCTTTTAACCTGCGTTCCCTTATTTTGATAAAGAGCCATACGCCTGCAACGGTAATGATGATGCACAGGATATAAAACCAGGTAGTGCGGTACCATGGCGGATTAACGATAAAAGAAAACCGTGCCGGCTCCGTAGATGAGATCCCCGCTTCGTTAATTGCCACGACCATGAATGTATAATCCCCCGGCTGAAGTGCCGAATAAGTAACTTCGGATTCAGACCGTAACGGTGACCACTCCTCTTCATGACCTTCAAGCCGGTAACGGTACATGACCCGTTGCGGATTTCCAAGCGATATACCGGCATAAGAAAAAGTGAGATGATTATCGGAATAGGAAAGTTCCAGTGAACGGGGCAGGAGAAACCACGGAGAAACCGAATCGGCTTTTGTCTTCCAATCGACATGTTTGTAAAATAACTTCAGATCGGTAATATGGGTGAGAGGGGGGGCTGTAACGGGTACTTCGGCTGCAGGTGTGTACCGCGTAACGCCTTTCACGGTCCCGAACCATATATTTCCCCTGCTGTCGCGATAAATTGCATTTTGATTGTTTTCCACACCGGTAAACCCGTTCGAATTATCATACGTTGTAATGCTCTTTACTTTACGTGTTGACTCAAGCGTTATTTTATCAAATCCTTTATTTGTGCCGGTAAGGAGTATATTCGTATCAAGAAAAAACAATGAATAAATAATGGATGAACTGAGCAAACTGTCATCGGCAAAGAGGCGGATGGGTAAAGTGTCGGATGTATGCGTGTCAAGCCGGAACAGACCGCCACCATCGGTGCCGATCCATATATTTCCCATGTAATCTTCAGCAAGCGCATTTACCCGTTTATCGGTCAGTCCTTCCACTTCATCAAATGTCCTTAAAACCTTATAATCATACCGGCCAAGTCCCTTGAATGTCCCAATCCAGATAGCATCATCCCTGCTCTGGATTATAGTTTGAATTTCATTATCGGGTAATCCATAATCCTTATCAAGGTATAAAGGAGCACCTTTTTTAAGAGTGGTTATCCCTTGCTGGCCTCCGCACCAGATATTGCTGTTTTTATCGGCAAGAAGACATTTTACCTTATTGTCAGCAAGGCCATTGGCGGTTGAAAAATTCTCAACCTTACCCTTGCCCTGCAACAAGTCACCGGGTATGCAACGCGTTAGTCCGGCATCCGTACCAATCCATAAAAATCCATTATGGTCCGTTTCGAGGGCTTTCACATAATTTCCGGCAAGTCCTTCCTTTATTGAGAACACATTTATCCGCATACCGCCACCCGGTAAAAACCTGATTGAATTAATCCCCCCCCCCTGTGTGGCAAGCCATATCGTTCCGGAAGGGTCTTCGGTTATATCAAAAATTTCATTGCTCGAAAGGCCGCTGGTTTCGGTGAAATGAGTAAAATGATCTCCGGAGAATTTAACTAATCCGTTTCCGTAAGTCCCGAACCACATATTCCCTTCATTGTCCTGCATGATGCGCATGATCTGGTTATTCGGCAGTCCGTTTTTATTGTTATAAGTAATGATCTGATTATTATGGAACCGCACCGCACCCCCTTCGTTGGTACTGAACCAAATATCACCTGACCGATTGCAGAAGACATCCCAGATCATAACATCATTGAGTCCGTTGGAGGGATTAAAACCGTCAATCCTGCCGAAATTATCCGAATAGGGATTGATCATCCTGAAAGCGCCTGCATCATAGGTTCCGAACCAGAGATTCCCGTTCCTGTCGGGTTCAATGGCGGTGATAAGATCGCTCGGCAGTTGCTGGTCCTTGCGCAGGTATTCAATAGTTGATTCGTTTTTATCAAAAGTGAGGATGTTTATCCCGCCATAAAAGGTCGCCAGCCAGATCCGTTTCCTCGGATCCTCATAGATATCAAAAATAAAATCACTGCTTAACCCATCCTTTGTAGAGTAAGAATGAATCCTGAAAGTATCTTTTTTAAGCAGCGTAATTTTATTCACCCCCCCGTCATTGGTGCCTGCCCAGATATGGTGATTGGAGTCCTCATAAAGGGAAAGTACGGTATTGCCAGACAAACCCTGTGCAGTACTGATGATTCTGAACCGGAAGCCGTCATAATACGAAACGCCATTGTCCGATCCTACCCAGATGTACCCGCGGGAGTCCTCAATAAGCGATCGTACGTTATTCCCGGCAAGGCCGTGTTTTGAATTAAAGGTCTTGAATGACCTGCCGTCAAAACGGCAAACACCGGCACCCTCGGTTCCTACCCAGATGTACCCGCGTTTGTCCTGTATCAGGCAATACACGGTTGACTGGGGAAGTCCCTGGTCAATGGAATAAATTTTAAAATTATTGTACCCGGAACCGGGGAGAAGTTCCTGGGAGAAAACGGAAATGGTAACGAGATTAAGCAGGATTAAAAAAAAGAAAGGTCGGATAATGATATATTGAGAAATAGTGTCTTTTTTAGTTCGCATAATAAAACTAATAAGGTCTGGATACAATAAAATCAACAAGTTTCACCAAAGATTCTTTTGCAGGATTGTCTGTAACCGGATTGATTTTTGACAGGGCTTCACTGACTTTTTCGTTCATCCTTTTTCGTGCATATTCAATGCCGCCTGTTTTTATTATTGTATTGCGAATTTCAGTTGTTCCCGCTTTTGTCATGACTCCGTTGTTGATGATTCGTAAAAAATTTTTTTTTCCGCTGCCGGATAATTGTGTAAGGGTATAAATGACCGGTAAAGTTAATGTTTTGCTTTTCAGGTCGGTTCCCGTAGGTTTTCCAATGGTGCCTTTCTGTCCTCCGCCTGCCGGACGGTCAGGGGTAGGCAGGGAACCCGCTTCAATGTCGAGCAGGTCGTCTTTTATCTGGAAGGCGATTCCTGCCGCTTCACCGAATTCTTTCATTGACCGGATAATAGTTGCATCACCGGTTACGGATGCGGCACCGGCAGCGCAGGAAGATGAAAAAAGGGCAGCCGTCTTCTGCCGGATTATGGTCAGATAATCATCTTCGGTAATATCCGGCTTGCGGTTTTTTTCGATCTGCAGAAGTTCTCCCTCGCTCATCGCCTTCACGGCATCCGATACGATACCGAGCAGCCGGAATTCGCTGTTATTGACCGACAGGAGCAGCCCGCGGGAAAGAAAATAATCGCCAACGAGTACGGCAATCTTGTTTTTCCAGAGAGCGTTTATGGAAAAGACGCCCCTCCTCATGTATGAGTCATCAACAACATCATCGTGAACAAGGGTGGCGGTATGGAGCAATTCAATCAGCGCTGCAGCGCGGTAGGTTGATTCGGTAATTTCCCCGAACATTTTTGCGGTAAGAAAAACAAATAAAGGACGTATCTGCTTACCCTTATATTTAATTATGTAGTGTACAATTTTATCTAAAAGAGAAACCGGGCTTTTCATCGCCTGGTAAAATTTGTCTTCAAAGAGGTCAAGTTCCTTTTTAACGGGTTGTTTTATGTTATCCAGGATTGACATGGAAATATTTCAAAGTGAAGTGTTAATCCAAACTTTAAGCGTGATAAAATAAAATTTTCAAAAGATATTAAATTCCGATATCTATCGGGATTAGGATATTGAGATATTATAATACCTCTCAATTTGTCACTTAGCGAAGGTACGAATATCGGGGGTATGGTAATCCGTCAATACCCATCAATGCCTATGAATCCCTATCAATACCTATTGTATTTCCATCGTTTTCCCCGCCAACTGTCCGCATGCCGCATCAATATCCCCCCCCCTGCTTTGCCGGTAATGAACAATCAGGTTGCATTTTTTCAGGAAATGTATAAAGCGTTTTACCCTTCTTTTTTCCGATTTATGATAGCGGCTTTTTTCTATGGGATTATATTCAATCAGGTTTATTTTACAGGGTGAAATTTTACAGAATTCCGCAAATGCGCGCGCATCTTCATGCGAATCGTTAAAATCCTTCAGGAGTAAGTATTCATAAAATATCCGGGTACCGGTTTTACTATGGAAATATTGTATCGCTTCTTTCAGCGATTGCAGGTTATTAGTGTCGTTGATTGACATGATGGCGCTGCGCTTTTCATCAATCACGGAATGAAGCGAAACAGCAAGGTTAAACCGCACACCATCATCGGCTAATTGTCTAATCATTTTTGAAATGCCGGCTGTTGAGAGTGTAATACGTCTTGGAGAAAATCCCATTCCTGACTCCGCTGTCATCATGTTGATGGCTTCCATAACATTTTTGTAATTGAGCAGGGGTTCTCCCATACCCATCAGGACAATATTATCAAGCCGGGAATTGAAAATTGATAAGCAGTATTCATTGATTAAAAATGCCTGCAGGTAAATTTCATCTGTTTCAAGATTGCGTTTTCTTCCGAGTTTGCCGGTGGCGCAGAACCTGCAATCCAAACTGCATCCCGCCTGCGAAGAGATACAAGCGGTGTACCTGTTCTCATCGGGTATTAATACACCCTCAATGAGATTATTGTCATAGAGGAGAAACCCGAATTTTACCGTCCCGTCACTGCTTTTCTGTTTTGAGGCGATCCGGATGGAATGAATTTCAAAATCCTCTTTCAGATTATTTCGCAGCAAAACAGGCAGGTTTGACATTTCATCAATTGACGCAACTCCTTTTTTCCATAACCATTCAAAAACCTGATTGGCGCGGAATGATTTTTCTTTTTTTGTTTCACACCAGGCGCGTAAGTCATTTACGGAAAGTGACCGGATATTTTGAGGGTTATTCATTTTTGGCAAAGCCCCGCACATAATCCCCCCGATAACTATCGGGGCTATCGGGAGTGCGGGGCAAAGGTATCTTTTCTCAAATACGCATCAATACGCTCACGGACATTTTCCCGTATGTTCAAATAAAAAAGGTTGTAATCGAGCAAGTGGTAACTTACCATGAGTGGGTATCCTTTCCGGAAAGACGGTTTTACCCATAAAAAACCTCCCGGAGAACATTTTGCACAGGTGAGGCCACTGTCAATGCGGTTAAAAAATGCCGGTGTGCCTCCGAGGTTAAGGTTTGCAGGTGCGAAAGCCGTGTCGGTTTTCCATGTAAGGGGATTAGTGCAGACAGGCGGCTGTTCCCTCATGGGACCCAACGGAGTATTTTTAAGGATCCTGGTAAATTTGGGAGGAACAAGTCCCCATGCGACACAGTTCCACTGGATATAACAACCGGTTTGAAGGGCCGAATCACATGGCTGAATGGTGTTAAAATCGGTTTTTACAACGGGACCACCTATAAGATAAGCGGCAATAAGGCGGTTGCGCAGTGATGAGTCCGGTTCAATGATTTCCTGTATGAGCATCCGCGCGTGATACGAACCCTGGCTGTGGGAGGCGATGATGAATGGACTCTCTTTGTGGTAATGGTCAAGGTAAAAGAGAAACGCCTTTTTTACATCGCTGTATGCAAGCGCAAGCGCCTTTTTTCCGTTGCCTTTATTATCGAGGAAGGAATAAACTGTTGCCTGCCGGTATCGTGGAGCAAAAACCCTGCACGAGCCGTTAAATGCGCTTGCCTGGTGGCGGATCGTGGTCTTATCGGTCAGTTTTTCCAGCCACCGGTTGCGCGGATCGCCATTCCAGCCGAGAGAGGAAAAATAAGTGGTGGGATGAATAAAAAAAACATCAACCGCTGCATTCTCCTGGTTATCGCGGAGCAGGTTTTTATCGGGAATTGCATCAGCGCTGTCTTTTTTCCACGGAAGTGCCGCCCAGTAACTTTCAACTGAATAATCCGGTTCGGGAGGGGGGGTGAATGCTTCAAATTTCATGAAGGGCCTGCCGCAGGAAAAGAGAACAGGAACAATTACAAAAAGTGTTATTTTTCTTAATGGCGTCATTTTTTCAAGGTACAAAATTACTCATTGAAGCAGAATATAACGCAATCCGTTCTCCCGGTAAAATAAATTTACCTTTGTACTTTTAATTATCAGGTATTATTAAAGTCAATAGTTTGTGAATTTTTTGTGAAATTTTGATTTTCATGGGAAAGTAGAGACGAGGCATGCCTCGTCTCTACTTTCCAAAATAACCATGGTACACCATGAAATCCGATTTTTTGTAAAAATTCTTCACGAACTATTGAAAGTGTGACTTTGTTTTATCATGTATCCTGTAAAACAAACTTCATGATATTTGCAACGAATCAATTCAATATTATTTTACGGTAAATGCAATTCTCAAAACTTTCCGGCTCTCATCTCAATCATTTATCCCTGATTGTTGGCGCTCCCTTCGTTTTCACAGACAGTGAAATCATGAGGACTTATTCCCGCGATGAAACCGAAGACCTTGAATTTTTCCCGGAAGCGGTGGTTAAACCCCGTACACCCGGTGAAATTTCTGAAATATTATCATTATGCAACAAAGAACGGATACCTGTAACCCCGCGCGGTGCAGGCACCGGGCTAAGCGGTGGGGCGTTACCCGTGTGCGGGGGGGTTCTTCTTTCAATGGAACGGTTTAATAAGATAATTGAAATTGACGAAAGAAACCTTCAGTCCACCGTTGAACCGGGCGTGATTACCGAAGTTTTTCAGAATGCAGTTAAAGAAAAGGGATTATTTTATCCTCCCGACCCTGCTTCAAAGGGCAGTTGCTTCATCGGTGGCAATATAGCCGAAAATGCAGGTGGTCCCAAAGCGGTAAAATATGGTGTGACGAGGGATTATGTTCTGAACCTTGAAGCCGTATTGCCGACCGGTGAAATAATCTGGACGGGAGCGAATGTCCTTAAAAACTCCACCGGGTATAACCTTACGCATTTGTTGATTGGTAGCGAAGGTACGCTGGGCATAATTACAAAAGCGGTTGTAAAACTAATACCTCATCCGGCTTATGATTACCTGATGTTTGTTCCTTTTGCTTCTCCTGAAGATGCCTGCAATGCGGTATCAGCCATTTTCAGGGGGGGGATTACGCCTTCCGCCTGCGAGTTTATCGAACGCGATGCTTTTGATTATGCTTTCCGGTATCTTGGCGAGGAACCGCTTAAGATTGAAAAAGAAACAGGTGCCGTTCTGATCTTAGAGGTTGATGGTAACCACCCGGATTCTTTGCTCCGGGACTGCGAAAGGGCTGCAAAAATCATGGAAGAATACAGGTGCGGTGAGATCCTCTTTGCCGATTCATCGGAACAAAAGGAAAAAATATGGAAAGTGAGAAAGTGCATGGGGCTTGCCGTAAAAGGAACAACCATATATAAGGAAGAAGATACCGTTGTGCCGAGAGCGCTGTTGCCTGAACTTCTGAAAAGGGTTAAAGAGATTGGAAAAAAATACGGTTTTCAATCCGTTTGCTATGGCCATGCCGGAGATGGCAATCTTCATGTCAACATTGTTAAAGGGGATACTTCCGATTATGACTGGCAGCATAAACTTCCATCCGGAATAACTGAAATATTTGAATTAGTTGTTCAACTTGGAGGCACTATTTCGGGTGAGCACGGCATAGGATGGGTGCAGAAACCCTATTTCAGGATTGCAATAGATGAAACAAGGATGCGGATAATGAAAGAAATAAAAATGACTTTTGACCCTAACAATATCCTGAATCCCGGGAAGATTTTCAACCTTCCATTATCCTAATATCTGAATATCTTCCA
The DNA here is from genome assembly GCA_016193485.1 of Bacteroidota bacterium. Taxonomy (GTDB): domain Bacteria; phylum Bacteroidota; class Bacteroidia; order JACPRZ01; family JACPRZ01; genus JACPRZ01. The sequence continues at coordinate 59,264 of JACPRZ010000028.1, read as the reverse complement.
TGCCTGCCAAACTTCTCATCATCCGCTTCAGTTCCATAGGCGATATCGTCCTTACCACACCTGTCATTCGCTGCCTTAAAGAACAAGTGCATGATGGTTGCGAGATTCATTACATTACCAGGGAACCATTTGTGCCGCTGCTGAAAGCCAACCCTTACATTACAAAAATTTATTCCGTCCGGCAAACCACCGCTGAAGTCATCCGTGAGTTGAAAGATGAGCATTTTGATTATATCATTGACCTCCACCATAACCTGCGCTCCACTCGGCTGAAAATGAAACTTAGCCGGCTTTCCTTCTCAGTCAATAAAATTAATATTCAGAAATGGCTTATGGTTAATTTCAAAATAAATGTCCTTCCACAAAAGCATATTGTAGATCGCTACCTGGAAACGGTAAAATCATTCGGTATTGTAAATGACGGAAAAGGATTAGATTATTTCATTCCACAGGAAGATGATGTTGAAATAACATCGCTGCCTGAAACCCACAGGAACGGTTTTATTGGTTTTGCAATCGGGGCGAAGTATGCTACCAAGCGGTTGCCTGTTGAAAAGATAATTGCGATCTGCCGGTTAATTTCAAAACCGGTCATCCTGATGGGAGGAATGGAAGACCGGGACAGGGGAGATGAGATTGTAAAAAATTCAGGACAGCATGTGTTTAACGGTTGCGGCATTTACTGGCTGAACCAGACCGCATCATTGATCAGACAGGCGGAGAAAATAATTTCTCACGATACGGGACTGATGCACATTGCTGCCGCATTTAAAAAACCAATCATTTCAATCTGGGGAAATACTATTCCGGAATTTGGAATGTATCCATATTACGGTGACTTTATAATCCGCAATTACAAATCCGAAATCCGCAATCTTCCCTGCCGCCCATGTTCCAAACTTGGATTCAGGCGTTGCCCGAAGGGGCATTTTAAGTGCATGAACCTGATCAATGAAAGGGAAGTGGCAGATTGGGTTAATGAATAAATGACAAAAGTCATCTTCCGATCATTTTTTATTTCTCAAATAATTTTTTATTCAAAAATAATAATTACATTTGTCGCTTTCAGAAATTATTCTTATCCGCCACAACTCCTTTTAATTTTTCTTTTATGAAAACATTTACATTTTTAATCCGGTTGTTTGCTTCCTTGTTGGTTGCATCAGGAACTTTGATGTTCCAATCCTACGGACAGGTAAGTATTACAACCTTCGGAACTCCCTATAACCAGAATTTTAATACACTCGGAAATTCCGGAGCAGATTTGGTATGGGTTAATAATTCAACCCTTGCCGGCTGGTACACCAATGAGTGGGATAATGCTTATGATGCCGACAGCGGCTGGAGCCCGGTGAAAGGATTATTCAGTTTTGGATTGTCACCGGCTTCCGATAGGGCGCTTGGATCTGTTGCCGGACCACCTGCCGCATGGGTTACTTTCGGTGTCCGGATAGCGAATAATACCGGGTTTGAAATAGTATCATTTGGTATCGCTTATACCGGTGAACAATGGAGGTGTGCAAACAGTGCAGCACAATTGCTGGATTTTCAGTATATGATTAATGCTGATTCCATCACAAATCCCGGACCATGGACAGATGTAGACCCGCTTGATTTTTCAAGCCCGCAAACTTGCCCCGATACCGGCTGGAGAGATGGGAATAATGCGATAAACCGTGCTTTTTTTGGACCACTTGGACTCACGGTTACGGTAAATGCAGGTGATGAAATCTGGTTCCGCTGGGTTGATAATGATGACTTTAATGACGAACATGGTCTTGCTGTTGATGATTTATCTATTACTGCAAACTGTCAGAATTCTTCAACACCTTCGAGCGCCAATGCAGCGCCTTCTACTTTATGTAACGGCAGTTCAACAACAATTACTGTTTCCGGTGGCGCGCTTGGAAGCGGGGCTGCCTGGAAGTGGTATTCGGGCTCATGCGGAGGTATACCGGAAGGTGTTGGCCCATCCATTATTGTAAGTCCGGCTGTCACTAATACTTATTATGTGCGTGCCGAAGGCGTATGTAATACTACCGCCTGCGTTAGTACAACGGTTACTGTTAATCAAAACCCAACTGTTTCATTGAGTCAAACAAATATTACCTGTAACGGACTTTGCAATGGCAGTGTTACGGCAACGCCTTCAGGCGGCACCGCGCCCTATACCTATAACTGGAGTAATAGCGGAGTAACACAGACAATTAATGCTTTATGTACTGGTACATACACAGTAACAGTAACAGATAATAAAGGATGTACTGTCACAAGCAACGCAACAGTAACGCAGCCATCAATTTTGGTTACGACAAACTCTGTAGCAAATGTGACATGTAATGGCCAATGCGATGGTGCGCTCACAACAAATCCGTCTGGCGGAATTCCACCGTATACCTATAACTGGACCGGTGGTGGAGTTACCCAAACAATAAACAGTTTGTGTGCCGCTAACTATACGGTAACGGTAACCGATAATAACGGATGTACTACTGATGTGGCATCATCAGTAACTCAACCTTCCGCTTTAATAACAATTAATTCGGTTACCAATGTATCCTGCAATGGACAATGCACCGGTTCAATAACAACATCGCCTTCGGGAGGCACCGCGCCATATACATATAACTGGAGTAATAGCGGAGTAACTCAGACAATTAACACTTTGTGTGCAGGTACCTACACAGTGACAGTAACCGATAATAAGGGATGTACAACTACTGCAATTTCAACTGTAACCGAACCCACCGTATTAATAACTTCAGCCGGTTTAGACCAGTCAATTTGTGATGGTGGAAACACCATACTCAATGGCGGTTTTCCCTCTGCAACAGGGGGCACGCCTCCTTATACCTATTCCTGGAACCCGACATCCGGATTAAGTTCGGCAACAGATGCGAATCCGACCGCTTCTCCTACGGGTACAACCGCCTACAATTTAAGCGTTACTGATGTCAACGGGTGTCCTTCACCAAAAGATACCGTTTCTGTATTCGTAAATCCGTTAGCAACCGTCAGTGCCGGCATTGATGCGGCCATTTGCCAGGGAAGTACGTACACCCTTTCAGGCAGCATAGGGGGGGGGGCGTCTAGTTCCACATGGACAACTTCCGGAACAGGTTCTTTTGACAATCCCGCCTTGGTTGGAGCAACATATACTCCTTCGGGAAGCGACATTGCTTCAGGTACCGTAACATTAACTATTACAACAGATGATCCTGCCGGACCTTGCCTATCTGTAACGGATAATATGATGCTGACTATTGACCAGGCAGCCACTGCCAGTGCGGGAGTAGATGGAACTATATGCGAAGGAAGTTCATACACGCTTTCCGGCATAAGGGGGGGTAGCGCAACATCATCCACATGGAGTACATCGGGTACCGGTACTTTTGATGACAATACACTTCTTGGCGCTGTTTATACACCTTCAGCCGGAGATATTTCTGCGGGAACGGTGACGTTAACCCTGACCACCAACGATCCTGCAGGTCCCTGCCTGGCAGCATCCGATAATATGGTACTGACGATTAACCTGGCAGCCACTGTAAGTGCAGGATTAGACGCCACCATTTGCGAAGGAAGCATATACCCTTTATCCGGCACCAGAGGGGGGGGGTCTTCAAATTCCACATGGACAACTTCCGGAACAGGTTCTTTTGATAATCCCGCCTTGGTTGGAGCAACATATACTCCTTCGGGAAGCGATATTGCTTCAGGTACCGTAACATTGACTATTACAACAGATGATCCTGCCGGACCTTGCCTATCTGTAACGGATAATATGATGCTGACTATTGACCCGGCAGCCACTGCCAGTGCGGGAGTAGATGGAACTATATGCGAAGGAAGTTCATATACCCTTTCCGGCACAAGGGGGGGGAGCGCTACAAGTTCTACATGGAGTACATCGGGCAGCGGAACTTTTGATGACAATACTTTACTTGGCGCTGTTTACACGCCCTCTGCCGGAGATATTTCCATGGGAACGGTTACCCTGACTATCACAACCAATGATCCGGATGGTGGAGGTCCGTGTTCTGCAGCCAGCGATGCAATGATTTTAACTATTAATTCATCATCAACGGCTCCTACCTCCGCAACCGCCTCTATTAACCCGACCTGTGGCGGCTCAACTACCCTTTCTATCATTGGTGGTTCCCTCGGAACCGGAGCCGCATGGCAATGGTATTCTGGCACTTGTGGCGGAACATTTATTGGTTCAGGTACTTCTCTAATTGTTTCACCCGCTGTAACAACAACCTATTATTCGCGGGCAGAAGGAACATGTAATACAACTACTTGTGTTATTACAACTGTTACTGTAAATTCATATTCAACTGCTGCGACAAGCGTTTCTGCTGTTCCAAATCCGGTTTGTTCGGGAAATTCCTCCACACTTAATGTGATTGGTGGTTCATTAGGAACCGGAGCTAACTGGCAATGGTATTCGGGCAGTTGTGGCGGTACTTTTGCAGGTAGCGGGAGTGCATTGGTTGTGAGCCCTTCATCAACAACAACCTATTATGTACGTGCGGAAGGCACTTGCAATACGACCACCTGCGTTTCAGTAACCGTAACGGTAAACACATTATCCGCAACTCCTACCGGCATTTCGGCATCGGTGAATCCGGTATGCCTAGGTGGATCAACAACGCTGAGCGTGGTTGGCGGTTCGCTCGGTACAGGCGCCAACTGGTTCTGGTATTCCGGATCATGCGGTGGAACATTTGAGGGTAATGGTCCAACCCTAAATATTTCCCCTGCGGCAACAAAGTTTTATTATGTCAGAGCCGAGGGAACCTGTAACAGTACTTCATGCGGAACATCACTGACGGTTACAGTTGATCAACCGCCAACAACATCCAGCGCAGGTCCCGATCAGGATTTGTGCAATATAACAAGCGCTACTTTATCCGGCAATACACCGGGAACAGGTTCAGGCAACTGGTCGGTAGTTTCTGGAACTGCAACCATTGTAACTCCATCATCGCCAACATCAACTGTATCCGGATTAATAGCAGGAACCTCGGCCACTTTGCGATGGACAATTTCGAGCGGTTCTTGTCCCTTATCAACCGATGATATGGTGATTTCAATATATGATCTTCCATCAGCCAATGCCGGTGCGGATGCGGCAGTTTGCAGCGGCAACACATTTACAACATCCGGTAGTATTGGTGGAAGCGCTTCATCTTCCGCATGGTCTTCTTCGGGTACCGGATCATTTGATAATCCTGTTTTATTAAATGCCACTTACACTCCATCGGCCGGAGATATTGTTGCTGGCAGCGTATCCCTGGCTCTTACTACTGATGATCCTGCCGGACCTTGCCTTGCAGGCAGCGATACTATGATTTTAACTATCAATCCGAATCCAACTGTAACCACAAGCAAAACCGATGTGCTGTGCAATGGCGGCAGCGATGGTACAGCAACAGCATCTCCTTCGGGAGGAACATCTCCATATACTTATGTATGGGATGACCCTGCACCGGCTCAAAGCACACCAACAGCAACAGGATTAAGTGCCGGAACTTTTAATGTAACTCTTACAGATGCCAATGGTTGCGCTACAACAGGTTCAAGTATAATCAATGAACCTGCTGCATTGGTTCTGACTACAGGTTCGGTTAATTCTACCTGCGGAAATAGTGATGGACAAGTAAATGTAAACGCAACCGGAGGAATATCACCTTACATTTATAATTGGAGCAGTGGGTGCCTGACAGATACCTGCACCGGCCTAGCTGCGGGAAGTTATACGGTAACGGTTACCGATGCTAACGGATGCACTGTTGCAGGTGTATCAAATGTTAATAATACCGGTGGACCTTCTGTAACAATAACTTTAATAACCGATGTGTCATGTAATGGAGGCATTAATGGTTCAATTGATATTACACCATCTGGCGGTACCGCTCCTTATACATTCATTTGGTCCAACTCCGCTTTCACGGAAGACATCACAGGGTTATCGGCAGGAGTTTATACCGTTACTGCAACCGATGCCTTGGGATGTAATGCGATTAGTTCCGCAACGGTTACGGAACCGAATATCCTTACCGTAACTTCGGATATTTCACCCCAACTATGTAAGGGAACCTCTATTTCCAATTCAGCAACAGCGAATGGCGGTACCACGCCCTATTCGTTTAGTATAACTGCAGGCGCCTTACCCACCGGAATCTTAATGTCCGGGTTAGGGGCGATCTCAGGAACACCGACTACTACAGGCGTTTACACCTTTTCATTTATGGCAACTGACGGAAATGGCTGTATCGCCACTGATCCAAGAAGCGTAACTGTAAACCCGGTTTATAATACTCCGGTTTCAGCAACAATATGCAATGGGGATAGTATTTTTACCGGGGGAAATTATCAAAACACTGCAGGTACGTATTATGACACGCTTCAAACAATAAACGGTTGCGACAGCGTAATTGCAACTACACTTACTGTAAATCCCGCCACTTCTACTCCGGCATCTGCTGCAATTTGTAGCGGAGACAGTATTTATCTGCAGGGTAATTATCAAACTTCAGCAGGTACTTATTACGATACTCTATCAACAATCAATGGTTGCGATAGCATAATTGAAACCACACTTACCATTCAATCAATCACTCTTTCTGTTTCTTCTTCCGATGCTACCTGCTACGGATGCAATGACGGTTCAATTACTGCAAACGTAAACGGTGGGACAACGCCATATTCTTATTTGTGGAGCAATGGGGCTACTAATTCAATAGCAGCGGCAGTAGGCAGCGGCAGTTATACTGTTACTGTTACCGATGCTAATAGTTGCAGCGCCACTGCCACTGCTACTGTCACAGAACCCCCCCCCGTTTCTGTAGTTGCAACCGTAACTGCAAATAATGCAACCTGTTTCGGTTCATGCAACGGGGATGCAACTGCTGCGGCAGCCGGTGGTACCCCCCCTTATACCTATTTATGGTCAACCGGAGGTACCGCTAATTCAGTTTCCGGGTTATGTGCCGGTTCTTATTCTGTAATTGTTCAGGATAATTCCGCAGGAGCGGATACGGTTTCATTCGCAATTACTGAGCCAACACTGCTTACTGCAACTGCTACGGCAACTGACGTTACTTCCTGCGGATTGCAGGACGGTTCAACTGCTTTGACTGTTGCCGGTGGAACAACACCCTATTCCTTCAATTGGTCAAATGGAGCGGCAACAGAAGATTTATTGAATATTTCAGGCGGTTATTATTATGTTGTAGTTACTGATGCAAACGGATGTACCGTTACAAATTTTGCGAATGTCACCCAACCGTCAGCGCTGGTATTGTCTGCCACCGCTGCCGATGCTACCGCCTGCAATGCATCAGATGGTTCGGTTGACCTGACCGTAAGCGGAGGAGCGCCACCCTATTCCTTCCTGTGGTCAAATGGCGCGACAACCGAAGATCTTACCGGTGTTCCTTCCGGAAATTACAGCGCAACCGTGAAAGATGCGGTAAACTGTCAGGGAGGTATCAGCGCTGTTGTAAATGAACCACCTGCATTTACCCTCTCCTTTACTTCGGCAGGTGTCAAATGCTCGCAAAATTGCGATGGCAGTATTCTTGTTACACCGGTTGGCGGTGTTGCTCCCTTTACTTATTTATGGGATGATAATTTACATCAGAACACCGCGCTTGCCACAGGTCTTTGTGCCGGTAACTATTCCGTACTTGTGAATGATGCCAATGGATGCGTTGTAACAGGCGCATCATCAGTTACGGTACCGTCTCCTCTGGCGCTTTCAATAACTTCAACCGATGCTACTTTCTGCGGTGGCGCTGACGGAACCGCGTCAGTCACTGTTACCGGTGGTACCCCCCCCTATGAATTCTCGTGGTCAAACGGAAGCACTGCAAACAGCACAAATAATTTACCTGGCGGAATTCACTATGTGACCGTTCTTGACAGCAACGATTGCGTGGCTTATGGCACCGTGACGGTCAATGATGCGGGAGGACCGGTTATTTCAGTTGGGACGGTGTTTAATCTCAATTGTGCAGGTGTGGCAACCGGAGCAATTGATATTTCAGTTTCTGGTGGGTTGCCGCCTTATACTTATATATGGTCAAATGCACATACGACACAAGACATTTCTGCTCTGATGGACGGAGTGTATGATGTGCAGGTTACTGATGCAACCGGCTGCAATGCGACACAATCGGTTACAGTTACTGCGCCACCCGTTCTTACAGTATCGGTTACTACCGTCAATGCAACCTGCGGAAGTACAGACGGGAGCGCTTCGCTCAATGTGAGTGGTGGAGTAACGCCTTACGCCTATCAATGGTCGGTTTTCAGTACATCATCAACAATTATCGGACTTGGCGCTGGATCCTACGGTTACACGGTTACTGACGCTAATTATTGCACACGTACCGGTAGTGCGGTTGTAAGCGACAATGGAGGACCTGCAGTTACCGTTGATTCAATTAACCACATTGGATGTGGTGATTCACTAACAGGCGCTATTTACATTTCTGTTTCCGGTGGTACCGCACCTTACAATTATCTTTGGTCAAACGGTGAGACGACCGATGACCTGATAAATATTGCGATGGGAGAATATTCACTGCTGGTTAATGATTCAAACGGCTGTTCATCTGCATTCAGCGATTCAGTACGGCAAGACCCCCCCCAGCCGGACCCGATATGCTTAGTAACGGTGGATTCCGCTACAGGGTTTAACCGGATTGTCTGGACTAAGGTAGGGATCAAAATCGCTTATTATAATGTTTACCGAGAACTCGGCAATTCGGGAAATTTCGTACAGATAGGAACGGTATCGTATGCTGATGAAAGTTCTTACCTTGATACAATGTCAAACCCTAATGCCAAATCCTGGAGATACAAACTGGGCGTTGTTGATTCATGCGGTAAAGAATCGGAATTTCTTGCACCAATGCACAAAACAATGTTCCTCAACATCTACCAGGCGGGACCCGGCATTGTGCTTGTATGGGATCCTTACTACGGATTTTATTTTACCGACATTGTAATTTACCGCGGAACAGCGCCTGACAGTTTGTTCCCTCTTGATACTATCCCTGCCGGTGGAAATTCATATTTTGACGGCAACCCGCCTTCAAGTATCCAGGTTTATTATCTTATTGCAGCAATTCACCCGACAGGATGTACGGCATTAAAACTTAAGACCTACAATTCATCAAAGTCAAATACTGCGAGTATGATGGCTCCTACACGGCTGCAAAAACCGGCTGCCGGAAGTTTTGGGTTACTCGTCTATCCGAATCCTGCAAACAATCACCTGGTAATTTCTTTTGAAGGAGATGTCCGGGGAAACCGCTTGCTGGAAATTTATGATATGAGAGGAGATAAATTATTTTCCAACCCATCAACCGGAACCGGTAAAGTTGAGTTGGTTGTCACTGATTGGCAGGAAGGTATTTATTCAATCCTGTCAAGGAATGAATCTTCAGTCGTGACTAAGAGGTTTATTATAAGCAGGTAGGAGGGGGTGCAAAATGTATTATCAAGTAGACTGATGAGGATGATAGAAATTTTTCGTAAAATTCGTAACTGATTCGTAATTCGTAACTTTATTACCTTTGCACTCACTTTTATCACCGGATATATGATCCTCAATGAACAGATAAAAGACCTCAGTGAACGTCTCGGTGCGTTAAGGAGGTTTCTTTGACTTGGACGGAAGAATCCTCCATGCTTCCGAACTTGAAGCGCAGACCCACAAGCCCGAATTCTGGAACAATCCCAAAGAAGCAGAAAAAATCCTCAAAAAACTCAGTTCGCTGAAAGATTGGATTACTTCATTTGACAAAGCGAAGCGCAATCTGGATGATTTCTTCGTAGTAAATGATTTTTTTAAACAGAAAGAAACGTCCGAAAAGGACCTTGATGATCATTTTAAATCAGCCCTGAAGGCAATTGAAGAACTTGAATTCAGGAAAATGTTATCAGAGGATGAAGACCGTATGCACGCCATTCTTGAAATCAATTCAGGTGCCGGTGGTACTGAAAGCCAGGACTGGTCGCAGATGCTCATGCGCATGTACCTGATGTGGGGTGAAAAAAGCGGGCATAAGGTGCATGAAGTTGATATTCAGCCGGGGGAAACTGCCGGCATTAAATCAGTTACCCTTGAATTTGAAGGTGATTTCGCTTTCGGATATTTAAAAGGAGAAAACGGGGTGCACCGCCTCGTGCGTATTTCTCCCTTTAATGCACAGGGAAAGAGACAGACATCGTTTGCTTCGGTTTTTGTTTACCCGCTGATTGATGAGACCATCCAGATCACCATAATTCCTTCTGACCTGGAATGGGATACTTTCCGTTCCGGTGGTCATGGAGGGCAGAATGTGAACAAGGTTGAAACCGCAGTACGGCTGCTTCATAAACCTACCGGTATTATTATTAAGAACCAGGAAACCCGTTCGCAGATGCAGAACCGTGATCGCGCAATTCAACTCCTGAAATCACGCCTCTACGAACTTGTGATGCGGAAAAGGCAGGAAGAAAAAGCCACCATTGAAGCAGGAAAGAGAAAAATTGAATGGGGATCGCAAATACGAAACTATGTGCTGGACCCGTATAAACTGGCTAAAGATTTACGTACCGGGATTGAGACATCAGATGTATTTGGCGTACTTGATGGCGATATTGACCAATTCATGAAAGCGTATTTACTGGAGTTTGCCGGGAAATGATTATCGCAATGCTTACGCTAAAGGTTAAACCCAAAATTACTCTCCATAAGTCATAAATTCTTATCTTTGAACCATGAAAACAATTACATTAAATGATTTTTACCGCGATATAAGAAAGCACATACGCTATGTTCTTAATGGCGAGGAAATTATTGTTGCGACTAAGAAAAAACCGCTTCTTTTCATTGAACCGGTAAATCACGCCAAACATCGCCCTTTTGGTTTATGCAAAGGAGAATTTATTGTTCCTGATAATTTTAACGATATCCTTCCGGATGATATTATTGCCGGATTTGAAGGGAGATGAAAATTCTATTAGATACCCAGATTTTTCTTTGGTATATTTCTGACGATAAACGGTTATCAAGAAAACATTACCGGTTGATTTCTGATAACTCAAACGTAATTTATTTAAGTACGGCTTCCATCTGGGAATGTTGCATCAAACAACAAATCGGTAAACTCAAGTTACCCTCCAATCCCGCTGAGTACCTTTCTGAAAAGCGGTCACTTCATTCCTGTATTTCTTTGCCTATTGACGAATCTTCATTAAAGCATCTCTTTACACTTCCTTTGCTTCATAAAGATCCATTTGACAGGATATTAATATGCCAAAGTATAGAATATTTACTGAAATTTCTTACAGAAGATGAAAAGATTCACCAATATCAACATCCACATCTGAATTTTGGATAACCAATAAATTCAATTTTTTTATTCACTGATTAATATGGAATTTCGTATTGAACGAGACACCATGGGCGAAGTAAAAGTTCCGGCCGATAAATATTGGGGCGCTCAGACCGAGCGATCCCGGAACAACTTTATCATTGGCGGTCACCTCATTCCGATGGAAGTGATCCGTGCATTCGGAATTCTGAAAAAAGCGGCAGCATTGACGAATTTAAAGATTGGAGTTTTGACTAAGGATAAGTGCGATACAATCTGCCGTGTTTGCGATGAAATCATTCAAGGTAAACTGGATGAACACTTTCCGCTTGTTGTGTGGCAAACCGGCTCAGGCACCCAGTCAAATATGAATGTAAACGAGGTTATTGCCAACCGTGCGCATGTATTACTGGGAAATAAAATAGGGGAGGGGAAACCCATTCTTCATCCGAATGATGATGTCAATAAATCGCAATCCTCTAACGATACCTTTCCTACAGCGATGCATATTGCCGCTTACAAAATCATGGTGGAAAAAGTAATTCCCTCAGTTGGAAAGTTACTTGCGACACTGAAAAAAAAGTCCGGTGAATTTAAAGATATTGTAAAAATAGGCCGGACTCACCTGATGGATGCCACACCGTTGACCTTAGGACAGGAATTTTCGGGATATTGTTCCCAGTTGGAACATGGAATAAGAGCATGTAAAAATTCATTACCGCACCTTGCCGAACTGGCTCTTGGTGGCACTGCCGTGGGAACCGGTATTAATGCCCCGCAGGGATATGCCGAAGATGTTGCCAAAGAAATTGCAAACCTGACCGGCCTGCCTTTTGTGAGCGCTGAAAATAAATTTGAAGCCCTCTCGGCTCATGATGCAATCGTGGAAAGTCATAGCGCATTAAAACGGCTTGCCGTGAGTTTAATGAAAATCGCGCATGATATACGGATGCTCGGAAGCGGCCCGCGCAGCGGCATCGGGGAAATTCTGCTGCCGGAAAATGAACCGGGTTCTTCCATTATGCCCGGAAAAGTAAATCCCACTCAATGTGAGGCGCTGACGATGGTTTGCACACAGGTCATTGGCAATGATACCGCCATTACTGTTGGAGGAATGAACGGGCATTTTCAACTTAATGTTTTTAAACCGGTAATTATTTTCAACTTCCTGATGTCATCTCATTTGATTGCCGATGCATCTGTTTCCTTTAACGATAATTGCGCCATTGGTATTGAGCCGAACCTCAGGCGTCTGAAACTGAATCTTGAAAATTCTCTCATGCTGATCACCGCACTGAATACAAAAATCGGCTACGAAAAAGCCGCGCAGATAGCCAAGGCAGCGCATAAGAATGGGACGACTTTAAAAGAAGAAGCCATCCGGTTGGGATTTGTTACTTCTGAACAATTTGACGAATGGGTTGACCCGAAGAAAATGATTTGAATTTCCGGAGATTTTACTGTTTTCGATAGGGGATTTTTATTTCCCCCCCTGGGGGGGATTAGGGGGGGCCGTCATCTCTTTTATTTTCTGCTCATTCTCTTTCCGGCAAATCAGTAGTGCATTGTTTGCATCTACAACAATGTAATCCGTTAATCCCTCTATTATTGCTTTTTTCCCTTCCGGGAGAATGACCATATTGTTTTCCGCTTCAAAAAACCGTACATCCGAACTTTGGCGGGTATTCCCTTTTTCATCTTTAGGCAAATGTTCAAATAAAGCGCCCCATGTTCCAAGGTCACTCCACCCGAAATCGGACAGCACCATGTAAACATTCCTTGCCTTTTCCATCAGTCCGTAATCAATGGAAATATTTTTAACCCTGTCATAAGCTGCGGTAATGGCTGCTGATTCTTTAGGGGTATTGAATGATTCTGACGCCTGTTTAAAAATTCCCGATGTTTTTGGCAGGTGATGTTCCAGTGCGGAAATTATTGAATCCAGATTCCATATAAAAATCCCTGAATTCCAGTAAAAATCACCGCTGTCAAGAAATTCCCTTGCCAGTTTATGGTCGGGTTTTTCGGTGAAGGTGACCACCCTCTTTATTTCCGGATGACCGGAAGAATTATCGCGATCGTCAAACTGGATGTACCCATAACCGGTATCAGGCCGGTCAGGTTTAATACCAAGAGTAATAAGGCAATTTTCTTTTTTTGATTGTGCCAGCGCAATATCCATGGTCTCATAAAACTCTTTTTCTTTGGTTACAAGATGATCCGAAGGGGTTACGATAATGTTTGCATTTTTGGTTAAGGCGGCAATCTTATAACTTGCAAAAACGATACAGGGTGCCGTATTTTTCCGTTTTGGTTCGCAAAGAATATTGTTCTCAGGAATATGAGGTAACTGTTCCTTAACAAGATCATAATGGACCATGTTGGTCACAACGAGAATGTTTTCATTTCTGCACATTCTGGCAAAGCGCTGACAGGTCTGCTGCAGCAACGATTTCCCGGATCCGAAAATATCCAGGAATTGTTTGGGTTGAAGTTCAGTACTCAACGGCCAGAAGCGGCTGCCTATTCCTCCGGCCATAATTACGCAGTAGGTGCTGGAATCCATAGTACAAACTTACGGATAAATTTCATTCAATTTGAAGCGATAATTAAGATCAGTGAGCAGTGGCAGTATACAATACGCGATAGACAATAGACAATACTATACTGATGCTGAATGATTTTGCAAATCATTCAGATCAGCATATACTGATGAATTTGATTTTGCATACTTGCAAAATCAAATTCCGTCAGTATAAATAACCTTTGATCCACATCCAGTATCCAGCGACCAGCATCCAGTAACCAGCAACCCAAAACCTCTAACTAAAAACTTAAAACTAATAACCATTTTGCCATCAGGTTGCGGCTTTCTCAACAGGTTTTTGGGTTGAGGTGGCAACTTTTTTCTTCAGCAAATCGGTTGTAATGGAACCGGGTCTTTCAATGGGCAATCCAACAAGCCGGCTCCAGATTAATTGGGCAAGAACTCCAAGAGCGCGTGACACGCCAAACATAACCGTGTAGTAATCATATTCGTTAATTCCGTAATGCATGAGCAATGCGCCCGAGTGGGCATCCACATTCGGCCATGGATTTTTGATTTTTCCTATCGAACCGAGAATGGGCGGGACTACTTCATAAATGCGGTGAACAAGGTCAATAACAGGATCGAACCCGATATACTTTTTGGCGAAGTCCATTTGGGCGGTAAACCTCGGATCGGTTTTACGGAGAACGGCATGACCATAACCGGGTATAACTTTACCTTCAGCCATTGTTTTTTTAACATACTGGCTGATCTGTTCATTGGTTGGCGATTCGCAATCAAGGTCTTTCTGCATGTGTTTTATCCAGAGAATGACTTCCTGGTTTGCAAGCCCGTGCAGGGGTCCGGCAAGCCCGTTCATTCCGGCAGCATAAGAAAGATATGCATCACTCAGTGCAGAACCGACCAGGTGTGCCGAATGTGCCGACACATTGCCTCCTTCATGATCAGCATGAATGGTGAGGTATAAACGCATTAATCTCTTAACTTCAAGCGTATCATATCCGAGCATGTGTGCATAATTGGCAGCCCAATCTAATTTTGGATCCGGTTCAATGTGTTTATCTTCACGGTATAACCTGCGGTAAATGTAAGCGGCAACCCGCGGGAGCCGTGCAATCAGGTTCATTACATCTTCATAGGTAGGATCCCAGTAGTCCTTTTTTGCAATCCCGTTTCGGTATGCTTTTGTAAATTCCGATTCGGTTTGCATGGCTTCAATTGCCATACTGAACAAAGTCATCGGGTGGGTATGAAGGGGCATCGCATCAATGACCGTAAAAACATGTTTGGGTACAATGGCTCGTCTTGCCCAGTTATTGCTCACTTCCATCACATCATCAAAAGTAGGCAGATCATTCATGAGCATCAGGTAAAAGATACCTTCGGGAAGAGGTTCAAAACCACCCTGTGCCCTTGGCAGTTTTTCACGCAGTTCGGGAATTGTATATCCCCGGAACCGGATACCTTCTTCAGGATCCAGTTTTGATGTCTCGGTTATCAGGCCGATGATGCCATGCATCCCCCCGTAGATTTGGGAAACATTATATTCCCCGACTTTCTTATCGGCATTTTCCTTCTGAAATGCTTTGATATCGGCAACCATCGCCTGGGCGTTCTGATAAAAACGCTCTTTTAATTTATCCATAGTAGTTTAAATATTATTCTGTTTATCAGGTATCAAATATCCACGTGCAAACATCAAAAATATAAAAAATAACCGGAGGGCTGGTTTGATATATGTCAGGCATGATTTATGATATTCCTCACGACCAGAATTATGAACCCCTTAAAATAAATGATAAAATCATATCTTTGTCCCTTCTCTATTAGTTTATGATTATCAGGAACATATTTTATTTCTGCTGTTTACTCTGCTGTACTCTTTTCCCGGTATCCGGCTGGTCGCAAAAAACATTTTCCCAGAAAGAAACCTTTAATAAAACCGAAGATACTCTTTTTGATGAGGCGGAATATTATTTTAATGAAAAAAATTATCTGCACGCGCTTGAATTGTTCAAAAATCTATACGAACGGTATCCGGGGAAAAATTTATACGCTTACCGGCTTGGAATATGCTACCTGTATAAAAATGACGAAGTAAATAAAGCGATGGAGTTGCTTGAAGAGGTATTCAAATTGGAACCGAAATCAGGAGAGGCGGAATACTACCTTGCACGCGCCTATCACCTGAATTATAAGTTCGATGACGCAATTACCCGCATTGATGCACTTAAAAAAAACAAAAAGATATTTAATTCCCGGAAAACCGAAATAATGCGGTTGAGGGAGATGTGCCTTAATGCCAAGCAACTTATTGAAAAGGCAACGGAAGTGACCATAAAAAATATCGGTGAGCCGCTTAATTCAGGGGGTTCTGAGTATGTCCCGGTAATTACATCCGATGAATCGGTCATTATTTTTACGTATAAAGGTGCACGGGGCACTGGCGGAAAAATGGATAAATACGGTAATCCTGACCCCAACGGTGATTACTTTGAAGATATTTTTATCTCCTATAAACTTGGTGATAAATGGCTCCTCCCGGAAAGTATCGGGGAAAATATCAATTCACCCGGTCATGATGCTGCAATTGCACTCTCTGCTGACGGACAGAAACTCTTCGTTTACAAAGATACAGAAGAATCCTCGGGCGATATTTTCATGAGTTACCTCGAAGGAGATATATGGGGTTACCCTATTGCGCTGAATGAGAATATCAATTCCAAACATTGGGAAGGAAGCGCAAGTTTATCACCGGATGAGAAAACGCTGTACTTCGTAAGTAACCGGCCCGGTGGACTCGGTGGAAGGGATATTTATATCAGTAAAAGGCAAGAGGATGGTACATGGGGAAAATCCGAAAGTGCAGGCGTACCGATAAATACCATCTATAATGATGATGGTCCGTTTATTCATCCTGACGGTAAAACACTTTACTACAGTTCGGAAGGATATAACAGCATTGGCGGTTATGATATTTTTAAAACCGTATGGCAGAGTGACGGGAAGTGGTCGCAACCCGAAAATCTCGGTTTCCCGATAAATACACCGGATGATGATAAATATTATGTAGAAGCCGCTAACGGCCAGAGGGCATATTATTCAACCGGTAAAGTTGGCGGACTGGGTTTCATGGATATTTATGTTATTCACTGGGGAATAAAGGAAAAAGTTCCTGCGGTCGCCCTGATAAAAGGAATTGTAACGGTTGATGAACAACCGGCAAAATCATCGATCGTGGTGCATGACCTAATGACAACGGAAATACAGGGAACCTATAATTCGAATTCCGCAACCGGCAAATACCTGGTTAATCTTCCGGCAGGAAAAAATTATAAAATCAATTATTCGGTTGAAGGATTTGAAACGCAGGTAAAGGATGTAATACTTGCCGATAAAGATACTTTCACCGAAATCACAATTGATATCAGGTTATTTACTCCCGGCTACGTTCCGGGACCCAAAACAAAAGTTGACGGTAAATTATACTATAGCGATGATACTTCAAGAGCAGGGAAAAATCTGACTCTTACCATTGCCGGGCAGGATAATATCCAGATGGGAAAAACCGTAACCAATGACCTCGGCAGGTTTACTTTTGCGCAACTTCCTGCTGTTCAAAAATATTTCATCACCATTGATGAAACCGACCCTGATTTTCAAGCCAAACAATTTCCAGCCATTGAGGGAATCATAACCGTTAATGACACCCCCCGCGCAGGTATAAACGTTAATTCGGCTATCACTGATGAAAAGGGATTTTTTAAACTGAAATTATTTTCCTACGATACGTTACCTATGGATTTCAATAAACTTGAAAGCATGAATTTTAACGATCCTGCACTCTACCAGGAACTGGTGAAGAAATTCGGTTCCGTTTCGGCACCCGGATTGTTTTTCCAGGTACAGGTAGCCGCTTATTATGATCCGTCAAAATTCAACCCTTCTCACCTCAAAGAAGTCGGAGAATTAAAAGTTCAAAAATTAAATGACGGAATAACCCGCTTTGCCGTAGGTGATTACAAAACCCTTAATGAAGCCGAAATGACGAGGCAACGGCTCGTAACCAAAGGAATAAATGATGCATTTGTGACCGTTTATTACAATGGGGAACGGAAAATCTGGGCTGAAGTAGTGCGAAATAATTTCTATCAGAATAAATAATTATCCTGCGCCTTCAATTTTTCCACCATCGCTTTTTTTACACTGTCGAATTCAGCAATATATTTTTCATTAACTGATTCGGATGGCGGAATTTTCAGTTTCATCGGATCAATCTGAACTCCTTCCTTCCAGAACCTGTAACAAAGATGTGGTCCCGTAGCCAGCCCGGTGCTGCCCACATACCCGATGATCTGTCCCTGGGTGACGCTAACTCCCTTCCGTATGCCTTTTCCAAACCGCGATAAATGAAGGTATTGAGTTGAGTAAGAGTTATTATGCCGGATCTTGACATAATTTCCGTTCCCTGCTGAATATCCTGCTTCAGATATTGTACCGTTCCCTACCGCCATTACCGGGGTTCCTTTCGGTGCAGCATAATCAATTCCCTGGTGCGCACGGAAACGTTTCAGAACCGGATGGAACCGTTTTTTCGAAAAACCCGATGAAATCCGGCTGTACTTTAATGGCGCCTTCAGAAATGGCATTTTCAAACTTTTTGCATCCAAATCATAATATCCTTCCTCTCCATCCTGCTCAAACCTGAAACTGAAA
This sequence comes from Bacteroidota bacterium, assembly GCA_016193485.1. Lineage (GTDB taxonomy): Bacteria > Bacteroidota > Bacteroidia > JACPRZ01 > JACPRZ01 > JACPRZ01. The sequence goes on along the minus strand of JACPRZ010000028.1, from coordinate 40,619 downwards.
TAATCTTTTCCCCTGTGCGTAAAACTGGCGGCAAGGATTTTTCCCATCCCGGCCGATTCTTCATGAATCAAATAGTGTTCGTACACAACGGTAAAACTGTCGCCTTTCTGCAGCCGGTAAAAATCAATCGCCCAGGCGTAAATTTCCGATAAGCCGGTAATAACTTCCGGGGAAATATTTTTCTGTGCAATTACATCCCAAAGTGACGTTTTAATAGTGCCGGAACAGATTGTTGTCCGTGTCTCAACTTCCTTTCTTCCGCGAAACGCGATAATGGTATCACCCATTGATACCATAATAAAATCCAGTTTTCCGGGTTCATAAATAAAGTTGCGCAGAATTCCGGAATCGGAATAAAAAAGGTAATAGGTTTTACCCGAAATTAACCGGTTGAAATTAAAAATTCCCACCGATGACCGGAAAATCTCATCAATGATGGCCGGGGAAACGAAATCCGGTAACAGGGAAGTTAGGTGGTCGCCCGGATTCACGACTCCTTTTTCCATCTTAAGATCACCTCCGACCAACCCTGATTTAATGTAATAATTTGGTGATATCATCTTCACTTCAAATAAAGTATCAATACCGGTCTTTCCGGTTTCACGGTGCAGGTAGGAAATATGTCTGACACGAAGGGTGAGAATGAAAAGCAGCGCAGCAATGACGGCTAAAAGGATATAGAAGAATTTCCTTTCTTTATGAATCACGACTTTCCCGGTTTTATTTCGGACATAGTTTCTTCAACCCATTCCTTTCCCCAATCATTTTTTTCTTTTTCCGACCACAATTCAGGGTAAAAAACCTTCATTTGGAATCGGGGGGGGAGATATTTCTGCCAGTTGGTTCCCCCTGTGGCTTTGATGTATTCCGCATCCCTGTGCAGGTGCTTTACGGCTGATTTGTAGTGAGCAAGCGGCCAGTTGATATTGACCTTTACATCCCACTGGCGCAATTCCCTTATAAGGGATGAGTTTTTCTTTGCGGATTCCGGCAATGAACGGTATTTTGCACGCAGGTTTTTTTCGCTGTATGTTTTGGCAAAAGCAAGAAGGTCTACGGAATATTTTTTCTCGAACTGGGTTGAAGTGAGGGTTCTATTACCGGAAGAAAGTTCAACCGCGCCTTTTTTCCAGTACATATTTTCAAAGCGGGATTCAAAATCCGTATTGATTCCTTTTTTTGTTCCGGTTTCATTGGCGCCATTATGCGTCAGCAGGTGCAGGTCGGTTGAAGCGATTTCAATTTTCCGGAATTGCAGCGACTGGAACCCGCTGCCGGGAAGCAATGCCATCCTGAATTTAAGAAACTGATCTTTTTCCATACCGCTGACAAGTACATCAAACGATTCAATAAGATTATCGAAATAGCGGTTCATCCTTTTCAGCCGTTCCGTAAAAAAGAGGGGATCCAGCCGTTCATTCCATCCTCCGATTTTTCCGTTGTCAAGAATAACATGACCGTTACCGGCAATCTGTTCAATTTCATGGAGGGTGAGTTTGAAATAGAGTTCGGTGATCTGGTGGTAGGTGATAAAAACAACTTCATCGGGGAAATCCGTCAGTGGCTTTTGCAGCGTCAGCAGGGTATCAAGGTCAATGTAATCCCAGTAATTCTGAAAGTTCGCATAAAGCAATCCTTCAAGATAGGAATTCATGTCCTGGCCTGTGGCTGAATATTTTTCACCAAGCAGGTTGATCAGGTTTTCGATACTATTCTTATCTCTCACTGTTATTAAAGGAAAAAATTTTCGCAAGGTAGAAAAATTATTGCTGACCGGATATCCGGTTCAATCATCTGTTTCTTTGATTTTCGCTACTGGGTTGGCAAGATTTTCATAAGAAGCAAGATCCATTTGTATTGAGCCGACAAGAATTCTGGCTTCACCGCGGATGGGAATCCGGTTTTTATCATCGGTGATATAAACAATCATGTCGCTTTCGTTTTTGAAGATGCGCCCCTTTTGAACAACAGGGTTGAATTTCAGACAGGCGAAAGTGCCGAGGTTCGTAGTAATAGTGTCTCTGCCAATGAAGCGGATCATAAGCACCCAGTTCTCATCATCAACAAATGCAGGCGCTTTAACGGTGTCTCCAATCTGCAGGTCTGAAAGATCGTAGTTTCTTGCATAGTAATAGGCAGAGAGCATGTCCTGAACCCTGTCCGGAACGGAATACACTTTTCCGTTGCTGCTCACGGTCTTATTATTATGATTGAAAACCTGGTCTTGTTTAATGATATATCCTCCCTCATTGCTTCTGCGGATGAAAACCAATGGCAGGTGGTTTTCTTCGTCAATATAGGACTCAAACCTGTCGCGCACCCTGAACAAGAAATCAAAAAAGCGGTTTGACTTACCCGTTCCTACAATATGATAGGTATTGCGTTCGCCTATTTTCCGGTTTTCTTCCGTTACTACCATTTCGGCCGTTCCTGCGTCTATAAATCCGTAGTGGACCCTGAATGTAAGTTTTTCACCCCTATGGAACGAACCGTTGGGATGATGCGGAAATTGATCCTGGGCAGCGGCATAAAGCGCTGAGAAACAGAGAAAGATATAGGAGAATAATTTGAACATGACGGACTAAATTACAAAAATTGTGCCGGGAATTCCCGGTGTTAATATATTGATTTGCATGGTATAATAATTATTTCTATCTTTGTAGGTTTTTTACTATATCATTACTCAATTTTCTATTAAATGAAACCCCTATTATCACGATATTTCTCTCTTCCTTTATATTCCCATAGTTCCCTTATCTCCCTCACTCTTTCTTCCCTTTCATCTTTCGCCCAACTCACCGTCACCAACGTTGCACCCTACAACGATCCCAATTACCTTGTTCAGAACATCCTCCTGAATCCCGGTGTTACCATCACCAATGTGACCTTCAATGGGGTATCGGGTAATCCTACCGGTGATAATGCTGAGATGATTGGGTATTTTGACGGTTCGGCTTCAAATATTGGTATTGGTAATGGAGTTATTCTGATGACCGGACCTATTTACAGGATACCTGCAACCGAGGGTGCGCCAGGACCGAACGACCTTGGCAGTGCTGGTAATTGGAATTCCGCTCCTGGTGATGCTGATTTGGATGCATTTCTCGCTGTAATATATAATACCGGCAGCACAGTTACCTATAATGCAGCCATCCTTGAATTTGATTTTACTTCAGCAAGTGATAAAGTCCAGTTGAAGTATGTTTTTGCTTCAGAGGAATATCCCGAATGGGTTTGTTCTCAATTTACCGATGTGTTTGCTTTTTTTATTTCGGGACCCGGTGTTACCGGCAATTTTATTCCCGGTAAATTTAATATGGCTATTATACCTGGTACATCAAATACACCGGTTGCAATAAATACAATCAACAATGGGTCGGTTGGCGCAAGCGGAAGCAGTATTAATTGCCAGCCGGCAAATTACTACCTGAGCCATTCTCAGTATTATGTAGATAACGGTGATGGTACTACTCCCGGAGCCAATCCCACAGTCCAATTTGACGGATTTACTACAGTACTGACCGCGACCTCTCCTACCATTATACCCTGCGAAACCTATCACATGAAAATTTGCATTGCCGATGCCGGTGACGGAATCTATGATTCGGGAGTATTTCTTGAAACCGCCAGTTTTGGCGCTGCCGGCTTCCAGGTGCACCTCGGAGATGTTGAGACGGATAATGCAACTGTCAAAGAAGGTTGCGGTCCTGTGATGGTAATTTTCAGCCGCTCCGGTACGACCGCAATGCCCTATACCCTGCATTTTACAATAACCGGGTCCGCTGATAATGGCACCGATTACGCACAGTTTGCCGACAGTGTTGTTATTCCGGCAGGTTCTTCATCAATTACGGTACCGCTCGATATTCTGGTGGACGGGTATTTTGAAAACCTTGAAACGATAGTGATTACCATTCCGGCAAACACAGGTAACAATACCTGCCTTGATGATTATCCGTCCGAAGCCGTGGTGACAATTATTAATGTTCCTCCTCTCACAATGACCGTGTCGCCTGACACAATCATTTGCCCGGGACAGACACTTGTTCTTGGCGCCACACCTTCAGGCGGAGTATCTCCATATACTTATTCATGGAGCACCGGGGTGATGGGCAGTTCAATTACGGTAAGTCCTGCTGTAAATACAACTTATACTGTAACGGTTACCGATGAATGTACTACCGATACTCTCATACAACAAATTAATATTGGCGTGGGCGGTCTGTTGGTAACCAGTTCACAGCAGGGTCCGGCTGTTGAGGGATGCAGTACGACAAAATTTACTTTTACAAGAGCAGGGCCGATTAGCAATCCCTATACGGTTTATTACACCATAAGCGGAACAGCAGCCAATGGAACCGACTACATATATATTACTGACAGCATAACGATCCCTGCCGGAAGCACTTCAGTTGATCTATTTATCAACCCGCTTGTTGATTTTATCAGCGAAGGAACCGAGACCGTCATCATCACTACGATCCCTGACCCTAATTTTTTCTGCGCTACAGGACCTTCAGTGGCTACCGCCACTATTGCTAATGTGGATTCAATAGGTCTCTCGGTCAACAACGATACTTCTATATGTGCCGGCAACACCGTACTCCTGAAAGCCGTAGCATCCGGGGGAACCGGCCCGTTGCAATATGTATGGGACAACGGGGGGGGAATAAATGACACCGCTTATGTAGTGCCGCTTGACACCACAACATATACCGTATTTGTACTTGACACATGCGGAAACGCCAACGCCCGCAGCGTTACCGTAAATGTAATTCCTCCGGCATCCATGCTTTCGGTGACCAATGATATTGTGATTGAAGGATGTAAAGACGCGATCGTAACCCTGATCCGCAATGATGACACAACTCAGGCGATTTCCCTTTTTATTACCATTTCGGGCGGTGCTGCCAACGGAACCGATTATAATTTCATCGAGGATACCATTTTTGTTCCTGCCGGCCAGGGATCAACTTCGTTTGACATCCAACCCTATTTTGACGGGATCACCGAGGGTAATGAAGAAATTATTATCGCCCTCGTTGTGGATACCAACTGTATTACTTTTCTGACTAAAGATACCATTCAGATCATCAATGTAAACCCGATGATGGTAACAACCGGTAATGATACAATTCTTTGTACACGTGGTCCTGCGTCACTCACGGCACAGGTTACCGGTGGGTATGGAAATTATACTTTTACATGGACAGATAATTTGACTGGTTTACCATTACCTGATAACGACACAGTCATAGTGAACCCTTTTACGACCGCGCAATATGGAGTGCTGGTAACAGATGAGTGCGGAAATAATACTTCGGGGTTGTCCAATGTTTTTCTGACCGGGGTGAGTTTAAAAGGCGATATTGAAATGATTGAAGGTTGCGATGATATTCAGATCCGCTTCACCCGTGCCGATTCAATCGGAAATCTACTTGTGAAATACCGCATTGAAGGAACCTCCCTGAATGGGATTGATTACCCGGTAATGTCGGGAACCGCAGTGATTCCGGACGGCCAATATTCTGCTACTATTACTGTTGAAGCCAATTTTGACGGACAGGCCGAAAATGATGAAACGCTCAAATTAACGGTAGTTGATAATTTATCCTATGATGTTTGTCCTGACAGTAATCTCACAATCACAATCCGTAACGTTGAACCACTCACCATTGATGCTGATGGGGATGCTGTAATCTGCACTGAATTGGCGCCATTAACGGTAAGCTGCAGCGGGGGGGTAGGTCCGATATCCTATCTCTGGAGTACCGGTGACACCGACAGCAATCTCTATGTTTATCCGCGGGTGACCACTCTATATAAAGTTTATGCCAGCGACCAGTGTTCCACTCCGAAAAAGTCAGATAGCGTACTTGTGGTCGTTGATTGCGAATATGCTTTTCAGATACCCAACGCATTTACACCCAACGGTGACGGATTAAATGATTTTTATTTACCTGTTTTAAAAGGGGTTAAAGAATACAAGATGTACATTGTTGACCGTTGGGGCGATTTGATTTTTTATTCCGATAATTTTAAACAAGGATGGGACGGAAAAGTAAATAAAGGTAAAAAAGAAGCCCAGCAGGATGTATATGTTTACAAGATATTTACTACCGATCTTTTGGATAACGAATACTCCTATATCGGCAGGGTAACCCTCGTAAAATAAACTATACTGATGCTGAATGATTTTGTGCTGACGCTTTGGTACAGCATTCTGACATTTTCGTCAGAACAAATCATTTAGATCAGGATATACTGATGAATTTGATTTTGCATACTTGCAAAATCAAATTCCGTCAGTATAACTTCATTACGTTAGGAATTTCTGCATGATTGAAGCATTGGAACAACCTGTGACTGCGGTTAACTCTTTCACGAAAAAACAAAATCTTACACGGCTCATTAAAAGGGAGGCATTGCATCTCGGTTTTGATTATTGCGGTATTGCGAGGGCTGATTTTCAGGATAATGAAAAAGGAAAACTTGAAAACTGGCTGAATAACGGATTTCATGGTTCCATGCACTACATGGCACGGAATCCTGAAAGACGGGTAGATCCACAGCAACTGCTACCTGGTGCTAAATCCGTCATATCCGTCCTGCTGAATTATTATTCTTCACGGAAACAAAGCGATCCTGCCGCACCGAAAATTTCAAAATATGCTTTTGGAACGGATTATCACATCGTAATGATAGAAAGATTAGAACATCTTTTATCCGTGATGAGGGAACACGTTCCCGGGTTAGAAGGAAAAATCTGCGTTGATTCGGCACCGGTCATGGAAAAAACATGGGCGCAGCGCAGCGGGCTTGGATGGATAGGTAAGAACACCAATCTTATTAATAAGGAAAAAGGATCTTTCTTTTTTATCGGTGAAATAATTACCAATGCTGAACTTGAATATGACCGACCGCTGCAGGATTACTGCGGCACCTGCACCCGGTGTATTGATGCCTGCCCGACACAGGCAATTATTGCACCTTATATCCTTGATGCACGTAAATGTATATCATATCTGACGATAGAACTGAAAGAAGAAAAGATGCCACCTGAATTTCAGGATAAAATGAACGGATGGGTATTCGGTTGCGATATCTGCCAGGATGTTTGCCCGTGGAACCATTTTGCGTCTGAACACAATGTTCCTGAATTTGACCCAAAAACTGAATTAATGAATATGAACAGGCAGGAATGGGAAGACCTTACAGAAGGAAAATTTAACGAATTATGCTCCGATTCCCCAATGCAAAGGGCGAAATATAAAGGTATCAGGAGGAATATTGCCACAATTCTTCAGAAGGAACCCGGTTAATCAGGAATGGATCATTTTTTCAAACACCTGTTTTAGAATATCACCATACCTGCTTCCGAAAGTAGCAAGGCACCATGCTTTGAACAGGTTTACCTCTTCGGCTTTAAGCCATGTTATTGCTTTGCTTAATTCTTTTCTGAATAATTCGCTGTCAAAACTCACCTGCATTACGATATGTTTGCAGAATTCGAGCATAAGGGGGATTATTTATTTGAGCCGTAAAGGTAAGGATAAACTTTTGATGCCGCAATAGTTTACCGGTTGATTTATGAACAAAAAAAGTTAAAAAAAAATCACTGAAAGTGAAACAAAATCCCCGGATGGCAGTATAAACGGACAATTTTTTATTTTCCTGCCTCCAATCCCTTTCCCCACCGGAAAGTTTCCAGGTCAAAACCTGCAAGAATAAGTACGCGGTCAATAACCGTCAGTGCCGCTTCTTCAATTGTTTTAGGTTTGGAATAAAAGGACGGTATCGCAGGGCAGATGATGCCACCGGCTTCGGTTACCTGTTGCATATTGCGGATATGAATCAGGTTGAATGGGGTTTCACGAAGTACAAGAATTAATTTTTTTCTTTCTTTAAGCATAACATCGGCTGCGCGGATAATAAGGTCATCCGATGTACCGCTTGCAATCCGCCCGAGCGTGCCCATTGAACAGGGACAGATAATCATGGTATCGTAACCTGCGGAGCCGGAAGCAAAGGGTGCATGGAAATCGCTTTTACCGTAAAAGGTAAAAGAAAATTTTTCATAATCACGGTTCCCCAGTTCATGCCGCCATACTTCTTTCGCGTTTTCGGTCATTACTATTCCAATATTTGAAATTCGGCCTGATAATTTTTTAATTTTAGTCAGCAATAATTTCGCATAGATAGCGCCACTTGCACCGGTGACAGCGAGTACAATCTTTTTTTTCATTGAGTTCCGGATTATTGTATTGGAATAAAAAGTTTCAGAAAAAATATTCTGCTCCGAAAAGAAGCGCTGTGTTATATTGTCCTCCGGTGATTCTCTGATAGGCATAGGATAAGTTACCCCGGATGGGAAGAATGGAATTAAGCATCCTCATGTATATATTCAGATTATCCGATATATGGTAATGAATACCCCCTGCTAAACTTAAATCAAACCGTTTGAATGGCGGACGACCGGGAAGATTGCCCGACTGATCTTCTTCCTCTGAAAAGACCAGTGTCCCGAAAGAGAACCCTGCTTCACCGGAAAATGCCTTATATTCTTTAAAGTATGCTTTATAATGTATTAAGACCGGAATGTCAATATACCACAGGGATAATCTGTAAAATTCGTAATCGCCCTTATCAACCCTTGTGGGTTTTTTGCTGCCTTTCATAATAAAGGACAACTGCATCATGGCCGACCATTTTTCGCTGAACGACCTTGAGGTAAATCCGCCAAAAAAAATACCCGCTTTGTTAAACCCTGCAAGTTCATCGCCCGAAACCTGGCTGGTTGACAAACCTCCAGTCAATCCACCCGAAAAATCCTGTGCATTTCCATATCTGAATAATAACGGTAATAATAACAGCAACCATAATAAAGTTTTTAAGGGAGGCATAATATTACAAAAGTACGTAAATTGCCCCATTTGCTAATGGGAATATTATTATTACATTTGCAACCTGATAAAAAATCATATCCTTTTTATGCGTAAAAATATTTTATCATCCTGTTTTATTATTCTGGCAATGAATCTTGCCGGGCAGGACCTGCATTACTCGCAGTTTGATGCGATGGTCGTAACCCTGAATCCCGCCTCTGCCGGTGTTCACGAAACCGATTACCGGTTCAGTAATGACTATAAATTGCAATGGGCGAGTGTAGCCACACCGTTTCAGACCTATGCTATTTCCTTTGATATGCCGTTGTTTAAAAAAGAGGGAAGAAACCACTTCATCGGGGTTGGCGGAAATTTTGTGAAAGATATTGCAGGAAAATCAAAATTAAACACTACTCTCTACAATTTTATTCTTTCTGCTCATCAGAAACTGAATGATAAAAATTATATATCGGTAGGACTTCAGGGCGGCTATGCCTCACGGAAAGCAAACCTGGCAAACCTGAGGTGGGATGAACAATGGAACGGTGAGATTTATGACCCGGGATTATCTTCGGGGGAGACAAATCTCAATAATAATGTAAAAACCTCCTATAAAGATTTTGCAGCGGGAGCCCTGTGGCACTTTGTGCCCGGTGAATTAGTCAAAGCGAAAACGGGTATTTCTTATTATCATCTTAACCGCCCGGATAAATCATTCAACAGCAAGGAAGAAAACCTCTATCCGAAACTGGTCATTAACAGCGTTATCAGTTTTAAATTACCGCAGGCAAATAAACTTGACCGCTATCTTCAGCCACAGGTGATTTTTATGAGGCAGGGACCGCACCAGGAAGTTTACCTTGGTTCTTTTATTAAGTATGTCATTCAGGAACCATCGAGGTACACCGATTACCGTTCACAGGCGATTGTGAGTTTCGGTGGGTTTTACCGCCTATCGGATGCCGCTGTATTTGCGACAAGAATTGATTACGGACCTATTACTCTCGGTATCAGTTACGATATAAATGTATCGCAATTGCGCAAAGCAAGTGCCCTGGATGGTGGTGTTGAATTTACTCTTATTTACGCCAATTTCTTCCAGACCTCGAAGATAAAGATGGAAGACCGGTTGATTCTTCCGCAGTTGTAAAGCAGTGCCCGGGAAGGGAATCGAACCCCCATGGTATTGCTACCACTGGATTTTGAGTCCAGCGCGTCTACCAGTTCCGCCACCCGGGCGTTAATGACTTCAAAATCCATCCTGGAAAGTGCAAATGTAATCACAATCATCTGACAGGTGAACCGTTTCCGCCAAAGGCGGATCTCCGGGAATTATCTATCTTCGCAGGCGTTCTTTTTCAGAAATTATGATCCAGGAGGTTAAAATATTTCAGGGTTCCGCGTCTAAAGATATTGCCGCCAAAATTGCCGAAAATCTTGAACTTCCTCTCGCAGACCTGAAATTGCTTCGCTTCAGTGATGGAGAATTTCAACCCATGATTGAAGAGACGGTACGCGGCTGCAAAGTGTTCGCCATTCAATCCACCTTTCCGCCTGCCGATAACATTTTTGAACTTCTGCTCATGGCGGATGCCGCCATCCGTGCATCAGCGGAGCAGGTTATTGCCGTAATTCCCTATTTCGGATGGGCAAGGCAGGACCGCAAAGATAAACCAAGGGTCTCCATAGGATCAAAAATGATTGCCGACCTCCTGATGGCTTCCAGAATATCGCGGGTTATCACTATGGACCTCCATGCCGATCAGATACAGGGTTTTTTCAACATCCCGGTTGACCATCTATATGCCTCTGCCATTTTTATTCCCTACCTGCAGTCGCTTGGACTCACTAATATGACCATGGCCTCTCCTGATACCGGTGGAACAAGAAGGGCGAATGCCTATGCAAAATTCCTCGGAACCGATTTTGTAATCTGCCATAAACAACGGAAAGAAGCCAATGTAATTGAAACAATGCAGGTCATCGGTGATGTGGATGGCAGGAACATCATTCTCCTTGATGATATTGTAGATACCGCTGGTACTCTCGTTCGGGCGACTGAAATCATGCTGGAAAAAGGCGCCAAAAGCGTAAGGGCATTGTGCACACATCCCGTACTGTCCGGCATGGCGTATGAAAATATAAGCAAATCAAACCTGGTTGAACTTGTAGTGACCGATACAATCCCGCTGAAAAAACAACACCCGAAAATAAAAGTTTTATCAACTGCTGATATTTTTTCGGAAGTCATCCGCAAGGTAATTGAGCACAAATCAATAGCCGGTCATTTTATTTTTTAGCGGATACCACGAAAATTGTTACCTTTGCCTTCCTATAATTCCATTTAGAATAATTCAGAATTAATATTTTTTTTGAATCATGAAAACTGTTGATTTATTAGTTAAGGAGCGAACCGAAAAGGGTACCAAATCAGCCAACCGGTTGAGGAGGTCAGGGCAGGTACCGGTAAACCTATATGGCGGTGAAAAAAATCTGAACCTTTCAGCCGATGAGAAAGCATTAAATAAAATTGTAGCCATTCCTGAAGCCACGATAATTGAGGTTCTTCTGAATGGCAATAAATTTCAAACAACTTTACAGGAAGTACAATTTCACCCGGTTACCGACCGGATTAATCATATTGACCTCGTGGAATTACGTAAAGACCGTAAAGTCATAATGAGGATACCAGTCAGGACTATCGGAACGGCTGTGGGAATTAAGGATGGCGGCCAGGTTATAGTAAGAATGAGACGATTGAGAGTAAAAGGTATTCTTGCTGAAATTCCCGACTACATTGATCTGAATGTAGAGCCGATGAAAATCGGTGATTCAATAAAGGTTTCAGACCTGACTTTACCGGGGGCAGAAATTATCGATCCGCCCAATGCAACTGTAGTGAGAATTCAGCCCCCGCGCGCGGAAATAGTGACGGTAGCCCCGACAGCAACACCGGTAACTGCCGAAGGCGCACCTGTAGCGGTGACTCCTGAAGGACAAGCGCCTGCAGATAAAACGGCAGCGGCTAAAGAAGAACCCAAAGATAAGAAAGAAGAAAAAGAGAAAAAAGAAGAGAAGGGGAAGAAAGAAGAGAAAGGAAAGAAATAAAAAACGCTGATATAAACTAACTTTTCTGTGATTTGGCGAAATTCCTGATTGCCGGGCTTGGTAATACCGGTGCCGAGTACACCCATACGCGTCACAATATCGGTTTCATTATCCTTGATGCCATCGCACAAGCAGAAAAACTTAAATTCAGTTTCAAAAGATACGGGGAAATTGCTGCATTTGCGTTCAATAGATCTACCTGCCTGCTTCTTAAACCTGCAACTTTTGTAAACCGCAGCGGTTTCGCACTACATTATTGGCTCAAAAAGGAGAAAATCCCGGTGGACAAGATGCTTGTGGTTGTTGATGATATAGGTCTGCCTTTCGGAACCATACGGATAAGAAAAAAGGGTAGTGACGGAGGGCATAACGGTCTTGCTCATATCAATTCGATACTTGAAACTTCAGATTATTCCCGCCTGCGTTTCGGCATCGGCAATGAATTTCAGAAAGGCGGCCAGGTTGATTATGTACTCGGGGAATGGACCAGGGACGAAAAGTCAAAATTACCTGAGCGCATTATTGTTTGCATTGACGCAATAAAGAGTTTCGGATTAAACGGAATTGATAAAACGATGACATTGTTTAACGGAAAGTAGGAGAGTGGAAAGTTCAGAAGTACGCGGCAAATGGTAAGTAGCATTGATTATATCAATGAATTTAAAATTTCTTCCACAAGTTCCGGTTCAAAGCCGCGGGATATGAATTTCCGGTAAATGGATTCTTTATTCCGGTTTTTTTTCACTTCTTCTCTGATTAGTTTTTTTAGGGTTGTAAAATACTCTTCAGTTTCGGACTCCTTTTGAACCGTATCAATGATGCTTTGTGGTATTCCTTTCTCAAGAAGACAGGCGCGGATTTTCAGCCAGCCCCATCTGAAGTTCCGCAGGTGATTTTCTGCAAAAAGAGAAGCATAGCGCGCCTCGTTTAGAAAACCGGATGAAGAAAGTTTTCGGATTACATCTTCTGATTCATCTTCACTTGCACCCCATTTCAATAGTATCCTTTTTACCTCATAGGGGTATCTCTCTTTTTTTGAGCATAATTTTGCGGATTTTTCCAGGAGGTTCACTGACAGGTTTAATTAAAATTACCTTTGCATTTTTCTATAAATGATTCTACGATAAAATGCAATAATTAATGCATTGCCTCTAAATCTCCAAAACACCAAATCCCTCTAAATTTTTATTTTCAAATACTTATTTTTTGTGAAATTTTTGTGTTTTGGCGTTTTTGTGGCGGAAAATAGTTTTTAAAAGGATCTTCGTAAATGAAAAACCGTTCCGCAATATTACTTCTTTTTTCAGCCAATATAATTTCCGGCTTTGCACAGGGCATAACGATGATAGCCATACCCTGGTACTTTGTCAATATGGTAAGAGAGGCATCTCTTTTCGGAGTTATTTATGGCGGAGTGACGTTTGCCACACTTTTCTGGGGCCTCTACACGGGTACCCTGATTGATAAATACAACAGGAAAAATATTTTTATGATCACTTCGCTGTGCGGTGGAATTATTCTGGTTATTTCAAGCGGTGTTGGATACTTTTCCGGTCAAATTCCCCTCTTCTTTGCCGGGCTTGTATTTGCGGCAACGTTTCTTATCTATTCCATCCATTATCCTACCCTATATGCTTTCGCACATGAAATTTCCGAGCCAAAGGACTATGCGCGTATTACTTCTCTGATTGAAATTATGGGACAAACCACCAATATGATATCCGGGGCGCTGGCTACAATTTTACTTGCCGGTGGAACAGGGGAGGGGATGGGTGGGGAATGGCTCGTGGAAATATTTCCATTTGCCGCAAGGAGATGGGAACTGCATGAAGTTTTTCTCCTTGATGGAATTACCTATATTCTGGCAATTGGTTTAATTGCTTTCATTCGCTTCAAACCAATAGCCGTACGCAAACCCGAAAGCGGCACAATATGGGAACGGTTCATCACCGGCTATAATTTCCTCAAGAAGTACCCGCTTATCCTGATTTTCGGAACTTCTTCCTTTTCCGTTTTTGTGACCATTATGATTGTAGGATACCAGGTCGTTCCGCTTTACATTGACAAATGGCTGGGCAGGGGAGCAGATGTTTTTGCCGCTTCGGAAATCTTTTTTGCAGGTGGCGCAGTACTTGCCGGAATAGTTACCACAACTCTCTTCCGCGGCAGGTCGGCTGTTATTGCCGTTATTATTATGAGCGTGGTTGCCGCATTGACGTACTTTGCCGGTTCTTTGAACAGTTATGTTCCGCTCTTTTATTTCCTCTATTTTATTCTTGGTTTGAGCAATGCTTCGGTTCGAATCATGAGGATAACGCATCTCTTCCACCTGATTCCGAATTATATTTTCGGCCGGACAGGGGGGGTATTCGGTGTCATTAACCTGATCCTGCGTTTTTCATTTATCGGACTCTTCAGTTTACCGTTGTTTGCAGAAAACAAAAATGTCATATTCTCTTTCCCGATACTTGGGCTCTTTATATTGTTCTCCATTATCCCGCTGATGCTGTTTTACGGCAAACTCAATTCATTTAAACCGCCACAATCGGAGCAGGGAAAAGATGATTACGAAAGCGGGATGCAGGTCTAAATTTTTATTTCATTTCCGATATGATTCCGGAACCGGAATTCAACAAGATGAAGTGATGAATCAGGAAGGATTTTTATTTTCTTTTTATATTTCAGGATCCATTTTATCCGTATTGAAAAAAGCCCTTTTGTAAGATACGCGTGCATGAACGGATGTACTTCAAGAGTTATTGACGGCTCATTCTGCTCACGCAATATATACCGGATATTATTTTCAATCTGATCAAGGATAAGAACCGATGAACGGATTTCACCCGTGCCGTCACAGGCAGGACATTTTTCGGTAGTTTGTATATTGATTACGGGACGTACCCTCTCACGTGTAATCTCAATCAGATTAAACCTGCTGGGCGGCAGTATTTTATGCTGCGCCCGGTCGGTCTTCATTTCATTTATCAATGTTTCATAAACCTTTCTCCGGTATTCATCCGAACGCATATCAATGAAGTCAACCACGATAATTCCTCCCATGTCCCTCAACCTGAGTTGCCGGGCGATTTCTTTTGCCGCTTCAATATTAGTGGCGTAGGCATTGGCTTCAGGATCTGGATTTGATGCAGTGCGGGTACCGCTGTTTACATCTATCACATGCATCGCTTCGGTATGTTCAATTATCAGGTACGCCCCACTTTCCATAGTGATATATTTCCCGAAAAGTGATTTTATCTGCCGGTCAATCCCGAAATGGTCAAATATCCTGGATTTGTTCTGAAACAGTTTCACGATTTTTTCTTTTTCAGGCGCTATGGTCCGCAAATATTGCCTTGTCTCATCGCATAATAGCCGGTCATTTATGTAAATATTGCTGAATTCGGCATTTACCAGGTCCCTGAGGATAACCGTAGTCCGGTTTTCCTCGCCTAAAATTTTAACGGGAGGGGTTGCCCCAACCAACGAGAGATAACATTGTTCCCACTTTTTCACCAGATCATTCAGGTCCGGGACAAGTTCGGAAGCGGTTTTATTTTCAGCGACAGTCCGGATAATGAACCCGAAATTTTTCGGACGAATGCTTTCGGTAAGGTTTTTCAGGCGGTCGCGTTCCTGCTGTATTTTGATTTTCTGGGATAAGGATACTTTATCATGAAAAGGTATCATAACGAGGTATCTTCCCGCTAAACTGATAAGAGATGTAAGGCGCGGACCTTTGTTGGCAATGGGTTCTTTTGCAATTTGCACAAGGACGCTTTGTCCGGTGGAAAATATTTCGGTTATTTTTCCATGCTTGTTGATATCCGGGAGGAGCGAAAAATTTTCAAGGTTCTGTTTTGTCTGCCTGCCGCTCAGTGATTGTTTCACAAAAGCATCAAGCGATCTGAATTGCGGACCAAGATCAAGGTAGTGTAAAAAAGCATCCCGGCTGTAACCGATATCAACAAATGCAGCATTCAGGGAGGGTATAAGTTTCCTGATGCGGCCGAGGTAAATGTCGCCAACCTGGAACTCCCTGCCGCTTTTTTCGGTATTGAGTTCAACTAACCGCTTGTTTTCAAGCAGGGCGATCCTTACCTCCTCTGCAGTGCAGTCAATAAATAACTCGCTTGCCACAATTATGGAAATTGAAATACCGTGAACCGGCCGGTTTGACCAGAATGGAAAATAAAACAGGAAGTAACTGGAAAATATTCCTGTGAGAAAAAAAATAAATTACAATTATTCCCGGGATTATCCGGAGAAGTGATCTGAAAGAAATTAGCCGGGCCAGGTATATTTTATTATCTTCTCTTCTTATGACGGTTTTTTCTCAACCGTTTTTTCCGTTTGTGAACAGCCATCTTATGGCGTTTTCTTTTTTTTCCGCTTGGCATAATAATTTAAGTTAAAGTTGGTTAATAATATATTTTTTTTCAAGTGATGACAATATCACTGCAAATGTAATAAATAATTCAATAGCGCAACTTTCCCGATCTGATATTATTATGATAAACTTCCATAGAAGTTACGTGCATTAAAATATTTTCCAATTTCGCATCCGGGTATTCTGAATTAAAACTTGCAATTACTGATATTTATTCTTCCATCGATGAAACATAATTATTTTTTCTTCTTACTTCTTTGTTGTATGACCGCTTACCTGTATCCCGGCAGGTGTATTGGCCAGGACTATAATCAGACCATCCGCGGAAAAGTTATTGACAAACAAACCCGTTTTCCGCTTGCCGCTGCAAATGTTTACCTTGTGAACAGTGATCCTCCCGTTGGCGCTTCCACTGATGAGAACGGAAATTTCAGGATTGAAAAAGTACCTATCGGGCGACAGGGAATACAGGTAACATACATCGGTTACAACCCGGCAACATTCAGCGACCTTATCGTGACCACGGGGAAAGAAGTCGTACTGCTCGTTGAAATGGAAGAACGCGTTTACAAAGGTGAGGAAGTTGTTATTGTGGCTGAACGGGAAAAGGAAAAACCGCTTAATGAGATGGCTGTCGTGAGCGCACGCGCTTTTAACCTTGATGAAACCAAACGTTATGCGGGCAGTTGGGGCGACCCCGCACGCATGGCGATGAATTTTGCAGGAGTGGGCTCGGCAAGCGACCAGAGGAATGATATCATCATCCGCGGGAACTCTCCCATGGGAGTTCTCTGGCGGTTGGATGGCATAAATATTCCGAACCCTAATCATTTCGGGCTGCTCGGCACTACCGGTGGACCTGTTCCCATATTGAACAGCAACCTTCTTGATGATTCTGATTTTTTATCGGGCGCCTTCCCTGCCGAATATGGTAATGCGCTTGCCGGTGTTTTTGATGTGAAAATGCGTTCCGGAAATAATGAGAAAAGGGAATATGTGGGGCAGGTGGGTTTTAACGGATTTGAACTTGGTGCGGAAGGACCGTTTTCAAAGGCGAAACGTTCATCATATATTGCCAATTACCGTTATTCAACTATGGGAGTTTTTGATGCGCTTGGAATTAATTTCGGTGTATCGGGAATTCCGGAATACCAGGATATTTCATTCAAACTTGATTTTCCGGGTGTGAAAAACGGGCGGCTCACCGTTTTCGGTATGGGAGGAAAAAGTAATATTGATCTTCTCGATTCGGACCGCGATACCAACGACTGGACTTTCACCCATGCTGGCTCCGATATCTATTTTTATTCTGATATGGGGGTGGCAGGAATTTCATACATCCACCTGCTTTCTCCCTCACTTCACATGCGCTGCTCTTTTGCGGCTTCCGGAACGAGCAATTCAATACGTGAGGACTCGGTAAGCCGTGCAGACCAATCAACCACTCTCGATTACCGCAACCGCATGTCGGATGTAAAATACACCGGCTACTGGCAACTGAATAAAAAATTCAGCGCAAAGGATTATCTTTCTTCCGGCATCATTGCCGATTTCTTCAGCAGCGTCTATGTTGACAGCGCCCGCGATAACAAGGTATATATCAAACTTCATGATACTAAAGGTGAAAGTGCGCTCATCCAGGCATATTCTCAACTGCAACATAAATTCACCGATCTTATTGTTCTCAATGCGGGAATTCATTACCAGTATTTTTCATTGAGCAATGAATCTTCGGTGGAGCCCCGTGCAGGAATCAGGTGGAATTTTGCTGAGAATAAATTTTTTAATGCCGGCATTGGCCTTCACAGCCAGACCCAGCCGCTTTCCAGTTATTATTACGAAACGAAGTATCCTGACGGAACATACAAAAAAACAAACGAAACAATAAAATTTACTAAAAGCGCGCAGGCGGTGATCGGGTATGATTACACTCCTTTCAGCAATTTCAGGTTAAAAGTCGAATCGTACTACCAGTATCTTTTTAAGGTGCCTGTCGAACCGACCAAAACATCTTTTTCAATGCTGAATGTCGGTGGTGATTTCTCGCTGCCCGACCAGGACAGTTTGGTAAACAATGGAACAGGAGAAAATTACGGTGTGGAACTTACATTGGAAAAATTTTTTTCGGACCATTATTATTTTCTCATCACCGGTTCATTTTTTGAATCCAACTATAAAGGCAGTGATGGCGTAAAGAGGAATACTGCTTTTAACGGATTGAAATCCGTAAATATACTGGGGGGGGTTGAGTTTAAAATCGGCAATAAATCATTTCTTGAATTAAACGGTAAAACCACCCTTGCTGGCGGGAAACCCTATATCCCGATTGACCTGGAGAAATCAAATTTATCGGAAAGCACGGTATATGCTTTCGACAATGCCTATAGGAAGCGATTTGATGATTATTTCAGAGTTGACGCTGAAATATCGTACCGCCTGAATGCAAAAAGGACTACTCAGGAATGGATCATAAGCGTTCAGAATTTAACCGGCAATAAAAATATTCTCACGCAGGTTTATGATGCCGATGCAAAAGAGATCAGGAATGAATACCAGTTAGGCATTTTTCCGGTAGCGCAGTACAGGATTACGTTTTGATCTTTTTGTCTTGTACCTTACAGAAGGTTCATTTATCAGGTTTTTTCCGGTATCATCGCTTAAATCAAAATATCCGGTACTTTTCTTCACGGAACCTGCCATCATATCAATAATCTTTTTGCAATTTTCAAAACCCTCCTTCACCATTTTAACACCGGTACCTCCTTTGTAATAAGCAAATAAATGCAGATTTTCATAAACAGTATTAAAAGCGCTCATTAATTTTCCGTTGTGCGGAACTTTTTTCAAAATATAATCCCGGTACTGCTCCACCGATTCCGGTAATTTACTTTCAGAAACGCCAATTGAAATCAGGTATGCATTAATTGCTTTTAGCGCTGCAAGATATCCTATACCCGCTGCTTCCGAAACAAATTTCGCATCGGTAAACCTGTTATATTGAATGGAACTTTTACTTAAAGTTTCTTTTGCGTTGGCAAAATAACGGTATGCTTCCTTAATATGGATGTGCAACATGAATGGTAAAGGATAGATGATTTAAAAAGCAAAAATATAAAATTCCGGCTAATAATAAACCGGTTTGCTTAAGGGGAATGTTCACAATCCGAACCCGTAGTATCCTTTCATCCCGTTGGGATATACTCCTTCAATGAGCACGCCTCCCTTTTTATTTTCAAGAGCGGCAGTGACATCCTCGGCAGAAAATATTTTTTTCCGGTCAATTTTAGTTATGATAAATCCTTCACGTATTCCGGCACCGAGCAATTTCCCCCCCTTTAGTTGAGCGATCTTCACACCGCAGTCAATTCCCAATCTTTTCATATCATCTTCCTGTAGCGGTTCGAAGACAGCGCCAAGAACGGAAACATTTTCCCTGACCGGACTCTTCATTAAATCAGTCGTTCCTTCCCTGTTTCGGAGCACCACCGGCAGCACACTTTCTTTACCCTTTCTGACAATGGTTACCAGTATCCTGTCACCAGGCCGGTGCTGCGCAACCTGTTCCTGCAGCGCTGCAACATTATCAAGAGCAACATCATTTATCCTGACGATAACATCACCTTCCTTCATGCCCGCTTCATCCGCAGCGCTGTTTTCGTTAATACCTGAAACATGAACGCCCTGC
This sequence comes from Bacteroidota bacterium, assembly GCA_016193485.1. Lineage (GTDB taxonomy): Bacteria > Bacteroidota > Bacteroidia > JACPRZ01 > JACPRZ01 > JACPRZ01. The sequence goes on along the minus strand of JACPRZ010000028.1, from coordinate 20,554 downwards.
GGTTTAGTCAACCCGCTTTCCTGCGCAAGTTTCTGATCGAGATTGCGGATGCTTATTCCGAGAAACGCTCTTTGCACAGAACCGAATTCCCGCAAATCGGCAACAATCTTTTTTACAATATTAACCGGGATGGCGAATGAATAACCCGTATATGAACCGGTATTAGATGCAATAGCGGTATTGATGCCAATCAATTCACCCGCGCTGTTTACCAGAGCTCCACCGCTGTTGCCGGGATTGACGGCAGCATCTGTCTGGATAAACGATTCAATTTTGAATTGATCGGGTATGATATTGATATCCCTTCCTTTTGCGCTCACTATACCGGCAGTCACCGTAGATGCCAGGTTGAATGGATTTCCGACAGCAAGTACCCATTCACCGACTTTAACCTCATCTGAATTTCCATACATAATATAAGGAAGATCTTTTTCATCAATTTTTAAAAGGGCAAGATCGGTGGTTTTATCCACACCTATAAATTTTGCTTTATATGTTCGCTTATCATTAAGGGCTACTTCTACTTCCTCGGCTTTATCAATTACGTGATTGTTGGTAACGATATAACCGTCTTCGGAAATTATAACCCCTGATCCGGCCTGGATTACCGGTTGCGGAGAGGGCTGACGGTATCCCCAGAAAAAATCGTAGAATGGATTATAGTAACGGTCATACTGGTAAGCCGATTTTACGTGAACCACTGCATTAAGAGTAACTTCAGCAGCACGGGTAAAATCGATCTGCTGTTCGGGAGGGACAGATAATTTTGCGAATTGTGCCTGCGCCTGTCCGGGTTGTTGTGCAGATGTATGGTTTGAATCATTTCCAACGCTAATGGTAGTTCCGGTAATCTCATTTCCTGCGAGATACCTGTTGATGCCTACTGCTGCCAATCCACCGAGAATGGCAGCAAGTAAAAGTGAAATCAGATTTTTCATATTTTGAAACTTTATTGGTAATAATTATGAGGTAATATTAAAAAATCCTTTTTATATCTCGCAAAGGTCGCAAAGATAAATTTCGAATTATTTAGTTTCAATTCTTTGCGTTCTTGGCGACTTCGCGAGAAATAATGCAATTAATATATTTTTTGCTGTTTACAAGGATTAATTTATCAAAAATCAGACCCTCTTTGTTTTTATGTATGTTTGTGCTTTCAACGCTTTCCTGGCGCAAATATGATACGAACTCTTCTGACATTTTGTTAATATCAGTTAAGAAATGTTAAGCGATATTTAGAGAAAATGAGAATTAAATTTTCAAAATATGAAGGAACCGGAAATGATTTCATCATTATTGATGACTGGAAAAAAAACTTTCCGTTGCGCAAGAGGGCGCTCATCAGAAATCTATGCGATCGCAGGTTTGGTATAGGGGCTGACGGGCTTATTCTGCTGCGGAAACATAAGGGATTTGATTTTTCTATGGTTTATTTTAATTCTGACGGCAGGGAAAGCACGATGTGCGGCAATGGCGCACGATGTATTACATTATTTGCCCGTAAAAACGGAGTGATAAAAAATAAAACTCATTTTCTGGCTGTTGATGGTGCACACGATTCTGAAATTTTGTCAATGCATCGCAATTCCGCAATGGTAAAATTGGCAATGAATGAAGTGAATCCGGTCAAAAGAAAAGGAAAAGATTTCATAATGGATACCGGTTCGCCTCATTATGTTCGCGTTGTTAAGGATTTAATTGACCTGGATGTTATTAAAGAATCGCGGAAAATCAGGTATTCGGCAAAATTCCGCAGAAACGGTATTAATGTTAATTTCGTTATGGTTAAGGCAGGTAAAGTTATGCTTAGAACCTATGAGCGCGGAGTTGAGAATGAAACCCTCTCATGCGGCACAGGGGTTGTGGCATCGGCACTTGCCTGTTCAGTTGGCGGGTATGCTCCGGTAAACGGAACCGTTAATGTCATTACTCCGGGTGGGCAATTGAAGGTCAAATATCAAAAGTCAACGACTTCTGCTAATGGATTTACAAAAATATTTCTTATCGGTCCTGCAAGGTTTGTTTTTGAAGGGACGCTTATCTTCTGAGCAGAACCGGATTCAAAGCAGAGAGACCCCATGGAGGGTATCTGTATGGTGCACGCACCGAATCTATCCCTTCATATTAATAATCGTTGTTTTTCTGTCCTGCACAGATTCGCGTGATACAGTAAAGAAAAATCAAAATCCTGCTGCTCTGAAGGAGCCGTTAATCAAAATAAATAAAATTACTACCGAAGATAAATCCACCGAAATTGAACGGTATATTGAACGGCATGGTTTGAATATGGAAACAAGCGGTACGGGGTTGAGGTTTTCCATATTATGTGTAGCACAGGGTAAAAAGCCGGAAAATGGGAATTTTGTTAAAATAAGGTATTCGGTATCTCTGCTTAACGGGCAACTTTGTTATGAAGGGACAAAAGAATTTACTTTGGGTTTCAGCGATATTGAAAGCGGCTTAACGGAAGGCATCCTGTTATTGCATCAGGGAGATAAAAGTAAATTTATACTCCCCCCGCATCTTGCTCACGGGGTTTCGGGTGATAATGATTGCATACCACCGAACGCTGTCATTATGTATGATGTTGAACTGCTGGAAGTAATTGAATCAAAAAAGTATACTGATGCTGAATGATTTTGCAAATCATTCAGATCAGGATATACTGATGAATTTGATTTTGCTTACTCCTGATGATGAATATCAGGATGCTGACCTGCAAGCGTCAGCATTGCAAAATCAAATTCCGTCAGTATAAAAGCCCGATCTCCATTACTCCGCGCCACTCTTATATTTATTATATTTCTTTTTTTTCTCAAAAAAGTAACGAATATCAACAGTCAGGTAAGTGCCGAATAATTTTTCTTCAACCAATTCCGATACCATTCCGCGCGTATATCTGATTTTGGTATTGGCGATTTCGGTAAAAGGCATGTGGTAGGAAGCGCCCAGGTAATAATATCCGTTCAGTTCGGTACGGTATTCCCATCCGAGATTTGCAAGCAGTGAAAGTACGATCCAGTTCTTTTTCCGGGTGTAATGCTGGAAAAAATTATCCTCTGAGATAACATTTGACGGGAAAAAATCCAGTGATGAACCGAATGAAGTATTCATGTAAAATTTCTCACCGAGTTTAATATACACCAAACCGAGAACCGGAACTTCATATCCGAGTAATCTGAAACCGTCATTAAGAGTAAAATCCCTTTCTGTGATGCTCAACTGATATTCCCTCATCGTAAGGTTGATACCGCTCTCAAAGGAAAACTTCTCCGTGATCTCGGACCGGATGATCATCCCAGCGCTGAAACTTGCGAAAGGAACAAGGTCAACAAGGAAATCTACGCCATTCCGGGTTCGGGATATCTGCCCTGTGTTGAAGGTTGCGCTTGGGAAAATGGGTTTATATTGCAATCCAACCGTTACCCTGTCGTTTTGCGAATAGGAAGCAGAAGGTAAAAAAACAATTGAAATTAAAAGAATAACGATGGATTGGAGGGGGAAGATAAGCATTGGTTTGTTTGATACGGAAGCAAATATACAAAACCGGATTAAGCGGATTATTCGAGGATATTAGCCATCAGGTATTCCCTGTTCAGCCGCGCAATATGAAGGATGGAAATTTGTTTCGGGCAATCGGCTTCACAGGAACCGGTATTGGTACAGTTACCGAACCCTTCGCCATCCATCTGTTTTACCATGTTGATCGCACGATCCCGCCTTTCAACCTGTCCCTGTGGTAAGAGCGCCAGTTGTGAGACTTTAGCCGCTACAAAAAGCATGGCGGAAGAATTTTTACAGGATGCCACACATGCGCCACAACCGATACAAGATGCAGCATCAAACGCTTCATCTGCATTTTTTTTAGGAATAGGTATGTTGTTGGCATCCTGAGCGCTTCCCGTATTAGCCGAGATGAATCCTCCTGCAGACATGATTCGGTCAAACGCGCTGCGATCAATGACCAGGTCTTTTATTACCGGAAAACCCTTCGCGCGCCACGGTTCCACTACAATCGTATCGCCATCCTTGAAATGCCGCATATGCAACTGGCAGGTCGTTGTTCCTTTCTGAGGCCCATGCGCTCTTCCGTTGATGAACATGGAACACATTCCGCATATCCCCTCGCGGCAGTCGTGGTCAAAGGCAATGGGCTCTTCTCCTTTGGCAATGAGCCGTTCGTTTAGAACATCAAACATTTCGGGAAATGACATCTCATGTGATACTCCTTCCATTGGGTAAATTACGAATCCGCCTTTGTCATATTTATTTTTTTGACGCCAGACCTTTAGTGTTAGGTTCATAAAATTGCGTTTAACCGTATTATATTCTTACCGGGTTACGAATTAACGAATCCTGACGGTAACCGTCAGGACGAATATACGAATGAGTTCTGATTAATAAATGTTTTCCTTATCCTTAGCCTCATCCTTTGCCTTTACTTATAACTTCTCTGTGTGGGATGAGCCACTTCGAACTTCAGTTCTTCTTTATGCATTTCCCACCCGTTGCCGTTTTTAAATTCCCAGGCGGCAACATAGGCAAAATTCTGGTCATCGCGCTTTGCTTCACCTTCTCCGGTCTGAAATTCTTCGCGGAAATGTCCGCCACAACTTTCTTTGCGTTGAAGCGCATCCCGGCAAATGAGTTCGCCCAGTTCGAGAAAATCAGCCACGCGGCCTGCTTTTTCCAGTTCGGGATTAAAATCACCCGCCTCACCTGGGATGCGGACATCTTTCCAGAATTCGTCACGAAGATTTTTTATTTCTGAAATTGCTTCCGCAAGTCCCTTTTCATTGCGTCCCATACCGCACTTATCCCACATGATTTTTCCGAGTTTTTTATGAAAATGATCAACCGAATGTTTTCCTTTCACCGACATTAAACGCGAAATATTTTCCCGGACATTTTTTTCCGCCTTTGAAAATTCTTCATGGTCGGTGGAAATCGGCTTGGTTCTTATTTCTTTTGAAAGATAATTGCCGATGGTGTACGGGATAACAAAATATCCGTCAGCCAAACCCTGCATGAGGGCGGAAGCGCCAAGCCGGTTCGCACCGTGGTCGGAAAAATTCGCTTCGCCAATGCAATACAATCCGGGAATAGTGGTGCTCAATTCATAATCCACCCAAAGTCCTCCCATCGTATAATGCGCTGCCGGGTAAATGCGCATAGGAACCTGGTATGGGTTTTCTCCCGTTATTTTCTCATACATTTCAAAAAGATTTCCATACTTGGCTTCCACTACATTCCGTCCGAGCCGTTTTATCGAATCCCTGAAATCAAGAAATACCGCCCGTTTGGATGTCCCAACCCCGCAACCTGCATCGCATCTCTCTTTAGCTGCGCGTGAAGCAATATCCCGCGGGACAAGATTGCCGAAGGCGGGATACCTTCTTTCTAAGTAATAATCTCTTTCGTCTTCGCGAATTTCGTTTGGCTTCCGCGTTTCATCTTTGATTTTCGGAACCCATATTCTTCCGTCATTGCGCAAACCCTCGCTCATCAGCGTGAGTTTTGACTGATGGTCACCGCTGACAGGAATGCAGGTGGGATGGATTTGAGTGTAACACGGATTTCCGAAAAACGCTCCTTTCCTGTGCGCTTTCCAGATGGCAGTCACATTGCAGCCCATTGCATTGGTTGAGAGATAAAAAACATTTCCGTATCCGCCTGAGGCAAGTATAACCGCATGACCGAAGTGCCGCTCCAGTTGTCCGGTTACCAGGTCACGTGCAATGATGCCGCGCACATTTCCGTCAATCAGAACGATGTCGAGAATCTCATGGCGGGTAAACATGATAAGTTGTCCGGTTCCGACCTGGCGCATCATCGCGGAGTATGCTCCAAGCAGGAGTTGCTGCCCTGTTTGCCCGCGCGCATAAAAAGTTCTTTCCACCTGCGTTCCTCCGAATGAACGGGTGTCAAGTAATCCGCCATACTCGCGCGCAAACGGAACACCCTGCGCCACACACTGGTCAATGATGTTTGCGGAAACCTCCGCAAGCCGGTAAACATTCCCTTCTCTTGCGCGGTAATCGCCACCTTTAATGGTATCGTAAAACAACCGGTATATGCTGTCGCCATCGTTGCGATAATTTTTTGCCGCATTGATTCCGCCCTGCGCGGCAATCGAATGCGCCCTTCGCGCTGAATCCTGGAAGCAGAAACATTTCACTTTGTAGCCGAGTTCCGCCAGTGAAGCCGATGCCGATGCACCCGCAAGCCCGCTGCCTATCACAATGATTTCCAGGTTGCGCTTATTGGAAGGGCTGACCAGCGGAACCGTGGAGCGGTATACAGTCCATTTGGTTTCAAGGGGACCGTCAGGAGTTTTTGAGTTTAATTTTATCATGCGGAATTATACCGATTGATGATGTATCTATAGATTTCTCGGAATATAATACGAATATGCTAATGAATACCAATCCCGATAGCTATCGGGACGAATCCACGGGAATTTTATTCGTATCATTGGTCCCGATGGCTATCGGGATTCGTATATTAGTATTATTATTTATTTATTACGTTTCTTATTTAAATTCAGATGTAGTATTAATTTAATTATGTCTTTATTTATGATTTTGTCTTGCATGTTAAAATGTCGACCCTGCTATTCCAAAATAAAATAATATAGGAAAAGAGGCGAACCCTGCGCCAACAATAACAAACGCAAATATGCTCCCTGCCAGCGAAATAACATTCTCATATTTCCTGTTGTTCAGACCGAGTGTCCGGAATGATGACTGGAACCCATGATTAAGATGAAACGCCAGGAAAGCAACCGAGACCAGGTAAAGAGCGGCATACCATCCGTTTTGAAATGCTTCCTTCACTTCCTGTGCAACATTTACCTGCCCCTCTCCGCCTACCGTACCAGTTATCCTGTAAGGAACAAAAAACTGCCAGAGATGGACTACAATAAAAAATAGTATCACGCTGCCGGTAATTCCCATATTGCGCGAAAACCAGGTAGATGTTTCTTTAACTTTATAAACGGAATACTTCACGGGCCGCACTTCCGAATTTTGCCTGGTAATACGGATCGCTTGTGCTACATGTGCAATGAGAGATGCAAAAAGAAAAATTTCCACTATCCTGATAAACAAACTGTGCACGAGGGTATGGGAATATTCAATGAATGCGTTTCCACCGTCATTGTAAAAAAGCAGCAGATTCCCATACAGATGCTCAATCAGGAAAATACTAAGGAAGAGTCCCGTCAGCGCCATTACCGCCTTTGTGCCAACTGAAGAATAAAGGAATTGCTTAATTGTCATATTGTCCTTTTTGAAATATCGGGACAAAATTATTATTTATTATGAATCGCATTTATGGTAAAGGTCATTTTTCTGCAAATTTGCAGTAAATTTTTTATCTATTTTTATCCCCTGTTTCCGTAGTTTTTGTTACATTGAATCATAAATCATTATAATGCAATCTCAATTATTTTCCAAACTTCCCCATGTAGGCACCACTATTTTTACAGTGATGTCGCATCTTGCCAATGAACATCGCGCCCTGAACCTGTCGCAGGGATTTCCGGATTTCCCTGTTTCTGAGAAGTTAATTGACCTGGTTAATAAATATATGAAGTCAGGGTATAATCAATATGCTCCTATGCAGGGTGTTTTGAAACTGAGAGAGATAATTGCCGCAAAAACCGAAGCCCTCTATTCAGCAAAATTCAATCCTGAAACCGAAATTACCATAACCCCCGGTGCAACCTATGCAATTTATACTGCAATCACCTCGGTGGTCCGTGAGGGCGATGAAGTGGTTCTCTTTGAACCGGCATACGATTCTTATGTTCCGGGTATTGTCCTGAACGGGGGTAAACCGGTTTTCGCCCAGTTACAGCCACCCGGTTTCACGATAAACTGGGACCAGGTGAAGCGGCTTATTACCCCGCGGACCCGGATGATCATTATCAATACGCCTCATAATCCGACCGGCTCAATCCTCAGCGCTTCCGACATGATGAACCTTGAAAAGATCCTTCGCCACAATGATATCTATATTGTCAGCGATGAAGTGTACGAGCATATTATATTTGACGGCTATGAGCACCAGAGCGTAACGCGTTATCCGAAAATTGCAGAGAGAAGTTTTGTTGTTGTATCCTTCGGCAAGACCTTCCATGCAACAGGTTGGAAAATGGGATATTGCCTCGCGCCTGAATATCTCATGAAAGAATTCAGGAAAGTTCACCAGTTTCTTGTTTTTACCTGCAATACCCCGCTTCAGCATGCCATAGCGGAATATCTTGCTGATGAAAGTACGTATTTGAATCTTGGGTCATTTTACCAGGAAAAGCGGGATTATTTCAACAGTAAACTGAAAAAATCACGGTTTAAAATTTCGCCTTCGTCCGGAACATATTTTCAGATGCTTGATTATACGGCAATATCCAAAGAAAAGGATACCGATTATGCCATTCGCCTTACCAAGGAGGCAGGCGTTGCGTCCATACCGGTCACGGTTTTTTATCACCGCCCGCCTGACCTTAAACTCCTGCGTTTCTGTTTCGCAAAATCAGATGAGACCCTTGAAAAAGCAACCGAAATTCTATGCAAAATCTGAAGATGTTATCGGATATTACTATTACCCTTATCCAGAGTACTTTACACTGGGAAAAAAGGGAAAAGAACCTTGATATGTTCTCCGGGATAATTCAGGCAATGCAAGATCCTACGGACCTGATAATCCTGCCTGAAATGTTCAGCACCGGTTTCACCATGAACACAAAGAAATGCCATGAGAAGATGAACGGGAAAACAATGGAATGGATGGCTGCGGTCGCAAAGGGAAAAAAGTGTGCAATTACCGGCAGTTTGATCGTAAAAGAGGGAAAAAATTTCTTCAACCGCCTTATTTGGATGAAACCGGATGGTAAATTTGATTGGTATGATAAAAGGCACCTGTTCAGGATGATGGAAGAGGATAAACATTTTGCTCCCGGTTCTGAAAAACTCCTTGTTGACCTGAATGGTTGGAAAATCTGCCCGGTGATCTGCTATGACCTTCGTTTTCCGGTATGGTGCCGGAACAGGATGATTTCAACTTCCCTGAAAAAGAAAAAAGGAAAGAATCAAAAAATATCACGGGATAAACAGGCACCGGAATATGATTTGTTGGTTGTAATAGCCAACTGGCCCGAGATACGCAGGAATGCATGGAGGATACTACTGCAGGCACGAGCCATTGAGAACCAGTGTTATGTTGCAGGAGTAAACCGGGTGGGAAAGGATGGAAATGATATTTCATTTTCAGGTAATTCCGAAGTCGTTGAGCCACGGGGAAACACGGTCATTTCCATTAAACCGTACGAAGAAAAATCCGAGACCGCTAAACTATCATGGTTCGAATTATCGCAATTCCGTGAAAAGTTTCCTGCAGGATTGGATGCTGATGAGTTTACTTTACAATGAGGGATAACTCTTCTATCTTTGCCGTCAGATGAAAAAACGACCGATCCGCGTATTGATAGCCAAAGTGGGCCTTGACGGTCACGACCGTGGCGCCAAGGTTATTGCCTCGTTATTGCGCGATGAAGGCATGGAGGTGATCTACACGGGCCTTCGCCAGACGCCTGAAATGGTTGTTGAGTCGGCACTGCAGGAAGATGCGGATGTAATTGGCGTCAGCATCCTTTCTGGAGCGCACATGACCGTATTCCCGAAAATAATTTCCCTGATGAAGAAAAAAGGATTGACGGATGTTTTACTTACCGGGGGGGGTATAATTCCTGCCGGTGACATGGAAAAACTGCGCAACATGGGAGTTGGCCGTCTTTTTCCACCGGGCACAAATATGAAGGATATTGCGGGGTATATAACTGAGTGGGTGAAGAAAAACAGAAAGGAATAAAATGATACCTCACCCCCAACCCCTCTCCTTATTAAAGAGAGGGGAGGTTCCGGCTTGCCGGAACAGGGGTGAGGTAAGAGGGTTCCTGCTCAAATTTGGTAATAAATATTTTTCATCATGACCTATAAAAATCTTTTACTTCATTCCGACAACGGCATTCTCACCGTCACCATCAACCGTCCTGATAAACTGAATGCCCTTAACGGGGAAACGATGGAAGAGATAAATGCTGCTTTTGATTCAATTTACACCGATCCTTCGGTTGCAGCGGTTATTGTTACCGGTGCCGGTGAAAAAGCGTTTGTGGCGGGTGCCGATATAAGCGGCTTTCCCAAACAAACTCCGGAACAAGCCATGGAATTCGCACGGATGGGACAGATGGTTTTTCAAAAGATAGAAGATTGTCCCAAACCGGTTATCGCTGCCGTGAACGGATTCGCTCTTGGGGGGGGGTGTGAACTTGCTATGGCATGTCACCTCCGCATTGCCTCTCAAAATGCAAAGTTCGGACAACCCGAAGTGAACCTCGGCATCATTCCCGGATATGGCGGAACACAGCGGCTGCCTCTCCTCATCGGAAAAACAAAGGCGATGGAACTGATTATGACCGCTGAATTGATATCTGCCGATGAAGCCCTTAAACTTGGGTTGGTCAATTATGTTGTTCCGCAGGACCAACTCATCCCAAAGTGCCTTGAACTTATATCCAAAATCAGAACAAAAGGACCCTTTGCCATCAGCGCTGTTATTGGCGCTGTTAACGACCACTATAAAAAAGGATTTGACGGGTTCACCTCGGAAGTAAACCGTTTTGGTGACTGCTTCAGAACCGGTGACTGCCGCGAAGGAACAACTGCTTTCCTTGAAAAGAGGAAACCGGCCTTCAGGGGAAGGTGAGGGAATACTCTAAGTAGAAAGTAGGCAATTAATGCAGTAAGCAATAAGCAAGTAATTTCAAATAAATAATAATATTAAAATATGAAAAATTTTAGTTTCAGAGATTTGACTGTTTATAAAAAATCTTTTGAACTTGCAATGGATATCTTTCATGAAAGCAAAAATTTCCCAGAAGAAGAAAAATACGGATTGACTACTCAAATAAGAAAATCATCCCGTTCAGTATGTTCCTGCATCGGTGAAGGTTATCGGAAAAGAATTTACAAAAAACATTTTGTCAGTAAAATAACCGATTCTGATATGGAGAATAGCGAAACACAGGTATGGCTTGACTTTGCTTTAGGTTGTGAATATATCACTAAAGAAAAATATGATAATTTTAATAATCGGTCAGAAGAAATCGGAAGAATGCTTAACCATATGATAGAAAATCCGGAGAAATACTTGCGAAAAAACGAAAAATTCTTGAATTAATTTTTTTAATACGGCTTGAATATTGCTTTTTGCCTACTGCCATTTGCCTACTTAATGAATGTTTTCCAGTTGAATGATATTTTTTTGTACGTTTGATTTTCTTATTCCTTTATCCCTAATTACTCCATGCCCCGCAATTCTTTAACCGTACTATATATTCTTTTCCTCTCCTCCTGCGGCACTACCTACTATTACTACCCTCCACCGGTTAACAATACCTGTTACAACCAGAAAGGTGAATTCCTTGCCGGATTTCAGGCAGGCAATACCGGTACATTTATTAAAACCGGCTATTCCATGGGTGACCAGGTTGCACTGTCGGTAAATTTTTTCAACGGCAGGGGACCATACTACCGCTCATCGGAACAGGAGTTTGCATTTATTTTTACCCATCCCGATAGTAATGATGCACGGTTCAATGTAATGGCCGGCTACGGAGTTGGCGAAAATTATGAGCATAAAAATAAATCCGTCATAAAGGACTTCCGCGGACGTATTTCAAGACCCTTCATCCAGTTCACTTTCGGTACTGCAAAGAGATACCCGGTAATGGGCGCCAAAACATACGGGGACATTGCACTTACTTTCAGAGCGAATTACCTGTTTTATAACGGGTACCAGGCATCCACCCAAAACGGGATGTCGTTTGAAAAACAATTCAAAACCGGTAATTTTTATTATGAACCCTATATTGCATTTTTATTCGGGGGGGGAAGGATAAAAGGCGAATGGGGCTTCGGGTTCCCGTTCAAAAGAAAATATGAATATGGAAAGGACCTGACTGTTTACCCTTTTGAAACCAACGTGGGGGTTGTTATTTTGCTGGGAAGAAAATATGTGAGGAAACTGGAATATTATTTCAAGGAGGGCTCATGACAAAAACTTACAGAACCCCGGTGACGATTTCTTCTCTTCCGACAAAATACATTATATCAATATTACCTTCTCCGACAGCAACTACTGGAAAACCCTGGTAAGTAATTATGAAAAAAACCAGGCAGGTGATTCCAATATTTACATAGATGCTGATGTTCAGATTGATAATTCCTATCTTGACAGCGTTGGAATCCGCATAAAAGGAAATTCAACGCCTTCTCATCCTGGAATGAAAAAACCGCTGAAATTATCAATTAATGAATTCATCAGCGGACAGGAATTTGACGGCATGAAACAGATTAACCTGCATAACGGGTTCCTTGATCCCACCATGATGAGGGAAAAACTCCTGCTTGATTTTTTTAACCGCAAAGGACTGCCGGCTCCCCGCTGCACCTTCGCAGAAGTTTATTTTGACAGTTCTTATGTCGGGCTTTTTAAGGTCGTTGAAGAGGTGGACAAGAGGTTTCTTAACACGCATTTCGGCAACAAGGACGGTAATCTTTACAAAGGTGAACCGAGGGGAACATTGGAATGGCACGGCTCTGCACAATGGAATTATTACAAGTTTTACGAATTAAAAACCAACGAAGACAAAAACAACTGGGATGACATCATGAATTTCATTGACCTTGTCAACCATTCTGCACGCGCTGATTTCAAGCGGGAAATGGATTATATCTTTAATACGGATTCCTATCTTATGATGTGGGCTGCCAACAACCTCTTCGGCAACCTTGATGCTTACTTTTACCAGCCACATAATTATTACCTATATCATAATACATCAACCGGTAAATTTGAATGGATAACATGGGATGTCGGAACCGCTTTCGGTGTATTTCCATTTTGGAAAGTGGAAAATTCCGTGACCCTTGACCCGGTTTTTTACACCGAAAGCGCCAACAAACGGCCGCTGAACGAACACCTGTTGGAAATTGACGATTACAGGGATATTTATTTCCGCGCCTATTGCGATTACCTGCACAATGATTTCACCAAAGAAAAACTTTTCCCTGCCATTGACAGCATTGCAAATCGTATCCGGCCCTTCATCTATGCCGAACCCGACAGCAACCAGATGTACCCGGAAACGGATTTTGAGGGCAATATCGGATATGTGGATATAAAAAAATGGTGGTACTCGCTTCCGGCTTTGAAATCATTTATTGAGAACCGCCACAATTACCTCGTGAACCGCTTATGCGAACTGGACCGGAGTTGTGTTGCCGGAATTGATGTAGCGCCTGTAATTAATGAAATCACCAACGTGTTTCCAAATCCTGCGGATGATGAAATTACGGTGACGGTAAAATACATTGAAAAAGAAACACCCTCCGTTGATTTCATCCTGATAGATATTTCCGGCCGCGTAGCAGGACAATACACTATTTATCCCCAAGGATTATCCGCTCAAGTAATAATAGACCTCAAAAACCTGCCTGGAGGTATTTATCTTCTCGTCACCGAAGCCGGTTGCCGGAAGATAAGCAAAAAAGTAGTGGTGTTTTAATTTTCCCTGTCTTCTGTCTTCTGTCTTCTTCTCTACTTAATCACCGACACATGCCCTATATACTCATGCTGCACCCCGTTGAAGTCCTTTGTGCGGATCAGCCAGACATAGACATCCTGCTGAACGAGATTGCCGCCTTTATTCGCTCTGCCGTTCCAGGGTTTATTGATGTCATCCGTATGATAGATTTCATCTCCCCATCGGTCGTAAATGAACATCTCAAAATTATCAGGATCAATGCCGATTCCTCGCGGGAAAAAGGTTTCATTAATTCCATCGCCATCCGGTGTGAAAGCATTTGGTACAAATAATACATAATCGCTTTTGATAATTACCGTGTCAATGTATCGCGCAGTACATTGCCTTGCCGTGATTACCGTGAGTTCAATCAAATAAGTACCTGTATCAAGATAAGTATGTATCGGGTCTGTTTCCGTACTAAAATTATCAAGCCCCGAAAGCGGTTCTCCGAAATCCCAGGACCAATTGACCACATCTGCAGATGAACTGTCATAGAATTGTATTATCGCAAGCAGCAGGGTTGTCTCATCAGGAACCGGTACAAAATAGGCGGTTGGAATGGCATAAACATTTATGAGATTATTTACGGTCAGTGAGGTGTCGCATCCCTTGTCGCTGGTAACCGTAAGAGTGACAGAATAGGAACCGGGAGTTTCAAATGTCATCACCGGGTTTTGAAGAGCCGATGTCTGACCATCGCCTACATACCAATCCCATGATTGTATGGATGATCCGGCAGAAATGGTTGACAGGTCATTAAACTGGATGGTTATGGGCGCACATCCGTCCGAATCATTAAGGTAAAATTTCGGTTGAGGGTAAGGATAAACAAATACCCATACAATATCAGTATCATTTTTTGAACACCCGTCTTTCACAACAACGGTGTACATTGTTGTATCAGTAGGATAGACCGTAATAAATTGGGATATATAACTAGTACCAAGCCATTCATATGAATAAGGTTGCCCATCACCCGGGCTGGTAATACTGGTGTAAATTGTTGCCGCTTCCCCGACACAAACACTATTGACAGTAGCATTAATTTCAAGTTTTGGGAAAACCTTTACGGTTATCACCCCGTCATTCTGCGAACGGCATCCATATTCATCCGTGATATAAACGGTATAAGTTGAATCGGCATCAGGAGATACGGTAATGGTTTGCTGGCTGGGATACCCGCCACTCCAGAAGTAAGAATATTGTCCGAACCCGCCAATGCCTGTTGCTGAAAGTTGCGATATTTCGGCATTACATATTAAAGTATCACCGGTAATAATTACTGTAAGCGGAGGTTGCTGCGTAATAACAACCGGTTGAGATACTGTACAACCGTTGAAATCAGTCACAACAATATTGTAAATTCCTGCAAAAAGATAAGTTGCGGTTTGAGTGGTCTGTGATGAAGAGTCGTTCCACAGGTAGAAATAAGGAATTGTACCACCTGTGGGATTTGCCGTTGCCCACCCCGTATTTTGGCCGTTGCACATTACATTAAAGGTTGTAACCGTTAAAGCAGGCCCGTCAATATTGGACACCGGCACGCTCAACCCAAGTGCGCACCCATTGTCGTCCGTGAAGGTCACGCCATATATACCGTCAGCCAGCCCGGTAATCGTGGAAGCGGTTGAACCGGTTTGCCAGATGTAAGAGTAAGGCGCTGTCCCGCCTGATGGCGTAACCGATGCCGTTCCGTTATCATTGCCGCACTCGGCAGGAGTGGAGTTAATAATGAATCCGAGCGGTGACGGATCAACAAGTTGAACCAGCCCGGTTTGAGTACAGCCCTTGATATCCGTCACAACTACAAAATAGGTATTTGGACAAAGGTTTGTTATAGTTGGCCCGCTCCCGGCATTTGGTGTCCAGGAATAGGTGTAAAAGGGTGTTCCACCGGAGGGACCCGGCAAAAGTGTGATCACCCCGTCACATACACCGTTACATGAAATTTCGTTTACGATAGGTACAAAGGTTATGGGTAACGGTTCAGTTATGGTCAATGAATCAAGGAACTGGCAGCCATTATCGTCAGTAACGAGTAGTTCATGCGGGCCGGCACACAATCCAGAAGCGGATGATCCTGTCTGAAAGAGATCCCAAAGAAATATGTATGGCGATACTCCCCCCCCTGCCATGGCGGTAGCGGTGCCATCGCATGAACCGGTACAGGAAACGTTGGTTTGACTGATAACTGCCGCGGCAAGCGGAGTCGGTTCGAATATTAAGGCGATTGCAGAGTTCACACACCCGTTTGTGTCAATAACCGATACGGTATATGTGCCTCCGTCAATATTACTTAAACTCTGCCCGGTTCCGACAGTCACCGCTCCTTCTTTCCATAAAAAGGTCAGAGGAGGCGCGGCAGTTGTGACATAAACAGTTGCCGAACCGTTTGAACTGCCTGCACATGTTACATCAGTAACTGTGAGTGAATCAAGGGTAGGCAGAACATCATTTACAAGAACAGGTTTACTTACAATGCACCCGTTTGCATCCGACAAGGTTGCAATGTAAACACCTGAATATAAATTGTAGGCGCATGTTCCGACCTGTGTGTTCGGATCATTCCATGTAACAACATAAGGCGGTTCGCCTCCGATAATCACAACGCATGCCTCACCGTTGGGGTTCCCGCAGAGAGCCGTTGTGGCGCTTTCGGAGAAATCAAGTATTGCCGGCTGGGTAATGTTCGCCTGCATGGTTTGCGTGCATCCGTTATTGTCCGTTACCGTCACTGTATAAACATCCGCGCAAAGATTGTTTGCCGTTGCGTTGGTCTGGAATGTCGGGTCATCCCACAGGTATGTATATGGAGGTTGACCGCCAGAAACGCTCACAGACGCATTACCGTTGCAGTCGCCATAGCAACTTGCATTGTTGGCAGTCATACTGAGACCCATCGCCTGTGGCTCGGTAATCACAGCAACAGCGCTGCCCGTGCATCCTTTTCCGTCAGTAGCAGTCACAGTGTAAGTCCCAGCGCAAAGATTAATCGCCTGGCTGGTAACCTGGAAGTTGTTCCAGTTGAACAGGTAGGGGGGGGTTCCACCGGTTGCATCGGACTGAGCAAAGCCGGTACACTCCCCGAAACAATAATTATTTCCTGTTGAAGTAATGGTTGCAACAATCTGGGTAGGTTCGGTAATTGTTGCGGAAGTAATAAATGAACACCCCTTGGCATCAGTTACGGTTACTGAATAATTACCTGCGCACAATCCACCTGCCGTCTGGGTTGCCTGGAAATTCGGGTCATTCCATTGATAGGAAAATGGAGATGTTCCGTTAACCGGGTTTGCCGTTGCCGTACCGTCACACGAACCGTAACAATAAGCGGGTGTTGAAGTCGTAAAAGCATTTAACTGGGCCGGCTCCGATATGGTGACGGAAATAATTTCAAAGCATCCGTTATCATCAGTTATGATAAGATTAAAATTTCCGTCATATAAACCGGTGGCGGTCGCAGTTGTCTGGGCTGAAGGATCATCCCATAAATAAGAATAGGGGGGGGTTCCACCCGTAACTATTACACCGGCACTGCCGTTGCTGTCATTATAACAAACCGGGTTAACAACCGATAGATTATAAGCAATTGCCTGTGGTTCTGTTATTGTTACCGGGGCATTTGCCATGCAGCCGCTGCTGTCTGCTACCAGTACGAGATACGATCCGGCAGGAAGATTGGCAGCCGTTGGCGCGGTCTGGTTTAAAGGATCATTCCACTGGTACGAATAGGGAGGATTACCACCGGATGCCGATACCGTAGCCCAGCCGTCACTGCCTCCGTTACAGGATACATTGGAAGTTGCAGTGATTGATGCACTTGGTCCATTCTGGTTCA
Source organism: Bacteroidota bacterium (assembly GCA_016193485.1). GTDB lineage: Bacteria > Bacteroidota > Bacteroidia > JACPRZ01 > JACPRZ01 > JACPRZ01. The sequence continues at coordinate 3,065 of JACPRZ010000028.1, read as the reverse complement.
GAATAGTCACCGTTAATACCGAAGAACAACCCTTAGAATCGGATACGGTTACACTATATGTCCCCGCAAAAAGAGTGATAACCGATGAATTTGTATTTCCGTTTGACCATAAGTAAGAATAGGGGGGGGTACCGCCTGTGGCAGTTACGGCTGCGCTCCCGTTGTCTTGCCCGCAATTGGCGTCCACATGCGCTTCCGACAGATTGATGGCAGATGGGGAGGCAATAATAACTCCCGCTGAAGTTGCACACCCGCTGTTATCGGTAACGGTTACTGAATATGAACCAGCGCATAAATTATTTATTGATGCCGTTGTCTGTGAAAACGGATCATTCCACAGATATGAATAAGGGGAATTACCGCCTGCCGGAATTGCAGTAACTGAACCATCACAAATCCCGGAACAACTAACCGTATCACCTGTAATAGTCACAGTAAGGAAAACAGGTTCGGTAATGGTTGCCGTAGCAGTGACCAGGCAATTATAAAAGTCAGTAACGCTCACGGTGTATGAACCCGCAGCTAAACCGGTTGCAACTGAACCTGTTTGTCCGTTACTCCAGATATAGGTAAATGGAACAGTCCCGCCCGCCATGGATACTGCCGCCTGCCCGTTATTTCCACCGTTGCAGGAAACATTGATGACATTGGCTATGGTTGCGGTCCCTGCAGGAATATCTCCAACTGTTACTGTTGAAACAATAGTGCATCCTTTTGAATCGGTGGCTGTGACTGTATAATTTCCCGGAATAAGATTGACTGCTGTTGCTCCTGCCTGGCTGTTATTCCATGAATAACCATAGGTTCCGTTCCCTCCGCTGGCTGTGGCAGTTGCGCTTCCATCCGGCTGGCCGCAATGGGCGGATACCGGATTTATGGAAACGGACAGCACAGGCGGTTCCGTTATTGTTGCCGTTGTGCCGGCAATGCACCCGTTTGCATCTTCAGCAGTAACTCCATAAGCGCCAGGGCATAATGCGGATGCGGTTGATCCGGTCTGCGAAGAAGGATCATTCCACAGGAAAGAATAGGGGGGGGTACCTCCCGATGCGGCTGTAGTTGCCTGGCCGTTGCAGTCGCCAAAGCAGGAAACAGGAGTCAGGGATGAAATTATTACGCTTACCTGTGCCGGCTGGGTGATGGTAACGCTTATGTTAGCCGTACACCCGTTTGGATCTGCGATGCTCACGGTAAAATTGCCTGCGCATAATCCGGTTGCAGTGGCTGTGGTCTGGTTCCCCGGGTCATTCCACGAATAAGTGTAAGGCGAGGTACCACCGGTTACCAAAACAGTCGCGAAACCGTCACAGGCACCGTAGCACGAAACATCTCCTTTTGAAAGGATGGAAAGGGCGGGGGATCCCAGATCGCTCACATTTGCAGTTCCGGTTACCGCACATCCCTTGTTATCTGTTACTGTGACCGTATAATTTCCTGATGCAAGACCTGTAGCGGTTGCACCGGTCTGGCCTCCCGCACTCCATAAATATGTGAAGGGGGGGTATGTACCGCTGCTTACAGTTACAATGGCTTCTCCGTCCGCCTGTCCGCAATGCGAACCGTTGGTGTCTATAGATAAGGTAATCTCCACCGGTTCGGTAATTGTTGTAGTACCGGTAATGATACATCCCTTTGAATCGGTTACCGTTATTGTAAAAATACCCGCTGTAAGTCCGGTTGCTGTAGATGTTGTTTGGAAAAATCCGTCATTCCACTGATAGGAATATGGTGATGTTCCGCCTCCGGCAGTTGCTGTTGCCTGTCCGTTGGCATAACCGTAACAGGTGATATCGGTTTTTGTAACAGATAAAGTAAGAGCCGTGGGTTCTGTTATCGCTGCAGATGCGGTTTGTGTGCAACCTTTATTGTCGGATACAGTTACCGTATAGTTTCCTGCACATAATCCCGTAGCAAGTGGATTGCTCTGACCGTTGTTCCACTGGTAGGTGTAAGGGGCTGACCCGTTGCTTACCGATACCTGAATGGACCCGTTGCAATTGCCATTGCAATTTACATTCTGTATGGATGTAACATTCACGGCAAGTTGTGCCGGTTCAGTAATTGTTCCCGATGCAGATGCTGTACACCCCTTATTATCTGTAACCGTTACCGTAATCAGTCCGTCACATAATCCTGTTGCTGAAATCGTGGTCTGGTTTAACGGATCATTCCATAAGTAAGTATAAGGGGGGGTAGCACCGGATGCAGATGCCGTTGCACTGCCGTTGCATTGATTGTAACAACTTGCATTTGCTGGCGTCACTGACGCAGTAAGAGCGGTTGGTTGTGTCACATTTACCGATGAACTTACGGTACAGCCGTTGCCGTCAGTAACCGTTACAGTATAGGTACCGGTGCAGATATTTGTGACAGAAGTTCCGGAAGAACCGGTACTCCAGTTGTAAGTGTACGTTCCGCTTCCTCCCGATGCCGATGCACTTGCTGATCCGTCACATAAATTGTTGCAGGTGGGATTGGATAAAGTTGTTGCGTTAATTGCCAGAACTAACGGTTCCGTTATTGTTGCGCTTATGGTTGTTATACACCCGTTGACATCGGTAATCAATACCGAATAAGTCCCTGCTGTTAATGGTGATGCTGTTGAGTTTACCCCTGTAGCCGTCTGACCGTTACTCCATGTATGTGTATAGGGTGGTTGTCCGTCTGTTACCAAGACCGTGATCTGTCCGTTATTACCACCGTTGCAAAGTACATTGGTCATACTCTGAATAGTTACCTGCGGACCTGAATTATTTCCTATTGCTGCATTCCCGGTTGCCGTACATCCTTTACTGTCGCTGACTGTAACCGTATAACTTCCGGCTAATAATCCGGTAGCAGTGGAGGTCGTCTGGGATCCTGCATTTGCGGACCATAAATATGTGTAAGGTCCTATTCCGTTGCTTCCGCTTGCGGTAGCAGAACCGTCACTTTGCCCGCAGTTGGCATTGGTAGTTGTAACCGTTACAGTCACCGTTGCCGGTTGGATAACTGTTGCGGTTGCAGTGGAAGAACATCCTTTGTTATCGGTTACGGTAACAGAATACGTTGCAGCGCATAACCCT
>JACPRZ010000027.1 GCA_016193485.1 Bacteroidota bacterium | reverse complement strand
CCTTCACCGATTCAAATTTTTCAATGCCTTCAACTTCAAGTCCGCAATGCGTAAGAATGTCAGCCAGATCAGCAGGAGAGGGTATGAGGGCAAGATATTGCTTTAACCAGTCGTAGGAGATGGTCATGGATTAATACCGGTATTATTTTAGTTTGTAATTTATTACTTGCAGTTAATTGCCAGCGATAAGATTGGAATTGACAGGCATTTATAGGCATTTATGGGCATTGCTTGGTATTTCCTTGGGACTTGGAACTTGGGACTTGTTTTCACATGATCACATCCCAGGTATCTTCTGTTGTATTAAGCCAGTCCTTGTATTTTTCTTTTCCACCGCGTACTTTCCAGTCCGAATCAATGGTGAGTTTTGAACTGATGCCGCCTCTTGGGTTGCAAATCATCACCAACCGTATGCGGTCGGGTTGAAATACTTCCATCAGGTTGTCGTAAATAAGGTTTATCAGCCGCTCATAGGATATGACAACATTCCGGAACTGATAACAATATTCCTTAAGCGATCTCAGTTCAATTACTTTCTTATCCGGATAAAAAATAAGGTATAGGGTGGCAAAATCGGGTTGCCTTTTTACACCCAGAAAAGTGAATTCGGGAACTTTTATTTTAACTTCGTACGACCCTGAGGTCGGGTTAGGAAGAGCTTTCAGGATAGTTTTATCAACTTTATCAAACAAATGGTACTTTTCGTTCATGGCAATTGATTTTTGGATTAAAAAATGAGACCCCTATAAAAAGTCAAATTTAGTAAAATGCCACTAAATCTCAAAAACACGAAATCCCACAAAATTTTTATTATCATAGATTTATTTTTAGTGCAATTTTTGTGTTTTCGTGTTTTTGTGGCAAAAAATACTTTATAGAGGGGACTCAAAAATGAAGTGCGAAGATAAGAAAAGGAACGTCACCTAACGTAGAATAAGGACAAAGCCGTTTTGTGCTGTTCCGTCAGCAAAATCCAATACATAAAAATAAGTTCCTTCTTCAAGATCAACTCCGTTCCACTTTGTTCCCTTCCAGTTATTGTTGTAATTGTCATCATCAAACACTTTAAAACCCCACCGGTTGTAAACTATAAGACGGGTTTTGCCGCGAAGCAGGATTTCATTTACGAAAAACCTGTCGTTCACACCGTCTCCGTTTGGCGTAATTACATTCGGGACCTGCCAGATATTTACAGAATATTTCACCCAGTTTGATTCACTGGTCAGGCGGTTTGCGTAATCATGCGTCTCTACTTTTATCCGGTAATTCTGGGCAAGCAACGGCTTTGTTCTGACGTAAAATAACAATGAAGTTGAATCAATTGCTTTCCAGGCGCCATCATCTCCGGTTTTTTCAAATATGGTGTAAACCGGATTCTGCCATCCCCAGTAAGGAGTCCATGCGAACGAAAATTTTTGGGTATCCGCCTGATAGGAATCGGCAGAGAGAAAAATGGACTGAATTGAGTCGGAAAGAGTATCGAGGAGTGAAATTTCCTGGTAAAGTTTTACGGTATAATTGTACGGCTGAAGGGCTACATCTGCAGTCAGGTCATTAAATATAGAATCTGAAAAGTTTAAACTTGTTCCTGCAACAAAATCACATTCATCAACCGGCACCGGGCTGCGGCAAAATTCATATTTCACAAAAAAAGTATCGGGAAAGTTCATTTTCGAAGTAACCCATTGTATTGCGATTTTCTGGTTATCCGTCACCGTTACATTTCGCAGGTCAACCGTTGCGATGGGACAATCGCGTACGCGGATTTCAAGAGTATCTTTTGCGAGAGGCCTGTCGCAGGCGCTCATAAGCGGATCACCGTCATTTCCTTTTTTCCCGATAACATAGTACGAACCGTTAAGTATTACAGCCATCGGCTCTGAGAGGTGAATAAAAATGGTATCGGTAAGGCCAAGGGTATCGCATGAATAGGTAACTGAGTCAATGGCAATAGTGTCACCATCAGTGCCGAAAATCAAAAATTCCGAACCATCATTGGTTACGGATTCGCATTTCACGGAACTGTTAAAAAGTATCATGATTTGTGTTGTAAGACAGGAATCGCTTTTTGCAGGGTTGTTCCCGGTGGGTTGGGTTGTATCACCGATAAAGGCAAGGGTGTCGGCAGAGCAATTGTTGGATGCGCTGACCACGGACTGCATATCGGTCTTTATTATTCCGATCAACTGCCCGTTCCGGTATTCGTAAATGATTATGCAGAACACCGACACCATCGCCTTGTCCGGTGTAAAGTGAATGATACCGTTTATCGGGTCAAGGTAAAAGTCAGTTACATTCAACGGATTATCATAACTGTAAAAAACTGGTGAAGTAATATACGGAATGGTATCTCCATTTGCTCCCTGGGCCGGGGATAATGCATATACCAGCGAGTCGCCATCAATGAGTTCTGACGCGCCCTGGTTGAAAAAGTATTCGAATCCAACGCAGAAAATCGCAACAGGTGGTTTGTCAAAAAGTGGCGAACTGTTTTGCGGGGCATTCAGGTTGTCAATCATCGCCCATACAAAGATATTTTGATTCTGGGAGTTGACCAATATATCATTATAATTTCTTTTTCCGGGGGTTTCATGGCTGATGATCCAATCAGGACAGGAAGCAGGCAATTGCAATGTGTCTTCATATTCAAATTCCTCTACTCCATATTGCGAGGTATTGCAGGACGTCACCCCAAGGCAGGGCAGTGAAATGAAATTACCTGTACCCGGATTGCCGGTTTTATCTCCCGTTACTAACGGCAGTTTAATTATTCCCGATAAACCACATGAATCTGACTTGTATTGCACATCAATATCAGTAGTCATAATATTTATGCTCTGGCAGTCGCGGTACATTTTCACGGTAATAATATACCTATTCGGACCCGCATACCGGTATGTAATGTTCAGCGCTGCGATATGATAGGTGAAACCGGAAGAAGGTAAACAGAAAACAGTAATCAGTAAACAGCAAATCCGTATGGTAAATTTCTTGAGTAGGGTATTTGCAATATGCAATATCATAGTTAGTAAAAGCAATATACGGAAATCTATTCGCAAAGTTACGGAAAGGGAAGGAGATGGGATGGAATAGGCGATGTCGGGTGAAAACACCCGGTATCCCGTTGAAAATCACGTCCGCAGTTTTTTCACCTGTTCTTCAATTTTGGCATCATCTATTTTTTCAAAAAGTATGGCGGGCTGATTGATTTTATGTCCCGGAGGAAGAATGTCGGGGTTGCCGGCATCTTTCCACTGAAATTTTTCAATATCAAGGTTAAGGATTCCGCAAATTTTATCTGCGGTAAAAGGGAGGAACGGCCTGCACACGATGGCAAGAGTTGCGGTAATCTGCAGTGAAATATTCAGAATGGTTTCCACCCTGCCCGGATCGGAACTGACGAGTTTCCAGGGTTCGCTGTCAGTCAGGTATTTGTTTCCCATACGTGAAATTCCCATCATTTCGCTGAGCGCTTCACGGAAAGTAAACCGTTCGATGGCAGCGCCTGTGCGTTTGGTAAAAAGAGGCAACTGCGATAATACATTGCGGTCGGCATCGGTCAACTGCAACCTTTCTTTGACCTCACCTTCATGGTATTTATGGGTAAGAACGATAATGCGGTTCACAAAATTCCCGAATATGGAAGCCAGTTCATTGTTGTTACGCGCCTGGAAGGCCTTCCAGGTAAAATCATTGTCTTTTGTTTCGGGAGCGATGGCGGTAAGAACATAGCGCAAAACATCCTGCTTTCCCGGAAAATCCTCAAGGTATTCGTGGAGCCATACAGCCCAGTTGCGGGATGTGGAAATTTTTTCTCCCTCAAGATTCAGAAATTCATTTGCCGGTACATTCTCAGGCAAAATATAATCACCGTGCGCCCTGAGCATGGAAGGAAAAATGATGCAATGGAAAACAATGTTGTCTTTACCGATGAAATGCACCATTTTGGTTTCTTTATCTTTCCAGTATAGTTCCCAGTTAATATTTTTCTCCTGTGCGAGTTCTTTAGTTGCGGAAATATACCCGATGGGAGCATCAAACCAGACATAGAGAACTTTACCCGGTGCATTGTCAACCGGAACAGGCACTCCCCAGTCAAGATCACGGGTTACGGCACGGGGCTGCAATCCCTCATCCAGCCACGATTTACACTGTCCCACCACGTTACTTTTCCAGTCCGGTCCGTGTTCATCCACGATCCATTGCCGCAGCCATTTTTCATCTTTATCAAGGGGTAAAAACCAGTGCCTTGTTTCGCGCAGAACAGGCGCTTTTCCGCTGAGAACCGATCTGGGATTGATCAGGTCGGCAGGGTTCTGTGATGTACCGCATTTCTCGCACTGATCGCCATACGATTTTTCATATCCGCAATGAGGACAGGTACCGGTGATATAGCGGTCGGCAAGGAACTGGCCGTAATCCTCATCAAAAAACTGGTTCGTGACTTTTTCAATAAATACGTTTTTATCAAGAAGTTTCCTGAAAAAATCAGATGCGGTCCGTTGATGCAAGGGTGATGAAGTACGGGAATAGACATCAAAAGAAATACCGAGGTCATACATCGATTTTTTTATTATCCCATGGTATTTATCCACCAATTGCTGGGGAGTAATACCTTCCTGGCGCGCCCGGATAGTGATGGGAACGCCATGTTCATCGGATCCGCAGATGAAAAGAACATCTTCGCCAGTCATTCGCAGGTATCGCACATAAATATCGGCAGGAATGTAAACCCCGGCAAGATGACCGATATGAACCGCTCCATTGGCGTAGGGGAGGGCTGCTGTAACGAGGTGGCGTTTGAAACGGGATATTTTATTTCCTATCTCCACAAATTAACTTTTTTCAGTTTAATATTTTTCCCGAAAAAAATCGCAGCGCTTTTTTCAAACGCTTCGGTATAATCCGACACAAAAAAGTGGCGCTCAGGTTGTTTGCGCTTTGAAAAAGAGTATAAATTTCCTATTTTATCTTTAATATGGGCAGCGACAATATCGGCCGAGTCAATGATATCCACCCCTTTGCCGTAAAATTTTTCCACTTCTTTTTTTATCAGCGGGTAGTGGGTGCAACCAAGGATCAGCGCACGGGTACCGGATAAGGTTTTTTTTGAAAGATATGAATGAATTATTGTCCTGCTGATGTAATTATTAAAATATCCTTCTTCGATCATCGGGGCGAGGAGCGGTGTGGCGAGTGAGGATACCCTGATTGCAGAGTTGACTTTTGCAATTTTCCGCACATAGATTCTTGACTGTATGGTTCCTTTAGTTCCGATAACACCCACTCTCCCTCGTTTGAAATTACAGGCAACGTAATCAACCACGGGGTCAATTACATTAAATACAATCGCTTTCATCCCGATATGCCGTTTTACTTTTTCATACGCTACTGCCGAAGCGGTATTGCAGGCAATAACAATAATGCGGCATCTTTTTTTCAGCAGGAATGACGATATTCTCTGCGCATAATTCTGTATGGATTCGGATGATTTATCACCGTAGGGAAGGTGGGCGGTATCGCCAAAGTAAATTATGGGGAGGTAAGGAAGTTGTTTATGAATGGCGCGCGCAACCGTAAGGCCGCCAATGCCGGAATCAAAAATGCCAATGGGAGAGTTCAAAGATCTGAATGCGATTTTTTATCCTGAAGTTTGTAATTCGTAACCCTAATTGATCCCCAGTTTCTTTTTCACTAAAGCAAGAATGTCGTCTGTCTGAGGGTGATAAAGCACCACTCCGACACTTGTATCAAAAATATAAGAATAACCGTTTTCTTTGGCTACATCGGCAATCGCCTTTTTTGCTTTTTCCAGAATCGGGTTCAGCAATTCGGATTCTTTTTTCTGGAGCGATTCCTGCGCGGTCATCTGGAAGTCACCGATGCGGTTCGCCAGGTCGTCAATTTCCTGGAGTTTGGTTTTTTTGATCGGGTCGGTCATCAGCGTTTCCTGCGCCTGGTAATCGCGCACCTTGTTTTCATATTCGGTTTTCATGGCTTTATGCTGGCCATCCAGTTGCTGCGCATATTTGTTGAGGTCTTCCTCTATTTTCTTTCTTTCAGGCATAGAGGTGAGCAGCGCCTGCGAATCAATATGCCCGAATTTGAGTGTCTGGCCAGGTGATGTCAGGGAAAGAAAAAGAGCAAAAAAAAGCACTGAAAATCGTTTCATAAAAGTAGAATTATTTTTGCGAAGATACTAATATTACCTTCACCCTTTTAGTCACCCTCTTTATCAGTTGTATCCCGGTTACTGTGATTACTGAATACTGATTACCGATTACTGTTTTACCGGCTCCTGCTTCTTCATACCTTCCTTTTCTATTTCTTTTGGTTTTTCCTTTTCAATGGTTTTTGGCTGCTCTTTCAGACCGGGTTTGTAGCCGAGTTTCTCGATTATTTCATCACTTTTATCAAACTTCGGGTTAGAATGAAGCATTATCAGGTCGCTTGATTTATCAAAAATGAAGTCATACGCTTTTATTTCGGCCATTTCCTTAATTGCATTATACACTTTATCCTGGATAGGTTTAACCAGTTCCTGCCGTTTTTTAAAGAGGTCTCCTTCGGGTCCGAACCGTTTTTTCTGGAGGTCTTTCGCCTGTTTTTCCTTGCTGACGATTTCATCCTCGCGTTTACGCCTCAGGTCTTCAGTGAGCAATATCTGCTCCGCCTGGAAGGATTTATACATCCTGTCTATTTCGGCATAAAGGGCTTCAATTTCCTTTTGCCACTCAACCGATATTTTATCGAGTTGGTCCTGCGCTTTTTTATATTCAGGAATGTTGTTGAGGATGTAACGGGTATCTACGTAGGCGAATTTCTGTGCCGATGCCGCACCGCCCAAAAAGGCGATGAATGCAATAGCGAATAATAGATTTTTCATATAAAAATAGTGTTGATTGGGTAGCAAGGGTGCAAATATAGTGCCATTTAAGCGAAGATTCCCTTGACAAGTCAGAGTTAAGTAGATTGTTCAATATCCGCAACAGGCATGTGGACAATTTGAAAAATATTGAAGGACAGCATAAGCAATTATAAAAAAAACCGGTACTGCATAAAAAGGCCAAATGGTTTTTGAAAACATTACGTTCCAAACATTATTCTTCTCATTAATCAGGTGTTCAGTGTTTCCATCAGGAAATTCACGCGACATGGAATTCAGATCATATAGATATTTTCCGGTTTGGCTTCTGTATTTAACCACCCATTTATACATTTCCCTGTAAAGTTTTTCTGTACTGAGAAAAAAGGCATCCAAATACCAAAAACAAAAAACAGGAACCAGCAACAACCATATCAGTTGGCCGTTTCCGCCAAGCAATTCATCGTATTTAAACACAACAATGGCGGTGAGAATACCTATTAACCATTTCTTAACCTCAAAGGAGTTTGATGCCATGCGGGTAATAAGACCTTGTATTAAATCGAGTTCTTTATGAATAATTTCTTTTTCCATTTTATTTTTTATTTAAGAATTTACCTTCAACTACTTCCTCCGCAAATTCAACTAAGAAAGCTTCCCTTGAATGTCCGCTTTCAGGCAAACATTTTTTTCCCCCTTTAAATGCAGCAAACTTTGTCAATCTGTCATTGTATTTTACCGGACCAACTGAAATGCAATATGCAAACACCTTGTCCGCTTTATTTCTTCTTTCAATAATTGGTATTTCCTTTTCCCAAATGTAAGTATGCGTTTTAAAATTTTGATATGGCATGCTTACTAACATAAGATATCCGTCAGCATTTATAAACATCTCTTTAATATCATCATCCCACGATCTTCTTCCGTCAACTACTTTATCATCATATTGTACTTGTATGGTTCCGTTAAATTCATAATTCGCTAAGCTTTCAACTATTGATTCTAAATCCTTTAAATTTTCCGATGCAAAAGATATGACCAGCCGTTTAGGGTCAGATTGTTCCACATCGGGTAAAGCGGTTTTTAAATTAATCTTGCCATCTTCAAGTTGTGTATCCTGAATTCTTTTACTTATTTCACCACGTTGTAATTCAGACATAGATTTTTTCATCAATCTTCGCTTTTTCAATGAATCTAAATCCAGTATCTGGCCATCTTCTGTTAACCAGTTAATTTTTTCATAATTGGCTTCCCCTTTGTTGAATGTGTTTATTATTGGCCACAAGTAATCCTCTATGGCAGTTGGCTCCATGCTCACTCTGATAGTTGTGTTATTATCAACAATATCTACCCGGAATTTCCCTTTTCCGGTAATTACCAATATCCCGCTTTTCCAAATGTATTCAACTTTGGTTTTATTACCTATGTCAACAATAAATTTCTGAATACGGTAATAATCCAGAAAATCCGGCCGACATAAGAACACCTTATTATCCCTGACCGTGTTCCACAACTCCTTTACTGCAGGTGTTTCATCGTGTGGTAAAAATTCGGGAAAAATGTAGTAGCTGTCTTCCGTTTCTTTTGCACCCTCTTGATGGAGTGGAAAGCATAAGCCGCAGCTGCGCATGAAATTAAGAAATAGCCACTTGTGTCCGGGCTCATATCCATCACCAAAAGCTTTGAACAGATCCTTTAAACGCACCCTGCCTTTAAAATCATTACGGAGTGTATGATAGAAAGCACTTTTTCTATCAAGTGGTTTATAAATTGCCTCAAGCGCCCATTTTTGGTCAGCTATAATTATATTTTTCAGAAGTTCTTCGTTTTTGTAAATGATGCCGGTGTGGTGTAAGAAGTTTAATAACGCCTGTATTGAAATACCCGAAACTTTATAACGACCGCAAATTTCTTGGAATTTATCCATGCTTATTAATCTTCTTCTGTCAAATACCGGCCCTTTTAAATTATCAATAAAATATTGTTGCACATCAAGCCAGGAAACAGGCATTAACATTCCATAATGTAAAATATCCTTCCTTTTTTCAGCAAGTATATTTCTAAGGACATTGATTCCCGTACCTTGTGTAGCGCTTACCGGTTGAAATGCCGTCTTATTTTTTTCTGCAATAGTGCATAGGTCTTTGGTTAATAATGCCGTCTTTTTATCCGCTTTATTTTTCACTATAATCCTGATACTGTTTGGACTTTGCCTTTTAGATAAGTCGATATAATGTTGTAATGGCTGGTGTAAGACCAGTTCCTCGGGATTTTCCCTGTCGGGTACTTTTTTCTGGTCCAATGCATATTGCTCCGATTCATCGTCTGCAATAAGCAGGTGAATCGACTGTGATGAAATAAATAATTTATGAGTGCCATGATATATTTCCTGCCCGCCAAAATCCCATGCCTGGAAATTTATCTCTTTATTTTCTGACATATAATTGAGCGGTTCGATAACTATACCATGAGTTGATGTAAATTCTATTTTGCACACTTCATTTTTTAATGCTTCGATTATAGAACTTTTACCTGCATTGCCATTTCCTATAATTTGCAGTTTAACTATTTTATTGGGTTTAACATTTTTTTTATCCTCGGTTTCTTTCCACCAAATCCGCAAGTCATCAATGCAGTTGTAATTTTCAACAATTGATTCAGGAACATCCCTTAATAAACTATTCCATAACTGCAAAAAATTTATATTTTTTAAATTTTTAAAATACTGTGTGTGATTAATTTTATTGCCACTGATATCTAAAGAAGTTAACCCGGAAAGAGCGCTGATGCTTTCGGCTCCTTTTTCGCCTATTTCGTTGTCACTGATATCTAAAGAAGTTAACCCGGAAAGAGCGCTGATGCTTTCGGCTCCTTTTTCGCCTATTTCGTTGTACCAGATATTTAAAGAAGTTAACCCGGTAAGAGCGCTGATGCTTTCGGCTCCTTTTTCGCCTATTTTATTGCCACTGATATTTAAAGAAGTTAACCCGGTAAGAGCGCTGATGCTTTCGGCTCCTTTGTCGCCTATTTCGTTATCACTGATATCTAAAGAAGTTAACCCGGTAAGAGCGCTGATGCTTTCGGCTCCTTT
>JACPRZ010000040.1 GCA_016193485.1 Bacteroidota bacterium | reverse complement strand
CATCGGTGAAAAAGGGCTTTAACGCATCACTTGAAAACGGGCCCCTGGCCGGTTTTCCGGTGACCGATATTAAAGTAACCCTAAAAGACGGTTCGTATCATGTGGTTGATTCCGACAGCATGGCTTTTGAAATATGCGCCCGCATCGCTTTCAGGCAGGCGGCTGAAAAAGCAAAACCGGTGCTGATGGAACCGGTCATGAAAATAGAAGTCATCACACCGGAAGAATATATGGGCGATATAGTCGGGGATCTCAACAGGCGGAGAGGACAAATTGAAAATATGGATTCACGAAGCGATGCAAAATGCATCGGTGCGAAAGTGCCTTTATCGGAAATGTTCGGTTATGTAACAACGTTGCGGACATTATCTTCCGGCAGAGCCGTATCAACTATGGAATTTTCTCATTATGCCGAAACACCTAAGAATATTGCCGAAGAAGTTATTGCCCGTGTAAAAGGAAAAAAATTTGAACAGGTTTCTTAATCATTAATATTACTATTGAGCACTATTTAGTTTCAGTAACAATTTAATAATGCGAATAAATAAAAACATTTTCCAGCCGTTTATTTCATAATACTAATGATACGAATAAAATTACCCCGTTTCACAATGCCAATTCGTATCATTAGTATAAATTCGTATCATTCGCATTATATAGACAACTTTATGCCTGGTACTTGAGCAGTAATCATTAATTTTATTTAAAACTATTAACCGAACATAATAATGAACCAGAAAATCAGGATAAAACTGAAATCGTACGATCATAACCTGATTGGATAAATCGGCAGAGAAAATCGTCAAAACCGTCAAGAGCACCGGTGCCATGGTGTCCGGTCCGATTCCCCTGCCTACCGACAAGAAAATATTTACGGTTTTGCGATCGCCTTTTGTCCATAAAAAATCACGCGAGCAGTTCCAGTTGTGCTGCCATAAAAGGTTGCTCGATATTTATAATGCCACTTCCAAGACGGTTGATGCCATAACCAAACTTGAATTACCGAGCAGCGTGGAGGTTGAAATAAAGGGTTAATCTGAAAATATTACGTCATGTCAGGAATAATCGGAAAAAAAATAGGAATGACAAGGATCTTTGATGAAAAAGGGGTGTGCCATGCCGCAACGGTAATACAGGCCGGCCCCTGTGTAATATCACAGGTGAAGGTGAAGGAAAAAGACGGCTATTCAGCGCTTCAACTGGCTTTTGATGATAAGAAAGAAAAACATACTACCAGGGCGCTTAGGGGACACTTTAAAAAGTCAAATGCCGGATTTAAGCGGAAACTCGCGGAATTCAAGGGCTTTGAAGGTGAATATAAAACCGGTGATACAATATCGGTTTCTATTTTTGAAGTGGGCGAATGGGTTGATGTGGTCGGGACATCAAAAGGTAAGGGGTTCCAGGGTGTGGTTAAACGGCATAATTTTTCGGGAGTGGGGTACAAGCACCACGGCCAGCATGACAGGGAAAGAGCTCCCGGATCCATAGGAAACTCTTCGTACGCGTCAAGGGTTTTTAAGGGGATGAGAATGGCCGGCAGGATGGGAGGAGCAAGAGTAAAATCCGTAAACTTGTATGTGTTCAAAGTGATTCCCGATAAAAATTTACTCGTAGTCAGTGGCTCCATCCCTGGCGCTAACGGAAATTATGTACTGGTTGAAAAAGCGTAGACAGTCATAGAATATTCACGTATAATTTTTTTATATGACTCTGGAGGTTTTAAATAGCAAGGGTGAAAAAACAGGCCGTACCGTAGATCTGAATGAAAATATTTTTGCGGTCAAGCCGAATGACCATGCTATTTACCTTGATGTAAAGCAGTACCTGGCTCACCAACGGCAGGGCACTCATAAAACCAAAGAAAAGAGTGAAGTCAGCCGGAGTACCAGAAAATTATTCCAGCAGAAAGGTACCGGGCGCGCCCGTGCCGGCAGTTTAAAATCGCCTGTTTTTAAAGGCGGGGGAACTGTTTTCGGTCCGCGGCCGCGTAAATATGGTTTCAAACTGAATAAAAAAGTAAAACTCCTTGCCCGGAAATCGGCATTGTCTTACAAGGTGTCGGGGCAAGCGCTGTCGGTAGTGGAGGACTTTACTTTTGATGAACCCAAAACAAAAAATTACGTGGCATTTCTGAAAAACCTCAAACTTGCAGGTGTCAAAACCCTTCTGGTGGTACCCAAGATTCCGCAAAACCTGAAACTCTCGGCACGCAATTTACCCGGTGCCGCAGTGATGAATGCTGGCGATGTGAACACGTATCAGATTATGAAAGCAAAAAACCTGATATTATCCGAATCCTCTGTTAAGGTACTTGATACTCTTTTAACCTGAAAGAATTATGAGCATCCTGCTTCGCCCTCTGGTAACCGAAAAATTCACCAAACTTGGTGAAAAAAATAAACAATACGGATTTGTAGTGGATAATAATGCCAATAAACTTGAAATTAAAAAAGCAGTGGAAGAAATGTATGGCGTGGTGGTGTTGAATGTGAATACCATGATTTATCTCGGTAAAAAAAACAGGCGGTACACCCGCACCGCGGTTTTATCGGGGAAGAAAGCCGATACCAAAAAAGCCATTGTAACCGTGTCACCAAATGATACCATTGATTTCTTCAGCAGCGTCTGAAGAATTATTTTTTATATTATCTGAATAATGGGACTAAGGAAATTCAAATCCATGACCCCGGGAACCCGGTGGAAGATCATCAGTGATTTTGACGAGATTACGGCAGCGCAGCCGGAAAAATCACTGATGGCTCCGTATAAATCTACCGGTGGTCGGAATAATTCCGGTAAAATGACCATGAGGTATTTGGGAGGGGGACATAAACGGAGATTCCGTATCATTGATTTCAGGCGTGATAAGTTTAACATTCCGGGAATTGTAAAAACCGTTGAATATGATCCGAACCGATCCGGAAGGATCGCCCTGGTTCAATATCCTGACGGGGAAAAAAGATATATTCTTGCCCCGCAGGGAATTAAAGTCGGGCAAACGGTAATGTCGGGTGATAAGGCGGTTCCCGAAAACGGTAATGCCCTGTACCTGAAAAATATCCCGATGGGAACTTTTATTTACAATATTGAATTGCATGCCGGTAAGGGAGGGCAACTGGTTCGCAGCGGTGGATCAATGGCGCAGATTATTGCACGCGAAGGGAATTACGCGGTAATTAAACTTCCATCCGGTGAGACCCGGAAAGTCCTCAGTACCTGCATGGCGACAATCGGGCTGGTATCGAATCCTGAAAATAACCTGGTGCGCCATGGAAAAGCGGGAAGAAAAAGATGGCTGGGTATCCGTCCCAGGAACAGGGGCGTTGCTATGAACCCTGTAGATCATCCTATGGGCGGTGGCGAAGGTAAAGCATCCGGAGGACACCCACGTTCCCGCAAGGGATTCAAGGCAATCGGAAAAAAAACAAGGTCCGATAAAAAATATTCGAATAAATATATCCTGGAAAGAAGGACGAAAGGGTATGGGATGAAGGATGTTTAATATAGAACAAATCAACTATGGGACGATCGCTTAAAAAAGGACCCTTTACTGACCCGAAACTTGAAGAAAAGGTCTTTGCCATGCAATCAGGCGGCAAAAAATCGGTTATTAAAACCTGGTCAAGAAGATCGACAATCACACCTGAATTTGTGGGTCTTACCTTAGCCGTGCATAACGGCAACAAATTTATTCCTGTTTATGTGACAGAAAATATGGTGGGGCATAAACTGGGTGAATTTTCACCCACCCGCACCTTCAGGGGTCATTCGGGCCACAGGAAAGAAGAAAAAACCGAAACAGCAGCAGCAGAAGTGAGTAAACAATAATATATAATAAAAGGATTACATTCTATAATTGATATCTGAAATTTTTTATTGCTGAAATATTCTCTATGGGATCAAGGAAACGGTTAATTGCCGATCAGAAGAAAGAAGACCGGAAGGCATGGTATGGCGCATCGCTGCACAGGTATCCCACCTCACCGCGAAAAATGCGCCTGACAGCTGACCTTATCCGCGACCACGATGTAACCGAAGCATTGAACATTTTGCGGTATTCAAAGCAACATTCTGCCCGACCGCTGGAAAAACTCCTGCGATCAGCAATCGCCAACTGGCAAAGTAAAAATGAAGGTAAGCGTATTGAAGATGCTGAACTTTTTGTTCAGGAAATCACCGTTGACAGCGGCAGGATGCTCAAGCGCGTTTTACCGGCTCCCCATGGCAGGGCGCACCGCATCATGAAACGTTCCAATCATGTTACTCTTGTTTTGGGCGACAAAAAAGAAATTATCGGACCTGATGCGGAAGAAACATCTGAACAGGAAGCCCAGCCGGAACCCGGAGAAACAGAACAACCGGTAAGCCAATAAATTTTATCAATTTTGGAAACTAATATTTAAATTGACTAAATAACTATTACTTAATGGGACAAAAAACAAACCCGATCGGAAATCGTCTCGGCTTTATCAAAGGATGGGAATCAAACTGGTTTGGCGGTAAAGAGTTTGCCGTAAAATTACACGAGGATGAAAGAATTAGGAATTATCTTTTCACCCGGCTTGCAAAAGCCAGCGTTTCCAAGATAATCATCGAAAGAAAACTCGACCTTATTACGGTTACAATTCATACGGCCAGGCCCGGGATTATTATCGGAAAGGGCGGACAGGAAGTGGATAAATTAAAGGAAGAACTTAAAAAGATAACCAAAAAGGAAATTCAGATAAACATTCATGAAATAAGGCGGCCGGAACTTGATTCACGGCTCGTTGCTGCAACTATCGCGCGCCAGATGGAAGGCAGAATATCCTATAAACGCGCGGTAAAGACAGCAATCGCTTCGGCAATCAGAATGGGTGCTGAAGGCATTAAAATTAGAGTGGGTGGACGACTGGGCGGTGCCGAAATTGCCAGGAGCGAAGAATTCAAAGAAGGAAGGATCCCGTTGCATACCCTGCGTGCCGATATTGATTTCTCAAGATATGAAGCGCATACGACTTTTGGCAGGATTGGAATAAAAGTTTGGATTTGCAAAGGGGAGGTATTGGGAAGGCGAAACCTGATTCCGAACCTGGAGGCGGCAGGAAATAAAAAAAAGAGAAACAAATAGTTCGAACCATTAAATCCAAAAATCCCCAAATCTAATTTATGTTACAACCGCAAAAAACCAAGTGGAGAAATGTCCAAAAGGGAGGAAAGTGGGGTACTGCCACAAGAGGGCATCAACTGGCTTTCGGATCTTTCGGGCTGAAAGCTCTGGCAGCTAAATGGATTACCGATAAACAGATTGAAGCGGCACGGGTGGCGCTGACCCGACACCTGAAAAGAGAAGGACAGGTATGGATAAGAATTTTTCCCGATAAACCGGTAACAAAAAAACCGGCCGAAGTGCGTATGGGAAGCGGTAAAGGTGCGCTGGACCACTGGGTAGCGCCCGTGAAATCCGGAACAATCCTTTTTGAAATTGAAGGAGTTACTCTGACAATGGCGAAGGAAGCGTTCCGACTGGCAAGTCACAAATTGCCAATTAAAACCAAATTAACCATAAGACCTGATTATTTGGAAACAGTATCATAATCATGAAGCAGAAAGAAATTAACGAATTGTCGGACCAGGAACTCCGGGAAAGGATTAATGATATGAGGAGAAGTTTTTCCCAGATGAAATTACATGATGCCGTGAACAAACTGGAAAACCCGATGAAAATACGCCACACACGCAGGACGATTGCCCGGCTCCTGACTGAGCAGAAAAAACGTCAGGCCGCAAAGAACAGCAACTGAAAAAACCGGATTTATTGTAATATTATATACTATAAAACCGGCATACTAATATCAATTGTCAGTTAATTATCTGAATAATGGAGAAAAGAAATAACAGGAAACAAAAGACAGGTATCGTAGTGAGCAACAAGATGCAGAAGACCATTGTGGTTGCCGTTCGCAGGAGTATGCTGCATCCCAAATACGGTAAGTTCATCAAAAAAACCACCAAATTTAAAGTGCATGACGAAAAAAACGAAGCACGACCGGGTGATGTTGTTCGTATTACCGAAACAAGGCCATTGAGTAAAACCAAACGCTGGCGGTTGAGCGAGATTATTAAAAAAGCACCGGAGATCAAACACAAATTGAACGATCCTGCTCCTGCCGGAAATAATCCGGTTCAATAGGATGCATTATCTGATTTTTATTTTGATTTTATGATACAACAGGAAACAAGATTGGTGGTTGCGGATAACAGCGGTGCAAGGGAGGTATTATGCATTCGGGTTTCCGGTGGAACAAAACGCAGGTACGGTTCGCTTGGCGACACCATCATGGTTTCGGTTAAGGAGGCCATTCCAACCGGCAACATAAAAAAAGGTGATAAAAGCAAAGCCGTAATTGTCCGCACAAAAAAAGAAGTGCGCAGGAGCGATGGATCCTATATCCGTTTTGATGATAATGCAGCCGTTCTCCTGACCGCAACAGATGAACTCCGCGGTACACGTATTTTCGGACCTGTGGCGCGTGAATTGAGAGAAAAAAATTATATGAAAATCATTTCACTGGCACCGGAGGTGGTGTAAAGAACGATACTAAAATGTAAAAATTACCGACAATTTTAATAGTATGATCAGAATTAAAATTAAAAAAAATGATACCGTCCTTATTATCACCGGTGATGATAAGGGACAACAGGGGCGTGTATTAAAAGTATTTCCCGGTATTCAAAAAGCCATAGTGGAAGGGCTTAAAATGGTCAAAAAGCATGTCAAACCTTCCCAGAAATATCCTAAAGGAGGTATCATCAGTAAAGAATCACCTGTACATATCTCAAATCTGATGGTTATTGATCCGGGTACCGGTGAACCGTCACGAATTGGGCGAAGGCCTGACGAAAAAACCGGGAAATTGATAAGGTTTGCAAAAAAATCAGGAACCGCTATACGTTGAAGTAATATTTTATGAAAAAAGATTCAGCATATATTCCCCGGCTTAAATCGTATTACAGGACAAATATGATTTCATCTTTAATGGGGAAAATCGGATATAAAAACCCGATGCAGGTGCCGCGGCTGGTAAAAATATGCCTGAACCAGGGAGTTCATGACGCTGTAACCGATAAAAAATTCATTGAAACCGCCTTAGGGGAGATGTCCATCATATCGGGGCAAAAACCGGTTGTGACAAAAGCAAAAAAGGATATCTCGAATTTTAAATTGAGAAAGGGCATGCCGATTGCTGTCAGGGTAACCCTTCGTGGCGACCGGATGTATGAATTTCTTGACCGCCTTGTATCGGTCACCCTGCCGAGGATCAGGGATTTCAGGGGGGTGAATCCGAAGAGTTTTGACGGCAGGGGAAACTATACACTAGGCATCACCGAACAGATTATTTTTCCGGAAATTGACCTTGATAAACTAAATAAAATTAACGGTATGGATATAACTTTCGTAACAACGGCAGGCACGGGTAAGGAAGCACGGGCGCTGCTTGAAGAGTTTGGAATTCCATTCAGAAGTAACTGATCTTTTATCATAAACCAATATGGCCAAGGAATCAAGCAAAGCCAGACAGCGCAGGAGAGAACAACTCGTAAAGAGGTATGCCCTAAAACGCAAAGCGCTCAGGGAAGCGGGCGATTTTAAAGGGCTTGCCTTATTACCGAGAAATTCATCCAAAGTGCGGTTGCGAAACCGCTGTAAATTAACGGGCAGAGCCAGGGGTTATATGAGAATTTTCGGAATATCAAGAATCACTTTCCGCGAAATGGCATCGGATGGAAAAATTCCCGGGCTGACAAAAGCAAGTTGGTGAAAAGATTCAAATAAAACCTGATTTAAAATCAAAAATCCAAAATCTCTCTATGGTCACCGATTCAATAGGCGATTATCTTACCCGGATCCGGAATGCAATAGCCGCAAACCATCGCATTGTTCCAATACCGGCATCCAATCTGAAAAAAGCGATAACCAAAATACTTTTAGAGAAGGGATATATTCTTAACTATAAATTTATTGATGATAAAACACAGGGGACGATAAAAATTGCCCTGAAATACCATCCGCAAACCAAAATGCCCGCTATCAGAATGATCAGGCGGGTGAGCAGGCCGGGATTAAGGCAATACCGGTCAGCGGATAAACTGCCAAGGGTATTGAATGGAATGGGAATTGCCGTATTATCCACAAACAGGGGTATATTATCAGATAAAGAAGCAAAGCAAATGAAAATAGGCGGAGAAGTGCTTTTTTATATTTATTGATACGAATAATGGATTTATAAGAGAACTATTTATGTCGCGAATAGGTATATTGCCCATTAACATTCCGGCAAAAGTTGAGGTAAAATCAGCACCGGACAATGGCCTCACGGTAAAAGGACCGGGTGGAACTTTGTCGCGCACTTTACCCACCGGTATTTCCGTTGCCATTGAAAACAACCAGGTGACAGTAAAACGAAGTTCGGAAGAGATAAGGGACCGCGCCCTGCATGGACTTTCCCGGTCGCTGATTGCAAATATGATTCAGGGGGTAACCCAGGGGTTTAAAAAAGAATTGGAAGTGGTTGGAGTCGGGTACAGGGTTTCTTCAGACGGGCAGTTGCTGGAACTGACACTCGGTTTTTCACATAATATCATATTCCAGGTTCCGCCTGAAGTAAAGGTGAAAGCGGTATCGGAAAAAGGTAAGAGCCCACTGATTATTCTTGAATCGGCCGATAATCAATTATTGGGCATGATAGCCGCAAAAATCCGCTCGTTGCGGAAACCCGAACCCTACAAGGGCAAGGGTATCCGCTATCGTAATGAAACCGTCAGAAGGAAAGCCGGAAAAGCAGCGGCAACCGCAACGGCAAAACCATAACACGGAAACCAAAAAATAATCCCCGATGGCAAATAAAAAATTAACCAGGAGAGAGCGCATCAGATTCCGCATCAGAAAGAAATTTTCTGGCACTGCCGACCATCCGCGCTTCTCAGTATTCCGGAGCAATAAGGAAATTTATGCCCAGGTGATTGACGACCGTAAGCGTATTACTTTAATTTCGGCATCATCTACTGAAAAAGATTATGAGAAGGCGGCACCAAAAAAAGTATCTAAAACGGAACAGGCAAAAATTGTAGGCGCCCTGTTGTGTGAAAAAGCCCTTAAAACAGGTATTACCTCCGTGGTTTTTGACCGTAACGGATATCTTTATCATGGACGAGTCAAAGCGCTTGCCGATTCGGCACGTAAAGGAGGATTAAAATTTTAACCTGAAAATAATTAACTGATGAAAATAAACGTTAAGCGCGTAAAATCAAGCGAGATTGAACTTAAAGACCGCCTTGTGGCGGTAAAAAGAGTTACCAAAGTCACTAAAGGCGGCAGGGCGCTAAGTTTTTCTGCAATCATAGTTGTCGGTAACGGTAATGGGGTTGTAGGGTTCGGACTGGGTAAAGCATCGGAAGTCGCAACAGCCATTGAAAAAGGCATTGATGATGCCAAAAAGAACCTGATTAAGGTTTCGGTGCATAAAGGAACTATCCCACATGAACAATATGCCAAACATGGCGGTGCAAAAGTTTTTCTGAAACCGGCAGCACCGGGAACCGGTGTTATTGCCGGTGGCGCCATGAGGGCGGTTCTTGAAAGTGTGGGAGTGAAAGATGTCCTTGCAAAATCAATGGGTTCCTCCAATCCTCACAATGTCGTCAAAGCCACCGTAAAGGCGCTTACACAAATGCGGGACCCTTTCCTGATAGCAAGGCACCGTGGAATTGACCTGGCTAAAGTTTTTAATGGTTGAATATGAAATATTTTCATGTACACAAATAAAATCAACATATAATTAAAAATGCGAATAATTAAGTTTTTCCAAATAATTAGCCCTGCAATACTAATGATACGAATGTTTAATGCCGTATTGCATTTATATTCGTATCATTAGTATTGTGAATATTTTAATCTTTTGATAAATCATATTCATTCGCATTATACTTTTAACAGCATGACTATATTTTAGAGATTATTATTATATATGACACTATCAAATCTTAAACCCGCCAAGGGTTCGTTAAACAAAGAAAAAAGAATCGGCAGAGGACAGGGGTCAGGCCATGGACAGTCCTCAACACGGGGTACCAAAGGTCAACAATCCCGCACCGGATACCAAAGAAAAATGGGACATGAAGGAGGACAAATGCCGCTGCAAAGGCGCCTTCCCAAATTCGGTTTCGTGAATCCTTTCACAATAAAATACCAGGTAATCAATATCGACCGGATTCAGAAAATTGCTTCCGAAAAAAATCTTTCAGAAATTAATCCTGAAATATTTTCAGACCTTGGGTTGGTTTCAGCAGGGAAGAAAATTAAAATCCTCGGCAACGGAAAAATAGAAGTTAAAATTATCATAAAAGCGCACGCTTTTTCAAAGACGGCAAAGTCGGCAATTGAATCTGCCGGTGGCAGCGCTGAGGTTGTAAAATAACCTGATGCAGAGATGAAGGACCTCATCAATACGTTAAAAAACATTTATAAAATTGAAGATCTCCGCCTCAGGATACTTACAACTCTCGGATTTCTCCTTATTTACCGGCTCGGATCTTTTGTAGTTCTCCCCGGAGTTGACCCGGAAATTCTCGAGTCATCGAAAGGAGCTCAAACCGGGTTGACACGGTTGCTGAATATGTTTGCGGGGGGGGCTTTTTCAAGAGCATCCGTCTTTGCACTGGGAATAATGCCCTATATTTCCGCATCTATCATCATCCAATTGATGGGCGTTGCCATTCCCTATTTCCAGAAACTTCAAAAAGAGGGTGAAAGCGGCCGCAGGCGGCTGAACCAGATCACCCGCTTCCTGACGGTAATTATCACAGTCGCACAGGCGCCCGGATATATCGCATCTCAGATTCCCGATAGTGCAATCATCGGTGGTCCCTCCACTTTATTCAATCTCACTTCAACGATACTCCTTTGCACCGGAACAATTTTTGTAATGTGGGTGGGAGAAAAAATTACCGACCGGGGTATCGGTAACGGAATATCCTTGCTGATAATGATCGGAATTATTGCAGACCTTCCATTCGGTATAACGGCTGAATTTTTTTCGCGTCTTGAAGAACAGGGCGGTGGTCTTGTTGTTTTTGTGGTTGAACTTGTATTACTGGTGCTGGCGATTCTTCTCACCATCCTTCTTGTTCAGGGAACACGTAAAATACCGGTTCAGTTTGCGAAAAGAGTTGTGGGAAACAAGCAGTTCGGTGGAGTGAGGCAATACATACCGTTGAAAATTAATGCCTCCGGTGTCATGCCCATTGTCTTTGCCCAGGCAATCATGTTTATACCTTTTACCATTGCCGGCTATTCGGATGTTGCAGCGCTCGAAGGATTTGTTTCCTTCTTTGCCGATTATACGGGTTTTACCTATAATATCATTCTGGCCGTGATGATCGTAATGTTCACCTATTTTTATACTGCCATTATCATAAACCCGGTACAGATGTCGGAAGAAATGAAGCGGAACGGTGGATTCATCCCGGGCATTAAACCCGGCAAGCAAACTGCTGAATTTATTGATTCAGTAATGTCTCGAATCACACTTCCCGGTTCGCTTTTCCTCGCGCTGATTGCCATCCTTCCGGCATTTGCCGGGATAATGGGAGTTAATTCCCAGTTCGGCCAGTTTTATGGGGGTACTTCCCTCCTGATTCTCGTTGGTGTTGCACTTGATACTCTCCAGCAGATTGAAAGTTACCTCCTGATGCGGCACTATGACGGACTTATTAAATCAGGTAGAATTAAGGGGAGGTCAGCCCTGCCGGCTACCTCTTTCTGATCTTTTGATTAATGCAATATAACGACTACGAAATATCTCTGATCCGGCAGAGTTGTCTGCTCGTTGAAAAAACCTTAGCCGAACTTGCACTGCATATCCGCCCCGGAATAACTACGATAGAACTTGACCGCATTGCCGATGAATTTATTCGCGCGAATAATGCTATTCCCGCATTCAAGGGCTATCGCAAATTTCCTAAATCGGTATGTATTTCGGTGAACGATGAAGTTGTTCACGGTATACCGGGGGAGAGAATAATAGCGGAAGGCGATATTGTCTCGGTGGATTGCGGTGTGTTGATGAATGGTTTTTTCGGTGATTCGGCTTTTACTTTTCCCGTGGGTGATATCTCTGAAGAGATTGCAGCATTATTGCGGGTAACCAGGGAATCACTTGACCTGGCAATCCAGTCAGCGGTTGCAGGTAACAGGGTAGGAGATATCAGTTTTGCGGTTCAGAGCCATGTTGAAAAAAACGGTTATTCAGCAGTGCGCGACCTTGTGGGGCATGGTGTGGGAAAAAACCTGCATGAAAGACCGGATATTCCTAATTATGGAAAACGCGGAAACGGTCCGGCATTGAAAGAAGGAATGGTTATCGCCATAGAACCCATGATCAATATGGGGGAATACAATGTTTACACTAAAAAAGATAAATGGACGGTTGTCGCAAAAGACGGTAAACCGTCAGCGCATTATGAACATACGGTTGTCGTCAGAAAAGGTAAAGCGGAAATCCTCACTTCGTTCGAACTGATTGAGGAAGCGGTGAAAAAAAACGTGCAGAATCCGCTTGCGATGTCAGGTGTCCCGATATCTATCGGGACCTGATAATACCGCAAAGGATCCTATTGTGCTGTCAGGCGTTTCACCTGACAGCAGGTAAAAATCGTACATTCGCAACTGGTATGTCAAAACAATCATCTATAGCCCAGGACGGAGTTATCAAGGAAGCATTGTCAAATGCAATGTTCCGCGTTGAACTGCACAACGGACATATCGTAACCGCGCACATTTCCGGTAAAATGCGGATGAACTACATTAAACTCCTGCCTGGCGACAGAGTAAAACTTGAAATCTCCCCATACGATCTTTCAAAAGGAAGAATTGTATTGCGCTACGTTTGACAAATTATTTTTTTGTTCCCCTCACCATTCTTTCCAGCATATCCCACATCTCAGGTGTAACCATTTCAAGATTATTGAATTGTCCGGCTCCTTTAAGCCATTCGCCACCGTCAATACAAATAATTTCACCCGTTATGTAAGCGGCAAAATCAGAGATCAGGTATGCTGCAAGGTTGGCAAGTTCCTGGTGTTCGCCCACCCGGCCAATCGGTATCTTTTCAGAAGGATCCATTTTTTTCCGCAATGGTTCAGGGAATAACCGTGACCATGCGCCTTCGGTAGGAAACGCACCTGGTGCAACAGCGTTGATCCGGATACCATATTTTGCCCACTCCACTGCAAGGGAGCGGGTTAAGGCAAGTACACCCGCTTTACCACAGGCGGAAGGCACTACATAGGCGGAACCGGTAAAGGAATAAGTCGTGAGAATATTCAGAATATTGCCCTTTATTTTTTTCTCAATCCAGTATTTCCCGGCAGCAAGAGTAAAATAATAGGAACCTTTCAGAACAATATCAACTACGGCATCAAAGGCACGGTGAGATAACCGTTCTGTGGGACTGATGAAATTTCCGGCAGCGTTGTTTACCAATGTATTGAAACTTCCGAATTTTTCAACGGTTTGTTTCAGGCAATTTTCAACCTGTGCATAATCGCGCACATCGCATACGACCGGCAGGATTTGTCCGTAATTTGTATCCGGTTGATTGGTATCTGTAATTGGATGGTCGGGATTTACAATCCCGGCCCGTAATTCTTCTGCCGCAGATTCCAGAACCTCTTTCTTCCTGCTTGCTATCACAACGTTCGCCCCCGATTGAAGAAAGTACCTTGCCATGGATTTTCCCAATCCTGTTCCCCCCCCTGTGATGATAATGATTTTATCACGGAGGGCATTGTCTTTAAACATGGGTTGTGTGTGCATACCTTAAATTTTTGAAATCACAAACACCTCTGAAAAGTTTTTTTATCTCGCAATCCTGATAGATATCGGAAGCAAAGGTCGCGAAGATAAAGATAAAATTTTTGGTGTTTTACTTTACCCGTTACCTATGGCGTCACGCAATAAAATTGTTACGATGAAGAGATTCCTCACTGCAACCGATAAATTCGGAAGCATAAACTACGAAGGGATAAATTTTTTCACCAACAACATCAAACGCGGTTCTATTTTAAAAGATGGCGCTTTTGACTGGCTCACGCGCAGTTACTTTCACTCCAATTCCTACTTTGACAGTTTGGTAACAGCGTGGCAGTTGCAGGCGCAGCATGTACAGGTTGTAAGCGCTTTAATTTCCGGAAATGCACAGATAAACGGTATTCTTACTATTGGTACTTTAACAATAAGTGGCAGTGGCAGCAGCAGTGGCAGTATAGTTTCTTCTACGGGAGCGATTGATTTCGGGGGCAACAATCTTTTAACAACCGGCAAGATTTCTGTTGACTCTGTTACGGCAAACCAGATTACTTCAGGCAATTTAACATCCAATGGCATAACAACAAACAATATCACCACTGACCTTCTGACATCAAACCATTTGACATCCGACAGTATCACTGTCCACCAGGCCACCACTACCAACCTGACATCTGACAGCATAACATCTGATTACATCATCACTCATAATAGCGCAACGGATACGTTTAATGCGCTTAATGGAACGGTAGAGACGATGCATGCATCGTCTTTACATGCCGATACATTTTCGGTTGCAGGAACATCAACCTTTTCATCTCTGACCGACACCACAAACGGCATTGCCCTCATAAACAAATACGGCCGCTTGCAGCGGTTGAATTTTTCCGATAACAACAGCGATGTTCTTTTCGGCAACGGTTCATTCGGCAGTTTGGGTACGGCAACGGGGTGGCAGTGGTATGACACAACGGTTTTGTTAAGCACAGCGCCTGTAGTAGCAGTGCAGAATAATCTTGTTGTGGGTGGCAGGGTAAGCATAGGTGCAATACGCTTGAGCAACGGAACGGGAACCGACTCCATGAGAACGGCACAGAACTTCGCCATTGAAGCGCAGAAAATATTTATGCGAGCCGACACAGTGAACATAAAACGGAGAATGGAAGCGAAGCAGATTGCAGTTGATACTTTGACGG
>JACPRZ010000034.1 GCA_016193485.1 Bacteroidota bacterium | reverse complement strand
GTGGGATTTTGGTGACGGGGCTGTTTCAACGCAGCAAAACGACACGCATACCTACGCAGCCGTGGGAAGTTATTCTTCCGAACTGCTTGTAGTTACGGCCGATGGCTGCCGTGATTCACTTACGCGCAATGTGGTGGTTGACCCCCTGCCGGTGGCGGACTTTACGGTAGTTAATATCTGCGAGGAAGATGCTGCGGTCTTTACCGACCTGTCCACGGTAAACACCGGTACGATAGTTCAATGGTACTGGCAATTCGGTGACAGTTACACGGATAATGCGCAAAACCCGGTGCACGGGTACCCGGCAGGGAATTACACCATCACGATGGAGGTCACTACCGACAAGGGCTGCACGGATACGGTGCAGGGGGGGGTTACCATATATCCTGAACCTCTTGCCGGTTTTAATTTTGTACCCAAATGCGAAGATGACGATACGGTTTTTTTCACCGATGCAAGCAGTGTGGCGACTGGAGCCATCACTGCCTGGTGGTGGGATTTGGGAGACGGCACCAGCCAGACGGTGCAGAATCCATATAATGTCTATGATAATCCGGGTTTCTATAATGCGGTACTCATCGTCACCACCGACAATAATTGCAATGATACCGTAACCCAACAGGTAGAGATATATGCCAAGCCGCTTGCCTTTTTCATCGCCCCCCCCGTGTGCGAGGGGGTGCAGACGCTATTCAGCGATCAATCGAATGCCTTTGGTGATAACATCGCCACCTGGGATTGGAATTTCGGTGACGGCACAGGAACTTCTTTGCAGCAGAACCCGGCATACCTCTATTCCACCTATGGTGTTTACGATGATACCCTGATTATTACAACCGATAAAGGTTGCCTTGATACGGCAACCGCGCAGGTAACGGTTTTTTCCCTGCCGGATACAAAAATGTCCATGAGCGCGGTTAAGGGCTGCTCACCTCTTTCCATTCAGTTCACCGATCTGTCCACCGATGCAACGGGAAATATTACCGGCTGGATATGGGATTTCGGTGACGGCACTCCGGGTTCAAATGATCAGAATCCTCTCTACACCTATAGCACGCCCGGAACATACACCATAACCTTTCAGACCACCACATCAAATGGCTGCAGCAGGGTTGTCACCTATCCCGATACAATAGAAGTTTACCCGCTTCCGGTTGCCGCATTCATCTACTGGCCCTACCCGCCATTGAAATCGACCATTCTCTACCCGACTGTCCATTTCACCGATATGTCGGTGCTGGCCGTTGATTGGTTATGGGAACTGGGAGACGGAGACACAAGCGATGCACAACACCCTATACACACCTACCTGGATACAGGGAGATACCTGGTACGGCTGACCGTAAAAACCAACAAGGGTTGTATTGATTTTGTGGAGGGGGAAATCTACATTGAACCCGATTTTGAAATTTTTATTCCCAACGCCTTTACGCCCAACGATGACGATATAAATGACGTCTTTAAGGTAAGCGCCATCGGGATAAAAACTATTAAGATGTACATTTTTGACCGGTGGGGAGATGAGATATTCAGGTCGGAAGATGTAAATGCCGGTTGGGACGGGAAAGCGAACAAGGGAAGCGGGATCGTACAGAATGATGTTTATATTTTCAAAATTGAAATCCGGGATGTGCTGGATAAAAAGCACAGTTTTGTGGGACATGTGACGGTGGTGAAGTGACCCCCCCTACCACTATCTTGTGTAAGGAGGGGAAAACACAATACTATGAAACTCAATGTTCAGGTACATAATAAAAAATCATTGAATTGGATGGAGAAGTTCATAATAATAAAGGACAGAAATTAAAGGATAAAGAAAGGGACGAAACACTTCAGGAAATGGGATATAAGGTTTTAAGATTTACCAACAAGGAAGTTATTGCAGATGTACAAAAGGTTTTGACTACGATCCGGAGAAATTTCATCCCCCCTCCTTTTTCAAGGAGGGGGCCAGGGGGTGGTCTCACGGGAATCTTCATCCCTTACCTCCTCTTTATCTTCTTTTCAATAGCGAATTTCGATTCCTCAGCCCAGAACTTCGGTTCCTCCGGCAAGGTTTTCCGGCTCGGATTTATGAATAACTATTCGGGTCCTACCATGACCGTTTATATCAGCAGTAAGGTTGCAACTTCGGGTACCGTTTCCATGCCGCTTGTACCATGGTCCCAGAATTTTACCGTTCCCGCCAATGCTACGGTTGGCGTTCAGATGCCTGCAGGGGCTGAAAATACGGCCACGGAAGTAATCGGCAATAGCGGAATTCTGGTTACAGCGCTTGATTCGGTAAGCGTATTTGCGCTCAATTATGAAGCATATACTTCCGATGCCACACTCGTATTACCTGTTCCTGCATTGGGAAGAGAGTATTATGTAACCGCCTACAAAGATTATTTCGGAGCGCCCTATTCAGGAGATTCTGAATTTCTTATTGTCGCTGCCTTTGATAATACCCTTATTGAAATCACTCCATCCGTTGCCACCAATGGCGGCAGGCCTGCCGGGGTTCCGTTTCAGATCACCCTGAACGCAGGAGAAACATATCTCGTCAAGGCGGGAGGGGATCTCACCGGTACGCACGTTGAAGGATTAGACAACGGCAGCGGCTGTTATAATTTTGCAATTTTTGCAGGCAATATATGCACGGGTGTTGAATGTCCCTACTGCGATCATCTCTACGAACAGAACTTCCCGGTTGAAGCATGGGGAATGGAATTTGTCACCATCCCATATCTCACCCGTTCTGCCGACAGGTTCCGCGTACTGTCCGGGCAAAACGGTACATCATTCACTATAAACGGAGGCCCTGCAATCAATCTAAATGCCGGGCAATTTTATGATTTCTCGACCGGAACCGCTTCCTTCATCTCATCAAATAACCCGATCTCGGTGGCGCAATACAGCAAGGGAAATGATTGCGATGGCGCTAATGCCGACCCGTTCTATATCATGCTCAGCCCGGTGAACCAAACGCTGCTTAATATTACCTTTAACGCGTTTACATCAGCGGTAATTCAAAATTATTATCTGAATGTCTTCAGCGAAACCGATGATATTTCTTCGGTGGTTCTGGATGGCACAAATATCAGCGGATCATTTACACCTGTGGGTGCAAATCCAATTTATTCCTATGCGCGACTCAATATAACACAGGGTAATCATACGCTTACCTGCGACAGCGGGCTCATCGCATATATCTATGGATATGGGTCATACGAATCATACGGATACGCAGCCGGGGCAAACACCGACAGGAAACTCGCTGACTTCAATATCTATATTGACGGGCAGATTTATGTGTCCGATACAATTCCCATCTGTCCGGGTGATTCAATCGCTTTTAAAGGGTACAGCGATGATACCACCATCATATCCTGGGAATGGCTGCTCGGAGACAGTACATACGCCACCGGTGATTCGATCATACATGTGTACGACAGTTTGAAAACTTATACCGTACAACTCATTGTGCAGAGGATGTTTGACTGTTCAAAGGATACAATTACTAAATTATTTTCGGTAAAGGGTCCGTTTGTAAATGCAACTCCGGATACATCCATGTGCTCAGGAACAGTTCTGATACTTTCTGCTACCGCCTACGCCAACCAATATATATGGAGTACGGGAGATACTACTCCGGACATTAACGTCTCTCCTCCAACGTCAACTTATTACACTGTCCGCGGCATAACACCCTGCCCCGGTGAAGAAGACACTGTATTCGTCCTGGTAAGGGAAGTGAATGCCGATTTCACAATTACGAGAGTTTGTCCGGGCGATACGACCCAATTCATTAATCAATCCTCTGTTGTCAACGATACCATTATTGACTGGTCATGGGATTTTGATGACGGAACACCGTTAGATACTGCGCGAAACCCTTCACACTTTTACAACGTAGCGCCAGCCGTTTATTATGCGCTGCTGACTATCCAGTCAAGCGATGGGGGGTGCGTTGACACCGTTTACCGCCCGGTGATCTTCCAGGCGCAGCCGCAGGTCTCATTCGGATTTACCAATACCTGTTTTTCGGACTCTACCCGGTTTACCGACAGTTCATCCATCGCGCAGGGGGGGGTAACTTCATGGACATGGAACTTTGGCGATGCCACTCCCGCTTCAACTGTTCAGGATCCGTCTCACCTCTATGGCGATACAGGATCATATACAGTATCACTGGTTGTGGTTTCCGACAGTGGTTGTACCGACTCAATTACGGATGTTGTACCTGTCTATCCCCTGCCTGTCGCTGATTTTATCACTGCAAATGTGTGCCGGTATGATCCGGCACTTTTTACTGATCTCTCTTCAGTACCTTCAGGTGTCATTTCTTTATGGAACTGGAGTTTCGGTGACGGCAATACTTCCAACCTGCAGAATCCTTCAAATCTTTATGCAACGGCCGATACTTTCACCGTTGCGCTTGGAGTCATCACCGATAAAAACTGTATGGATCTGAAATTAGATACGATCATCATCCATCCTATTCCGGTTGCTGATTTTAATGGGAATGGCGTCTGCGATTATGATACCACTTATTTTACCGATTTGTCGGGAGTATCATCCGGAAATGTCATTACCTGGTCCTGGGATTTTGATGACGGGAATCTCAGTACTGCCCAGAATCCTGTGAACTATTACGGCAATTACGGAACCTATGATGTTGACCTTATTGTGATGTCTGACAGCGGCTGTTACGATACAACCGTTAAACAGATACGTGTTTACCCGTCACCCGTACCTGCATTTACAACTCAGAATGTTTGTGATTACCTGTCTGCTGTTTTCACTGACGGTTCCGGTATTCCCATTGGAAATAATTACCAATGGGACTGGGCTTTTGGTGATGGATTCACCGGTTCGGGACAGACCACTTCTCACCTGTATGCTTTGTACGGTACATACACAATTAAACTAACGGTAACATCCGACAGCGGGTGCGTGGATTCAACGTTTCGGCCAATAATCATCCATCCCTCACCGGTAAGCGATTTTTCAACGGCAAATGTTTGCCTTTATGATCCTGCGCTTTTTACGAATAACTCAACAATTCCTGCCGGATCAATACCTGTTTCGTTCTGGGATTTCGGGGATAGTTCCGGAATTCTACCGGGATGGAACCAGGTTCACTCCTACTCTGCTTTTGGAATTTACCCGGTGGAACTTTTTATTGCATCCGACAGCGGATGTGTTGACTCGGTAACAAAAATTGTCGTAATTCATCCGTTACCGGTGGCTGATTTCGTGGCTCCCAATGTTTGCGCCTATGACAGCGTATTGTTCAATAATGGTTCCACTGTCCCTGCAGGTACGATTTTCATCAATATCTGGGACTTCGGTGATCTTACCGGTTCGACTCTAAAGAATCCATGGCATTTTTACCCGGGGTATGGATTTTACAACGTGGAACTTTTTGTTCAAACCGACAGCGGATGCGTGGATTCAGTTACTAAACCTGTGATCATTCACCCGGTTCCGGTTGCAGATTTCCAGACCAATAATGTATGCATATACAACACCGCGCAGTTTACAGATTTGTCGGTAATTGCTGCCGGTTCCGTTGCAGGGTGGAACTGGGATTTTGGTGATTTAGCGACTTCAACCATTCAGAATCCAACGCATGATTATTCTCCGGCAGGGTCATATAATGTTCTTCTTGTTGTAACATCTGACAGCAATTGCACCGACTCTGTTATTAAACCCATTGTCATTCATCCTGCACCTGTTGCTGATTTTACTTTTGATTCGGTCTGCCTTAATCTGCCGACTTCATTTACCGATCTTTCAACTGTTGATTCAGGACAGATAATTTTGTGGGCATGGGATTTTGGGGATGCAACCACCGGAACAATTCAGAACCCGGTTCATCTCTACAATCCCGATGGTTCTTATCCGGTAGAACTTATAGTTACAACCGACAGCAATTGCACCGACACGGCCAATAAAACAATAATTGTTTATCCGTTGCCCGTTGCAGGATTCACATTTGGCACTATCTGTGAACTTGATGTTGCAACATTTACAGATAATTCTACGGGTAATCCGGTCAAATGGCAATGGGATTTCGGAGATTTTACAGGAACATCCATCTTACAGAATCCACAGTATATTTTCGGTTCTGAAGGAACATATAATGTTTCTCTCACCGTAACTAACATTTTTAATTGCACGGATGATGAAATTTTACCGGTCCCTGTATACGCCCGGCCCGATATAAGTTTTACTGCAAATTATTATGAAGGGTGCGAGCCGTTGGATGTTCAGTTTGCGAACACAACTACGGTTGTCGGTGGGACTGTCACGGGTCAGATATGGGATTTCGGAGATATTAATTCCCCGGATAATTCCTCCAATGCCACAAATCCCGACCATACATTTATTAATAGCGGCTATTATACAATTACCCTTGATGTTGTTTCGGATAAGGGCTGCAGATCAATCGCTGTTTTTAAGGATACAATAAAGGTATGGAGCAACCCGGTTGCCGGTTTCATTTTTACTCCTGATCCTGCAAATATCCTGATGCCGCAGATTCATTTTACCGATTTATCAACACCGGTAATACAATGGGAGTGGGATTTTGATGACGGGAATACATCCGTTGAACAGAATCCTGTGCATTTTTATGAGGATACGGGTGTTTATATTGTAATTCTTAAAGTAACGAATGCACGGGGTTGTACCGATACCGCAATGCGCCCCGTTGATATAAATCCGGAATTTATTCTTTTTATCCCGAACGCTTTTACTCCAGGGAAAATTGACGGAATTAATGATAATTTCACTCCTGTGGGTATGGGAGTAGATGAATTCCACATGTACATTTACGACCGCTGGGGCGATGAAATATTCCACACTGATGACATCACAAAAGGATGGGACGGTAAAGCGAACAAAGGCGGGAACCTTGCACAGCAGGATGTTTATGTTTATTATATCTATATTAAAGATGTAAACAAGCAGGAGCATGAATTTGTAGGGCATGTAACCCTTGTGAAGTGATCCCCCCTGTCCCCCCCTTGTGTAAGGGTGGGAAACGCAATGCTATGAAACTTAATGTTCAGGTACATAATAAAAAATCGCTGAAAGAAATCCGCAGACAACTGCGGAATAATCTTACTTATACGGAATCTGAATTATGGAATTATTTGAAGAACAGGAAACTTGGCGGGAAAAAATTCAGAAGACAGCACAGTATCGGAAATTATATTGTTGACTTTAATTGTCCGGAAGAAAGGATTATTATTGAATTGGATGGAGAAGTTCATACTATTAAAGGTCAGAAATTAAAGGATAAAGAAAGGGACGAAACACTTCAGCAAATGGGATATAAGGTTTTAAGATTTACCAATAGAGAAGTTATTGCTGATGTACAAAAGGTCCTGGACACAATCAGGAGAAATTTCATCCCCCCTCCTTTTACAAGGAGGGGGCCAGGGGGTGGTTTCACCGTGTGACCCTTGTGAAATAATCAAAGTGCTTAATTCAAATAAAATAACTTACTTTTTCTTTATTGCCGGTTTATTACCACTAACAGCCCTATATGCGTTTTCACAGGAGAAGAAAGATACTATTGAAGTAAAAAAATCCTTTGGAGGAACGGTTTTCAGAATGGATGGAAAAAATTTAAGACCTGTTAAATTATTTGAAATAGTACCCATAAACAGCGAAGCCGCAAAAGAGAAGAATATTGCCGAGACCAATTATTATATCAGTATGTGTTTGGGTCTGGCAGGGGGATTTCTTATCGGTTATCCGTTAGGAATTTCTATTCGAGGCGGAGAAGCGCCATGGGGATTAGCCGGCATTGGGGCAGGATTGGCTGTTATTTCAATTCCTTTTACGAGCACTTATACCAAACATGCCACACGCGCAGTTCGCATCTATAACCGGTATGTGAATGAAGAACAGTAATTGAAAATGACTTCAGATTTTTCGGCAAGAACCCTCTACGCGATTACATTCCTTGAAGGCGCAGTAGTTATGGCGATAGAAATTCTCGGTGCGAGGATACTTGCCCCTTTCTTCGGCACTTCGCTTATTGTATGGACGTCTGTCATTGCCGTAACACTGATTTCATTAACAGGGGGGTATTACCTGGGAGGAGTTCTGTCCATCCGGAAAAACCTCCCTGATGTTCTTTTCTTCCAGGTTCTCATTGTCGCAATTTTTATCGGTTTTATGGCTACATGGGCAACACGGCTGTATGGACTTTTTGTCACGGCATCCATTTATTCCGGTTCTGTAATCTGCGCGCTTCTGGTGATTGGTCCCCCCCTTGTGACGCTATCTTCAACAACCCCGGTAATAATAAAATTGCTGACAAAAGATCCTTCCGGTTCCGGGAAAGCGGCAGGCACGGTTTATGCGGTTTCAACAACAGGAGGGATTATTTTTACCCTTCTCACCGGGTTTTTCATCATCCCGGTATTCGGGATATCGGTTCCGCTGCTGATTTTTGCCGGGATCCTGCTCGCTGCAGCATTGTCCGCTATACCGGTTGCCATGAAAAGAAAACTGACCTATGGCGGAGGCGCCCTTTTACTCTTTCTTTTTCAGACCGCAGGGCAAGCAGGCAAAAAGCGACAGGCGGGGAGGATTGAAATTCCCTATGTAACCGAAGGGTTGATGGGACAATTAAAAGTGGTTGACCGGCATGATCCGGGACAGAACCTTCAATTAAGACACCTGCTCATCAACGGCATTCCGCAAACGCGTATCGTAAATGACGACTATGCTGTTTCCTTCTGGAAATATGTTCACCTTGTTGCTATGTATGCTTCGCTCAAGAATGGCAGTCCTTCCGTCCTGCTCTGCGGCTTCGGGGGGGGTAGTATCGCAACCGAGTTATGCAGGATGAACATGAAAGTGGATGCCGTTGAAATTGACGGCCGGATGCTTGATATTTCAAAAAATTATTTCCATTTCAGGGATACAGCGCTCCGTTTCATTGCGGATGATGGCCGCCATTACATAAGAACCACAGATAAAAAATACGACCTTATCGTCTTTGATGTTCTCAACGGTGAAGTGCAGCCCTCCTATATGTTCACGGTTGAGAGTTTTAATGAGATGAAAAACCTCCTGAACCCCGGAGGCATGATATTGATTGAGTTCCAGGAGTTGTTTATGAACGGTGAACTTTTTGTTTATAAATCAATTTCTAACACTATGGAGGCATCCGGTTTTCATGCCTGGCATTCTCCCGATTATTTCACCAAAGACCCGTTAAGGGATGTTATCCTTATTGGTTCGGTAAACGAAATTGATTTCAGCGCACTGAATTCATCAAAGATGACACCATGCTGCGCGCATCAGCCGTGGCTGAAAGATGTATTAGTTAAACCTGCCGAAACACATGGAGGACTCTTTCCCGGAATTGAAACGCTCGCTGATGATAAGCCGGTACTTGATCACCTCAAAACCGAAACACAAAAAGTTTGGCGCGAAAACATGCGGGCTGATTTTACGCGGTTAGAAATGGAAGAAGGGAGGAGGTTGTTCAGGTAATAAAGTAAAGCGAATCCTGCTAATGCATTATCTGTGTCACCAATTGTTAATCAGCAACCAAAAATAACTATTATCCTCATTTTATTAATTTTTAGCCTTTGCATTTTGTTCTTGCACTCACATTATTTTAAACTATTTCTCTATAAAGAATACCACCTCTTGTTCCAGCAAATATTTTTGTACCACTAATAGATAAAGAATGAACATGCGCATAATGACCGTAATAATTTGGAAAATCACCATTAAATGATGTCCATGTTTTACCATTATTCGAAGAAAAATATACTCCATCCCCGTTACCGCCAGCAAAGATTTTATTTTTAAAAACGACTAATGAATAAATTTCAATGTGCTGGGCAAAATCGTCATTTATTGCAACCCAATTATCACCAGAATCTTTGGAATAATAAATACCTCTATCAGTACCAGCATAAATTATAGAATCACAAATTGTAAATGACCAAATATTTATTTTTGCAGGTAAACCCGCCTGCTTACCATACCAATTTCCATCATTTATTTTGGTCATAAATATGCCATTATTACTACCAGCGAAAATAGTCGATCCATAAATTGTTAATACCCTAATAAAAATATTAGCCGGTAATCCCCTATTAAATGGTTGCCAATTCAATTCATTATATCTAGAAAAATAAATGCCATTCCAACCTCCGGCAAATATGAATTGAGAATTAATAGCAAAAGAACTTGCATGAAAATTTTCAGGTAACCCTTTATTAATTAAATTCCAATTATCATTAATTTTTAAAAATAACCCCTTGTCAGATCCAGCGAAAATATTTCTACCGTAAAATTTTAATGAATTAATACAAAATGGAAAATATGTTCTTATTAGACCATCATTACATGAAGTCCAATTTTTACCTTGATCGTTGGATAAAAATATTCCACGATCGGTACCGGCATAAATTTTTTGTCCGTCTAATGCTAATGACCATATATTAGAATCCAACAATCCATCACCCACTTTCATCCAATTATAACTATTTTTTGCTGATTTAAATACGCCCCCTCCAAAAGTTCCGATATAAATATTATCATCTTTAACGGATAGTGAGAGTATATTTAAACATGATAAACCATTGTTGATTACCTTCCAATTCATTGCATTATCCGTTGAAAAAAAAACTCCACCGCCAAAAGAGGCAGCAAAAATATTTCTACCTAAAATTTTAATCACTCGAATATTAAAATTGGTTAAGCCATTATTGACCGCCTTCCAACTTTGTCCATTATTTGTTGATAAAAATATTCCATTATTTGTACCAATAAAAATATTTGTTCCATCATTTGTAACAGACCAAACGTATAGACTTGTTAAGCCATTATTGACAGGTATCCAATTACCACCGTAATTTGTTGATAAAAATACTCCACCACCCCATGTGCAGGCATAAATGTTCGATCTGTTAAATCCAATTGACCAAATATTTATATTTGTTAAACCATGATTAATTGGCTGCCATGAATTACCATTATCTTTGGACAGGAAAATACCCCTATCAGTACCCGCATAAATATTTTTGTCTTTGCTTTCTAATGTCCTAACATGAGAATTTCCAATATTATTTATATATGACCAACAAATGTTGTTTATTGGTGAACAAAATAATCCCTCTCTTGTTCCAATATAAATCTTTGATTCACAAATTAATATTGAAGTAACACTATATGGAACATATTCTTTTGTTAATCCATTATTAAGTACAATCCAGTTATTGCCATTATCTTGTGATAAAAAAATACCATAATCGGTTCCTGCTAAAATAGTATTCCCATTTGATTCCAGACAAATCCTTCCTACCTTAGGGTTTGTGAATCTAAGTGAATATTTCCATTTTTGCATTGCCTATTTATTTAATGTTTTGTTAATTTCCTGTTTCCACACTGAAGTACAAGCCAAATAGTGTCAACTACATAATTATTCACAAACATAAATTTTTTTGTAGTTTCTGAATCCCTTTTCCAAATGTTTGGGTTGCGAAAATGGAAGCAACGAAATGTCAATAGTTACCGTTTTATGTCATATAGTATTTATTTTCGCAAGAACTGGTCACAGACAA
Source organism: Bacteroidota bacterium (assembly GCA_016193485.1). Taxonomy (GTDB): domain Bacteria; phylum Bacteroidota; class Bacteroidia; order JACPRZ01; family JACPRZ01; genus JACPRZ01. The sequence goes on along the minus strand of JACPRZ010000034.1, from coordinate 15,246 downwards.
GAATTTCCAACAATAATTCCTTTAAAAGTCCACCAGTATAATTAATACTTCGTCAAGTTGTGAAGTGGTTATATTTTATTATTTTTCATCAAAATTACAGTTTTTTAATTTATCAATATTTTATATCATGACAGTCTAATATACACAATAGTTCGTGAAGAATTTTTATGAAAAATTGTGTTCCATAGGGAAATACCGTAATTTTGGAATGTAGAATCGAGACAATGTCTCGTCTCTACTTCCCTATGAAAATCGAATATGGTGAAAAAATTTCACGAACCATTGATATACATGAAGTAAGGTGATTTACTCAAGATCGTATAAAAGTTGTAAATTTGCACTAAAGTAATTCGCTATAATTATCTCAACCAGTCGATTTATTCTCTATGAGAACAAATATTTCTGTAGATGAAAGTTTGCTTACCAAAGCCATGAATATAACAGGTTTTGATTCTAAGAAAGAAACCGTTGAAAACGCCCTTAGATTTTTACTGTCCTTTACCATGCAGAAAGACATTAAAAAATTAAAAGGGAAGTTGAAATGGATAGGCAACCTGGAACAAATGCGATCTGACGGATGATACTGGTAGATACATCTGTTTGGATTGATTATTTCAATGGCAAGACCAACCCTCAAACGATTTCTCTTGAAAAATATCTTGATGGGGATATTATCATTGTCGGTGATTTAATTCTTGCCGAATTACTTCAGGGATTTTCAACTGATGATGATGCTTCTGCGGCATTAAAAGAACTATCTAAGTGTGTTTTTTATGACATGGTTGGTAAAGAGATAGCTGTCGAAAGCGCAAGAAAATACCGTTATCTCCGGAAGAAAGGTATAACCGTGAGGAAAACAATAGATATGCTTATCGGTACGTTTTGTATCTATCACCATATCAGGTTACTTCATAATGACCGCGATTTTGATCCACTGGAAAAATATTTGGGTCTGATTGTAGCATAGGATTTACAGGGTATTACCCTCATACATCCAATCTATTTCCAATGATCTTTTTTAGATATTATTTTAATCCCATACATATTTCCAATGACTCTGAGATATAATTGGACTGTCAGGGAATTGACAGTGGTGCACAATTCCCCCCTGCTTGAACTTGTTTACCGCGCAGCAATAATTCACCGGAAATACCATAAGCCGGATGAAGTGCAGATAAGTTCTCTTCTCTCCATAAAAACCGGTGGTTGCCCTGAAGATTGCTCCTATTGCTCGCAGTCGGTGCATAACGGGGCGGAAATAAAAGTTCAGAAACTGTTACCGCTGCAGGAGGTGGTTGATGAGGCAACAAAAGCAAAAAAGGGGGGGGCAACGCGTTTCTGCATGGGCTCTGCCTGGAGGGAAGTGCGCAATAACAGCGATTTTGAAAAAGTACTGGAGATGGCGCGTGCCGTTACATCACTCGGAATGGAAGTGTGCTGTACACTGGGAATGGTCAGCGAAGAACAGGCGAAGCGCCTGGCCGAAGCAGGTGTACATGCCTACAATCATAATTTAGACACCTCCGAAGAGTATTATGAAAAAATTATTACGACACGGCAATATTCGGATCGTATCAGAACGTTGCAAAACGTACGTAAAGCCGGAATGACCGTTTGCAGCGGAGGGATAATCGGCTTGGGTGAAAAAATCAGCGACAGGATTAAAATGCTTGTCACTCTTGCATCATTCAGACCTCATCCCGAATCGGTTCCGATAAACGCACTTGTGCCGGTAAAGGGAACAAAACTCGGAAATAACCTCCCGGTATCATCGTGGGATATGGTACGGATGGTAGCCACTGCAAGAATTGCAATGCCGAAGTCAATGGTGCGGTTATCAGCAGGCAGGCAACAAATGAGTGTGGAAGCCCAGGCGCTCTGTTTCCTGGCAGGAGCAAATTCAATTTTTGCAGGAGATAAACTGCTTACAACACCAAATCCCGCCTTTTCGGAAGATATGAAGATGTTTAAGGTATTGGGTTTGAAACCGGCAAAAGCAAAATAAATTGCGGATTGAAATTGCCGGTTCTGAATTTATCGATATTACTTCTCATATTTCCAGTTCCTTGCTTTCCCTTCAGTTAACCATTGAATGGTTGTAGTGATTCTTTTATAACGCGTCTCTTCCCTTTTGGCTTCAGTGATCCATTCAAGGTATTCACGTTTGTGGCTGGGAGGGAATCCCTCAAATGTTGCAAGCGCTTTTTTATTCTTACTGAGAGCAGATAGAAACCATGGTGGAATAACAAGTTCTTTTTTCCCTATTGAAGAGGGCCGGGCAGGCAGTTTTACTCCTTCATCATTGAGCCGTGCGGCTTCCTTAAGATACTGAATAAGTATTTTATTTCCGGGTAAATCATCCAGCGTTGTAATTCGCCTGAACTGGCCCATGGCTTCTTCCCTGCCCTTATCCATTACATTACGAGGGTCTTTCATCAGCGCTCCTTTCCAGAAACCAAAGGCGCAATGCTCTTTGAAGGATGCCATGCTGCAAAGAATTCCTTTGTAGTCAAAGTGGGGAAAACTCCATTTTATCGTTTCAACTACATCCGGGCAGGCCGTATGAACCAGTACACGGATATGGTTCAGGATGGGTTTTGCAAATGGTTGTGATTTTGCTATGTAAGCGTCAACACGAGGATCTTTTTTGCTCATACCAATACTTTTATTTTTCGGTTTGAATGACAAATCATTTTCCTTTCAGCATTTCTATCATCGGCAGCCAGTAATAGTTCCTCCATCCTGCTTTTAGTTCTTTGTATTTATGAGACGGAATCCCTTTCTGCGTAAAAGTAAGCCGGGTACCCTTCGCTGTTTTTGCAAAATCAAATGTACATAGAGAAAAATGTTCATCCGGCCAGCCCTCTTCGGCAAAATGCCATGCCTGTACAATTTTTCTGCCTTTCACCAGTTCGATATTATAGCCATGAATGTATCCTCCATATACAGAGAATTTCCCGTTTATTTTTTTTGAAATAGTGGCTTTGCCCCCGGTAAACTCAGAATGTTTTTTCCCATCCATCAGCAATTGGTAAGCGATGGATGGCGCACAGGGGAAATTTACGGTTTGTTTAAGGTTTTTTGTTTTCATGATAACCGGTTTTATACTGACGGAATTTGATTTTGCAAGTTTGCAAAATCAAATTCGTCAGTATATGCTGATCTGAATGATTTGCAAAATCATTCAGCATCAGTATATTATTTTAAGATAACGGAATGTTGGAGTTAATGAAGCGTGTTGCTTCCTCCATGAGCGGATGAAGGTAAGTATCTTCTTTGACATAAGGCACACTTTTTCTAAACTGTTTTACCAGTTTATCAATGGCAGGAGAAGATTTCTCCGGCTTCCTGAAATCGAGCGCCTGGACAGCGGTAAGCAGTTCAATGGCAAGTATCGTTTCAAGGTTTTTCAGCACCTGCCTGCATTTCACAACGGCATTGGCTCCCATGCTGACATGGTCTTCCTGTCCGTTGGACGATACTACCGTATCCACCGATGCCGGTGTGCAGAACTGTTTATTCTGGCTTACCAGCGCTGCAGCCGTATACTGTAGTATCATAAACCCGGAATTGGGACCGGGATTATGAATCAGGAAATTCGGAAGTTCTCTCTGGCCCGACAGCATAAGGAATGTTCTTCTTTCGGAAATTGAACCCAATTCCGACAGGGCGATAGCAAGAAAATCAAAAGCCAGTGCGAGGGGCTGCCCGTGGAAGTTTCCACCGGAGAGAATTTTATCCTCTTCCGGAAAAATAATCGGGTTATCGGTTACCGAATTTATTTCGGTTGCAAGGACGCGTTCCGCATAACCGATGGCATCGGCCGATGCGCCATGAACCTGGGGGATGCACCGGAAGGAATAAGGGTCCTGTACATGGTTTTTCTTTCTGCGGCCTAACTGACTGCCTTTAAGAAAATTCATGATCCTTTGTGCCGTCCTCATCTGTCCCTCATGCGGTCTTACTTTATGAATCAATGGGTCTAAAGGTTCGGTCTTTGCGAGGAAGGCATCCGATGAAATGGCGCTGATCATATCGGCCCAGAGGGAAAGCCGTTTTGCCCTGAGCAAAATCCAGACGCCATAAGCGCACATGAACTGGGTGCCGTTAAGCAACGCGAGTCCCTCTTTTGTTTTCAGCCGGAGCGGTGATAACCTGTTTACGGAAAGAATTTTTGAAGCAGATTCTTTTTTCCCATTAAACCTTGCCTCTCCGATCCCGATAAGGGGAAGCGAGAGGTGCGCCAGGGGTGCAAGGTCGCCCGAAGCGCCAAGAGAACCCTGTTCATAAACGACCGGAAGAATGCCAAGGTTAAAAAAATCAATGAGCCGGTTAACTAATTCCGTTGAAACGCCAGAATTCCCGAGTGCAAGCGAATGTATTTTGAGAAGGAGCATGATCCGCACAATTTCGTCCTGAACTTCATCACCGCACCCACAGGCGTGGCTTACGAGGAGGTTTTCCTGGATTTTCGTTAACTCTGCAGCCGGTATCCGGATATTATGTAATGCGCCCAGCCCGGTATTAATGCCGTAATATGCACGGTCGCCACTCTCCATCTTCCGGTCAAGATATTTACGGCATCTAATTATTTCTTCCCGGCTCTCTTGCGACAATGCAATGCGGGAATTCTCTTCTCCGGCAGAGTCGGATCCGCCTCCGGTGGAAAGGATTTTGTCAAGGGTATTTAAATCCAGTTCTTTGGAGGAAATTTGGAATGGTTTCACTGCGTGTACTGTTTATTTCTTTTAATAACCTCACCCCCTCCCCCTCTCCTTAAAAAAGGAGAGGGGTGTCCAAATCCTAATCCCGATATCTATCTATCGGGAGGTGGAATTTTGATGTACAATTAAAGCGAATTCTTCAACTCCTGTATCATTTGTTCAACCGTCATTTTTTTCTGTTCACCGGTCTTCATTTCTTTTAAGGTAATCATTCCTGATTGCATTTCTTCGGATCCGACAATTGCAACATAGGGAATTTTTTTCTTGTCGGCATATTCAAACTGCTTTTTGATTTTGGCATGGTCAGGGTATAGTTCGGCATTTATGCCGGCTGAACGCACGGTTGAAACCAGCGGCAGGCAAAATTTTTCTTCAGCGGGTCCGAAATTTACAAACAAAACTTTTGAAGAAGAAACGGTTAATGATAACTTATTAAAAAGGTTCAATTCATTCATTACATCAATTATTCTTTCAATTCCGAATGATACTCCAACCCCCGAAACACCGGGAAGTCCGAAAATACCGGTAAGATCATCGTACCTGCCTCCACCGCAAATGCTGGATGACAAAGTTACCGCTACCGGTTTTACTTCACAAATTACCCCGGTATAATAATTTAGTCCCCGCGCAAGAACCATATCAAGCGCAACAGGAATGTTAAGATTTTCAGCGTATTTCAGAACAAAATCAATTTCTTGAAGCCCCTGGACTCCATCCGGGGAACCGGTAAACAATTCCTGAAGGTATTTTATCTTTTCATTACTGCCGGATGCTGTAAGGTTCTTCTCTATGTATTGTTTAACCTGTGCAATATTACTTTCACCGGCAAGGTTTTTTTCTCTCAACTCTTCCACCGTCTTTTCCACTCCTGTCTTTTCCGATTTATCAAGTATATTGGTTAACTCCTCCAGCCGGTCTTTGAGGCCAATGAGTTCTGCAAATCCTTTCAGAATTTTTCTGTTGTTAATTTTTATTGAGAAGTTTATTGCCGGTAACAGTTCACCGAATATCTCATTAACCATCTGCAGCAATTCCACTTCATTCAATAACGAATTGCTTCCAATCACATCCACATCGCATTGATAAAATTCACGATATCGCCCTTTCTGAGGCCGGTCGGCACGCCATACGGGTTGCATCTGGTAACGCTTGAAGGGGAAGGTAATTTCATGTTGGTGCTGCACAACATAACGGGCAAAAGGGACAGTTAAATCATAACGCAGTGCTTTTTCGGAAACAAACTTAGTCAATTCACTAGATAACAATTTTACATCGAGCACAATATTGTAAGTATTAAGATATTTTTTAAGTGCATCAAGTGTAATATTGGAGAATGATTCTTTAAAAGAGACAGGCCTACTTCGATTGGAAAAGTATTTTTTGTTTATGTATTCATCTAAAAAATCTATAAAAAACTCTCCAGAGTTAAGAATTCTAAAAATCAATTTATCACCCTCCTCTCCATATTTCCCGGTCAGCGTTTCCAGGTTTTCCATTGCCGGTGTTTCAATGGGCTGGTAACCGTACCTTTCAAAGGTTTCTTTCAAAACAGAAAAGATATAATTGCGTTTGGCAACATCCCAAGGTGAAAAATCGCGGGTGCCGGAAGGGATAGCGGGTTTCATGGTTGAGGGACGTACCACTTTGGGTACATCCCAAGGGTAGCGAAATTACTAATATTAATAAATCCCATATTTGCGTACATGAATTCTATCCATCAAACCATAATAGAACTTCTTGAAACCAGGTATGCCCGCATTAACGGAGAAGCGTTTATCAAGGATGATCCTGTTTCCATTCCGCACCTTTTCACCAAAAAGGAAGACATTGAGATTGCAGGATTTCTTGCCGCAACCATCTCCTGGGGAAACAGGAAAATGATTATCCGCAACAGCAGGCAACTGATGAACCTGATGGATGACGCTCCCTTTGATTTCATTCTGAATGTTGGGCAGAAGGATTTTAACCGGTTTTCAGATTTTTGCCACCGCACCTTCAACGGAACGGATGCGGTATATTTCATGAAATCATTAAGAAATATTTATAAAAATCACGGGGGACTTGAGCCCTGCTTTTGCAGCAATGCATCCTCCCCCTTAATCCCCCTCCAAAGGGGGACAATCCTCTCCATAAAATCCCCTCCAAAAGGGGGACATAAAAGGAATTTGCAAAATAAAATTTTTTATTCTATCAACCATTTTCGAAATATTTTTCTTGAACTCCCTCATGAGAAAAGAACTGAAAAACACATATCATCGCCCGCTCTTAATTCGGCCTGCAAGCGGCTGAATATGTTCCTGCGGTGGATGGTGCGCAAAGACCGGCACGGTATTGATTTCGGGATATGGAAGAGTATAAAACCTTACGAACTTGTTTGTCCCCTGGATGTACATTCCGCAAGGAGCGCCCGGTACCTGGGATTGCTTAAACGCAAACAGAACGACTGGCATGCGGCTGTTGAACTTACGGAAGCGCTGAAAAAGTTTGATCCGGATGATCCGGTGAAGTATGATGTGGCGCTCTTTGGATTAGACAAGGAAGCAAAGAATACAAGAAAATAAGAAATCAAGAAGTCAAGAATAAAAGAAATACAGTACATCATTCTTTTTTACTTCTTTACCTCTTTACCTCTTTTCATCTTGATGTCTTTACATCTTTTCTTTCCTTGAGAAGTAAAGAAACGTAAAGAAACAGTTCCTTCAGTGGCAACCCCATCACATTGGTATAGGAACCTTTGATTTCCTTAATGAAAAAGAATTTTTTCACCGGGGTATAGATTACCCGTTCAAAGGGTGGTGATGGTGTAAACCTGATTTTTGCAGGCATCAATTCCTGCAACCCGTATGCTCCCGCCTTATCAAACGGACGGAATTTATTAACATACTCAGTAATTTCCCGATGATCCAGTTTCCTGAATAAAACTTCCGAACGCACGTAAAATGTTTCTGACGCATTTATTGTTTCCATACTCACAGCGGTAAAAACCTCATGTTTCCTGCCTGATAAATCCTGAAGCATGGTTCCTGCTTCTGCTGTTGTCCGGGGTTTACCCAATATTTTTTTCCCGAGACAGACAATCGTATCGGCTGTAATTATCAGGTTACCGGGTTTGAGATGATGCCGGACCGATTGGGCTTTTTTCCGGCAATAGTACATTGCAGCATCCTGCCGGAGAAATTTTCCGGGAGCACCGCTGTCGTCATCGGGAAAAATAACATTGAACCTCCGGGAGAGGAGAAATAGTAATTTTTTCCTGCGTGGCGACCTGGAAGCGAGAATAATTTTGATTCCGGCAGGAAAGAAGTTCATACTTGTCCGGAATAAGTCAGGGCAAAAAACAATCCGGCAAGCATGATCAACTTAAGCAGGGTATTAACCGAATGAAAACCGGCAGGGGTTTTTGCCTTCATCAGCCGGTAAATAAAAATGAGGAAAGGGATCTGGAGTAAAATAAACAGGTAAGCGACATGATACATCTTTCCCGATTCAAGAAAAAAACTCTGAACCATTCCAAGCATTCCGATAATCAGCAAAGTCAGGATAACGGCAAAGATCCTGCTTTTTTGCATCCCGAACCTGACAGGCAGGGTCCGGCATCCATACACTTTATCGCCTTCATAGTCCTCAATATCTTTTGTGATTTCTCTTACAACGGTAGCCAGGAAGGCAAAAAATGAAAACCCTGTGATAATGAGAGACGGTTTTAAAAGATTTATCCCGTCATAAAAATCGAAAGTAAATGAATAAAAGAGAACGAGCATCGGGACAAGGGCGGTAAGGAAAGCAATGGCAAGATTACCGGCAAGAAAACGGTATTTCAGGTCGGTGGAATAAAACCACAATAGTCCGGCACTGATTACTTGCAGTATCCCCAGCCATAATTTCCCGGTCTTGTATGCCACGAGGCCGGCAATAAGAAGAGCCAATGCGGTAATTACAATATGGGCTGCAATGGCGATCCTCCGTTCAATAAAGGAATCAACAATTACCTTCAACGGCCTGTTTATGCGGTCAATCCGTATATCAAAATAATCATTGATAATATACCCCCCAGCCGCGATCAATACTGTTGATAATACAACGAGGATTAGTTCACGTATATCCATAGAGAGGATTATTCCGTTTTTTTGAGCAAAGGGAACAATAATAAAAAAGTACATCAGCGCCTGAGTAAGAACAATAATTCCGAGATTCTGGAACCGGATGAGGCGGAGTATGGCGGAAAACATTTTTGACGGTTGATAAAGTTTACATTAAATAGCGTCTCCCGCTGATTACGCAGATTTTCGCAGAAATATCATTTTGGAATATCAATAATTTATACTGATGAATTTGATTTTGCATATTTGCAAAATCAAATTCCGTCAGTATACATCTGCGATTTTCTGCGAAACCTGCCTGCAGGTAGGCAGGTCTGCGGGAAATCAAATTTTATGGATTCTTTGTCTGGACTCTTAATTGTTATCTGCTAAATTCTTTCATGATTCCATTTGTTACATCCAGGTAAATCTTCCGGTACTGTGGATATTTCCTCAACATTTCAAGATGCAAAGAAATGATTTTTTTATCATTCCTTATTGCCGGTCCGGTTTGCATTTCTGAAGGTGAATTACGGTTCGCTCTTGCAGCAACTTCATTGATCAAAGGAACGGCAAGTGAAAACGGCAAACCGGAATCCTTTAGGATTTTTGCGGCTATACAATACATAAAGTTGCTGAAATTACCGCTGAAAACACCGGCAAGATGGAGAATTTTTCTTTTACCCGAATCAAGATAAATAACATTTCCTGAAAGCGACCGGCAAAGCCGTAACAATATTTTACGCATAAAGTTATTGTTTGCCTCGATACACAGCGGAATATTTCTGAAATCAACAATTTTTTCCTTCCGCAACGACTGAAACGGATATAGTACTCCGTAATTTGATGAACATTTTTTCAATACGTTGACAGGAACGGACCCTGAAGTATGTACAACAGGGATTTTGCCCAGATTCAATTCAGCGGTAATTCCGGGCAGTGCGGAATCACTGACCGAAATTATTACCAGATCTGTATCCTTTGATATCAATGCCGGATCCCAAATGGGATTTGCTTTTACCCTCCGGGCAAGTTTTCTGGCGGAATGGGGTGACCGGCTGATAATTTCACCGATGCGGTATTTCTTTCTAAAAAAATTCACAGCAAGGTGAGTAGCCACATTGCCTGCACCGATCAATGAAATCGTTTTGATGCTTGAAAACATACCCAAATTTAAAGAGGTAAAGATTAAAAGATGCTAAGATGGAAAGAGGTAAAGAACAAAAATGCCATAGAATATATTCTCTATTCCTGACTTCTTAACCTCTTTACTTCATTCTCTCTTGATTTCTTGTCAATACTGTTCTTTCTCGCTGGGGAAATCAACCGCCTTTACATCACGGATATATTTCTGTACGGCTCGGGTAGTGTCGTCATAAATATTGAGATATCTCCTGAGAAAACGAGGTGAAAATTCCTTATTGATACCAAGCATATCGTGCAGTACCAGTACCTGTCCGTCACATTTTCTGCCGGCACCGATACCGATAGTAGGAATTTTGAGTTGTTTTGAAACCTTATCAGCCAGTTTTGCCGGAATTTTTTCAAGGACAAGCGCAAAGGTTCCAATTTCTTCCAGAAGAATTGCATCTGATTCCAGTTGTTTTGCTTCTTCCTCACCGCGCGCCCGCACAACATACGTTCCGAACTTGTAAATTGACTGGGGAGTAAGCCCAAGATGTCCCATCACCGGGATGCCGGCAGAAATTATTCTTTCAACCGATTCTTTCACTGTCCTGCCGCCTTCAAGTTTAACCGCATGAGCGCCCGATTCCTTCATGATCCTGACTGCCGAATCAAGCGCTATTTTCGAATTACCCTGGTAAGAGCCGAAAGGCAGGTCAACCACGACCAGCGCCCTCCCTACCGCCCGCACAACCGAAGAAGCATGGTAAATCATCTGGTCAAGTGTAATCGGCAATGTGGTTTCATGCCCCGCCATGACATTGGAAGCAGAATCTCCCACCAGAATTACTTCAATCCCCGCACTGTCCACGATCTTTGCAAACGAAAAATCGTAGGCGGTAAGCATGGTTATTTTTTCACCTTTACGCTTGAGTTCCTGGAGAACATGCGTAGTGACGCGCCTGATTTCTTTTTTATGTTCCATTCTTTACGAATTACGATCCCGATGGCTATCGGGATTACGAAAGTACGAATAATAGGTATGTACTAATTTTAGTGATTTTCAATAGTTTTTTACTATTCACCCTTCTAACTCATCCCCCTTACCCCCTTCTCTTAAAAACAAGAGAAGGGGGAACTCACCCCTCTCCTATCCCGATGGCTATCGGGAGGAGAGGGGCAGGGGTGAGGTGAATAGTAATGTTACTTTTAAATATAGGTTGCTATTTGAATTTTTTAATACTTTTGCCCTCACAGAATTTTAAATGAAACTCAAATCCCGTTATTCCCTTATTTCCCCTATATCCCTTATTTCCCTGCCATTCCTTCTTCTCCCCTCCTGCTCCAACGACTTTGAAGTAATTGACAAATGGAAGGATATTACAATAGTTTACGGTGTTTTAAACCAGGATGATCCGGTTCAATATATCCGCATACAACGGGCGTTTCTCGGTAAAGAAAATGCATACACAATGGCGCAGAGCGGTGACTCAATTTATTATCCTGATGGCGCCCTGACTGTAAATATGGAAGAATATGACGATAATAATGCATATCTGAAAACAATTTCCCTTTCTCCAACCTATGAAATCGCCAAGGACACCGGCTCCTTTAACAATTCGGGGCATAAACTTTATAAATCAAACGATTCACTTGAATATAAAAACACATATAAACTTATCATTACAAACAACTCCACCGGCAAAACAATAAATGCAGTTTCACCACTGATCCACCCGGTTATAATTTCCAAACCTGTTATCGGGAAAAAAATCAATTTTTTCAACAAGGGACTTTACCAGAGTGAACGTATTGAATGGAAAAGTTCACCGAACGGACGTCTTTACCAGCCGGTTTTGCGGTTTTATTACGCGGAAGATAATAACGGAATAGCCGGATGGGATGACACGCTTACCGTTGATTGGGTGCAAATGTCTTATACCGCTCAGAATCTGACCGGTAACCAATCAATGCTGACTGATCTGGCAGGCGAGGAATTCTTTAAATACCTGAAGTCGCAAATTCCGGAAAATTCCACTGTATCACGCTATTTTATTAAAATGGAACTTCTCATTTATGTAGCCGGGGATGAACTCTCTACCTATTACTCCATTAATCAACCCTCACTTGGAATTGTACAGGAAAAACCTGTCTATACAAACATAAAAAACAACAAGGGTGAAGATGAGATTGGAATATTTTCATGCCGGCTGATAGCCCGTGTTGACGGATTATCGATGGCTTTTGATACCTGTGTTGAATTGACGTCCGGACAATATACCCAGACATTAGGGTTTACAAATATTTGTCAGTAAAAAGGAACTGCTTTTATATTCTGCCTTTTTGTCATCTTCTATTGAAATGGCATAATGATTGACCTCTGAACCGAGAAAAATCAGAAAAGATTAAACTATTTATTACAATTTTATATGGCAAAAGGAAAAATCATAGGTATTGATCTCGGCACCACCAATTCGTGTGTTGCCGTGATGGAAGGCAGTGAACCGATAGTCATTGCCAACAGCGAAGGAAAACGCACTACACCTTCTATAGTCGCTTTTCTTGATAACGGTGAACGAAAAGTGGGTGACCCGGCAAAAAGGCAGGCGATTACAAACCCTCAGAGGACCGTATATTCCATAAAGCGGTTCATGGGTAACCGCTACGATGAAGTCCAGCAGGAAATGAAAAGGGTACCCTACCCTGTTACAAAGGGTGATAATAACACTCCGAGGGTGTCTGTTGACGGCCGCAATTACACACCACAGGAAATATCAGCGATGGTACTGCAGAAAATGAAAAAGACAGCCGAAGATTTCCTCGGTTATGAAGTTTCGGAAGCCGTTATTACCGTTCCCGCATATTTCAATGATTCACAGCGGCAGGCGACTAAAGAAGCCGGTGAAATTGCCGGCCTGAATGTCCGCAGGATCATCAACGAACCAACGGCAGCAGCTCTCGCATACGGTCTTGATAAACGCCATAAGGATAATAAAATTGCTGTTTATGACCTCGGTGGCGGTACTTTTGATATTTCCATTCTCGAACTTGGTGATGGAGTATTTGAAGTGAAATCCACAAATGGAGATACTCACCTGGGTGGCGATGACCTTGATGAACGGATCATCAACTGGCTGGCGGAAGAATTTAAAAAAGAGGAAAATATCGACCTGCGGAAAGACCCGATGGCGCTGCAGCGGCTGAAAGAAGCGGGTGAAAAAGCAAAAATTGAATTATCATCCTCAGCCGAAAGCGAAATCAATCTGCCCTACATTACCGCGATTGACGGAGTCCCGAAACACCTCGTTAAAAAATTATCGCGGTCGAAATTTGAACAGTTGTGCGATGATATTTTCCAGCGGACCATCCCGCCATGCCAGAAAGCGCTTGATGATGCCGGTATGAAAGCATCCCAGGTTGATGAAGTAATACTCGTTGGCGGTTCAACCCGTATCCCTTATGTGCAGAAACTTGTTGAGGATTTCTTCGGCAAAAAACCGAGCAAAGGCGTAAATCCGGATGAAGTGGTCGCGGTAGGCGCGGCAATACAGGGAGCGGTCCTGACGGGTGAAGTCAAAGATATTTTACTGCTTGACGTTACACCGCTTTCACTGGGTATTGAAACCCTCGGTGGTGTATTCACCAAACTTATTGAATCAAATACTACTATCCCGACAAAAAAATCGGAAACATTTTCAACCGCTGCCGACAGCCAGACCTCTGTTGAAATCCACGTAATGCAGGGTGAAAGGCCAATGGCGCGCGATAACAAAACAATAGGAAGGTTCCATCTTGACGGGATCCCCCCTGCCCCTCGCGGAATTCCGCAGATAGAGGTCTCCTTTGATATTGATGCCAACGGTATCCTTAACGTATCAGCCAAAGATAAAGCGACCAGCAAAGAACAGCGGATCCGGATTGAAGCATCTTCCGGGCTCACAAAGGAGGAGATTGAGAAAATGAAAAAAGAAGCCGATATCAATGCCGAGCAGGACAAGAAAACACGCGATGAAATTGATAAGGTCAATGCAGCCGATTCAATGATTTACCAGACGGAAAAGCAACTGAAGGATTATGGCGATAAAATTCCGCGCGAGAAAAAAGAAAATATTCAAAAAGCGCTCAGCAAACTTAAAGATGTACACAAAGAAAAAAATCTTCCGGCCATTGAAACCGCCCTGAACGAACTTAACACTGCATGGCAGGCCGCATCTGAAGAGATGTACAAAGCCGCACAACAACAGCAACCGCCTCCCGGTGACGGGCAACCCGGAACTAAAGACAACGGTGATGTGAAAGATAATGTAAAGGATGTGGACTTTGAAGAGGTGAAGGATGATAAGAAGAAGTAAGAAGACAGAAGACAGGGAAAAGAAGACAGGGAATTACCTGAAAAATATATCAACCCCGGCAAAAACCGGGGTTTTTATTTGCTGAAAATATTACCTTTGCCGGAGAAACTTTTTATGCGGAATTTCTACTGTTTCCTTTTAACCATTTTCTTATCTTTTTCCGGCTTCGCCCAGGATGCACCGGAAGATACTGTCCGCGCCAAATTAGATACCGTCAGCCAGCAGGCGGAACGATATTACAATGCGGGAATAGAATCCTACCGGCAAAAAAACTTCACCGAAGCCCTGAAACAGTTTGACCTTGCTATTGCCGAAAAGCCCCAGTTTGAAAAAGCGTATTACAACCGCGGCAATGTTTATTTTGACATGAAGAAATATAAGGAAGCCATTGCCGATTTCAGCCAGGCCATCGGCATAAATTCCATGTCGGATAAAGCGTTTTTCGGAAGGGCATTGGCAAAAAATGCCATAACACTCAAACAGGATGCACTTGCCGATTATACTCAGTGTTTAATCCTCAATTCCGCCAATGAACTTGCATTTTATAATCGCGGAGTTATACGTTTTGAACTCGAGGATTACAAAGGAGCAGCCGATGATTTTACAAAGGCGATTAAGATTAAACCTGATTTTGCATACGCATATAACGATCGCGGCAGCGCAAAAAGAAAACTTGAGGACTATGAAGGAGCCATAAACGATTATGAGAAGGCATCGCAACTGAATCCGAAACTCGCCCTTACTTATAATAACAGCGGAAGCGCCAAAAAAAGAAGCAATGATCTTGAAGGAGCCATACTTGATTATTCAATGGCGATAAAACTGAAACCCGATTATTCTATTGCATGGAACAACCGCGGTGAAGCGAAATTCCTGAAAGGCGACTACAAAGGAGCCATTAACGATTTCACAAAAGCAATTGAACTCAACCAGAATTATTCATTCGCCTTTAACAACCGGGCTGCG
>JACPRZ010000010.1 GCA_016193485.1 Bacteroidota bacterium | reverse complement strand
TTTTAGCTTTGATATGTTCAGTGCTTGCCAGTTTGATATCTTTTATTAATGAAGCAAGAGCAATGGAGGGATGCAAATGCGTTACAATATGCAGATGGTCGGATATCCCGCCTATTTGGTATAAATGGCATTTTTTGTTTTTCAGAATTCCCCATATATACTTGAATAGTTCCTTGCGGTTACCGGCACAAAGAGTATGTTCTCTGTTCTTGGTGCTGTAAACAATCTGATACAGGATTTGGGTGTATGTGCTCATTTTATTGTATTTATTCAACTCCTTCGGAGTTGCCTGTTTTGTTGTTCGCCCTCTTTCCCCGAATTTCATTCGGGGTTATTCATGTTCAAGCCCTTCGGGCTTTGCGTACTGTATTTACAAATGTTTTCAAAATCCTGAAAGGATTTAATCTGAATAACCCTGCATAAAATGCAGGGAAAAACCACCACCTAATATCACACAACCGCAAAGCGGTTGAATGTTTTACAGCCAATATCTCCTTGTATTAATCGTGACTATCAATGCAATCTTTTATGCATATAGCCATGCTCATTTTACTTTTTCCCAAATATATCCAGCTACATGTTTTGCATTATTTGAATAATAAATTCTGTGAACATAAAATTCCTCTATTTTAGAATCCATTTGAACTTCATAAAATCCAAATGAAGTACTCTTATGCTTATAATATCCTCTACCGTATAAAGGCATCCTTTCGTCCATAATAATTTCCCCATTAAATTTTGCATCTTTTTTATCTTCTGGATTATTTGTTATCGTTGTCCCATTTAAAATAAATTTATTCCTACTTCTTGTTAATTTAATTTCAGCGACAATAATTTTTTCTTCATTAGTTTCTGGAGAATCTCTATTATTAAGAGTTCTTTTTAAGTATTGATTATAATTCCCTTCATACTTAGAATATAAATCATCGTGGATTGATTCTTGTTCTAATTTTTTGTACAGCCAAATAATTATTGCACTAATAATACCAGCAATCAACCCACCAACTACACCTTGAAACCAAGGGTTATCCATCAAGCAATAGATGCAACAAAAAAATTGAATAATCATACTATTTCCCCTCCACAATTTTAATTTCCTCAGGTGCCTTTACTGTCTGGCCTGACATGGTACAGGCGTTGTAAACACCATTTTAATTATCCGTACAAAAATATAAAAATGTTCGTTTATGCGACACGATACCACATCATCCAGTACTAAAAAAAATTTTACCTTTGCCCCATACCGGTCAGCCGTTATCATTCAGAAAACGGTTGCAAAAGGGAACCCCGTGTGAACCGGGGGCTGTACCCGCAGCTGTAAATCCAGAATATGTTTCTGTCCCGCCTTTGGCGGATACCTGACTGCCGTCAGGCAGACGTCCTATGGCGGATTACTTCAGACCACTGTTTATCCCGCCTTTGGCGGAATGAACGGGAAGGTAAAAAACAGGAACCGGATGAGCCAGAAGACCTGCCGGTAAAAATAATGCGGAATTCTGTCGTCTCCGGGTAGTGAGGCAGCAGAAATACCAAATAATTTCTTAACCTTTTTATCTTTTATTTTATGAAGACATTATCATTCGTTGCAACCGCAATAGTTGTATGCGCACTTTCATTCAAAGTAAATTCGCAGGTGGAACTCAAACAGGTTATTGTTCTTAATGAAGGACCCTGGGGCGGTCCCGTAACCGTTGGTTCCTATAATCCGCAGACAAAAGCGTACCTGAATTTTGATACGATCAGCGCCCGTTTTGCCACTGATGTAATTGTGGACAGCGGGTTCATTTATGTTGCAGCCGATACCCTTCTGGTTAAATATGATGCCAATACATTAGAGAAAAACGCACAGCAAACCGTTATGGGTATTCGGGAATTGACCCTATGGAGGAATCAGATACTTGTTACAAGAGGTGATATCGGTTACCTGCCCTCCTATTTCCAGTCCTATGATAAAAATACGCTAAACCTGATATATGAACTTGGCAACCTGAGCGGTGATGCAGCAGAAGTAAAAACGCTGGATGATACCGCATACATCGCAGTAAATGACTTCGGCACTATGGGAAAACTTGCCATCATAGACCTGCAAAACCAGGTATTAAACCGTGAAATTGACCTTGGACCCGATGGATTCAATCCCGAAGCGGTTCGCATTGAAGGAAACAGGGTCATCACCGTAAATTCCATGGCTTATACCAATAGTTCTGTCACAGATCTGGATCCTGCAAATGCATCTTTTCAGACCACTGTTTTAAATACATCGGCAAATTGCGGTGCTTCGGCAACCGCCATCGGGAATGTCTATTTCCAGGTTTACGGTGAGAAAAATATCGGCATTTTTAATATTTATAACAAAACGGTTATGGACACTTTATACATCAACCGCAATGTTTACGGGCTTGCCGTTGACCCTGTCAACGGACTTTTTTATGCCGGGATCACCGATTATTTCTCGTACGGAAAAGTTCTGATTTATGACTTCTACGGAGATGTTCAGGATTCTTTTGATGTAAATATCAATCCCGGCACATTCGCCTTTGATGTGAGGGAAAATGTAGGCCTCAATGATTTCATGGCGGGAAGAAGTAATGTTTCAATACATCCGAACCCGGTAACGAGGGGAAGAAATCTACGAATAACGAATTTATACGAATATACGAATTTAAAATTCGCTCTTCTGGATGTTTTCGGAAAGGTCGTTAAGCGGATTGAGATTGATGGTAATAATGCTGAATTACCTTTGGATGGCCTTGCACCGGGATTATTTTTTTACAGGGTAATAAAAGAGGATGGGATTTTCAGTGCCGGGAAAATTGTAATCGAATAAATTAAAAAACATCCGGAGTTTATCCCGATATCTATCGGGACTTCGGATGTTTTTTTTTCACCACCTTCACTCCCCAAACTTTTATATCTTTGCGCCCCTTCCGCAGGGAGAATCATTGAGTTCTTATTGAATAATTAACCATAACCGTTTAACTTATTTCCCGATGAAGAGCAAAGGCGCCATCCAGTTTCTATTTATCGCTTTCCTGCTTGTTTGCATATACCAGTTATCTTTCACCTGGGTTACCCGGTCGGTGGAAGAAGATGCAAAAATCCAGAGTAACGGTGACCCCGTAAAAGAACAGGCATATATTGATTCTATCTCCGGTGAAGGCGTCTTTGATATACTGCTGAAGGATTATACATTTAAAGAATGTAAGGAGCGCGAACTCAACCTTGGGCTTGACCTCAAAGGCGGGATGAACGTTACCCTTGAGGTAAATGTAGCCGATGTTGTCCGGGCAATGTCAAACAACAGTACGGATCCCACCTTCACCCGCGCATTAAAGAAAGCCGCTGAAATGCAGAAAGAATCAGGTGAGGATTTCGTAACTCTTTTCGGCAGGGCGTTCAACCAGATTGACCCCAACGCCAAACTCGCTGCAATTTATTCCACGAGGGAATTGCAGGAGCGAATCAAGTTCACTTCTACAAATGAAGAAGTTCTTGCCATTATCCGGGTTGAGGCGGAAGACGCTATTGACCGCACTTTCCGCATCCTGCGCGCACGGATAGATAAATTCGGTGTCACCCAGCCCAATATTCAAAAACTCGGAACTTCAGGAAGGATATTAGTTGAACTGCCGGGTATCAAAGAACCCGATCGCGTGAGAAAAATCCTGCAGGGAACCGCCAAACTTGAATTCTGGGAGACATTTGAGAACCAGGAAATTTATTCCTCACTCGACCAGGCAAATACCAAACTGCGCACCCTTCTCAAAAAAACAGAACCGCAAAAAGATTCCTTATCAAAATTCTTCTCTCAATCCGATACATTGGCAGGTTCTGACACTGTAAAAAAACCGCTTGCTTCATCTGATACTCTGAATCAAAAACCCGCTGATACAACCGGTAAAAGCGGTTCTCTCTTTGCGCAACTTGGTATGGAAAAACCCGACACCGACACCTCGCTGCTCAGCAAACTTGCCGGAGACACGGGTGATACTGCGGCTAAAACATTTTCCGAATTTACCAATGAAAATCCATTATTTGCAATCCTCCGTCCCGCCCTGGTACAGGATGAAAAAGGTAATTATTATCCCGCAGAAGGACCCGCCATCGGCTTCTGCCATATAAAAGATACCGCTAAGGTAAACCGCTACCTGGGTATGGCTCATGTGCGAAATACATTCCCGAAACAATTTAAAGCGTTGTGGACACATAAAGCGTATGATGAAAACGGGAATTTCCTTCAATTAGTCGCCATTAAAGTCACCAGCCGCGATAACAGAGCGCCCCTCGAAGGCGATGTGATCACCGAGGCAAGGCAGGATTTTAACCAGATGGACAACTCACCGGAAGTCACCATGATCATGAACGGTGAAGGCGCAAAAACATGGAAACGGATGACCGGTGAAAATATCGGGAAAAGCGTTGCCATTGTTCTTGATGATTATGTTTACTCATTCCCCACCGTACAAGGTGAAATTGGCGGAGGCAGATCTTCCATTACCGGCAGGTTCACCATAGAAGAGGCAAAAGACCTCGCTAATGTTCTCAAAACCGGGAAACTGCCCGCACGGGCAAGGGTTGTTGAAGAAGCCATTGTAGGCCCTTCTCTGGGGAAAGAAGCGATAAATGCAGGAATGATATCTTTTATTATCGCTTTTATCTTAGTCATTATTTACATGGCCAGTTACTACAATCATGCCGGGATGATTGCTGACCTTGCCCTTATCCTGAACATCTTTTTCATTCTCGGTGTACTCGCTTCACTTGGCGCCACTTTAACCCTGCCGGGTATTGCCGGTATTGTACTGACGCTTGGTATGGCAGTAGATGCGAACGTTCGTATTTACGAACGCGTGCGTGAAGAAGTGAGAGCCGGTAAAGGACCCCGCCTGGCACTTGCCGATGGATATAAAATGGCATATTCCGCCATCATTGACGGGAACGTTACCACACTTCTTATAGGGATCATTCTCTATATTTTCGGCAAGGGTCCTATCCAGGGTTTTGCCACCACACTAATTATCGGGATTTTAACATCGCTCTTCGCCCAGATATTCATTACCCGTCTTATTTTTGAATGGCTGGTTGACCGCAAGAAAAATATCCATTTCGGAAACCGGCTTACGGAAAATATCCTTGTAAACGCCAAGTTCATTTGGATAGCAAAACGGAAAACTTTTTATCTTCTATCTTCCGTTGTAATACTGGCCGGAATAGTATCCTTTGTCACCAACGGATTTAATTTAGGCGTTGATTTCAAGGGGGGGTGGTCGTATGTGGTGCGTTTTGAAAAAAATGTGACGACACAGGAAGTAAGAAAAGTTCTTGCCCCGGTTCTTGCCGGAGCGCCAGAGGTAAAGACATTCGGTTCGGATAACCAGGTAAAAATCACCACAAAATACCTGATTGATTCAGACAGCGCCAATGCGGATAAAGTTGTGGAAGACAAATTATCGGAAGGGTTGCAAACCATAGCAGGGAACCCGTTTGAAATAATGAGTTCCCAGAAAGTCGGGCCGACTGTTGCGGCAGACATCCGCACCGGGGCGGTCATTGCGGTAACCCTTTCACTCATCGTGATGTTTCTTTATATTTTAATCCGTTTCCGCAGATGGCAATTCGGCATGGGCGCTACAGCAGCGCTTTTTCACGATGTTATGATCACACTCTCCTGTTATTCTCTCTTCTATTCCATCGCTCCCTTCTCTCTTGAGATAGACCAGGCGGCAATAGCGGCATTGCTGACCATTGTGGGATATTCCATCAATGATACCGTTATTGTTTTTGACAGGATACGCGAACACCTCGGCATGCACCGGAAATATGTGCTTGGCAACCTGATGGATGGCGCTATAAATCAAACACTGGCAAGAACTATTAATACTGCAGGCACTACACTGGTAACTCTTATCTCTATGTTCCTCTTAGGGGGGGAAGTAATACGCGGTTTCTGCTTTGCATTGATCGTTGGGATTGCGGTGGGAACCTATTCAAGCATCGGAGTGGCGTCAGCGCTGGCGTACGAGACGATTAAGGAGAAAGAGGTGAAGTAGAACTTCTACTAAAGTCCAGGAACATCTGAATACCTTATCCATCCTTTCTCAGTTGGTATAATTAAAACAGGCAAAAGTAAATTTACCTGCACTTTAGCGCTCATCTTTTTGTGAGTCATTATCTGTACATGGGTCGGGTTTATTTTTCTTTTTTACTGTCAATACTTTATAGAAAAAGTAACCTGTCACGATGATTACAATTCCACACCATGACAGCATCATTATTAATGCCGATGTTGACATATTAAGGGGAGTTCTAATAATTTATTTTCTCCCGCAGATAACGCAGATTTTCACTGAATAATAAAATATACCATATTGAAAATCAATCTGCGGATATTTGCGAAATCAGCGGGAAATTATTTTTCATTGAATTTTTGGAACCGCCCTTAAATCAGTCCTGAACATTTTGAGATAAGCGTCAGAATGCCCAAGATTAATATAATCACCATAACAATACCAAGTTTACGGGTGTTTTCTTCTTCTTTTTTTGTTTCCATATTCAATTTTTTTTACGCGATTTGATTTTAGAAAGTTGCTTTTCCAACTCTTCATTTATCGCTTTTAGTTTTTCAAATTTTTTTTGAAGAGTGAAAATTTCTTTGTCCTGTAGTTGTTTTACCGCAGTAAGAGAATCTTGCTTCAGAAGTGAAATTTCGGTTTGTTTTTTATACTCTGAATTTTTGTTGTGCAGAAAACGTATTGTAATAAGCGCAGCAAAAAACAAAATCATAAGTGAACCTATTGTGATTCTTGTACTTGTTTTCATAAGCAGATGCAAATGAATATCCGGAACATTAGAATATGCTTAAGAAATGATTAGAAATTTATTAGAAAAATCAGGAGAGGGGGAAAATCAGAATGAAAGTGGTGCCGACTTTTAATTCAGAATTTACAGTTATCTGTGCATTGTGTAGTAAAATTATTTTTTTAACGATAGAAAGTCCGATTCCATAGCCCTTTTTGTACAGAACATACTCGCCCCGGTAGAATGGTTCAAAAATATTGGGAAGGTCGTTTTGGTTTATTCCACTGCCCTTATCGGTAAAATGAATGACAATCTGTTTTTGCTCTGAAAATAGTTTTAACGTTACGGTATTATCGGATGAAAATTTACAGGCATTTTCCATGAGGTTAAAAAAACAGATTTTTAAATACTGGGGTATTCCGTTAATGGTAAGTTTTTTTTCATCTTCAGGCAGATTATCTATAAAAAAATTCACTTTACATTCAGGATAGAGTGAAAGGAATTCTGTTTTCGTTTCCCAGATTAAATCATCCATTCTTACCGGTGAAAACCCTAAATCGGATTCTGCGCTGTCTATTTTCGCAAGTTGCAGCAATCCGTGTGATATTTTGTTGAGGTTTTTTATGTCGTCAAGTACGGATGAGATGATTTTTTTATATTCCCCGTTATTCCGTTCTTTCAGCAATGATACTTCCAATTGGGAGGTGATCATAGTGAGAGGATTGCGCAATTCGTGTGAAGCGGTGGCAACGAATGTTTTTTGTAATTTGAATGCCGATTCAATGCGATTCAGCATTTTATTAAATGTGGATGAAAGGCGGGCAATTTCATCTTTCCGGTTTCCTTCATTGAGGCGTAAATTCAGATTGGTTCCGGATATTTTATCTACTTCATTTATTACGGAAGAAATGGGCTTAAGCGCCCTGCCAGCATAAATCCATCCGGCAATAGCAACTGCCAGCAACACGATTAAAAATACAATTGTTAAAATATTTTTCAGGTTTTTTAAATTTTCCAGACCGTATTTATCAATTGCGCCCGACAGAATGACAAAACGATTGAACCGGTCAATATAGGAAAGCCCGATGATTTCCATTTCTCCAACCTCTATTCTTTTTTCGCCATATAAACGGATCTGGTTTATTGTTTCATGAAATTGAGGCAGCAGTTCAATGAAATTAATGCTGTCGTTATTGGTGTAAATTTCTTTATTGACATAATCATATACTGAAATATTTTCATAGTGAAAGACATCTTTTTTGTTTTTGTCAATAATCTTTAAGAGGGAAGAATCAACCTCCTGAACTTTAATTAATAAATCGGCAGTTGTGAATGCTTTGTTCTTCAAAGCATTGTAAAATTCATTTTCTCTGTGTTTTTCTGAAAAATAATAAATAGAACAGAGTGAAAAAAATAGAATGGAAGCAGCAATTACCGTGAAACGGATAGTTAATTTTGTGCGGATTTGCATTTATTTTTCCTTTAGGACATAGCCCAATCCATGAATGGTGTGGATGAGTTTATCGGGAAAATTTTTATCGATTTTATTTCTAAGGTAACTTATGTACACTTCTATAACATTTGTCCCCGTGTCAAATGTAATGTCCCAGACCTTCTCGGCAATATCGGTTTTTGAAACGACTTTTCCTTTGTTCCTCATAAAATATTCCATCAAGGCAAATTCTCTTGCGGTGAGCATTATTTCCTTTCCCGACCGGAATGCGGTTTTTGTGTCAAGATTTAATTCCAAATCGGCAAATCGTAATGAATTACCCGTATTTGTAATTCCTGTGCTTCGTTTCATCAAGGCGCGCACCCTTGCCATCAATTCCTCAAACGCAAACGGTTTAACAAGATAGTCGTCAGCACCTGAACCAAATCCCGTTACTTTATCTTCTGTTGTACCAAGAGCAGTGAGCATAAGCAGGGGTGTTTGTATTCCTTTTTCCCTGATTTTAGAACAAAACTCTAAACCATTAATGTGAGGAATTATTATGTCGGAAATTATGACTTGGTAAGTATTTTTCAGGGCAAGTTGCAGTGCGGTTTGTCCATCGTAAGCCAAGTCAACTTCAAAATGATTTTCTTCCAAACCATTTTTAAGCGATTGTGCGGTTTTCACTTCATCTTCTATCAGGAGAATTTTCATTCTGAAAATGATGATGCCGCTTTAGTACGATAGTAATTCAATGGTGATTTTATCAGCAAAAATAGGGTAAAGAATCAATCAGAATAGTTGGCTTTGAAATAGATAAAAAAATGCACCGCCAAAGTATCCTAAGAGGGCAAGCCATCCGATTTTTTTTATGTACCAGAAGAACTCGATTTTTTCCATTCCCATTGCCGCCACGCCAGCCGCTGAACCGATAATTAAAATGCTTCCACCGGTTCCCGCGCAATAGGCAATAAATACCCAAAAATAATGGTCCGTGGGAAAAACGGATAGCGGGTACATTCCCATTGAAGCGGCAACTAAAGGCACATTATCAATTATTGCAGACAGCAAACCGATGGACAGTACAATAATATTCTGATTTTCTATTTTTTCATCCATTGTTGAGGCAAGTTGCCTGAGCAATCCTGTTGATTCCAGCGCTGAAATGGCAATTAAAATTCCCAGGAAAAACAAAACGCATGAAGTGTCAATTTTTTCCAACGCTCTTACTATTGAAAAAGGATATTTGATTTCCTCTTCTTTCCCCATATGAATAATTTCCGCAACAATCCAAAGTATGCTAAGCCCGAAAAGCATACCCATAAATGGCGGAAGATGTGTAATGGTTTTAAATACAGGCACAAAAATTAACGCACAAATGCCTGTAATAAAAATAACATTTCTTTCAAAAGGATTAGTTGCCGTTTTTTCAATTTCAGCGGCCGGTGAATTTGTCTTCCCTTTTACGGCAAAAGAGATTACAATTAACGGAACCATTAAACAAATAATGCTTGGAAGAATAAGCAGTGGAATAATTTTTCCTGTGGTAATTTGCCCGCCAATCCATAACATTGTAGTGGTAACATCTCCAATCGGGCTCCATGCGCCTCCGGCATTGGCTGCAATCACTATCATTCCTGCAAAAAATAACCTTTCTTTATTATCAGATATTAATTTCCTGAGAAGTGAAACCATTACAATGGTTGTTGTCAGATTGTCTAATACTGCCGATAGAAAAAAAGCGAAAAAACTTACAATCCAAAGCAATTTTCTCTTGTCATCGGTTTTAATTAAACCGGTTACTGCTTTAAAACCATCGTGTGCGTCCACCAACTCTACAATGGTCATTGCACCGAGCAAAAAGAAAAGTATGCCGGCAATGCCGCTGAAATGCTCCATTAACTGTTCTGAAATGAAATGAATGTCGGTTACCTCGCTCCCTGACATAATGTAAACTGTCCAGCATAATACTCCTGTAAGTAGTGCGCTTGCGGCTTTGTTTAATTTAATGTAATGTTCAAATGCGATGGCGATATAGCCAAAGATGAAGATTGTGATAATAGTCGCGCTCACAGTTTTAGAAAATCAGAGCGCAATATTCTGAAAAAACGAAAGTAAAAAACAAAAAGGAAGATTAGAAATTTATTAGAAATATTTTGGCCTTAAAATCAAACAGGACATGAAAATTCCGAATTTAATTTTGAATGGTTGCCATTGTTTTTAATAAATCCGCTGCCCATGAATAAATATTGTGTTTTACAATCACCTGCCGCATTTGTTTCATGCGTTGTTCCTGTTCTTCTGCGGACATTTCCAATGCTTGTTTTATTGCATCTGCTGATTTTTCAATATCATAGGGATTAATGATGATTGCTCCATGAAGTTCCCGGGAGGCACCGGCAAAACGGCTGAGGATCAAAACGCCATCATTTTGATTTCGTGCCGCCAAAAATTCTTTTGCCACTAAATTCATTCCATCGTGCAATGATGTAACCATGCAGAAATTTGCCGAGGCGTAAAATGGAGTTATTTCTTCGTGGCTGTGGTGCCGTTTTAACAGCAGTATCGCTTTCCGGTTTTTTGCTTTGAACTTCCAGTTTATTCTCTCGGCTTCTTTCTCAACTGTACTGACCATATCCGAGTAACTTTTAAGCAGGGTACGGCTGGGGGCTCCTATTTGCACGAAAGTAAATTCGCCCTGATATTCAGGATTTTTTTCCAAAAAGCGTTCAACGGCAAGAAACCTTTCTATGATGCCCTTTGTATAATCAATCCTGTCCACGCCCACCCCCATATACCTGGCGCTGATACCATGTTCGCCAAGCAATTGTGACGGGTCCACTTTGGAAAAGTTGTCATTATCATAATCCTTCAGGGTGAATGCAATACTTATAGGAAACGGCTTTACATAAGTTGTGCTCCCTTCCATCCTCACTGAAAAATTCTCCCATGAAACTCTTGATTCAAGGGCATTATTTACCGTTTCAAGAAAATGGTTGCAATGATATTGCGTGTGAAACCCGATTAAATCCGCCCCAAGCATTCCCTTCAGTATTTCTCTTTGCCAGGGACAAATACCGAATGATTCGGGATTAGGCCAGGGGATATGCCAGAAGATGGCGACTTTTGCATTGGGCTTTTCTTTTTTTATGAGTTCAGGCAGCAGGGCAAAATGATAATCCTGAATTAAAATAAAGGGTTGTTCTTCATCGGCTGTTTCTTCAATAACTGCTTTTGCAAAGTCATCATTTACTTTTTTGTAATAATGCCAGTCCTCTTTTCTGAATGTGGGGCGTGTGTGTGCAATATGACAAAGCGGCCACAATCCTTCATTTGAAAAGCCATAGTAAAAATGGTCTTCTTCTTCCTTTGCCAGCCACAGCCGTTTCAACGTATATTTCGGCTCATCGGGAGGAACTTGTACTTTGTCATTTTTACCAACTGTTTCTTTGTCTGCGTCTCCTGTTCCGGATGCAATCCACAGCCCGCCACACGCTTTCAGGATTGGTTCCATTGCAGTGATCATTCCGCTTGCAGGAACAATGCACTTAATATTTTTGCCATCGTGAATGTGCATATAGGGTTCACGGTTGGAAACGACAATCATTTTTTTGCCCTGTAAAAGATTTTCCATTTCTATTTTTAGCCGTTCGGGTGTCCAGATTGCTTCGGCACTGGAGCGCAAGCGGGCTTCTTCTTCTGCAATGGCTTTGGCTTCAAACATGGCTTTGGCGATGTGAACAATCTCCTGATGCAAGGGCGCAAGAAATTTCGCTGGCGGCTTTCTGCTTAATTCTTCTACGTTTCCTATGCGTGCCGCTTTTATCCATCCAACAATTTTATTGATGGGGCTGAAAATTCCCCATCGAATAATCAGCACGGTAATGAAGGAGACGAATAATGCCTGTACGAACCAACGGATGAAGTTGCGAAACCAGATCCCGTTGATGATATTGTCAATGTATCCGGCATCGGAGTAAAAGATAATTGCACGATCCGGAATGTTAAATTGTTTTAGCGGTTTGATGTATTGATATATTTCTTTACCGCTCACTGAAACAATATTTCCAATGGACGTGTCGGCAATTATAGATTGCGCGATATAATCAAGAGAATTTTCCAGGTAAGGAAAAACAGAAGGGTTTGTGGCTACAATACTATCGGGGTTGAAATAAACGGCTATTCCCGATAATTGATATTGATTGCTGATGCTGTCGGCAAAATATCGTATTTGCTCCCGGGCGCTATCCTGCGTATATGAATAATAGTTTATGCAGAATTCTTCCGCAATACGAACCGTTCTGCTTTCAAGTTCGCTGTTTAATTTGTCTCTTTCATTTGAAATCTGGTAGAGCGTAAAAGCCAAAGATACCAGTCCTACTGCAAAAACAATGGATGCGATAAGCGCAAAATTTAACCGCATAATTGCAAATATATCAAAGTTTATTCGGAAAATTCATGAATAAGACGTGTAAAAACAGCATTCGTCCAGGCAAATCCGCTTTGGGTAACGTAGCGGTCCGGGTTATATACTCCGGTCGCACAATTGACCACATCATACTTTTCCCATAATTTAAAAGTCCTGGAAAATATTTTAGCGTTCATGTCTAACCATTTTTTTGCAATTCTTTCCGCATCTGTTTTAAATCCGTAATTAAGCAATCCCTTAATCACAATCCACTGCTGGCCGGGCCAGCCATTCGGATAATCGTGTTGCTTGATTTCACCGGATAATCCCTTTGATTGCGTATTGGCGATACCGCCATCATATTCAAATTTTGGCAGGATTTCATCCCGGATTAAGTGCGCTTGCTTCAAAGTGGCAAGTTTAGCCCAAAGGGGATAAAATCCGGCTACAGATAAAAACTTACTTTGTTGTCTAATCCGTTTGTCATAATCAAAGAAAAACTTTTTCCTGTCATTCCACATCAGCGATAAGATATTTCTTTTTCTTTTATTCGCCTGTTTCCGGTAATAATTACTCTTATTATATTTTTTTAGTTTTGCGTAAAGGCGGGATAAATCGGCTTCATATTTATATAAGCATGTGTTCAGGTCAACCGGCAAGTAATCCAGGCAACGGTCATTAAAGCGCGATGTCATGTCCCACCCCGATTCATGTTCAGCGCCAAGATGAGTAATGTAGTGATCGCAATAACGCGACAGCCCTTTATAAACAATATGTTTTTCCGTAAGATTTTTATTCATCCAGTAATTTTTCAGTTCAAGTTCCGCCACTTTGCATGTTTTCTGCAGCCATGGCAGGTTATTATCCACTTTAAAAATTTCAACTATCATCGAAGTAAGAAAAGGAATTTGAGATGTACCCAGGTTATAGTACCTGTTCCTCATGGGAATGATTCCGAAACGGTTGAAAAGATAACATAAGTTCTCAACCATTCCTTTTGCAAGCGAAATCCTTTTTGATGTTACCAGTCCAAGGATAATAAAATAAGTGTCCCAGTAAAACTGGTCATTTTTAAAAATAATATTGGCGTTAGGCGCTACAAATCTTTTGGGAAGCCCGAAATGCAGTTGTTTGTCTTTGGGGCGGTAACAGGTAATCTTGTCCCAATAGTGCCGGATATACTGCAAGCAATGCAAATAAGGTTTAATATTTATCATTTATTCTCAATTATGAATTATTGTTACTACTCAGCACCCCCATGATTTCCTGCCACAAAAACACGAAAACACAAAATTTCACTAAATTAATTTTTAAATTCCTTATTTTTTTGTGGGATTTAGTGTTTTAGAGATTTTGTGGCATGAATTTGTATTTTTTTATCGCCCTGCTGACAAATTTTCCAACAATGATAATACCTTGTCCACCGTTTCAAGTTTATAACCGGCTGATGTTTTCCCATTGCCGACTTTTATTGTAAAACCATATTTATTCTTACTAAGTGCGTTAAACATATCTTCGTCCGTAGTATCATCACCGGCTGCCAGAACAAAATCATAGGTGCCGTGTTTAAGGAAATACCGGACTGCTTTTCCTTTATTTATGTGTCGGCTGATAATTTCAACCACTTTATTCCCTGTAATTATCCTTAAACCATATCGGGGTGTGATATCATTTAGTGTCCTTACCATCGCTTCTGAATAAGCCCAACCCAGTTTTTCTTCCGCTTTTCTGTAATGCCATGCCAAAGAGAAACGTTTTTCTTCAATAAATGAACCGGGATATGTTCCGGTGACTTCGTTCAGCAACGGGAAAATATCTTTTTTCCAACGGGTATTATATCCGGACATCTCCTTCCACCCGCCATTTTCTTTAACCATTGCTCCATGTTCGGCAATTATATCAATGGGTAACTGACCGATTAAGGCATCAATGTCCTGATAATCTCTGCCGGTTATGATTACCACTTTTGTTTGAGGTTCACCGGTTAATTTTTTCAAAATACTCAATAACCGTTTGGAGGGCTTCGCATCAGAAGGTACGGGTGAAAAATTGACAAGCGTCCCGTCATAGTCAAGCAGGATAAGTTTTTTTAATGCATGTAAGAATTTTTCTGTAATCGTTTTCATTATCATAATTGGCTGTAAAGGTATTGCTTAAATTGCAAAGTTTGGAAATCAGTCAGCCGCTTAAATTGACTTGTGTCAATGCCACCAACTTTTTTTAAGGAAATTTGCCGGATTAGTTGACAACTCTTTCCTGCTTTATGAACCATCAGGGACCTTCTTCTGTTAATGAATTTTTAAATCTGAATTTGAAGGGGTTGATTATCTCACTAACTCCCGATATTAATGAGAAGTGCCTTAAACACGTGACGGTCAGCAATCAGACATCAATAACCTGTAGAAATTAGTTGAGTTTTTCAGGTCAATTTTATGACGGAAATCATTGAAAGACGGTAAATTAAACCTGACATTTATCGGGTTTAATTGACGACCTATTTTGCTTTCATGATGAAAAATCCGGATGAATCTTCTTTTTTCTCTGAACACGGATGCCTGACCGATTCTTTCGGACGTATTCATGATTACCTGCGGATCTCCGTAACCCAGTCCTGTAATTTCAGGTGCGCATATTGTATTCCCAACACAAACCCCTGTCCCCCTCCTGCCGGCAATTCAATGAGCGCTGCAGAAATTTATGAAATATCAAAAACCTTTTGTGCCCTCGGAATAAAAAAAATCCGCCTTACAGGTGGAGAACCACTGCTGCGTAAGGACTTTCCTGAATTATTAGATAAACTTGGCGCATTACCTGTGCAACTTGCCGTTACCACCAATGGCGTTCTGATGGATCGCTTTATTGATTGTTTCCTTAAAGCGAACCTGCTCTCGGTGAATGTAAGTTTGGATTCCCTGAAACCGGAGAGGTTTTTTGAAATCACAGGTGAGAATTTTTTCAATAAAGTACTGTCAAATATCCACCTTCTGCTACACCATGGTTTTCATGTCAAGGTCAATACCGTCCTGATGAGCAATATGAATAAAGACGAGATATCCGATTTTATTGATCTGACACTGGATTATCCCGTCCACGTAAGGTTCATTGAATATATGCCCTTTGCCGGCAATAACTGGGATTACTGGAAAGTTGTCGGGTTGAATGAAATACTCGAAAGTATTAAGCGTAAGTACAAGGTTGTTAAACTTGATGAGCCGAAGAATTCAACTGCAAAGAAATTCCAGGTTAAGGGCCATAAGGGAACATTTGCAGTGATAAGTACCGTAACAAAACCCTTTTGTTCCGATTGCAACCGGTTACGGCTTACGGTTGACGGTAAAATGCGTAATTGCCTTTTTGCTACTATGGAGACCGACCTGCTGAACGCGCTCCGGCAAGGCAAGGATATTCGTCCGCTGATAATTGCGGGGCTCAGGGATAAAAAGAAAGAAAGAGGAGGGCATACCGAAATGAGCGCTTTGCTTAATAACCGGAAAATGGTTGAGATAGGAGGATAAAATACGTTAAATAATTTCTTTAATGATTTTTGTTACTACTCAGGAGGATACTATTCACCACAGATTACACAGATGAGCACAGATTTTAAAGAACTAAATGGAATAACTTACAAAATTATAGGGTGTGCCTATAAAGTACACAGGGAATTAGGGCCTGGTTTATTGGAGTCCACTTATGAAGCATGTCACTATTACGAAATGAATGAATCTGGGTTGTTTGTAGAAAGACAAAAGGAATTACCTTTAATTTATCACAAAATCAAGTTGGATGCAGGATATAGAATTGATTTATTAGTTGCAAGAAAGATAATCGTTGAAGTTAAATCCGTGGAAGATATTGCGCCTAATCACAAAGCGCAAATTCTTACCTATATGAAACTATCAAAAGTAAAATTGGGATTATTGATTAACTTCAATAGCATAAATTTAAAAAAAGGAATACAAAGATTTGTGTTGTAAGCATGTCTTTTCTGTGTTAATCTGTGTAATCTGTGGTAAGTAGTTACTAATTTTTTTAATAACCGGTTCTTCAAAATATTTTAAATATGAAAAAACGAGTCGAATATCCCGATTGTCACAAATGCTTCTGGAAACACTCCTCTATCTTTTGTGACTTACCAAAAGACGATACTGAACTCCTCAATACCTCAAAAGGTTTCAGCGTTTATAAAAAGGGGCAGGTAATTTTCAATGAAGGGTCCTATCCTCATGGTGTTTATTGTATTTACGAAGGCAAGGTGAAATTATCAAAACTTGGCGACTATGGTAAAGAACAGATCATACAACTTTCAAAATCGGGTGAACTTATCGGGTACCGGGCGTTGCTGAGCGGAGATAAATATTTTCTTTCGGCAACAACCATGGAGGATTCAACCGTATGCCTTATTTCGAGGGAAATATTCTTCCAACTGATTGAAAAAAATCCGAAACTCGCTATTAATGTAATAAAGGTTTTGGCCAAAGAACTCAAGGAACTTAAAAACAATCTCACCTATCTCGCCCAGAAGCCGGTACGGGAACGGGTTGCCGAGGCGCTTCTGCATATTAAAGAAATTTACGGTTTTGAAAAAGATAACGCAACGGTTAACCTCCGGCTGACGAGGGAGGACCTTGCCAATTTCGTGGGAACCGCTACCGAAACAACGATACGCGTTCTTTCGGAATTTAAGGGAGAAAAACTGATTGCAGGCGGGTGGAAGAGGATTAAAATTCTAAACGTCCCCGGCCTTAAAAAAATTGCCAATGTCGCTTGAAGATACATTTACAACATAAGTAATGTCATAAAATCCCCATCCCCCCTTTTTTTCAAAGGGGATGAGCCAAAATTTCCCCCCTGCCTGCCGGCAGGCAGGCTTGGAGAAGGGGGTTAGGGGGATTGAAGAAATCAACAACATTTTTTGTGCCCTTCCTGTATGGGAGGGCATGGAACCGTACCATAGGAACAAAAAACGCAGCAGTCGCCTTCTTTCGGCCTGATTATTTTCCCGCACTTCTCACATTCATAAAAATAAAGGCAGGCATCATCAGGCATTCTTTCTTCTTTCGCATTACCGCACAAGGGGCAGGTTATTACCGATTTATGAATTATTGTTTTTTTCATTCAGGACAGGTTATGATTTGTTACTTTATATCCCGAATCATTTACAGCATCCATGATTTTCTCAGCCGAAATACGGTTGTCATCAAACTTCACCTCCGCTTGTCCCGTCTTGTAATTGACCGTTGTTTCGGTAACCCCTGGCAGTTGGGCAATTACACGGTTAACCGTCCTTTCGCAACCGGTACAGGTCATTCCGGATATTGTCAATATCAGCGTTTTCATATTTTGAATATTAATTATGCGCTCATTATTTCCTGCAAATATACCTTTAATTTGAAAAAGTTACATTTGTTCCCATGAAGACGCTTTCTATCTTTGTATTGACACTCATATTCAGTGTCGGGTTAACCCTTGCACAGGATACGCTGATTATTGAAAATGGCAAGCCATGTCCGCCCGAAGGATTGGTTAAAGCCAAAGGAAAGAAAAAAGAAGAACTTGAAAAACTCAACCGCCTGAAAAACCGGTACAGGTTCCCCGAAATTGAAGATATTGATACATCCATTACCCTTAAATCATTATTAAAGGAAGGTGATGACCGGAACCGTTTTAATGAGAATAAAGCGGTTATTGTAAACGGGTATGTTTATGAAGTAAAAATGGGTTCGGTTGAAACCTGTAACTGCAAATCCAAAAGTCCGCAATTCCGCGATACGCATATTGAACTTATTTTAAGCACATGGGACCATGAAAAGGAGATGCGAGTAATTGCTGAAGTAACGCCTCGCATGCGTAATCAGATGGCTAAGCGGGGAGTTGACTGGTCAACAGCAAAATTAAAGGAAACCCTTACCGGGAAATTTGTTTCAATAGAGGGTTGGTTATTATTGGATGCTGAACACCTTAACGATGCATACAATACCGATTCGCTGGATATAAAAGGAAACACTAACTGGAGAGCAACAGCATGGGAGATACACCCGGTGACGGAAATACGGGTGTATTGAAGGATGAAAAAAACCGGTAGCCCGTACGGGAGTCGAACCCGTGTTTTATCCGTGAAAGGGATACGTCCTAACCACTAGACGAACAGGCCAAAAATTTACGAAACACAAAAAGACATGATTTATTTTTTGTAAAAGAACTTGCAAAAGTAAGAAATTTCAGTTGCAGGTTTCAGATTTAATCTTCATCTCAAATCCTGATTGGCAAAAGCAGACGATTGCGACAGAAAGGATTTTTTTAACCGGATTGTTTTTTAACATTACCTTTCCAGTGTTTTTAATATCTCCTTAGGATTAAATAATTCCTCAATTAACTCATGCACACGGGTACAAGGATTATGAGCAGCATATCTTTCGTCAGTGAAGTTTTGCTGTAATTTTTTTGCCCATTTAATTGCCTGCTCTTGATTTCCATATTTTTTCAGCAATGAATAAGTATTCGGGTCATTCTTTTTGTATTTATATCCTTTATCTCCCGATCTGCTTTGTATTTCCTGTTCAATACAATCCTGATACTCCTTTCTTTTCATCCCTGTATTGCGATACTGGAAATGCAGTATAAACCATAGTTCAAATGCTTCATTTGTCCAGGCACAATTTACATTATTATCGCGCGCTTTGATGATAGCGCTGTTAAAATTATTATCAGGAAAACTATTTTTATCAAATACAGCCCAAACACGGTCATACTTTCTGCTTGCAATATCTTTTTGCTTTATGGTATATTCTACCAAACTGATTGTATTTCGCCCTGTTCCATCAATCTTAATTTCTACTGTTCCAATCGGCAATTCTTTTTTAAGTGCTTCAAAATAATTCGGTTCCGTTTTCTCTCCTTCACAAACAATCAGAAAATACACCCGTTCATCACGAATAGCAATAGCGCGTTTCTTTTCTTGTCTTTCAAAACGCTTTTTCCAGACATTGTCAATCTTCGCTACTCTTGCCATCGTTGATTAATTTGGAAAAGTCGCCAATGTAAGGAATAGCGCCATATCTACCTGCAATATAATCCTTTTCAAAAGAACGGTCATTTCGGATTTTGGTTCCATCGGGTTCACGATATTCCACTAATGAATACATATCGGTTGCCTCTAATCGGTTTTTTTCAGTAAAATAAATCTGGTCTCTCCTGAAGCCACCGTGAGTTAAAAGATTGGTATCGTGTGTGGCAAAAACCAATTGTCCATTATTCTTATTATGTTCAGGAGAATTAAAGAGTTTTACAATAGCCATTGTCAGCAAGGGGTGCAACTTGGCATCTAATTCGTCAATAACAGTAAGTGTACCTAATTCTAAGCCACAAGTTAAACTACCTGCCATATCATATAGCTTATTTGTCCCGGAGGATTCCTGCTTCAAGAGATCAAATTCATATTTACCAATAACCTTTCCTTTATTATCATATTTGCTATGGTAAGTTACTATGCGATTTTTGTTTTCATCAAGTTCAACTAAGGAAAAGTCATGAAATCCTAAATTCAAAGGAGTTAAAAAATCTTTAATCTGGGTAGTTAATCCTTTATTTTCTAAAAATTTTGATGTCAATCCTTTCATCTCTTCATGTTGTAATCCGGAAAAAATAATTTGGTTTTTAAGCCATTTCATTATTTTTTTTGAAATAATCCCGTTAAATTGGTCAACAACTGAAAGGAACAACGCATTATCACGGGTTTTTTCTTCTATGCCTTTGCCTTCTTCGAAATCATCAGTTACTTCAATAACATTTTTATCACGAAGGAATAAGGGCTTTTCCTTTTTGACTTTACTTTCAAATAACCATTCCGAGTGTATCATCTTTTTATCGGCTTCAAATCCATAGCGGTAACGAATATCCCCGATTAAAAACACTATTTCAAAATAGGAGGGTTTCCCCCCTGTTTCAGCGCTTAATAAAAAAGGAGTTAAATCAATTTCTGAAGTTGAACTTTCTTTGGCTGACCACATTACCATTCCCCACATCTTACTCATCGCTTTAATAAAATTGCTTTTCCCGCTGGAATTAGCTCCATATAAGACAACGCTCCGCAAGAGTTTATATTTCCCCGCATCTATCACATTACCCGGATTGTCTTTAATGGCAGTCGCCTCCATACTTAGAGTTTTCTTTTCCTTGAACGAAAGGTAGTTGCCTACTGTGAATTCTATTAACATCTTAAATCTATTTTTGAGAAATTATCTCATATTTCTCCACAAAGGTAGAAAAATATTTTGAATTGCAAGTAAATTTTGAGAATAATTCTCACACCTAATAATTTTACCATCACCTTTCATATTTTAGCAAAGTCATAAAACCATTAAGCAATAATTGGAGGGTATCATGATTGCGCGTTAGCGCTTGGTGAAAAGTGAAATTGGCCTATTCAATCCGGTTCTCGTCAATCCGGAACTGGAAGCCCATCCGTTTAGCGGTTTTTATTCTCATATTCACGGTGATGTCCTGCATCTCCTGCACCGATATCTGCTTCACCTCTTCATAAGGAGGAACAAAAATATCAAAGTCAAGGGCATAGAGAATAGCCGACTCCACGACTTTTGCAAGCGATGCGCGATCGGCAATGGCATTGGAAAAATCATTATATAACATTCCTAATTGCCGCTTGCCCTCCACAAAAAAATGGCGCTCTTTATTTATAAAAATCCGGGCTATCAGGTAACCTGTGTCATTTATCCGGTTATACCTGAATGAATCATGAAGAAAGTTGTACACATAGATCATGGAGCAGAAACTTCTTGCGGGGTCTTCTTCAAGATAGGATGTCTTCCATAGGTGATGGTCGCTGTCAAATGAAAAAATGTTTGAATGAAGAACGAATATCAGAACATCTTCCCCGATCCTGAGGTTGACCTGGAATTCACTCTTCTCCTCAATCTCAACCGGAACTTTTTTCTCAAATTTTTCAGTTTTTGTTTTTATCGCTGCAGTTACATCACTTATGGACAACTTCAATTCATTGAACAGGTGAGGTACGGCTTCCTGTACTTCCTGCTTTACAAGGGCTCTTTCCTTAACAAGACGGATTATCAATGATCCGGTATTATTCTTTTTCACCGAAAATATAAATGTTTTGTTACTACCCAACTAACCCTTAATTGCCTGCCACAAAATCTCCAAAACACAAAAAATCACAAAAAAAATTAGTGGGACCTGCCTGCCGGTCCGATGACTCTGACGAGTATCGGACTCCGTCAGAGCAGGCAGGTTTAGTGTTTTCGTCCCGCCTATGGCGGGATGAATTTCTATTTTTTTATCACCCTGCCGGGTAACAATATTTTA
Organism: Bacteroidota bacterium; assembly: GCA_016193485.1. Lineage (GTDB taxonomy): Bacteria > Bacteroidota > Bacteroidia > JACPRZ01 > JACPRZ01 > JACPRZ01. The sequence goes on along the minus strand of JACPRZ010000010.1, from coordinate 50,053 downwards.
CAGTTATCTGTTCTATCAGACGATGGTTGTGGAAAAAAAGGTGGAAAAACATTAATACGCCCTGGCAAATACAACCCTCCCGGTTGACGGATTGCCGCTTACAATACATTTGCCCGGTTCCTGATCTCCAAAAGGAATTAGCCGGATTGTTGCTTTGGTTTCTTCCTTTATCTTTTTCTCTGTTTCAGCCGTGCCGTCCCAGTGAGCGAGAATAAATCCTCCCCTCTCTTCAATTACCTCCCTGAAATGTGAATAATTTTCTTCTACCGTGGTGTTTTTTTCTCTGAATTCCACTGACTTCCTGAACAGATTTTCCTGTACTTTTTGTAACAAATCCTTTACCGCGGACAAAAGATTTTGAACCGGAACAAAACTTTTTTCCCTTGTATCCCTTCTGACGATTTCAAATGTTTTATTGGCGACATCTTTCGGCCCGACAACGATCCTTAAAGGAACACCTTTCAATTCATATTCCGAAAATTTCCATCCGGGAGAACGGGTGTCTGAATGATCATAAGCGGCATCTATCCCCTCTTCTTTTAATTTTAAAAGCATTTCCCTGCAAACCGAATCAACCGGTAATTTTTCCTCATCCTTTTTGTAAACCGGGACAATTATTACCTGAATGGGTGCAAGTTTTGGCGGAAGGCATAATCCCTTTTCATCGGAATGTACAAGCACAAGTCCGCCAATGAGGCGCGTACTTACTCCCCATGAAGTAGCCCAAACGAAATCCTGGGTTCCTTCTTTAGTAGAAAATTTAACATCAAACGCCCTGGCAAAATTCTGCCCGAGGAAGTGGGATGTTCCCGCCTGCAAACCTTTACCGTCAAGCATCAGCGCTTCAATGCAGTAGGTCTCTTCTGCACCGGCAAACCGTTCATAGGGTGTCTTTTTTCCCTTGAGCACTGACATCGCCATAAAATCTTCGGCAAAACGGGCATATACATCAAGCATCGTTTCCGCTTCTTCAACTGCCTCCTGCTTTGTTGCATGGGCAGTGTGACCCTCCTGCCATAAAAATTCGGTGGTCCGTAAGAAAAGCCGCGTCCTCATTTCCCACCGCACAACGTTAGCCCATTGGTTTATCAATAATGGGAGGTCCCGGTATGATTGTATCCATTTTTTATACGAATTCCAGATAATGGTCTCCGAAGTAGGCCTGATGACAAGTTCTTCCTCCAGTTTAGCGTCAGGATCCACCTCAACCCCACTGCCGTCTGCAGTATTTTTTAACCGGTAATGAGTTACAACCGCACATTCCTTGGCAAATCCTTCCACATGAGATGCCTCCCTGCTGAAGTAGGACTTTGGGATAAACAGGGGAAAATAAGCATTTGTGTGGCCGGTATCTTTGAACATCTTGTCCAGTACCGCCTGCATTTTTTCCCAGATAGAATACCCGTAAGGTTTAATGATCATGCAACCCCTTACATCTGAATACTCCGCGAGGCCTGCTCTTACTACAAGATCGCTGTACTGGCCTGTCCCTGCTTCTTCTGTTTGGTTATTCTTTTTTTCAAACATCTTACTATTAATTTTTTCATTACTTTCTCCCATCCTGCCCTCACTATTTACTGGCATGATCTTTGAATCTTTGAAGGGCAAAAGTAGCAATTTAAAACCCTTAATATTTCAAATTATGAGAACACTACAAATCACCGGAGCACTCGCAATAATGATTCTTGGCGCCTGCTCCTCAACCCGCACAGCACAAAAAACCTATGATGATGTCTATTATTCTGCTAATGAAACTGATAACAAAACAGTTCTTAATGAACAGCCGGTTGATAATCCGGATAATTACACGGCAGCAGAACCGGTAGAAGAAGCATTGCCTGATTCTACCGTTATTGAATCCTATCAGGATGAAAGCGGTAATACATACGTGACCAATAAAAATTATTACAATTATGATATGGATGATTACTACGATTATGCTTATGCCGTACGGATGAAAAGGTTTTATCACCCGGTTTATTCTTACGGATACTATGATAATTACTATACAAATTCCTACTTGTACTCTTATGATCCCTGGGACTGGGGCGTAAGCGTTTATCTCGGTTATCCTTGGTGGGGTCCGGTAGTCGCCTATTCCAATCCCGGTTTTTCATTCTCATTTTCATGGGGATATCCCTACTACGGAAGTTATTACAATTATGATCCGTGGTATTATTCTTCATGGAATCATAACTGGCACCATCATTACTGGGCATCGCATTGCTACCCTTATGGTTATTACGGGTATGGTAATTACAATAATCCTTACCATTATAATGACTATAATTACGGGTATTACAATGGTTACAATAATGGGTACGCGAACGGATATTACGATGGCTATAATGACGGCTATTATGATGGATATTACAGCAGCGTAAACCCGTATTACTACAACAGTTATGACGAAACCGTTAATTACGGGCCACGCGACAGTTACAGTTCAAACAGCGTTAAGCAACCGGTCACGCTTGGCCAGAAATATGAAAATGCTGTTAAGATTAAAAAAGCTGAGATAGAAAAGGTAAATATTTCCAGCGTACCTGTCAGTACAATTCAAAAACCGGTAAACGCGGTAAAGCAGGAACCGGTAAGAACAAATTCGGTTACCACAAAAGTTGATCCGGTGAAAACCGGCAATCCGGGTGTTGTTAAAGAACCGGTGACTCAAGTGAAAGGAAATACCACTAATGAAGTTAAATATTCGGAACCGGTAAAAACACCTGGAACTGTCACCAGGGAACCTGTTTCGGGCGGTAAGGTGCAAACCGGAAATGAAACTAAATATTCAGAACCGGTATATACTTCCGGTCAAACGGGGAAAGATCCCGGATCAAATATAAAAGGTCCGGTCAATAACGGAATCAGGTATTCAGAACCTGTCAAAACGAGTGGCAATACCGTTAAAACACCGGTATCTCCGGTAAAAGGAGAAACCACGCAGGATACTAAAAATACCCGTCCGGTAAATCATAATCCAGTCAGGTCCGAAAATAAAGGAAATAGTGTAAAAACGGTCATAAATTACCCGTCCTGAAAAGCCGGTGAACAATTCAGGGAATGAGAGGAGTCAAAATAACAGCACTCCAAAGACCTATGAATATAACCGCCCGGCAAATCATGATTCCTATAATAATTCAGGTAATTATTCCCCTCCTGCCAGAAATAATAATAACAATTCAAATTCTGGAAGCCACCAAAATGTTTCGCCAAGGCCTTCAAATCCATCAGGACATTCAGGAGGATCACCAATGAAAAGGGGTCGCTAACAGATTCAATAAACAATACAAAAACAACTCCGATGAAAACAATCACAACTCAATCCATTCTATTCATAGGGTTGACCATAACGGGTACGGTTTCCGCGCAGAATGAAGTTGACGCATTGAGATACTCACGGCCGTTCCTATCAGGAACTGCAAGGTACACAGCAATGGGCGGATCCTTTGGCGCACTTGGAGCCGATTTCTCCAATCTCAGTTTTAACCCGGCAGGAGTTGCCCTTTATAAAAAATCCGAACTTACCTTTACGCCTTCCATTTTTGCGGGCAATACTGTTTCCGATTATAATGGCACGGTGTTGTCAAACAATAAATACGGTTTTAACATCGGGAATGCGGGATTGGTAATTGGTTCCTACTGGGGTGAAGAAAAAACAACCGGTTGGTTTGGATCGGGTATTGGCCTCGGATATAACCGTCTCGCTTCCTTTCACAACCGTATGGATATTGAGGGAATTAATACTACCAGTTCGTTCCTTAATATATTTATTAACCGGATGAACTCCGGTGACGGGAAATTACTATCGGAAATGAATCCTATGGATGAAGAACTCTTTTGGAATACTTACCTGGTGAATCCTTCCGACACATTCGATACCACCAATTATTATGTAAGCGTAATCCAGGATGGGGCAAAACTTCTTCAGCGGAAAAATAAAGAAGCATCCGGTTCCCTTGGTGAATGGATTTTTTCCCTGGGAGGAAATTATTCAAACCGTTTATATCTTGGTGCAACAGTCGGAGTACCGGTTCTCTACTATAAAGAAACAACCTCTTTCCAGGAAATATTGCAGGATGATACCATTTCCCCGTTATCTCAATATTCATTCAACCAGGACCTGGTTACCCAGGGTTATGGAGTTAATTTTAAGTTCGGTTTTATCTACCGGATCAATAACTGGGTAAGGTTTGGCGGAGCGGTGCACACGCCCACTTTCCTGCAGTTGTCAGATGAATATACAAACGCTGTCCGTTCAGAATTTAGAGATGGAACTGAATATTCGGATAAAGCCGATGGCGCTATGAATTACCAACTGAATACCCCATTAAAATTCACAAGCAGTTTGGGAATTATCGTTAAAAAAATCGGTTCCGTCAACATTGATTATGAATTTTTAGATTACGGTGAACCGCGCCTGCGTTCATCATACTATAAATATTTTGATGAGAACAAATCCATTGAAAGCAAATATACCGAAGCGAACAATATTAAAATCGGTACGGAATGGCTTCTTGAATCATTCAGTATCAGGGCGGGCTGGGGAGTGTACGGAAGCCCGTTTAAAAAAGGGCTTACGGAGGGTACCGCAACGGTTTACTCTGGCGGATTTGGACTTCGTGAGGAAGGGTACTTTCTCGATTTCGGTTATTCTTATACGAAATACAATGAAAGTTATTATCTTTATGATCCGGCTTTTGTACCGGCTGCCGGGCTAACAAATTTCTCTCATAATTTCTTAGTAACCCTTGGCTATAAATTTTAATCCCGCCTTTGGCGGGACAAGTTGTTTATTTCTTCGTAAATTGCTATAAAAAATGAGTCGGGAACTTGCCCGGTAGTTCTTTGAAAAACGCTTTAATCTTCCTGCATGCTCATTTTTGATTCGACCGAATCGGAAAGTTCCGGGTCAACAAGGATTCTTCCGCAGTGTTCACAAACAATAATTTTCTTGCGGGACCTAATATCTAGTTGACGCTGGGGCGGAATTTTATTAAAACACCCGCCACAGGCATCGCGTTGCACTTTTACCACCGATAACCCGTTGCGGGCATTTGACCGGATTCTTTTATAGGCAGCCAACAAGCGGTCTTCAATCAATTTTTGTGCGGAGGCGGATTTTTTCATCAGCGCTTCCTCCCCTTTTTTTGTTTCAGCAATCATATCATTCAACTCATTCTGTTTGTGCTTAAGGTCATTTTTTCTCTCTTTAAGCAATCCTTCGGTTTCCTCTATCTGGGTCTTCTTTGCATCGTAGGAAGTTTTCAGGTCTTTAATCTTTTTTTCCAGTACCTGGATTTCAAGTTTCTGATATTCCAGTTCTTTGTTCAGAGAATCATACTCCCTGCTGTTTTTAACCTTTGCCAACTGACCCTGATACTTTTTAATCAATTCCTGTGCATCCTTAATGTCATTGCGTTTCAACTTCATTGCATTCTCAAGATTCTCAAGGTCGGTATTGGCGTTGCTGATGCGGGTCTCCAGACCGGTGACGTCATCTTCAAGATCACGTACCTCAAGGGGAAGTTCACCGAGAGTGGAACGGATAGCGTCAATTTTAGAATCGATCAGTTGAAGTTCAAAAATGGCCCTCAGTCGTTGCTCAATAGAAATATCTGCAAGATCTTTATGGGAGCCCTTATCTTTTACAAAAGCGGTGTTGATTTCTTTTGCCGGCATATAGGGTAATGTTAATAAGGGTGCAAAGCCCCGCACATAAACTTATGTGCGGGGCAAAGTTAGAAAAAAAAACCAACCACAGGCAAGAGAATTTTTAGGTAATTTTACTCCGGAAATTTAGGCGTATGCCAGGAACAGGGGATAAACCCGAAAAAACGATAAAGACATCATACCTTTCCACCGTGGTAAGCATGTCGTTAGTCCTGTTTGTACTTGGGATTATCGGGTTATTGCTTCTTACTTCGAGGAAAATTTCCATTTTTATCAGGGAAAATATCACTCTTACCATGTACCTGAAGAATGACCTTAATGATGCAGAAATAATGCTGCTTAAAAAAACCATTGACCGGGGTAAATTTGTGAAAGAAAGCATTTATATCAGTAAACAGGAAGCCGCCAGCACGCTTCAGCGGGAACTTGACCCCGGTGAGGATTTTATTCAATTTCTTGACGGTCATAACCCGCTGCCGTCATCAATCGAATTGCGTTTGAAAGCCATGTACGCTAATCCCGATAGCATTTTGGCAATTTCGTCATTACTTTCGAAGATACCCGGAATTGCTGAAATCGAAAGCCAGAGATCGCTGATTCATGTAATTAATGATAATATAAACAAGATAAATATTATTCTTGCCGGGTTCAGTATTTTATTGTTTATTATACTTCTTGCCCTGATAAATAATAATATCCGGCTTGCCATCCATTCCAAACGATTCCTTATACGCACCATGCACCTGGTAGGCGCTTCTCCATCCTATGTGCGAAGACCGTTTCTTTTGCAGGGGATTTTATCCGGGATTTTCGGTTCTTTCATTGCTATTTTATTTTTATCCGGTGTTATTACGTGGATGCATCACACCATCCCTGAAATTTTCGAAATTAATGATGCCGATCTGGTCCTGACCTTATGTCTTGCAGTTATCGGAACCGGAATAATTATCGGATGGCTTTTTTCATTTTTTGCCGTTCACCGTTACCTGCATGTAAGGTCGGAAGATATTTATTAATAACTTTGCATACTTTTCAATCAATGGCTTACCCGAAAAAAGAACAGCAGCAGCAAAAAAATCAGCAACGTTCGACAGCAGGAATGGCTTTCGGAAAAGAGAATTACTTACTTCTACTGATAAGCATTGCATTGATCGTTACCGGATTTCTCCTGATGACCGGTGGCGGAAGCGATGATCCTTCTGTTTTTTCAGAAGGTATTTTCAGTTTCCGCAGGATCACTCTTGCACCTATCGTTGCTTTGTCCGGTTTTATTTTTGCTATTTATGCGATAATCCGGAAACCGGGTAACTGACTACGGGTAGACCAATTCCTTACCATGACATTGAATTTTTTCACCCTCCTCCTTTCGCATCAGTAAAATTCCCTCATCTGTCACTCCTTCAATGGCTGCGGTAATCTTTTTCCCCGACAGGATATAACCGGCCATCACACCTTTAAGAAAAAGATGTTTTTCAAAGGTACTATTCAAACCGGAATAATCTCCGGATTGGAGTTGGAGATAATATTTTTGTACCCCATTGAGAACTCTTGCGAGGCAATCATCAAGCCGGTACCGAAAGCCGGTGAGCATTGCAAGTGAAACCGGATTGGGTATATTGGATGAAAATGATACCTGGTTAATATTTATTCCGATTCCGGCAATACAATATTCAATGGTATTATTCCTGACTGAATTTTCAATCAGAATACCTGCAATTTTTCTATTGCCTGCCAGGATATCATTAGGCCATTTGATACTGACCTGTTCCGTGGTTTCGGTGCGGATAAAATCATGCACTGCAAGAGATATTACCCGGCTCAGGAAAAAATGCTTTACCGGTTCAAGAAATATGGGTTTTAATAAAATACTGAAGGTTAGATTTTTTCCCTTCTCGCTCTCCCATACTGAATCGCGTTGGCCTCTGCCGGAAAATTGAAAAGCGGAAAGGACTACAAGTCCCTCAGGAATTTCTTGCTTATTCGGAATTCCTCCAAGATACCTGTTGGTTGAATCGGTCTCTTTAAGCCGGACGACTGAGAAATTAAGGGCAGGATAAATCATTTCAATATACCACGCCAATATTGAACCCAAGGTAGGTTTTTATGGGACCAACATAATTCCGTATCAGCCATCCGTCACCTAATTCTTTTCTCAAATCAATTTTGGTGATTTTATTGGCTTCACGGGTTATCCATTCGTTATTTTTATATCCCAAACCGGTAAACAGATCAACTGCAATAACATTTAAAATTGTAAACTGGTAACCGGCAAGCAGTGCTACATTGAACTGGTTACCCCTGATATAATAATAACGGCTGTTCCAGTAATCATAGGTAATCTTCGCTGTGGCGAAAGAAACATGAGGGGCAAGGTAGGGGCCAAGCGGAGCATAGGGGTTATCATTTATCAAATTTGCAAGGACGGGCATGGAATTGTTCATATAAAATTTAAATGTACCCTGAAACCGGAAACCTCTTATTATGAGACCCTCAGCAGCCACACTGGTATCAAGTTTAAACATCCAGTTCTTTGCCAGGTACGCAATACTTACCTGGGACGATTGCTGGGAACCGGTCACGTACTCAAGAACTACCCTGTATTCTGAAGTAAAAGGTACGGATCCCCATACTATCGGCAGAGGATTTATCTTCAATACATTTAAAAATGGCTGTCTTTCTTTAAAGCGGTCCTTCAGGGAATCCTGGAATTGTGAAAAAACAAAACCTCCGGAAAGTTGAATGGTAATCAGCAATATAAAGAAAAAACTACTGTTCATATTAATTAATCGACCACTCATCCGGGTAATAAAAATATTGAAATTCATTTCCGTTTTTCTCATCCCCCGACCCCTTCTCCAAATTGAAGAGAGGACATGGGGTGAAGAGGATTCAATTTTATCTCTCAGCAATATGCATTCTTGATTTTGCGGTTATATTGTTATTCAAATTTATTTCATCTGGTAAAAGATGATACCCGGCAGTAGCAACCATCGCAGCATTGTCGGTGCAAAATTCCAGATCGGGATAAAAAAGGCGGATATGATTCTTTTCTGCCAGTTGTGCAGTCATTTTCCTGAAATATGAATTGGCTGCCACTCCTCCGGCAATGCCGACAGTACTGATCTTTGTATCGGAAATTGCCTTTGATAATTTATTAAGTAAAATTCCAACAATTACATGCTGTACCGATGCACAAATATCATTAATATTATTCGTTATAAAATCAGGATCAGCAAGGGTACGGTCCCTGATAAAATAAAGTACCGCGGTTTTCAGTCCGCTGAAACTGAAATCGTAATCCGGAATAACGGGTTTCGGAAAAGTGAATATTCCAGGGTTACCGGCCGCTGCAAGCCGGTCAATTGCAGGTCCCCCGGGGTAAGGCAACCCGAGAATTTTTGCCGCTTTATCAAACGCTTCTCCTGCAGCATCATCAAGTGTCTGGCCCAGAAGTTCCATATCAGAAAAACTGTTTACTTTAACGATCTGGGTATGACCGCCAGAAATGTTCATGCACAGAAAAGGAAATGACGGCACGGTCTTTGTTTCTTCATCCTTTTTCCGGATGAATAATGAATAAATATGCGCCTGCATGTGATTTACAGGTATTACCGGTTTATTTATTGCCAGTCCAAAACCTTTGGCAAAAGAGACCCCCACTAACAATGAACCCATCAGCCCGGGCCCGATGGTCACGGCAACAGCGTCTAAATCCCTTAACCCGATTTTTGCTAATTTTAGCGCTTCATCGGCCACAGGAACAATATTCTGCTGGTGCACCCTAGAGGCAAGTTCAGGTACCACCCCGCCATACATGGAGTGTATTTGCTGGGTCGAGGTAATTGCCGATCGCAGAACCCCGTTTATGGTAACCGCGGCAGCAGTTTCATCACAGGATGTTTCAATACCTAATATTATTTTGTCGGTGGACATAATGAAACCGGTCCGAAAACAGTAATAAAAAAATTCAAAGTTATTAAAAGATTTGTAAAAATATCAATTTACTCCCTTGCCTGCGTAATTATTCTTGCAACAGGCAGTTACTCCCTTTTCAGAAGCCCGTCTGTGCAGACATGGCTGGTCAACCGGGTTACAGCAATGATTTCAGGTCATTTAAGAGCCGCATTTACCATCGGGGGTGTAGATATTTCCCTGAATAAAGGAATAATACTTGAAGAGGTTTATCTGGAAGACCTGGAAAAGGACACGTTGCTTTATGCCGAAAAACTTTTTATATTTCCTAAAGAATTCTGGCCGGAGGGTGATACAATAATTTTTTCTTCAGCCAAACTATCAGATGGAGTCATTAAACTGAAAAAATTCCGTGGCGGGGATACTCTCAATATCGGGTTTTTAATGGATGCTTTCGGAAAAACCGACAGTGCAGATAGTTCCGCAATACCCGGGATACTGGTACGATCTCTGGCTTTTTCCAATATCCGATTTTCTTATCGGGATTTCAATGATACCGGTCTGGCGGATATTTCAATACACCAACCTGGCGGTTCCGGTCCAATCCGGTTTACCGATTTACAGGTAAATCTGAAGGATGCTTTATTTGATTCGCTGACGGTATCTTCTGACTCCGCCTCCTGTTCATCAGCGCGATTATCATTTTCAGAACAATGCGGCCTGTCCCTGGAATATTCGTCCGGCAGGATCAGTTTTTCAAACAAAAATATTTCGGCAAAGAACTTTGAATTTTCAACCGGAAAGACATGGGTGGCAGGAGATATTACTTTATCGTATGATTCCTGGTCTGACTTCAGCAATTACAACAAAACCATTTACCACGATATCGCTCTGAAACCATCCGTATTGTACCCGGGTGACCTGACTTTTTTATCCCATCATTTTTCCGGACAACAGGATTCCATATTTTTATCCGGCCGGATGACCGGGACTATCAGTAACCTTAAAGGGAGTAAGTTATCCATAAATTTCGGTGAGAAAACCAAATTTTCAGGCAGCATCGCTCTTACGGGTTTACCTGAAATCAGCAATACCTATATTCATCTCCGGGTCCGTCAATTATTGACGTACAGCACCGACATTGAAAAAATTATTCGGAACCGGTTGGTTGGCGGAGAAAATACCGAGGTTCCCGTCTATTTCCGGCAGGCAGGGCAAATTTCATTCAAAGGGGAATTTACCGGTTTTCTGAACGATTTTGTGGCGTATGGGGATCTGCATTCCTTGCTTGGGACTCTTTCATCGGATGTGTCATTAAAAATTTCACCTTCAGAAAAATTAATTTTCTCCGGGAATTTGCGATCAACAGGTTTCGAGGCAGGAAAATTATTCGGATCAGAAAATATCCTGGGAAAAGTTTCTCTTAATACTCATATTAATGGTTCCGGAACGGATTTTAAGGATGCGGAACTTGGTCTGGAAGGTAAAATTGACAGGATTGAAATTAATGGTTATGAATATTCAAATACCAGTATTACCGGGAGTTTAAAAAGGAAAATGTTTAACGGTACTTTCCGGGTACGCGATAAAAACCTTAATCTCGATTTTAACGGGAAGATTGATTTCACTCAAAATCCACCGGTAATGGATTTTAACTCGGAGATTTATTATGCGCAACCGGGAAACCTGAACATACCGGTTGCCGATTCCACGCTGGCACTGTCAGGGGCGGTGGATGTTAATTTCAGGGGAAACAACCCTGATGACCTTCAGGGTACCGCACTATTCAGAAAAATCAGGATAGTTAAAAACGATCGGACACACCCGCTCGGATCCGTCCTGTTTTCGTCCGGAAAGGTCAATGAAATGCGTACCGTAACCTTATCTTCCGAATTTGCAGATGCCGAAATTTTCGGCACTTTCAATTTTATCGATTTGCCTCTTTCCCTGAAACGCTTTGCATCGCATTACCTACCTTCCATCAGGATGCCGGAAACCGAAACCAGTCCTCCGGCACGCCAGAAATTTCATTATTCAATTCATCTGAAATCGACAAGTGTATTATCCGATATTTTAACACCGGACTTCCGGTTACCGGCAGGCGGACATTTTTCGGGATTTTATGATGATTCGCTGTTGGACGCCACCATCAACGGGCGCATCCCTTCAGTAACTTTTGGAGGTACCGTGATGAAGGGGTGGAATTTTAATCTTAATGCCGGTAAAAAATCCATGGATTTCAGCGCTTCCTGCGCAAAGATTTCCTATACAGACAGTATTTTTTCCGACAATATTAACATGATTCTTAATGCCGGACAAGATACCGTGCACTATGAGATATTCTGGGGTGATCATCTTACCCCCCCTGTTAAAGGCAACCTGAACGCTTCTTTACTGTCGAACATCGGTATGATCAAGGGAGATGCTTTTTTCAGGGAATATCCACTGGTTACGGCTATCCTTCATCCGTCCTATATTACCATTGGTGATTCAACATGGAAAATTTACCCGGGTAACTCAATACAGTTTGATACTTCATCGGTAACATTCAATGATCTGAAACTTGGTACCGGGAAGCAGTTCCTGAAAATTGACGGAGAAGCCGGGAAAAATACAGGAGTGCCTCTCAATATTCTTCTGACGGATTTTTCAATTTCAAATTTCCGTTCCCTTCTTGAAAAATCGGGAATTGAAATTGACGGTACCCTTTTCGGTAATCTGATCATCACCAACGCTATTGGAACTCCTTCAGTAACGTCAAACCTGATCATCGAACATTTATCATACCGGTCAGATACACTCGGAAAAACAGAATTGATTACCTACTGGGTGGACCCGGAAAGCCCGTTGCAACTTGAAGCAAAACTATACCGCGGTAAACTTAAAACGGTTACAGCAAGAGGCACTTATGATCCGCATGCTGCCGGTGATAAATTTGATGTGAACCTAATTCTTGATAAACTCAAAATTTATCCGCTTGAAGAGATATTAGGGGACATATTCACCAATATAGACGGAGTCGCCACCGGATCGCTGCATCTCGGAGGAGATCCGGCAAAACCCGTTATTGAGGGTTCGGTAAAAATTCAGCGCGCACGCCTGACTGTTGATTACCTCCAGACGCGTTATTCCTTTGCTCATGATATCCAGTTCCGGGAAAACGAAATCTCCATCCATGAACTCATCGCATATGACATGAAGGGAAATAAAGCGATTGTAAACGGACAGGTATCGCATGATTATTTTAAAAATTTCAGATTTGATTTTACTATTGAAACAAAAAATGTTCAGTGCCTTAATACGAATTTTACCCAGAACGATTTATACTACGGACAGGCGTTTGCCACCGGGATTTGTAAAATCAAAGGAGATGTGGATAATGTTGAAATTGATATTTCGGCAAAATCGGAAAAAGGAACGCAGGTTTTCATTCCCCTCAGCGGTGCGGCTGAAGTAAGCGAACAGGGGTTTATCACGTTTAAAAACCCCCCTCCTGCCCTACCACCTGGGTCCACGGATACCCTAGCACTAAAGACAGAAGGAAAACCAAATGACCTTACCGGAATACAATTAAACTTTAATCTTGAAGTTACCCCCGATGCGGAAGTACAGATTGTCTTTGATGAGAAAGTGGGTGATATTATAAAAGGAAGGGGAAACGGAAATCTTAAAATGTATATTAATACAAAAGGTGATTTTAACATGTACGGTGATTTTATCATTGAGAAAGGCGATTACCTTTTTACATTGAAAAATGTAATTAACAAGCGTTTTGAAATCGAAAAAGGTGGTACGATTAAATGGAACGGTGATCCCTATGATGCAGATATCAACCTGGTGGCTGTTTATTCGCTCAGGGCTTCGCTTGCGGACCTTAACCTGAGGGATACAACGACTGCAGGTACGCAACGGGTACCTGTAGATTGCCGGCTTATGCTGAGCGATAAACTGATGAATCCGGTCATCCATTTTGATATTGACCTGCCCGGTGCAAACGATGAACAGAAAAGCAGCGTAAAAACGATATCAGCCAACGAGCAGGAAATGAATAAGCAGATTTTTTCTCTCCTCGTGCTCGGACGCTTTCAGGCGATCTACAACCCCTATGGAGAGTCAGGTGTAGAAGCGGGAGGAAGCGCAGGTGCCAATACAACTGAATTTCTCTCAAACCAGTTAAGCAACTGGCTATCGCGCATCAGCGATGATTTTGACATCGGGGTAAAATACCGGCCGGGTGATAATATCTCAGGAACTGATCTTGAACTCGCACTCTCAACCCAACTTTTCAATGACCGGCTTACCGTTAACGGCAATGTTGGAACAACAGGGGCAGGCAGCCAGAGCGCCAGCAGCATTGTCGGAGATGTGAACCTTGAATACCTCCTTTCGAAAGACGGCAAATTCAGGGTAAAAGCATTCCACGACTCCAATGATTACACCGCATACACTGACCAGGCGCCTTATAAACAGGGCGTGGGAATTTCATACCGTAAGGAGTTTAACAGTTTCAGGGATCTTTTCCGGAAGAAGAAAATGGAGAAGGAGATGGATACAGGGAAGTAGTTTGATCATGATCTATTATCATATATCTGATTTGGTTTTATCAATGTTAACCATTAATAATGAGTAAAAGAATGCAAAAAATATTATTCCTGCCTGGGTATTGAGCATTGATTCAAAAAGGAAGTTAACAGTAATAATCAAAAGAAATGAAATCATCAAAAAGTTTCTTCTTTTAACAGCGTGATATAACGGATAGAATAACAGTAAAACCAGGGTTAAAAAGCCGGGGATTCCAAGCCCGATAAATGTTTCAAGGAACTGGTTGTGCGCATTCAGTTTGTTTTCGAGGGCAAATTTGATATTGCTTTTTCTGTATCGTTCCACTAAGTTATCCTTCACATCACCGGTACCGGTGCCAAGCCAGTGATGTTCTTTTATTATTTTCAGGGATTCCCTTATAATAAAATATCTTACGATTACTCCTTCATAGGTAGTATTTAAATTACCCGCCTGAACTATTTGAGGAAGGTTTACCAGGTATTTAACTCTGGGATTGCTAACAAACAAGTACATCACACTGGGTATAACAATAATTACAATTAAAATATAAATCCTTTTTTTAAAGCGCAAGGATAAATAGCCGGCAACAAAAACCACGGATATGAATAATGAAACATAACCCGCCCGTGAAGCTAAAAAATATATAATTATACAGAAAAAGATAATAGTACCGATATAGATGTTCCTTATCCATACATGGTTTGAATATATTCGGTTCAGTAAGAAATAAATGAGAATCATCGTTGAAAACAATACATACATGGATGCATAAGAAGTATGCTTAAAAAGTGAGAGATTGCCGTAAGAGAAGTAATCGGCATTATATTCAATGGTCCGATAGGAAGAGTAAATAACGGATACAAGGGAAGAAACTATATTTCCCGTTACAAAACTCAAAAAAATTGTGTTTTGATATTTTTTAAAAAATGACGGGAGACCAAAAATCAAAACAGGAAAAATCAAGAGACCTAATTTTACCTGGAGGTCAAAAAAACCCTCATTTATATTGTCGGTATACACAAGTCCAATGATGTGAATAAAATAAAACAGAATCAGTAAATAATGAGGTGAATGTTGAAAAATATTCCTAATTTTTTCAAAAATATTTCCGTAAAATAACCAGGGAATAGCCACGCAAATTATCAACGGAGGGATAACTTTTCTTGAAAACGGCATAAAAAACACCATCAACATAATCAGGGATAGAATGATGTTATTCAGCGTGACCGGAATAATTCTATTTTTTACAAGATAAGAATACATATTTTTATCGTGTTAAGCAAAACTTTTTTTCCGGTCAATCATCTTTACAATCGTATATAAAATAATAAGGGATACCCCCAGTAACACAGGTGAGAACAGATTGAAAATAAAAGACAACATTGCAAGTCCAAGTAAAAATAAATTCACCAGGAATGATAACCACACGGTTTTTTGATGGCTGAAACCCGCCTGCACTAAACGCTGGAAGGCATGTTTTTTATGCGCGCTCGTGAGAATTTCCCTGTTCCTTAATCTCCGGTACAGAGTTATGGTTGCATCGAACCAGAAAAGGGCCGTTAATATTGCCGATGTTATCAGTGATAATTTTTCATTATTCTGGTACCAGATTGCATACACCGCGAAAGTAAATCCAATGGATGTGCTGCCTACATCGCCCATAAATATTTTTGCGGATTGCCAATTCCATACTAGGAAACCCATAGCAGAAAATGCGATTATTAAAACAGATTGATCGGAAATAAATCCGAAAAGCGCAGCAGCGATAAAAACGGCCTCGGTTGCCGCATATCCGTCAATTCCGTCAAGAAAATTGAACAGGTTGATAAACCACAGGATCCCGATAAAAGCGCAACCCGTGAGGAGTACCGGATTCTCTAAAGTAAATATTCCGGTGTCTACTTTTGAAAGACCTCCGGTAAACCAAAGCGCCCCCCCTGCCGAAATACTATGAATAATCAGGCGGTATTTATAATTTAATCCTATTATATCATCCAATATTCCGGTAAGAGAAACAGGCAATCCGAAGAGCAAGGCATAAAACAAGTTCTTTTCAATAAGGTTTTCAAAGTAAAGATATGACCATCCAGAATATATGGTAATAACAATCGCCAGTCCACCGCCACGTGGCGTAGAAACAGTATGGGAACTTCTCTCGTTAGGTACATCAATCACTTTTTTCTTCAGTGCGGCAAGTCGTATCAGATACGTCAATAAAAATGAACCAATCAGGATAACAAGATAAAAAATAAAACCCATTTCCGTTATTTTTTTATGGAATCAAGATGCCACCGGACCATATCCCTGATACCGTCATCAATGCAATCACGGGGAACAAAGCCAAATTTGGCAGTAATATCCGAATAAGATATCCTCAGGGGACCGTAGAGTTTCTCAAATAAAGATGGCTTCAGTTTTCTCAGTATTTCAAGTAAAATTCCCGGTATCGGGAATAACCACAATTTTATTCCAAGATGTTTTCCTGCGATTTTCACCAAATCAGTGACCGAAACCGGATAACCATCACATAGTAAACAAATACCGGTTATATCTTTTTCTATAGCAGAATCAATAAAGGAAACTAAATTATCAACATGAAGGAAATCGCGGAGGTAGTGAATATTACCAAAAGGCAAGGGAAATCCTTTGGCGATTAACTTTATTAATTTCATCATATTGCCAGGTGCATTGTCACCCCCGTAAACCATTGCGGGCCGCAATATGATAACTTTGAATTTTTCACCAGACATTTTCATCAGGTCCAAATCAGCATTATATTTTGAAATTCCGTATGGTGTTACCGGGTTTTCAATGGTATCCTTATCTATATACTCAACCCTGCCATAAACTGCAATCGTGCTCATTTGGACAAATTTGTCCGCACCGCAAATTTTTGTTTTTTTGGCCAAATCTACCGCAAGGTCGCGGTTGATGCGGAAATAAGCGCTATCCTTAATTTTTTTTGTCGGATGGACAATGGCTGCAAAATTAATCACCGCATCAGCATCCCTAAATTCATCTGGGGGAATCTGAAAAAAATCATCCGTTAAAAGTTCGTTGGGATATCCCGTAGCGATCCTCGAAATTGTCCGTATCTTATAATACCCTTTACATTGGTTGATAAACCTGCGGGCAATAAAACTGTCTCCGCCAATAACCAGAATTTTTTTTAATTTTTCCATTTCAAAAAATACTGACTCATTTTTGGGATAAGGCGATATACCGGATAAAACAGTGAAACACCCAGTCCGTTCGATTTAAAAGCCCTGTAACATTCAATATTCTGAAGCAGGATATTTTTAATGCTTTTATTGGTCGCACCTCCGAGGCGCATTTTCACAATGGGTTCAGGCATATAGGAAGCCGATATTTTCCCTTTTTCAAAAAAACGCAGCATCAGTTCAAAGTCCGCAGCCAGTTTAAAATTGAGGTTGAAATAGCCATGCTTCCGGTATATATCGTTCCTGATAAAAAGTGCCGGGTGGGGTGGGTGCCAGCCATACCTGAAACTTCCGGGAATAAATTCACGCGATTTCCAGTAACGTACCGTTTTACCTGTATTTTCCGGATTTACGTAAATAAGGTCTCCATACACGCAATCGGTATTTTTTAATCTGAAATATTCGGCCACTGATTCCAAAACCTTTTCATTTGAATAAAAGTCATCAGAATTCAATAACCCGATAATATCCCCCTGTGCCATTTTCAATCCCTTATTCATGGCATCATAAATACCGCTATCACTTTCAGAAATAAAGCTCGATATTTTGTTACCGAAAATTTTAATAATATCGACCGTATTATCAGAAGATGCGCCATCTATAATTATATATTCAATGTTGCCATATTCCTGATGAAGCACCGAATCAATGGCAGAGCGGATGTATTTCCCGCTATTATAACAAACAGTAATGATACTGAATCTTAGCATAAATTGGACAATAATAAATAGTGATCACAATTTATTCAGTATTTCAACCACTTTGAAAATATCATCGACACTACGCATACAGGAAGCTGGTAAGTCCATTTTAGTTTGCTGGGGAATAGAAGTCAGTGCTTAACCAAGTATTGTTTGAATACCAAGTTCCTGAACAAATAATAAAGAATCACTAACCGATATTTGATTTTATAATATAAGCTGTTATTTGATAATTCATTATCGGGTAAATCAATAGAAAATGTAAGGTTGTTATTATGACGTCTCCATGAAAAAAGAGTTTCTTCAATAAATTGAATTTTATAATTCAGTAACGAAACATTTCCTATCCAAATATCATGCATTGCAATTTTTTTAGGAAACGGTAATGCACAATCCATCACTTTTCTATTAAAAGCCATTGCACATCCCAGAAATGGATTTTTATATAGGTTTTTAAAAAAAGATAGTTGTGGTTTATTTTTTTGAAAATAATATTGATAGTAGTTATCATGAATTACTTTATCATTTTCATCAATAATATTGCAATTAGATAAAACCAAATCATTATTCGCTAAATGTTTAAGAAGTATTGCTACTTTGTTTCCCTTCCATATATCATCCTGATCAGCAAGAAATATGTAATCTCCTTTTGCATGATTCAGTGCATTCTCCAAATTAAATGTGGGATTTTTAAATGTATTGTTTGTCAACAAATGTATTCGTTTATCCAGAAAAGATTTAATAATATTGATTGTTTTATCTGTAGAAGAATCATCAGAAATAATTATTTCATCCTCTTGGGATAACTGTAAGAGGATAGAATTTATTTGTTTATAAATAAACCTTTCACCGTTATAGGTAGGGATGCAAACAGATATCATGGTTTTTTCTTTCGTTTCCTAAAATATTTAAACCTATCATGGAAATTATTAACATAGACATACCAATAGGGTTGTTAATAAAAGGATTTGTAAACGATACAACGTAGACAAATATTGAAGATATTAATAGGGGTTTTGCGTAATAATTATTTTTATTTTTAACTGTTTGATTATAAAATTTTACAATTAAAACAAAAATATATAGCCATAAAAACAATCCGAAAAGTCCCTGTTTATGAAAAATTTCAAGGAAAGAAATTTCCATGTGTATTTTTCTGATTGCTACTCCTTGTCCAAATCCATGCCCAATAAAAGAACTGACAAATCCGGTAGTTTCATAAACCTGACGAATGGTGGTTAATCTAATGTTGTCAGATACCGTTTTGTCTCCTATTTCCTGAGTGGTAAAAAAACTAAAAATCATAACCAGAATAAAAATATTAAAAACTAATATAAACAAAGTTTTTACTGAAACTTTTTTGAAAAACAGTTCCAATATTATGTAAGACACTATGAGGGATAATATAAAACCCCTTGTGAATGTGAGAATAATTGCAATAAAAATCAGTATTGAAAGATATTTAGATGATACATTGTTTTCACTTACAAAAAATATAAAGCCAATACACAAATAAAAAAAACCTTTATAGAAAAACGCATGTTCCCCTCTGAAATAAAACTCGTCAGATATTGAAAGAGCACTATAAATTGTTGAAAAATCAACTATGCCAAGATTCATTATAAAATAGATAAAAATATATACGACCGCCATAATCAAACTGCTTATTTTAAGTATTTTGATTATATATTTAATGTCAGACCATTCATTAATATTATTATAAAAAAACAACATGGAATAAAAATAAGTTAAGGGCTTAATATCTTCAAATATCTTAGCGAAAGAAATATTGTTAAAAAAACCAATGGTACAATAGAATATTAAATAAAGAGTAAAAATCATCATTAATTCAATCACATATTTATTAATTTTTTTTGAGATGAGAAATACAGGAATATTAATGGCAATCATCAAGAAAAAAAGAATCATTCGAAGTGTCAAAAAACCAAATTCCGTAATCCTTCCGCCTCCACCCATAAATAGTTCAAGAAGTACTGCAATAAATAAGAACCTGTTGATTTTATTGAGTACTATATTTATGGTTGACTTATACATTTTTACAAAATAAATATGTGAATGTGATTCTTGCTATCCTTTTGTTTTTAACTGTCATCCATTGCTTAATTAATCGAAAAAATAATCGCAATCTAAATATGTTCCAATCATCAATGGCGCCATAATTACGAAAGAAGGTCAATTCTGCTTTAATAATATTTTCGTATCGCTCAACGGAAACATTTTTATAATCAATAACAGACAAGTCATGTTGCAGTATGCTTTTTATGATATATGCTTTCTTGTTGTTTTTGTACATCATGCAAAAATACCAATAATCAAGCATATCCATTTTAAATAAGGGATTAAAACCACCTAATAACGTAATAAAATCAACTTTCAATAATGTTCCAGAATTAATACCCGTAACGGGAAAATCGCATACACCATAAACATTGCTTTTTAATTCTTTAACAAAACCACCTCTCATAAGGATAATCGGAGATATTTTTTTTTTACCATTCAGAATTTGAGGTATAACAGCTACTACTTCCTTGTTTTGTGTAATTGCCGGTACGGTAACTTCAATTTCAGAAAAATATTCCATTGTCAACTCTGTATCTTGATCTAACAGTAGTATCCAGAAAATTTGTTTTTCATTGCAATAATTCAAGGCAAAATTATAAGCAGCGGATAGACCTCCGTTATGTTGATCGTGAAAGTATAAAGCATGTAACGGAAATGAGATGGGAAGATCTTGTGAGTCAGGGCTATTATCGTAAATTATAAGGTCAAAATGTGATAAATCATAACTGTTCGAAAGGTATTTTATGCTATTTAAGGTTTTAGAGTTATTAATTTGAGTATTATATAAAACGGTTACTATTGTAATTTTTAATTTCATTGATTTTTTAAGAATTGATATCTGCAAAAATACAGAAATACCATTTATCGGGTAGCTTAGCTGCTGGGCCTGACTATGAAAATTTCACAAGAACACAAATGGGGAGTATGATTATTACTGTAATCAGGTATTTGCAATAGATGGGTCAAACCTATTCGGTATGCTAATATAAAAAATTCATATCTTTGATAAAACGAATTTGTGATACGGCATCTATATTATACAAACAAATAACACGGTAAGTTTGCATGAAGTTACGGCTAAATTTGATGGCGGGACTGGCTAATTCAATCTGGACAGCGCTTGTTGGTTTGGCGGTTGTTCCGTTTTATCTTAAATATCTTGGAATAGAAGGATACGGTTTAATCGGTTTCTTTGTGACTATGCAGACAATGCTTCAACTACTTGATTTTGGTTTGGTTCCAACAATTAACCGTGAAGTGGCACGACATTCGGCAGCCGGAAATTTGAAGGAAGCCGGGAAACTGTTGCACACTCTTGCCATTGTCTATTGGAGTATGGCAGGGATAATTGTATTATTGATTGCAGCGCTGGCTCCATTTATTGCAGAATACTGGCTGCAACCCAAGCATCTTTCGTACCAAACAATTGAACATGCCGTGATGTTGATGGGATTAGTAGTGGCTTTTCGTTGGCCCATCGGATTGTATCAAAGTGCATTGATAGGAGCAGAAAAGTTAATAATTTCTAGCGGAGTTAGTATCACCATGGTGACATTTGGAAATTTGGGTGCATTGGCAGTGCTCGCTTGGGTATCGCCAACGATAGAGGCTTTCTTCATTTGGCAGGCATGTACGGGTCTTGTTTACGCAGCTGCCATAAGGTGGATGGCATGGCGGATCATAGGGCGGCTGAAGGACATCAGTTTTGATGTTTATGAGTTGAAGCGTATATGGCGTTTTTCAGCAGGTATGACCGGCATCGGTTTGTCAGCCCTTGTATTCACACAATTAGATAAGATAATTCTTAGTAAAATGCTCGGATTGTCGGAATTTGGCCACTATATGCTTGCTACGGTTGTAGTGAGCGGATTGTATGTCTTGGTTACACCTGTTTTCAATGTAATATATCCGCGCTTTTCTTCGCTTGTTGTTGGCGGTGATACTGCAAAACTAACCAACTTGTATCAATTAGGTACGCGCATGCTTGCAACAATTCTTTTTCCCATTGCGATGGTGCTTGTAATTTTTGCTGGGGACTTGGTGCGCTTGTGGACGGGTAATCAGGATATTGCGCTAATGGTAGCTCCGATTATCGCGCTTATGGCTATTGGTTCAGCGCTAAATGGCGTAATGCATTTTCCATACGCTCTGCAATTGGCTTATGGGATGACGCGATTGCCACTGACAATCAACGCCATATTGATGGTTATTTTGATTCCTCTGATTATCTTTTTTGCATTGTCGTATGGTGCATTGGGTGGGGCTATGGCATGGTTTATTTTGCACGTGTTATATGTACTGTTAGGAACGTGGCTGACGCATCGCAATTTACTTAAAGGAACTGGAAGGATATGGCTGTTTCAGAGTGTCGGTATCCCGTTGATTCTGTCACTCTTGGTAGGGTTGATTGGATATTTCATGCTCCAACGGGCTGAGTATTCTGGAATAGTGAGATTGATATGCGGTGCGGTACTGGCTTTAATAGCCGTTTTACTTTCAGTTTCGGTATCATCCCCATTGCTCGCAGTGGTACTGAAAAGTGTAGGATGGAAAAAGAAAATACTAACTGCCTGAGTAAATCAATCTGAAAATACCATGAAAATATGATTAAAAAACTCATTAATTATTTACTTGATACGCGGGATCGTCAACGAATCAGTATTGCCTTGAGTAAGGGAGCGGCAATGATGAACGCTAGAAACATTGACCTAACCCAGCCTGCAAGTTGGGAGTTTTCGGGGTTCAGCCAGAATGGCGAGGATGGTATTCTCGATGTCCTGCGGCAGCAACTTTTAAGGAACAACCGATACTTTATTGAAATTGGTTCATCCGATGGGATTGAAAATAACTCTGCTTGGCTTGTCGTGGCGGAAAAATACAGTGGTATTATGATCGATGGAAATCCAATGCTGGTGGAGCGCGCTAATCGGATGGTTGCATGCTATAGCATTGGCGCTATGTGTCATAATTTGTTCGTGACACAGGATAATGTGCAGGACTTGAAGTCCATGGCGCTTCATCATGACCCAGATGTATTCTCGCTCGATATTGACGGGAACGACTATTATATTGCAAAAGCAATTATGGATGGTGGTTTCAATCCAAAAATATTTGTGGTCGAATATAACTCGGTCTATGGTCCCGAACGAAGTATAACTGTCGAGTATCGAGATGACTTTGTTTTTACGAAGGTGCATCCAACCCAGCTTTATTATGGCGTGTCGATTTCAGCTTGGCGAAAATTTTTCGGGAACCATGGTTATCGTTTTGTAACTGTGGATCGAAATGGTGTCAATGCGTTTTTTGTTGATCCCGCGTTCTTCAATGAAACCTTCTTACGTGGGATAAAAGGGCGGGAATTCGCAGAGAATCAGTATCAATACAGGAAATTCCGGTTGCCAAGCGAAAAACAATTTGCACTGATCGCTGATCAGAAATTTGTATCTGTCTGAAAGCGTCCATCAACTTGTTTATGGTAAATGAATTAACAAAACTTTCCATCTGTATTGCGACCTATAACAGAGGACTTTTCATCGGTGAGACGCTGGATTCCATTCTTATTCAGATGGAATTTGGTGTTGAAATTGTCGTTGTGGATGGTGCATCAACCGATAACACTCCAGAGGTGATTGCGAAGTATTTGTCAAGTTATCCGGAAATGCGTTATTACCGCGAGCAAGAAAATTCCGGTGTTGACCGCGACTATGACAAGGCCGTTGGATATGCAAGGGGTGAATATTGCTGGCTTATGACGGACGATGATCTCTTGCGGCCTGGGGCAGTTTCTCGTGTTCTTGAATCTATCAATGGAACATTCGACCTTATCGTTGTGAATTCCGAAGTAAGAACTGTCGATTTTTCAAAAGTGCTTGTTATGCGTTTTCTCAAGTTTCAAGGTGACAGAGAGTACGCGGCAAAAGATAAAGAAAAGTTTTTTTCGGAAGTAGCGGACTACCTTTCGTTCATCGGCAGTGTTGTCATCAGACGTGATCTATGGATGGCGCGAGACCGGTCTTCCTATTACGGCACCGTGTTCATCCATGTCGGAGTCATTTTTCAACATCCGGCTATATTCGTGGTAAAGGTTATTGCGGATCCGTTGATAATTATCCGTTATGGCAATGCAATGTGGACATCGCGTGGTTTTGAGGTTTGGATGTTTAAATGGCCGCAATTGATTTGGTCGTTTTCCGACTTTTCTGATCAGTCGAAATCTGTTGTTTGCCACAGAGAACCATGGATGCTAATCAAAAAACTCATTCTATTTAGAGCTACCGGAGGGTATTCCATGCACGAGTATAAACATTTTATTGCAGTTAAAACAAAAGGATGGTCTTGTGGGGTATATATGGCAATAGCATTGTTCCCTGCCGCTATTGTAAATCTCCTTGCCAGTTTCTATTTGGTTCTTTGTAATAGAAATGCTCGTGCAGGATTGTATGATCTTTCACGCAGCCGACATGCTACCTGGGTCAGTCGTTTTTTAGGCCGGTTCCTCTGACACACCCGACACATTACATCATTTGAGTAAAAAATTACTTTTCATTTATAAATCTACGTTCAATTATGTTTTATTAATGGTTCCTTAATGTTTGTTTACAATACCTAAAATTTTATCAAAAAAGAAAACAACGAACACACACAGGATGAGTCCGAAAATACCTGCAAGTATTAAGAGTTGTATTAAAGAAATACCATGTGGTTTAAAAGGAATAATGGGTTCTACAGAAACCTCAAACCCCTTAAATCCAGATAATTCATATTCAAATCTTGTGATGACCTCCATAAAATTAGCGATATCTTTGTAAACATTATAATAAGTTATAGAACCTAAATTATTTTTTTCTTTTTCTATTCTTTGTTTATATATAATCAGTTCACTCAGTTGTTTTTTATAACCATTCACAATCTTGGCTGTTTTTTCATTTTCCATCTTTATTTTTTCAACTAAATATTTATTGCTATTACCATAAGAGATTAATTCTTTTATAATCCTGTTAATAGATGATGTTTCGTACACATAAATGTTTATTTTCAGTTTGGTACCGATTGGATTGTTTAAATCTGTTTTTTCAACCTCTATTTGTTTCAGATTTAATATTACTGCAGAAAGCGTATCGTTTTTTATTCTATTTCTGTTTATGCCATTCGCATTATAAAGCATATTAAAATTATTAATAATTTCTTCGGCATCAACTGATAAGGTGGAAAGATTGAGTGTAAAGTTTGCCAGATATACCGGCTTTTTAAGAAAACCATAAATTAAAGTTGCAGCAAATAATACAAGATAAATGATGAAAAACAACTTCGATCTTTTTTTAATTACAGAAATGAAATCATTCAAATCAAAAAAAACATCATTTGGATTGCTTGTTGGTATATTCATCGTAGTAAATTATTTGGTTTCATAACACTTAAAAAACGGCTAACCCAATCCTCTTTCAGAATGTCAATTTTAAAAATCTGCTGCAAAATTACTTAAAATATCGGTTTGAGTTTCGAAATTATTTTTAAAATTTTTGTTACTACTCAGCAGGGGGTTAAAAAATACAAATTCACCCCCCTTTAAATAGCGCTCTTTAACAGGGTCGTACTTACTTGCTAAAACGGTTTTACCTAATGAGGTAGATTTTTGTATCTTCGCACACAGATGTGTGATGTGTACTATGGCACACGAAAGTGTGTTTTGAAAATTTCCTTATTCTAATGATAATGGGATTTAAAAATATCAATAATTGTCGCCTGTGCAAATGCAAAAACCTGCACCTTGTATTAAACTTGGGGAACCAATTTTTGACAGGGATATTTCTGAAAAATCAAAAAGAAAAAATCACATTGGGTCGATTAGAATTAACATGGTGTCAGGATTGTCATTTAGTTCAGTTAAATCATTCTTTTGACTTAAGTGAGATGTATGGTGAAAATTACGGCTATCGCTCGGGTCTAAACCAGTCAATGGTTACTCACTTAACCAATAAAATTCATCATTTGGAAAAACGGGTTAATTTACTTTCCGGTGATTGCGTTATAGATATTGGCAGTAATGACGGCACTTCTTTAAAAGCATATACTGCAAAAGAAATAAAACGGATTGGCGTTGATCCTACCGGAGAAAAATTTAGGCAATATTATTCCGATGAAATTCAATTGATACCTGATTTTTTCCCGTCAAATGAGGTAAAAAACAAGATTGGCTCTTCAATGGTTAAAATCATTACCTCTATTGCGATGTTTTACGATTTGGAAGATCCTATTGC
The DNA here is from genome assembly GCA_016193485.1 of Bacteroidota bacterium. GTDB lineage: Bacteria > Bacteroidota > Bacteroidia > JACPRZ01 > JACPRZ01 > JACPRZ01. Next base: position 23,644 of record JACPRZ010000010.1, on the reverse strand, counting down.
ATTTGCCCAAAACATACATGATAATTTAAGCAAAAATGGTATCTGGCATTTTGAACAAAGTTATATGCCATCTATGATAAGGATGAATTCTTACGATACTATATGCCACGAGCATATTGAATATTATACTTTGTATAATATCAAGTATATTTTAGACCGGGCTGATATGAAAATTATTGATGTGCAAATGAATAGCATTAATGGCGGAAGTTTTGCGGTTACTGCTACACGAAAAGATTCTTCCCTGTCAGCCAACGATGTCTTAATCAACTGGCTTTTTGAACAGGAACTGCAAATGGGCTTTGACACTCCCCGTCCTTTCAGGGATTTTGAAGAAAAGGTCTTTAAACACCGTGAATCATTGAAAACTTTGATTGATGCATTGAATTCCGATAACAATAATATCCTCGGCTATGGTGCATCTACAAAAGGAAATGTACTGCTTCAGTTTTGCAATTTTTCTGAAGAAGACATTCCGGCTATTGCAGAAGTAAATCCGGATAAATTTGGTTGTTACACACCTGGTACAAACATTCCAATTATTTCAGAAAAAGAAGCCATTAAAATGAAGCCCGACTATTATTTAGTTCTACCCTGGCATTTTAAAGATGGTATTGTAAGGCGGGAGCAAGAGTTTTTAAATAAAGGCGGTAAACTAATATTTCCCTTTCCGGAAATTGAAATTATTGGCGGTTAATGCGTAAAGCGCTAATTATTGGTTCAGAAGGACAGGATGGCACGTTATTAAAACAATTGCTGGTATCTAAGCATTACGAAGTTTGGGGGCTTGGGAAAAATGAAGGTAACTGTTTAAATGGACTTGCCGGATATTTTTCATTCGATCTGGAAAAGGATGATTTCACAATACTCACGAATTTTATTGTATCGAAAAAACCGGATGAAATTTATTATGTGGCTGCATTTCATCATTCCTCACAGGAAGACAGCGATACCGATTTTGAATTTATAGAAAAATCAGTTAAAGTAAATCAGATTGGATTTATTCGCATCCTTGAACTATGCAAATATCATCATCCTTCTTGCAGAATTTTCTATGCCAGTTCTTCTTTGATTTTTTCGGGTACTGACCAACCATTTCAAAACGAAAAAACAACACCGGAACCAAGATGTGTTTATTCTGTAACAAAATGCGCTGCAATGGAGGCAGCAAAATATTACAGAGGTGTTTATAATTTTTTTATTTCCGTTGGGATTATGTATAACCATGAATCCATTTACCGTAAAGATTATTTTTTATCTAAAAAAATAATTAACGAAACAAAACAATTACTTGTTAAAAATATTGAATCAATAGAAATTGGAAACCTATCAGCAATAACTGACTGGGGTTACGCATTAGATTATGTAGAAGCAATGTGGCATATTTTACAATTGCAAAAACCAGATACTTTTATCATTTCATCTGGTAAAGGGCATAAAGTTCAGGATTGGTTTGAAGTACTTTTTAATTATTTAAATATGGAATGGAAACAATATGTTAAAGAAGATATATCTTTAATACAAAGAAAAAAACCGGTTTTGATAGGGGATAATAAAAAATTGCTCTCAACAGGATGGATTCCGAAAGTTGGTTTTGAAGAAATGGTGATAAGAATGTATAATAATATTATCTGATACATCAATTTTCCGGAAACACTGTACTTTAAAAAATTTACTTACCGGATGGTAAAAGATATATCCGATGCAATTGATGTTATCATACTTATTAACCACACGAACGAACTATGGAAAGTAAATCTTATATACGTCACTTCGCCACCGCCACCGCCCTCTTCTCCCTGATAACCGTTACTTTCACCTGACCCGGATAGGTCATCTCTTTCTGAATGCGCTGCGATATGCCGAGAGCGATATTCTCGGACTGCTGATCCGATACCTGCTCGCTCTGCACAATCACACGCAACTCCCTTCCGGCCTGTATGGCATAGGATTTCATTACCCCCTGGTATGACGTTGCGATATTTTCCATGTCTTTCAAACGTTTTGCATACTGGTCCATCACTTCGCGCCTCGCTCCGGGACGCGATCCTGAAATGGCATCGCAGATCAGTACTATGGGTGAAATCACCGATGTCATCTCAATCTCTTCATGGTGGGCACCGATGGCATTGCATATTTCAGGATTTTCCCTGTGTTTTTCTGCCAGCCGCATTCCCACCAGAGCGTGAGGTGATTCCTGGTCCTCGGCAACCTTTCCGATGTCATGCAGCAACCCGGCACGCTTTGCAAATTTATCATTTAATCCCAATTCGGATGCCATGATGGAACAAAGATTAGCGGTTTCGCGGGAATGTTGCAGCAGATTCTGACCATACGAAGTGCGGTATTTCATCTTACCGACAAGCCGTATCAGGTCGGGGTGCAAACCGTGAATGCCGAGGTCAATCACCGTCCTTTTGCCGATTTCCATTATTTCTTCATCAAGTATCCGCTGGGTTTTGGCAATCACCTCTTCAATCCTCGCAGGGTGTATGCGCCCGTCCGAAACCAATTGGTGCAGGGCAAGACGCGCCAACTCTCTTCTTAAAGGATCAAAACAGGAAAGTATAATGGCATTCGGAGTGTCATCAATGATGATCTCAACCCCGGTAACCGCTTCAAGCGCTTGAATATTTCTGCCCTCCCGTCCTATGATCCGGCCTTTCATTTCTTCGCTTTCGAGATTAAAAACGGTAATTGAATTGTTAATGGCTTCTTCCGCGGCAACACGCTGTATGGTCTGGATGATGACTTTTTTTGCCTCTTTTGAAGCATTGAGCCGCGCTTCGTCAACAATGTCCTTGATGTGCGCCATGGCATCGGTCTGTGCTTCGGCTTTCAGCGATTCAATTAACAGTTTCTTCGCCTCCTCGGCAGTAAGCCCGGAGAGCGCTTCCAACTGTTCCACCTGCCTTTTGTGGAATTTATCAACATCTTCCTGCTTCCGGTTCAGGATCAGCATCTGGTTGTTGAGATTTTCCCTCATTGATTGCAATTCACCCTCTTTCCTCCGGATTTCCTCTTTTTTCTTCTGGTATTCTTTTTCCCGGTCACGCGACCGTGCTTCAAGTTCAGCCACCTGCCTGTTTTTTTCAATGATTGTCTTTTCATGTTCCGCCTTCAGTTGAAGGAATTTCTCTTTGGCCTGAAGGATCTTTTCTTTTTTAATCGCCTCACCTTCCTTCTCGGCATTCTGTATCAGTTCGCGATTCTGCCGGATTATCATTTGCTTTATGAAAATCCAGGCGATAGCGCCTCCCGCGATCAAAGAAAGAGTGGAGGCAATGGCGGTTATAAGTATTGATGTTGTCATGCGTTGGAGATTAAAGGAATAAAAAAACTATTATTTGATTGCCCCCGGAAAGCAAGAGAACTGAAACGATTACCGCAACGGAATAAGGGAAGTAAGAAATTAAACTGAAGAAAATGACCTGACCTAACAAAATGTCCGTTTCAAATATTCAGCCACCATAAATGTATGAATTGCCATTTAATATGTTTGGTAATCCTGGTTGGCCCGGCCGGAAAAATCCGTACCGTTAAAGTTCCGATATACTGATGAAATGTCATTTCTTTCTGATAATTCCAAATATCCGGTATGGTTGTTATTACCGGTCCCTTCCCGTTGCAAATCCATGCTCACGGGGTAAAAACAAATTATTATCGGGGGCAAAGATAATGATTTTGAGTATTAAATATACTGATGAATTTGATTTTGTATACTTGCAAAATCAAATTCCGTCAGTATAAATATGTTAATAATTTTACGGCATGGGTAATAAATCAATACCGGTAAAAATATAATTTAGCATCATTCTCAAAAACATAAATCCGGATAAATGTTTTTATTCATACCATTATTGTTCATTTCTTTTATTCTCTGCTATGGCGGTGAATCATCTGCACAGAATAAATATCCGCAAGGCATTTTCCGTACTCCGCTGGATACCGGTGTTGAACTTGTTCTTGCCGGAAACTTCGGAGAAATACGCAACAATCATTTTCATGGAGGGATAGATATAAAAACCATGGGAGTGGAAGGTAAACCGGTTTTTGCGGTTGATGAGGGAACAGTGTACCGGATTAAAATTTCCGCCAACGGTTACGGTAAAGTTATCTACCTCCGGCACCGGAACGGATTTATCAGCGCGTATGCCCACCTGAAAAATTTTGAACCACGGATTGACCAGTATGTCAGGAATGCACAATACGCCAACGAATCATTTGAAATTGAACTCTACCCGAAACCCGGCCAATTCCGCTATTCCAAAGGCGAACTGATCGCCTTTTCGGGCAATACGGGCGGTTCTACGGCTCCGCATCTGCATTTTGAAATACGGAATGCTAATGAAGAACCTCTCAATCCGTTGCTCTTCGGATTTAATATCGGGGATTCAGTTAAACCGGTAATTGATGAATTACTTATATCACCGCTGGACACAATGAGTCATGTGAATTTTTCAAATAAACCGCTAAGGATTGACGTAATCCGCAAAGGGCAATCCTTAAAGGTCAGGAATCCCGGTGAACTGATAGTGCATGGAAAAATCGGTTTTGCGGTGGAAACGTACGACCAGTTGACCGCTACTTCAAATAAATGCGGAGTATACTCTGTTACCCTTATGATTGACAGCCAGGTTATTTATTCTCATACTATGGAGACATTTGATTTTCTCAAAAACCGTTTTATTAATACCCATGTTGATTACTACTGGTGGAAAAAACATAAAGCCGAATTCCAGCGGTGCTACCTTGAACCTAATAACAATCTTGATATTTATGACGATGTGGTGAACCGGGGTATCGCTGATTTTACCGATGACGAAAACCATTTCGTCCGGTTAGTAGTGAAAGATGTTTACGGTAACACATCGCAACTTTCCTTTCCGGTGAAATCGGTAAAGGATGGCACAATTAAAGAAAAAAATGGCCTTGCTCCGGATGTCCGCGAATTTTTTTCCAGTGATGTGCCCAATACATTCAGGGATCAGGATATTGAAATTGTTCTTCCCGCAGGTGTCCTGTACAATGATATCGCATTTGAATTTTCAAGGGGAGATACGATCAAAGGCGCTTTAACCCCGTCTTTTTCAATACATAATCCTTATACTCCGGTTCATACGTATTACACCATGTCCATCCGGTCCGGTAAGATTCCCGATAAAATTAAAAATAAATCGGCTGTATACCGCATCAATGGTGGCGGATCGCTCAACTTTGAAGGCGGAATCTGGCGCGATAATAAAATTCGTGTGGAAACGCGCACTTTCGGAACCTTCACCGTTTACCCGGATACAACCCCTCCTGAGATAAAACCGATAAACATCAGTGAGGGGAAAAAAATGTCAGGAGATGAAAAAATTTCCGTAAGAATTACCGATAACCTGTCAGGAATCAATACCTGGCGCGCTACCATTGACGGCAGGTGGGTGTTGATGGAGTACGATCCGAAAATTGCACGGCTCACCCATAAATTTGACGAGCGCACAAAACCGGGAAATCATACCTTTGAACTGACGGTGGAAGATAATATCGGAAATACATGTACATTTAAGGCGGGGTTTACGAGATGAAACTTATTATTATCAACGGCCCAAACCTTAACTTACTTGGTACCCGTGAACCCATAGTGTATGGAAATAAATCATTTGATGACTATCTGAAAGAATTACAAAAATATTTTCCAGGTATTCAGATAGATTATTTCCAGAGTAATGTTGAAGGAGAAATAATCAATAAACTTCATGAAGTCGGATTTTCCTATGACGGAATAATTCTGAATGCAGGCGGATACACCCACACTTCCGTATCTATAGCCGATGCCGTGGGATCTATAAAATCACCCGTTGTTGAAGTCCACATCTCCAATATTTTCGCCCGCGAAGAATACCGTCATGTATCTCTGATTGCCGGAAAATGCAGGGGAAGCATTATCGGTTTCGGACTGGATTCTTACAGGTTGGCGGTGGAGAGTTTTCTTGCCCTCAGGGAATCATAAAAATTTCCTGACGTCCAGATCCCAAAATCTTTTCCGGCCTTTCAGATAGAATTCTGCAACTACGCTTCCATTGTACACTCCGGTTGTCGCGTACCATTTAATCTCTTTCTGAAGAATCTTTCGTTTTCTCCATGTTTTCGGAAAAGAACGGTAAAAACTGAAATGCGCTTTGAGAACGGCCGAAAAATGCGTAATACCATCCGCAAATAAAAATTTCAGTGCGGCAACAGAATCCAGTACCATCCTGATAATTATTTTAATTGCCCAGTATTTTTTTGCATGGTTTTTGCAAACAAGAATGAGATTGTTACGGAAATTGTAATAGGTTTTTTTCGGATTAACTTTCTCAAGCGTTCCGGCTCCAATATGGTAAATCACACTACCGGGACAATACATGATTTTATATCCCCGGTTCTTAAGCCGCCAGCAAAGGTCAATCTCTTCCATGTGAGCGAAAAAATCGGGATCAAACCCCCCCGCGTCATGAAACAGGTCAGCCCTGATAAATAAACATGCACCGCTCGCCCAGAAAATTTCCCGGTAATCATTGTATTGATCCCTGTCCTTTTCATATTGGTTAAAAATTCTACCCCTGCAGAAAGGATATCCGTATTTATCTATGTACCCCCCTGCCGCACCAGCATATTCAAATTCATCACGGATATTAAAATTCAGCATTTTCGGCTGGCAGGCCGCAGTGCTTTTATCATTTTGCATCAGGGTAACCAGAGGTTTAAGCCAGCCGGGAGTCACTTCAACATCGGAATTAAGTAACATGTAATATTCATAATACATGTTCGTTTTATTGCTTTCTTTTAATTTCCTTAATCCTTCATTATAACCTCCTGCAAATCCCAGATTTCTGCCGGTACGGATAATTTCAATTTCAGGGAAATTATTTCTTAAAAAAACCAGTGAGTCATCTTCGGAATTATTGTCAATAATAAATACATCAGCATCTTTTAAACTGAAATCCATTACGGATGGTAAAAATTTCTCCAGGAAGTTCCTGCCGTTCCAATTCAGAATTACTACAGCCGTACTCTTCATTATCATTAATCCTTAAAGTGATTGAATATTAATATTATTATTGAAACTGAATTTAAACTATAAACAATCAATTTCTATCAGTTTCCACTAATTTCAATCAATTTCAAATAAGTTCATAACCCGAAAGCGAAAATTTTATTGTTTTTCCTTTGAATTTTGAACTTTGAATTTTATGTTCCCCTGTGGGTAGTACAGGATTCGAACCCGCGGCCCGCTGATTAAGAGTCAGCTGCTCTACCTGCTGAGCTAACTACCCGGTATTATTTGCCTTTTTTACTTACCTTTGCCCCGCATATAAAGCGTTTTGTACTGGTTTTATGTGCGGGACTTTGCACTCCATTTGCATTAAGTGCAAACCTAATAATAATATCCTCTGTCTGAATTGGTATTTGTATTGCGGCATTTATTCGTATATTCGTACTAATTCGTAATTCGTAATACTATGGCTAAAAAATCCAAAGAAAACCGCGTACAGGTCATCCTTGAATGTACCGAACACAAAAAATCGGGAAAACCGGGTATGTCCCGCTATATCACCTCCAAAAACAAGAAAGAACATCCTGAACGGATAGAATTGAAGAAATATAACCCGGTTTTGAAAAAGGTTACTTTACATAAGGAAATCAAATAAACATTGCTTCAGGTTTAACATAATCTATAATTCCAGTTACAATGGCAAAAAAAGTAGTTGCAACATTCCAAACCGGCAAGGGTAAAGAGTTTACCAAGGTGATCAAAACGGTAAAATCGCCAAAAACAGGCGCCTACATGTTCAAAACGGAAATCGTTCACAAAGACCACGTAAAGGATTTTCTGTCAAGGAAGGATTGATTGCGGTATTTTGAAGAATCAACCCAGCGATGCCAGTTGCTCTTCAAGAAGTTTTATCCTCTCTTCGGCATCTGATTTCTTTTTCCGTTCCTTTTCAAGTATCGTCTCTGCCGCATTTTGCACAAATTTCGGGTTAGCGAGTTTTCTTTCGACCGATTCAAGGAATCCCCTCGTATAGGCAAGTTCTTTCTCAACTTTTAATTTTTCATCCTGCTGATTGATACTTTCCGGAGAGAGAAGATGTAATTTTACGGATCTTACCACTATTGCAGAGGAATCATCAGGTATATCGGCACAAAATGCCGCTTCCGATAGTCCGCAAAGTTTTTTGATAACATCCGCATAGGGCAGAATGGGTGATTTATGATCAGGTGTTAATAGCCGGACCGGAGCAGCGGAACTGATATTTTTTTCGCTTCGGAAATTCCGCACGGCTGAAACCACCTGGAGTGCAAATTCGAAACCTGAAAGTACTTCATCGGAATATTCAGCCGGCTCCGGCCAATCCGATTGCATTATGGAGTCAAGCCGGTTTTCTTCTGAAATTAAATGCCATATTTCTTCGGTTACAAAGGGAATGAACGGATGCAACAAAATTAATTGGGTTTCAAAGAAATCAAGTGTTTTTTGGTAAATTTCTTCGTCAATTACCTCTCCTCTGTCGGGTTTAATAATTTCAAGATAAACGGAGCAGAAATCATCCCACACTAGTTTGTACGCAGACATCAATGCATCTGAAATTCTGAATTTCGAAAAATGGTCGTTTATTTCGTGTATTGCTGAATTCAGCCGGGATTCAAACCATATCACCGCAATTTCATCTTTTCCGGATTTCCTTACTGCAATGTCAGCATGCGGAGATTTTTTCCATGACATTACCAACCTGAATGCATTCCATATTTTATTGCAGAAATTTCTTCCCTGCTCGCAAAGCGATTCATCAAATAAAAGATCGTTTCCGGCCGGTGAGCAGAGCATCATTCCCAACCTCACACCATCAGCGCCATATTTATTGATGAGGTCAAGCGGCTCGGGTGAATTGCCCAGTGATTTTGACATCTTCCTTCCCTGCTTGTCGCGTACCGTGCCGGTAAGGTAAACATTGCTGAAGGGTTTTTCATGGAGGTATTCATAGCCGGCCATTATCATGCGTGCTACCCAGAAAAATAAAATCTCGGGTGCAGTTACCAGGTCATTAGTCGGATAATAATAGGTCATATCCTTTTTACCGGGATCTTTGAATCCGTCAAAAACCGAAACCGGCCAAAGCCAGGAAGAAAACCATGTATCCAGCACATCTTCGTCCTGCCTGAGGTGTTTTGTGCATTTGCAACGCGGGCACTCACGTGGTTTTTCCTGCTGAACAATGACAACATCCGGACACTCTTCGCAACCGCAGTACCACGCAGGAATGCGGTGCCCCCACCACAACTGCCTCGATATGCACCAGTCATGAACATTCTCCATCCAATGGCGGTAAGAATTAATGAATTTGCCGGGTATGAGTTTTATATTGCCGTTGAGAATGTTTTCCAGTGCCGGTTTGGAAAGTTTGTTCATCCTGAGAAACCACTGCAGCGAAAGACGCGGCTCAATGGGAACATCCGTTCTTTCGGAATATCCTACTTTATTGATAAAATTTTCAATCTTCTCAATCTGTCCGGTTTTCTCAAGGTCTTCAACTATTTTTTTCCTCGCGGCAAAACGGTCCATCCCGTCATAAAATTGGGAAAATTTATTCAGGGTTCCGTCTTCATTTAAAATATCAATGATTTCAAGTTTATGCTTTTTGCCGAGTTCGTAGTCGGCCAAATCATGTGCGGGTGTAACTTTCAGGGCGCCAGTTCCGAATTCCATATCTACATATTCATCAAAAATAACAGGTACTTTCCGGTTAACTACCGGTACAATTACCGATTTTTCACGGAGATGCGCATAACGGCCATCCTTCGGGTTTACGCATAGCCCTGTATCGCCCAGTATCGTTTCAGGACGGGTAGTAGCAACGATGATATATTCATCTGCATCGGCAATTTTGTATTTTACATAGTATAATTTTGAATTTACCTCTTTATAATTAACTTCCTCATCAGACAAGGCAGTGCGCGCGGACGGATCCCAGTTGATCATCCTGTGCCCGCGGTAGATATAACCCTTATTATACAAGTCGGTAAAAACATGAATAACGCCATCCGACAAACTTTTTTCCATTGTAAAGCGCGTGCGCTCCCAGTCGCATGAACAGCCGAGTTTTTTCAGTTGCTCAAGGATAATTCCACCGTATTTTTCTTTCCATTCCCATGCGTATTTCAGGAACTCATCCCTTGTAAGATCACTTTTTTTGATACCCTTTTCCCTCAGCATGGCGACCACCCTCGCTTCGGTTGCAATGGAAGCATGGTCGGTCCCCGGCACCCAGCAGGCGTTTTTACCCAGCATCCGCGCCCTGCGCACCAGAATATCCTGGATGGTGTTATTAAGAACATGTCCCATGTGCAGGACACCGGTCACATTGGGGGGGGGAATGACAATGGTATAGGGTTCCCGTTCATCGGGAACGGAACGGAATAACCCGTTCTGCATCCACCGGGAATACCATTTATCTTCAACGGTTGCGGGGTTATAGCGCGGGGAGATTTCCATATAATAATGGTTGCAAAAGTAAAAAATTAGTAAGGGCATGGATCAGTATTCAGAAACGGGGCTATTAACATTTTTTAACACCGCCACTTCATTAATATTTTTATATTTGCCATCAAATAACCAAACTCCTATGAAAAAACTTTCGTTGATCCTTGCAGCAAGCGGGTTGCTTTTCGGATTTTCCTTCGCCCAGGTTGAACATGAAAAACAACCACCGGTTACCGATGAGGTTAAACCCACCATTGATAACATGGATGCCCCGGACATTATTTTCGAATCCGAAACTGTCGATTACGGCACTATCCCTCACGGCAGCAGCGGTGTACGGGAATTCAAATTCAAAAATGTTGGAAAAACGCCTCTTATTATTTCCAATGCGCGCGGATCCTGCGGTTGTACCGTTCCCGAATGGCCCAAAGAACCCGTCATGCCAGGCCAGTCAAATGTAATTAAAGTGAGTTATGATACAAAACGCTCCGGGAAATTCACAAAGACCGTCACCCTTACATCCAATGCAAAAACCGCCACAAAAGTGCTGACCATCAAAGGTGATGTCCTGCCTGACCCCAATGCTCCACAGCAGACCAAACAACCTGTAACCGCCCCGGTAACACCTGTTAAAAAATCTTCCGATGGAGTGCCGATGGAAAAATCAAATTAAAACGTTTTATTATTAATAAAAAAAACCTCTTCACTCCGGAGAGGTTTTTTTTATGCGCAGAATTACAAAAATATCCAAAAGGATAAGGAAAAAAATCCATCGGAATCTGTAATTCCTTCGCCTTATCCTTCACCTTAACATTATCGCGCAATCAGAACGGCAACCGTTGTACCCCTGATATTCTTCATCCCGGCAAAAAAGGGATCGGTACGGTAAAATTCATTGAGCGCTTTTACCACCTCATGCCATCCGTAATCATGCCAGATGATGATTCCTTTCCCGTTACGGAGCAGTTTGCGGCAGTTACGGGTATCGCTTACCACATAATCATAGGAATGTGAGCCGTCAATGAAAATAAGATCGATTGAGTTATAAAACGGGGAATAATCAAAACCGGCAGAATCAGCATAAAATTGCGTTATCCTCTTTTCAAACGGAGTGTCCGTAAATCTTGCACCCGACCTTTCCTTATTGATGAATTTCAGGTCGCCCGTTTTGATACGCAGGCGGGTTTGTGATATTTTTGACCTGGGAAGATCAAGGGTGTATATCCGGCAGGAAGGGGGGGCATTCATTGCCATGTTTAATGTAGTGCGTCCGTCAAATGTCCCGATTTCAAATATGGTTTCAGGTTTAAACCAACCCACTACCCGGCAAATTGTCCGCAATTCTTCATCCGTAACATTACCGTCAATGCCGTCCGATTCCGTTAATTTCATCTCTGCCTCATCCCCGATAAGTTCTTCCAGTTCAATAACCGGAAGGATCTTATCCGCTCTTTTCCCTGTTTTACTGCGTAAATGCGATTTGATTTCATACAATAATTTCCCGGTCTTTAACAAATGGATGATCCTTGATAATTTGGCCGATTGAATGAACATAGCAGTTAACCCCGCAGGAAGAATTTCCAATGGGGTAAACAAAAATATGAAGAATCTCACAACCCTAAATTACCGCTGATTGCTTACCTTTGTGATAAATTGACACACCGCATAAATTCCTGTTATGCCTGACCTCTCATACCGGGCTGTTGAAATGCCCGAATCACCCATCCGCAAACTTATCCCTTTTGCCGAAGATGCAAAAAAACGCGGCATAACGGTTTATCACCTTAATATCGGTCAACCTGATATTGAAACACCTGCCGGTGCCCTTGACGCAGTTCATAATTCTGAAATAACGGTCCTTGAATATTCCCACTCTGCAGGTATCGAATCGTTCAGGAATGAATTATCTCATTATTACAGGAAGAATAAAATTGATGTTTCAAAGGATGATATCCTCGTTACTACAGGCGGATCAGAAGCGATTTTCTTTGCCCTGATGTGCTGCCTTAATCCCGGAGATGAGATAATCATCCCGGAACCCTTTTATACCAATTACAACGGGTTTGCCGTTGCGGCAGGAGTAAAAATAGTGCCTGTTACAACTCACATTGAAAACGGTTTTGCATTACCGGAAATTGAAAAATTCAATGAGAAGATAACTACACTTACAAAGGCGATTCTTATCTGCAACCCCAATAACCCCACGGGTTATTTATATTCCCGGAAAGAGTTGGATTTATTATCGGAGTTGGTACGGGACAAAAATTTGTATCTCCTTGCCGATGAGGTTTACCGGGAATTCTGTTATGACGGAGCGGAGTTTCTTTCAGTAATGAATCTAAAAGGCGCTGAAGAAAATGTGGTCATGCTCGATTCCATTTCGAAACGGTACAGTATGTGCGGTGCGCGGATAGGAACCCTGGTAACCCGGAACAAAAAAATAAAACAGGCGGCATTGAAATATGCCCAGGCACGGCTTAGCCCGCCCACGTTCGGACAGATTGCAGGTAAGGCAGCTATAAGCACACCGGAAAGTTATTTTACTAAAGTATTAAAGGAATATTCCGGCAGGCGGAATCTCTTGGTTGACATGTTAAATAATATGGATGGCGTTCAATGTCCTGTGCCCAAAGGCGCCTTTTATGCAATGGCACGACTACCCATTGATGATTCGGATAAATTCTGCAGGTGGCTTCTTGAAAAATTCAACCATAATGGCCGTACCGTTATGCTTGCACCGGCAACAGGTTTTTACGCTACAAAGGGATTGGGAAAAGATGAAGTGCGGATCGGATACGTGCTTAATATTGATTCCCTCAAAAATGCAATGCAATGCCTGCAACAAGGGTTGAAGCAATACTCCTGCAATACGATTATTGAAGAATCATCTTCCTGTTGATGGCGCCTTTTTCAGATTTCACCTGAATGATGTAAATACCTTTTGCATGACTTCTCATGTCAACGGTTTTTTGGTATTTTCCGGTGTAATTGTTTAATGTTTCCTCATAAATTATCCGCCCTGTAACAGTCAACAGTTTGATTTCAAAATACGATTGTCCGGTTATCTCCATATCAATGATAAACTCACCGGTACCTGTATTGAAGAGGAGCGTTTGATCGTTTTTGGATAGCATCTCATTTATGCTAACCGGATTAACCGTAACAGTAACACTGACGCAACTTGTGGTATTGCAGGCGCCTTCCGCCCTGACGTAATAGGTCGTTGTACCTAAAGGTGAAAGGGTTATTGTATTACCCGATCCCACCCATGTTCCGCCACAACTTCCGGAATACCATTGCCATTGTGCACCGGTTCCCAACGTCCCGCCAGATACAGATAATGTTGTGGAATTACCGGAATTAACCGGGTTTGGAGCGGCACTTACACTGGCAGCCGCTATTGATATGGAATTGACTGATATCGTCACACTTGCGCAAGTTGTGGTGTTAACAGTTCCTTCTGCCCTTACGTAAAAGGTTGTGGTACTTGGGAGTGTAACCGTTGCTGTACTGCCGGAACCTGCAAGCATTCCGCCACAACTACCGATGTACCATTGCCACTGTGCCCCGGTTCCCAGCGACCCGCCAACAACGGTTAAAAGAGTTGCCTGACCGGCACACACCGGGTCTAATGAAACGCTTATTCCGGTTGGCGGAGTTGATGGGGTCTGCGGAAAAGCGATATAATATAAAATTAATATCGTTGAAGTTATTATTATTTTTTTCATGTTTAAATAGTTTTTTTGCCGATAGAGAATAGGTTCCTCGCCCGAATCATTCCTTAATAAGTTTAAATAAATCCGTACGTAAGGATGACGTGATTTTTAATAAATAAATTCCACGAGGTAATTCCGAAAGGTCAATGGTCTTCCGCACCCGGGAACCCATTCCATGATCATTTTCCACCAAAAACCTGATCCCGGTGATTCCAAAAATTTGAATGGAAAAATATTCCGCTACGGGATAGGCCGATTCAATTATTACCTTTCCTATTGATGGGTTAGGGAATACCGACCATCTATTGGATAAGAAACGAAAATCAATACCGCTGCAGGAATCGACAAAAACAGTTACGATTGCCGTGTCAAAGCATGAGTTAGCGTCTATAGCAAGGATGGTATATTGGGTAGTGGCATCAGGTCCGGCAATTACGGCAGGGCCGGTTGTGGCGCTCAATCCGTCAGCAGGAGCCCATGTGAATGAATAGGGTGTTGTGCCACCGGTGGCGGATACAGTAAGGCCGGTGAATTGTTCCTCGCAAATTGTATCGTCATTGGGGGGGGAAACAACCAATACTGGGGGCTGGGTTATTGTGAATGACTCAGCAAGATTACAACCGTTATTATCCCATACCGAATAGGAGTGTGTGCCGGCACATAATCCTGTTGCGGTTGAACCTGTCTGCCCGGAAGGATTCCATAAATAAGTGTATGGTGCTCCCCCCCCTGTAACGACAACTGTGGCAGAACCGGTGCATTGCCCGTAACATGGGATATTGACTATTGATAAATCAGCGGAAAGATCAATTACATTTACAAATAGTGAAACTGGCGAAGTTGAACCGCATACATTGCTTCCGATAACACTTATATTGCCTGAAGTAGTTCCAAAAGTAACGTATAGTGTATCATTACCCTGTCCGTAATTGATATTTGTACCGGCAGGTACCGACCACGACCAGGTTGCGCCATCAGTTCCAACGGCTATTGTATAAACCGCATTTGATCCTGCGCAGAGAGTAGCAGGTCCTAATATGGCAAAAGGATCGGGCGGAGGATTAAGAATATTAACAGATAAGCATTGGGGGTTGCTGTACCCGCAGAAGTTCCCGGCAGAAACGCAAATTACCCCACCTGAAGTACCATAGGTATTATTTATTGCCGTTGTTCCCTGCCCTGCAGTTATTACAGAACCCGCGGGAACAGTCCATAAATAGGTTGTTGCACCGAAAACCGAATTGATGGAATATGTTGCGGAATTATTACTGCACAGGGAGGTCTGCCCGGAAATAGATCCTGGCATTGTCGGAATATTCGTTTTAGTCACCGAAATACAACTTTGAGCGCTTGTACCGCAACTATTTGCCGCCCTTACGCACACATTCCCGCTGGAATTTCCAACATTAACTGAAATATTATCGGTACTGTCACCCGATATAATATTCCAGGAAGACGGCAGGTACCAGATATAATAGGATGCACCCGGTACAGGCAGGATTGAATAGGGAACCGTAGTGTTAAAGCATACTGAAGTATTACCCGTAATTGTTCCCGGATTACCGGGAACTGCAAGCGCTGAAACTGACATTGCGGAGAAACCGGTATCACCGGCTGATGAAATCATTCTCACTGATAGCAACCCATCAGTTGTGTCGGAAATTACGGTTACCGAATTTGTACCCTGCCCGCTTACAATGGTCCACCCTGATGGTATAAACCATTCATAAAGAACAGCACATTCAACAGGCAATATGCTGTATTGTACAGAATCACCGGTGCAAACAGTATCAGGCCCGCTGATTGGATTTACGAGGAATAAAATTGAATCATAAGAAAAGATTACTTCAATCCTGTCATAGCAAAAAGCCGAATCGGGCGCAATGATGAGAAGGTTCCAGTTGCCATAATTATATTGGGTTGCAGGAACACCGCATGAATCTGAAAATGTTGAGGAAATGATTGTATCGCATGCGCTGCAGATACAATTATTGGCGCTATCGGTAACGGCTACAAGAGGAATGTTGTTTATAAAAGTGGTCACCGTACCGGCACCGCAACTTGCCCCGTAATAAATCAGTGAAATTCCGGTAATACGGTTTCCGGAAGAAATGGAATCAAAAAAAAATATTGTATCTGCAGCGGCAGATGTTCCGCAACTGTCCGGTTTATTTACGCACCAGTAATCATTTCCGCAAAGGTTACAACAACCCAGCGCCTGGGCACCGGAGCCGTCAAGGGTAATTGAAATTTGCTGGGAAAAGGACTGGTAAAAGGATATTGCGAAGCAGGCAATGAGTAAAAAATTCCGATATTTTTTCATATGGATTAAAATAAAATGTAATCACTGAAAAAAACTACCAGGAATGAATTTTACAAATATAGATATTTTTGAGGAATACGTATGTATTCGTTCAGGGCTGTCAAATTCTAACTTATTTCCTATTATTCCAATGGCTCGTGAACGTTTTTTCATGTTTTAAATTTTCATGGGGAAACAGAGACGAGACATGGTCTCGTCTCTACATTCCACAGGGACGGAATGTGCAATTTGTCATACACCCTTTGCCGGTGTCCACCTGCAGTCACCGGAAAATTTCCTTCTTATCCACAACAATAACTTTTCCGAAAGCAGAAAGTTTTTCCACATCAACCCTTGATTTATCACCGACAACGGTTATGAAATATTTTTTACCCGCTAAATTTTTCCTGTAAAAATCTTCAATATCCTTAAACTCCATCGTCCGGTAAAATGCGGCTCTTTTTATCCTGGGATCCTCACCATAACCCTGCTTTCTCCAGTCAGCAACCCTCTGTGATATTTCGCGGAAAGAGCCGCGTTCAGGATCCATCGACCGTATCAGTGCATTCTTAAGTACCGGAAGCCGGTCAGAACGAACCGGCATCTCCTGTACTAGTTGCCTGAAAACGGTAAGGGCTTCAATGGTCTTGTCGGCCTGGGTGCCTATGAAGCCGGTCAGATAACCGTTATTGCCCGCATGAAAAGCGTTGTAGTAATATGCGTAAGATGAATAGGCAAGAGAACGGAATTCCCGTATTTCCTGGAAAACGATTGAGAACATTCCCGCACCGAAATATTCGTTGAATGCAGGAGCAAGCGTTCTCTGTAAGTCATTAGTCGGCTCTCCGCTTACCATAAAAAAGACCTGGCTCTGAACGGCACTCGGTTCGTTGAGAAAAAATAGTGTGTTTTCTTCAATTTTTTCCATTGTCCTGTCAACAGGAGATTCACCGGGTTTCTGTTCCTTTTGGAAGAAATAATTTTTCTTTATACAATCCGTAACGGTGTCCATAGGCAGTGTGCCGCAATAATGAATTTCAGGTGCGAATTTCATAGCATCAGTTGCTTCATTTATAAGTTGAACCGCAGATAGATTCTGAATTTGTTTCAGTGACAGCCGGTTAAGAAAGGATGAATTATCTCCGAAGATCGCGTATTCTTTCAGCGCTTCACCCAGGGTGGCAGGTTCCTTTTTTTCAACTTTCCTCATGGTTTTTGTTTCTTCCAGAAGTTTGCTGATCTGGCTATCATCCGGTTTCATGCCGGTGAGCAAATGATTCAGCAGTTTCACTGAAGCCGGCAATTGCGCATCAAATCCCTCCAGTTCTATAATAAAATAATCGCGCGTTGCAAAGGCATAATAGGAAGAGCCAAGTTTCTGAAATTCTTTTTTGATTTCCTGAACGCTGTACCTGTCGGTTCCGGACAGAAGAATATATGCTGTCGCCTGGTCAAGAACCGGATTTTTATAGGTTCCCGTTCCATATTTGATGGTAAGCGTGAAAATTTTATTTATGGGATTATGTGAATAATAGAATGGGATTTTTTCGCGCGGGTTTTCATATTTCACATCCACACCTCCGGTTCCGAACTCAATGAAATCCGGTTCAAACGGTTTTTCTTCCATCTGTTCAATCTGTTTTGCAAAAACCGACTTTGCTTCAGAATTTTCCGGTTTTACCGGTTTATAAGGCGGTTTTTCTAATTTCTGTTTTTTCGGGAAACCCATTTTTGAATGGAGGACCAGGTAATCATTTCCGTAATATTTATTTGCCACTCTGACCACATCCTGCACCCGCACATTTGCCACAGATTTTTTTCCGGCAAGCGCCTCGCTCCATGTTTTATTTTCCAGGAATGCATCCAGCAGCCGGTATCCCCGCCATTGGATATCCTCCAGCCCCCTTTCATTTTCTTTTTCAAGGTTCAGTTTTACCGCTTCTACAAGTACCGTATCAAAAACTCCGTTCCTTACTTTTTCAATTTCAACGGTTATCATTTTTTCAGCAGTTGCCATCTTCTGACCAAGGATTTTCGGAACGAATAAAATCATCATTCCTCCCATATCGGTATAGTTGTCCGGGATTGCCTCCGCATAAATCAGTTTATTATCGAGAACTAATTTGTTGAATAAACCGGTCTCCGATTGATTGGATAAAATATTGTTGCAAACCGTGAGTGCCGGTTCATCAGGGTGGCCCATCGGTACCGTGCGAAAACCCATAATTCCGACTCTCACCGGAGTAAGCCGTTCCGATATAAATTCCCTGCCGGAGAATGGTTTTTCTTCGGTTTCAGCATATTGAGGAATTTCTTTTGTGCGCCATGTGCCGAATTTTTTCTCAATCATCGGGATCACTTCGCTGGTGTGAAAATCACCGCATAATATCAGCGCCATATTGTTCGCCACATAATAATTGTCATAGTAGGCGATCATCTTTGAAAGGGAAGGATTTTTAAGGTGTTCAACCAGCCCAATTGTAGGTTGCTGCCCGTAAGGAGAGTTTTTATAAAAGTTCTTCTGGAATGTCTCCATCAGCAGATACCCGAAATTATCCATTGAACGGTTTTTCTCTTCATATACCGTCTCCAGTTCGGACTGGAATAACCTGAAGACCGGGTGAATGAAGCGGTGGGAATAAATCTCCATCCATTTTTCTATCTGGCTGCCGGGGAACATATTCAGGTAAACAATAAGTTCGTCTGAAGTAAAAGCATTAAAAAAGGTCCCCCCTATTCCGCTTATGAGCCGGTCAAGTTCGTTCGGGATCGCATAAACGGATGCCCGGTTTTCCAGTTGGTTTATTTTTATCTGTATGGATTCACGTTCAGAGGCAGCGCTATGTTTGCCAAGTTCGTCATACATCAAACGGATGCTGTCGAGAATAACTTTTTCCTTCCCATAATCAACAGTGCCCATTTTATCGGTTCCCTTAAACAGAAGATGTTCAAGATAGTGCGCCATGCCGGTAGCATCTTTGGGATCGCGTTTGCTGCCGCCCCTCACCGCCACCATGCCGAATACAGCGGGCTGATTGTGATCTTCATTCAGATAAACGGTAAGCCCGTTTTGCAACTTGTATTCGGTAACAAACAGCGGATCCTGCGCGCTTCCTTTTTTCTCCTGCGAAAAAGAAGGAGTTACTGTGATTCCCTCGAGGAGAATAAAATAACAAGCGGTATATTTCATGCGATTATTGAGTCAACTATAAAAAGAATGCATCCACTATAAAAAGTCAAATTTAGTAAAATGCCACTAAAACTCAAAAACACGAAACCTGCCTGCCGGCAGGCAGGTCCCACAAAATTTCGAAATTCAATTATTTTATTTTTAGTGTTATTTTGTGTTTTAGTGATTTGGTGGCAAAAATGACTTATTATAACGGGATCATTATTCAAAATCGGGATAGAGAAGATATTTCTTCCTTATTTTTTTGAACTGATCTATCTGGGGTTTCCATGTGGCGCGAATTTCCTCTTCTGATTTTCCTTCAATTACCTGTTTGCGGAGGGTTGCGGTTCCGGCAAGTTTTTCAAAAAAAGAATTGAAATATTTTTTCTTGTCCGGTGAACTTTTATAGGTGCCGAGTAACCAGAAAAGGTAAATATTCCTGTAGTTTTTCACAAACATATCACCGAACTGTGTAAGGTCGTAACCGCGGCATTTTACGCCTTTGAACGGAGGATTTTTCGCTCCTGGTTTGCCCTGAGGAGTAAAATAATATTCGCCTGTCTGAAGGTTCGGATGCCCTATTACCTGGAACGGTTTGTCAGTACCTCTTCCAACACTGATTGATGTGCCCTCGAAGAGGCAGAGAGAGGGATAAAGGTAAACCGAGATCATGTCGGGAAGGTTGGGAGAGGGCTTAACCGGCAGTTGGTATAAATCCCTGTGCGTATAATTTGCGCATTTAATAACTTTCAGATCGCACTTTACCCCCCCCTGCAGCCATCCTTCACCGTTTATCATCATCGCATACTCGCCAATGGTCATCCCGTAAACCAGCGGAACCGGATGTAATCCTGTAAACGACCTGAACTCATTCTCCAGCACAGGACCGTCAATAAAAAAGCCGTTCGGGTTCGAGCGGTCAAGAACGATGAGAGGGATTTTGTTTTCGGCACATGCTTCCATTACATAATGCAGTGTTGAAATATAGGTATAGCACCGCACACCAACATCCTGCAGGTCGAACAATACAACATCAATCCCGGCAAGGTCCTCTTTTCTGGGTTTGTAATTTTTTCCATACAGGGAAACAAGCGGAAGTTTGGACTTCTCATCCATTGAATTGGTTACCTCTTCACCTGCATCGGCAGTACCGCGGAAACCGTGTTCAGGGCAGAAAATTTTTTTTGCGTTTATTTTCCGGCTGAGTAAAGTGTCAACAAGGTGGGTGCGCAATACCAGAGAAGTGTGATTAGCAACGACAGCAACATTTTTACCCTGAAGAAGCGCAGTATATTCCTCCACTGCGTAAGCGCCCGGTAAAATTTCACGGGTGTTACGGACGGGTTCATCAACGCGGAAGAAGTGCTGGGGAAGTACCAGAAATGAAGAAAGGATTAACGGTATGCAAAAAATAATTCCACGGAGAACCATAAAACCGGAAAAGGACAAAGATAAAAGATAAAAGGACAAAGGTCTCCGCTGAAAGCGTATCTGGTGATACAACCATAGCGCATATCCGGCATTTATATGCGGAAATACGCTATATTTGTGCGGATAATAGCGAATATACTTACGTTAGGCGCTATTGTAGGACGCGACCCAGACACGACACGATTTCAATACGACCAACTTGACAACTTTTCAACAGACAGACAACCAAAACAAAATAAAATTTAACTTTGCATCAAAGACAGCAAAATGGAACAAATAAAATTTATTGACTTATTTTGTGGCATCGGTGGTTTTCGGACAGCAATGGACGAAGCTTGCCGAGAAAACAACCTCATTCCCGACTGCGTTTTTTCGTCCGACATTGACCCATTCTGTCAAGACAGTTATGAAACCAATTTTGGACACAGACCAGCGGGCGACATTACACAAGTTCACGAAAAAAATATTCCCGACCACGATATTTTATTTGCAGGTTTTCCTTGCCAACCGTTCAGCATTATCGGACAAATGCAAGGTTTCAATGACATTCGGGGGACGCTCTTTTTTGACATCGCAAGAATTTTAAAACATAAAAAACCGAAAGCGTTTGTTTTGGAAAATGTAAAACAACTTGTAGGACACAACCAAGGGAAAACGCTCAAAGTAATTTTAAAAACTCTGCAAGATTTAGGTTACGATACACACTACGCAGTTCTGAATGCGCTTGACTACGGACTACCACAAAAAAGAGAAAGAGTAATTATTGTTGGACACAGAGAGCCAATTTATTTTTCATATCCTGCGCCTGTCAGACCATTTAAACCATTGAGTGAAATTTTAGAAAAGCGGGTTGATAAAAAATATTTCGCTTCCGAATATATTCATAAGAAAAGAAAACAAAAACATAAGTCTGCTTACAAACTTTCTATCTGGCACGAAAACAAAGCGGGAAATATTTGTTCCTATCCATACTCTTGTGCTTTGCGGGCTGGCGCTTCATACAATTATCTATTAGTAAATGGTGAAAGACGATTAACTCCAAGAGAAATGTTTCGCTTGCAAGGGTTTCCCGACACTTACAAAATTATCGGTAATGACAGTCAAGCAAGAAAACAGGCGGGTAACGCAGTTCCTGTAAACATTGTAAAAGCAGTTATCTTAAAACTTTTGCCGTATGTTGCGATAACTTTAGATATGACTTCGGTTTTAAGAGAATATGAAGTAGAATATGGCAAAAGATAAATCACCAAAACTTCGGACTGTAAATAAATCAGTATCGGCTTTTCCACTCAACGAATTTCCGAAGAACTTCCCTTTTCTATTGGGAAAAGAGTTAATCTACTTACTTGCATCAAAAGGTAAGCCCGACCTTGAAGGTTCTGAATGGGAAAATATTTTTGCGAACTGTATTGGCGCACAATGGAAACCCTCTAATGTAGGGCTTGATGATGTTGTTATGGGAAATACAGCGTGGGGAGCAAAGACGGTAAAATCTACGCATCCTGCAAATCAAAAAACTGTTCGTTTAATTTCTGGAAGGAACTCTCCGATTTATTCTTTCGGTGAACGAATTGACACAAAAACAAAACCCGATTTAATCGGCAAACTTGTTTTGGATATTTGGAATGAAAGAGTTTCTGCCATCAGAGAAAAATTTAAACACTTGCGGACAGTTGTTCTTGTAAAAGCAAATGACTTATCAGAGGTTTCGGTTTTTGAGTTTGAAACCATTCGTTACGACAACGAACTTTTTAAATGGGAATGGAACAAAAATAAAAATCTAATTGGCATCGATAAAAAAACTGAAGAGCATCGTTTTACTTGGCAACCGCACGGCTCACAGTTTACAATCGTAGAAAATGTTCCCGAAAAAAGTTTGGTAATTCGTATCAAACAACCAAAGAAACTTGACAAGGAAAATATTTTGAAGGCGCTTGGTTTTGATAAATCATGGATTACTGTAATTAGAAATGGCTGACACCTTCTCAAAATCGGCACGCAGTCACATAATGCGCCAAGTAAAAAGCAGTCGCAACAAATCCACAGAAATAAAATTAGTTCAGTATTTCAGAGACAGACACATTACGGGTTGGAGAAGAAATAAAAAACTATTCGGCAAACCTGACTTTATATTTCCACATACCAAGACAGTAATTTTCGTTGACGGCTGTTTTTGGCACGGACACAACTGCCGTGGGACAGTTCCACAAGACAATAAAGTTTATTGGAAAAATAAAATTGCTCGCAACATAAAACGGGACAGACAAGTAACAAAACATTTTCGTAACAACGGATGGACAGTTTTGCGATTTTGGGAATGTCAACTAAAAGACACTAAAATGCTGGACAGAAAAATAAAAAACAACAGCGCCTAATCGAGTAGCCCGCCCCGCCAATAGAACATGACGGGGGGGGGCTCTCACACCACTGTACGTGCGGGTCTCGCATACAGCCCTGCCTGCCGGCAGGCAGGGGTTCGTTAAGTTGTGGGGCTACTTGTACGTAGTAGTCAA
>JACPRZ010000019.1 GCA_016193485.1 Bacteroidota bacterium | reverse complement strand
TCCATCCTATACCTATTCAATATATGGTTTTTATGCCTGCACATTAAACATTCAAACCGATGAAGGTTGCCTGGCATCCTACTCAGGTAACGTAACAGTATATGCATTGCCGGTAATTCAGATCACTTCCAACCTGGCACGAGGGTGCGAACCATTGGACGTTCAGTTCACCGACATTTCTACAGTTCCGGACCAGGCGGCTACCGGTAATGCCGTTCAATCGTATATATGGAATTTCGGAGACGGTGCTTCCTCAACACTTTCAAATCCCCCCCATACATACGTGAATGATGGCACCTACGATGTTGACCTGGAAATAACCACATCAATGGGTTGCAACCTGCTGGTTACTTTCAATAATTATATTATTGCTGACCCTCTGCCGGTTGCTGATTTTGACTGGAATCCCGACCGGTCCACCATACTCGGGCCAAAAAAATATTTCACCGATCTTTCAGATCTCGCTGCCGTCTGGTGGTGGGATTTCGGTGACGGTTCCGTTGATTCCGCTGCCATTAACCCTGTTCACGCCTATGACGATACCGGCTCTTATACAGTAAAACTTGAGGTCCTCACCGTTTACGGATGCTATGACGACACGATAAAAACGGTTTATATAGAGCCCGACTTTGCGCTCTTTATCCCCAATGCTTTCTCACCCAACGGTGACGGCAAGAATGAAATATTCCGCACCCCCCTTATATACCCACTCAAATACGACATGTACATTTTTGACCGCTGGGGCAATGAAATTTACCACACAACCGACTGGCAGACCGGATGGGACGGCAGGGCGAACAACGGTCCCAGGGAAGCGATGCAGGATGTTTATGTTTACCTCGTCACGGTCACCGATGCCATGCAGAAAAAACACAGGTACGTGGGGCATGTGACACTTGTGAAATAAAACGCTAAAAATCCATTATCGCCATTGCCGGTTGCAGGTCCGGAATTATCCGGTGATGGCATTCAGGATTTAAAATCTCAAAATCTGAAAATGGTATTATTTCCGTTTATCCCAACCCGTCAAAAGGCGAATTGAATATTGTTTATTCGTTAAATCCGGGTGATAAAGGAAATTTTGCTATCTTTGACATTGTCGGTAAAAAACTTGCGTATTATGAATTATCATCGGATAAAAAAATGATGACCATTTCAGACATTAATTTGGAAAATGGAATTTATTTCTATAATGTAACAAGTGAGAATAAAAATGTTGTAACAGGCAGATTCGTGGTGATTAAATAAATTCAGTTATGTTTTTCCTGATGAAGAAATGATAAAAATTTACAAACTGAAAGGGGGGCATTATGAATTGAAAAAGGCCGTTTCAAAACAGGATAGTTTCAAATATTCCTTATTTCCCGGGTTAACAATAAAAGCGAATAAAGTATTCCGGAAGTTTTAATTTATTTTAATAAAATGAAAACAATCATTAGTACTTTTTTCTTTTGCCTATTATCTTTTATCATGACGCATTTGGCCATGATGCTGACAGTAATCGTCAGCACCTTTTATCTTTTACCTCCGGCTTTCTGCCAGCAGGTTCCTCTCTACAGCCAGTACCATTTCATACCATCGCTGTACAATCCCGCCTATTCAGGCAATAACGAACTTGCTAACCTGAATCTGTTGTACCGGATGCAATGGAAACTTATGCCCGGTTCTCCTTCTACCGCCCTTATTACAGCAGACGCACCGGTGAAGGATAAAAAAACAGGCCTCGGCCTTACACTTTTCAATGACAAATGGGGAACCATCGAAAAATCGGCTATCTATGGATCTTATGCTTATCGCGCAAATTTTAAGGAGGATATCTATTTACTGATGGGTCTCCAGTTCGGCATTATTGACCAGCGCATAAATCTTTCACTATACAGCGAGCAGGCCATTACAGACCCGGCTCTTATCTTTAACAGCAAACGTGAAATCGCTCCTGATGCCAATCTTGGCTTTGGGTTTTACTGCAAGGGTCTTGATTTTGGAGTCGCATTTCCGCAACTCATCGGGAACAAACTCACTTTTAATGACGACACTACAAATATGTTCTACAAATTGTCGCGCCATTATACCGGTTCATTAAAATACACATTGCAATTCGGAAAAGATAAAAAACTTGCGTTGGTCCCGGTTTTTCTTACCAGGTTTGTCCCGAACACCCCTTTTCAATTTGATGGCGGTTTACTTTTCGGATTCAATAATCAATACTGGCTTGGCGCTGTCTATAAGAGCAATTATGCAGTCGGGATAAATGCGCGGATTCTTTTTGCCAACAAGTTTCACATGGGTTATTCGTATGAGTATGTAATAAATGAAATAGCCGGTAATGTCGGGTTAAGCCATGAAATTTCCCTTGGCTACATGTTCAATCCCAAAGGCGGTTCCAAAGCCGATATGGATACCCTGCTCGAACAATTGTTCAGTGCCGGAAACCTGCAATATGATTACGCAATTAAAAAAGCAGACAGTTTGTTTAAAAACGGGGACTATTATGAAGCGATGCTGAACTACCAGGCCGCCCTGTCGTATAAGCCGAATTCTCCCTATGCGCAGCAGCAACTTATGAAGGTAAATAACCTTCTCGACAGTTTATATCATAATGCCATAACTGAAGCAGACAGTTTAGTCAAAGCAGGCAAATACATGAAGGCGCGCGATAAATACAGGGAGGCGCTTAAATACAGGCCCAATGCATCCTATGCCCAGGAAAAACTTGACCAGATTGAAAATAAGTACACCGCCTCTTACCGTGCCGCCATTGCCGCTGCTGACCTCTATTTTGAAGATAAAAAATATGGATTGGCAAAAAAGATGTATGAAAAAGCATTGCAGTTGAATCCGGATGACCCTTATGTAAAGGAACGATTGCAGGAACTTGAAAAAAAGGCCACTGTATGGGCCGGCTATGACCGCCATATCCAGACAGCCGACTCGCTTTACATGGCAGGCAAATTAGATGATGCGATGAATGAATATAAAAAGGCGCTTGAACTTGATCCGTCCGATGCCTATGCCATTGACATGATCAGCCAGATAAAAAACAAAAAGGAGGGAGGTACCGGTGAATCGGTGCGGCTTTATACCAATGAAGAATTTGTGGATCTGAACGGCCAGCCGGTTGAAAAGGGTTATTATGTTGTTATTGCATCATTCAAAAATATTGAAAATGCAAAACGCGCAATAAATAAGAAGGCGGTAGGTGTGGTGTTCAGCAAAAAATCAAAATATTACTACTGTTATACCAACCGGGATGATACCTATAAGGGCGCAAAAGAATCAAAGAAAAAGTTAAAAGATGAAGTTCCGGATATCTGGACGTTTATCCTGAAATAAACTGCTGGTGGACTTTTCCAAAGTTTGGAACTTTGGAAAAGTCCATTCTTCATTTCGCCTCTGCCCTCCTGAAATAGTTTGTACCTTTACCCCCGGTTTCCGGTAATCAGACATCGGAAGTTTTTAAAATTTCCGATGTCTGACTTAAACTCAATGATGAAAAACAAACAAACTAATTGCATATCCTGCCCCAATAAAAATTGTTTCTGTAAAAAATGCTCACCCGAGTGGGTGGAGATCCTGAATAAAAGGAAAACCCAGATTTTTTACCGTAAGGGACAGGATATTTTTGTAGCCGGACAAATGGTGCTCGGACTGCATTTCATACAATCCGGAAAGGTAAAGGTTACTTCAACCGGATATAACGGCAGGGAACAGATAGTCCGGATTGCTACTGCCGGCCATATTCTCGGCCACCGGGGATACGGGAGGGAAATTTATCCTGTAAATGCGGCTGCCCTGGAGGATTCTCTCATCTGCTTTGTTGAAAATGATACTATTTATGAAGCGTTCATCAGGAACCCGGAAATGACATATTCCCTGATGATATTTTACGCCAACGAACTGCGTGAAGTGGAGAGCCGCCTTAAATGCCAGATGCAGATGAATACGCGTGAAAAAGTGGTCAGTTCTCTTACCTATCTTAATAAGGTCTTCGGAATTCATCCCAAAGATAAAACCATCAATGTTCAACTGTCGCGTAAAGAGATAGCCGAACTTGCCGGTGTCAGCAGCGATGAACAGGTAGTCCGCATTTTTAATGACCTCGTAAAAGAAAACATCATCTCAAAATCCGGGAAAAAAATAAAGATCATTGATGAGACCGCACTTCTGAAAATTGTTGAACCCTTCGGGATGGGATAGTTAAACAAGTCCCAAGTCCCAAGTTCCAAGTTCCAAGCACCAAGCACCAAGTCCCAAGTTCCAAGCACCAAATCCCAGGAAATACAAATTTCAACTTTCCATTTTCAACTATATTCACTCTGCCGCTGAATACCAGTTGATCTTCCTTGATATGTACATCACAACCAGTAGTACCAGGAACAATCCGATACTGCCGGTGAGCAGGGCGTAATCCTGCAACTGGATGATGATGAAAATAAATCCATAGATTGCCACCATGATCAGCCCGAGCAGGATGGTCGGGAGTTTTGATGTGAACATGGAAAGGGAATATGCCGTGATCGCTGCTATTACCGCCACACCCGAAATAAAATATGCAAGGTTGAACGAAAGGTGCTCCGATATGGATATGAGCAGCGTATAAAAAATACATATTGCAAGTCCAACAAGGATGTACTGGAACGGATGAATCCGTTGTTTATTTAGAATCTCTACAAAAAAGAAGACGAGGAAAGTAAGAGTTATTATCAGTACCGCATATTTTGCCGCGCGTGTTGATTTCTGATAATGATCAACCGGGACAAGGAGATTGACCCCAAAGGTTGATTCCGATATCCTGTACTCGGTACCGAGCCATTGCTGCGGGTAATTCCGGTTCAGGTGAAGAACTTTCCATTTGGCGCTGAAACCCTTTTCACTCACGGTACGTTCATCCGGCAGGAACGCCCCGTCAAAACCCGGATCGGGCCAGGGGGATTCAAGAGTTACATTCGTTTCTTTACCTAAGGGGGAAAAAAAGAGTTTTTTAGAGCCGTTAAGTGAAAGTTCAAAAGAAAACTGAAATAACTTGCCTGTATCATCCGGAGTTCCCAGGTTTACCCGTGTACTTACCCCGGTTTCGGAAATCATATTACCGGAACCCGATTCGTCATAACTTGTGGATGGCTTTATCCCTGTGCCGGGATTGAAAAGAAGGTGATCATTTACCTGACCCGCTGACCAGTTGAGTGCGATATTTTCATTAATCCCCCGCATATCTGAAATACCCGTATAGACAAAAGCATCTTTCCAGAGTATCAGGTTCGTATCAACAGGCCATCCGGAAAAAGAGGGCTGTGAAAATTTTCCTTCAATATGTAATTTTGAGGTATATACTACCACTTCAAAAATTCCCCTGTGGCGGTACTCGGGATCAACTTTTCCCGAAATTTTAAGTTCATCCGGCAGGAAATGGGCGTATTCAATGACTTCAACGATATCCTTATCTTTTTTATAATATTTTTTATAGGGTACGGCAAGAACGGGGCCCGATATGGTCTGCGCCTCTCCCCATTTTGAACTCACCTCTTCAATGGCATCGCTGCTGGTATATTCCCTGTTGCGTATCAGGTCCTCAATCATAAAGGCGGGAATGAGGAGCAGCAGGATTAGGATGCCTATGGAAACTAATTTAAGGGTGATGGAATTTCTTATCCAGGCATTCAGCCGTTCAAAGAATGTTTTGTTGTTGTCGGGCATGGTAAAATAAATAATTTAATTGATTTATGAAACGAAATAAATAACGGTTTATTGCTAAGATTGAGTATCCATCCTTCCCCCCTTTTTCAAAGGGGGAACAACCAAAATTTCCCCCTTGGAGAAGGGGGTTAGGGGGATTGACTGTGAAATTATTTTGTAAATAAATATTGTTCTGACTTATGTCGTTGTGTATAACAAATAAGACATCACCTGCCGTTGATTTTGCTTTTGGGGCATTCTTATTGAATAATTATTCGGAATCTGTGACCTCTTCGTGCCTGCAGGCAAAAAGGTATCAAAGCGGTATAATCCACATAAAAATCTTCCAAATATTTCAAATTACAAACGCTTTCAGGTACTTTCAGCATTGTGCCGCTTTCGGCTACATTCAATTCAATAAGACGATACAGGTCACCGATTTCGATAGGTAAAAATTCAAGATAATTTTTACCTATATGGAAAAATTTCAAATTTTCGAGCATACCTATTTCGGCAGGCAAAGCAGTAATCTTATTATTATTCAAATACAGGAATGTTAAATTTTTCAGTCGCCCGATCTCTGGTGGCAGGTTTCCCAATTGGTTGAATTTCAGATTTAGAAATTCAAGATTAGAAAGGTTCCCAATTTCAGAAGGTAAAAAATTCAGTCGGTTATTTTGGGCAGAAAGGTATTTCAGACCAGGGAGTTGTCCGATTTCTGCCGGCAACATCATCAGTTTATTATTACTCAGAATAAGTTTTTCCAGAGATTTCAATTCCCCGATTTCGGGCGGTAGTAATTCAATCTTATTATTGTTAAGATAGAGTTTACGAAGTTTTGAAAGTTTACCGATTTCCGGGGGAAGAAATTTAATTTTATTATCTGATAGTTTTAGTTTTCGGAGATTGGGAAAATTTCCGATTACAGCCGGTAAGGTATCTATGTTTCCGAAACTAAGATTTAATCTCCTTATACTCTCAGCGAAATTTAATGCTGTATAGATCTTATTATAACCGTTACAACAGGTCAATAAGATTAAAGGAAGCAGGGCAATGATAATTTTAACCATTGGATCTGATTAAAACGCCCTTCCAACGCCTATCATCCAGCGGAATTTGAGCATCTCATTCCATTTTGGCGTGTAATCCGGGTTATAGGGATCGGAAGTATCAACTGCCGGAACGGGATAAAGATAAAACGGCATGTCAAAGCGCAGGGTAAGGGGCGCCACATTCTCAACTGGTCCCCAACGGTTTAAGGACAAAGCAATGCCAAGTCCGGCATCAATACGCGGGGCGGCAAAGGATAGTTTTTCATAAAAGTAATTGTAGTTGATCACCCCTCCGTCTCCGAAAAGATAAATGTCATATCCCCACCAGGGCCTTTTCCAGTTCCAGCCGTTTCCTTTGCCTTTAGGGCTATAAGGTATCAGTCCGGTGAGAATGATTTCGGTGTTAAGAGCAGCGCCTGCGGTTCCGGTATAGGCAAAACGTATTTCACCGTCACCGGTCTCGGCAGGCACAAGATACCCCGCAAATCCGCGCATATTCATTCCCCCCCCGTGGTGAAAGTGATTTGATGAAGAACCGTATCCTGTCCATTCATAGGGAACCATTCCAACGGATCGCACAAATTTGTTATCCATCATTTCTTCGGGATTTGCACCGGCAAAGTACAAACCGCTTTCCGGAGGGGGGTTCCTCCCGGTTCCGTATTGCACGAAAGTGCGGGTCCTGACACCGATTTTGCCGAGTTTATTTTCGTTGACGGCCGTCATGCCGATCTGCGAAAAATTGTAATCGCTTCCCGCTGCTGCCGACTTTAATTTCAAAAGGATATTGCCGTTACCCCATTTGTATTTATAGAGATGGCGGAAAGACACATTCACCGTATTGTTAAGTTTACCGGCATTCCACAGATCAGGATAAAGGAGGTAATTCAGATCACCGGCAGAATTCCGGAACATGCTTTTTACCCAAAGGTTAATTGCATTTCTGTTTGATCTATCCCATTTTTCCCAACCGGCTGCATAGAGATTCAAACCGTCAAGATACTTTGCAGTAAGATAAACTTCTGAAAACCTGCTGAAATTGTAAACCGGGGTACGGTAATTTAAGGAAAATGAAAACGGGTTAAAGCGGTATTCATCAACTTCGGGTAAAATATTTTGCAAAGCCCCGGAATTAAACCATGCAGTAAGGTTGAACCGGTGTTTGAAGTTCATATAGTTGCCGTTGAAATGGATTCCTGTTTTAATGCCGTCATACCCGTTATACCATATTTCGGGGCGCATGAATACTTCGTAATTTTTCCAGTCGGGCTGGTTGAAGACGCGGGAGTCAAAATAATATTTTACCCTGCACCTGCGGTTGTTATCAGGCATATAGATGTCGGCAAGGCGGTGGGTAGGGTCAATGATAACATCGTGAATTTTCCCGGGGATACTCAGGTGCACCTTGTATGCATCATTTAGTTTACCCCATCCTATCCAGCGGTGCAGGATTTTTGCATCCGTCTTTTTCTCATACCACCCGTTGGGGATGTGGTAATTATGTTTCTCACCTTCTTTTGTAACAACGGTAAAGTCAATGGGCATCTGCATCTCCCCGTTGCGCTTAAAGGTAATGCAGTAACGGTTTTGCGACCGGATTACACTGTCTTTAATGGTTGTATCGGGATCAATTCTCCTGACCCTTCCCACACTGTAATCAGATGTTTTTGTTGTTTCGAGCCATTCATCAAAAAACCAATTGAGGTCGGTTCCTGTGAAATGAATGATAGAATTCCTGAAGTCCTCGGGATAAGGATGGCAGAGTTTCCATTGTTCAAAATAGCGCTGCATGGCTTTAAGGAAAAGATCATCGCCAAGGACATATTGCAGGTTGAAAAGCATGGTGGCGGTTTTCTGGTAAACCTGCCGGTACCCCCCCCCATGATTCAGTCCGTTCCCGAAATCATCCGAATGGGTATTCAACGTAGCATTATTTTCACGCAGGGCGTAATTCAGATAGTTGAAATAAGTGCGGTTGTCGCGTACCATATCCGGCTTTTTAAAGAGGCGGGTATAAAATTTTTCCTCCCGATGGCTATCGGGATCCGTTTTTATTACGGTATCCCCTTCCAGTTTTTCGTAAGCCCATACGGTCAGGAATGTAGTGAATCCCTCATCCAGGGAAGCCCTGTAGGTTTCATTGTTAGCCACCTGCCCATAAAACCAGTTATGTCCGATTTCGTGCATAAAGAGTCCGCGGTAATCGGGGTCAAGACCACCGTCAAGGGTAAGCATAGGATACTCCATGCCGTCACGGGCATCGGCAACAATCATTTTATGCCATACGAACATTCCAATATCTTCCGAATATAATTTAATAATACGTGCGGTATAGTCAGCTGCGTTCTGCCAACGGGCTGCGTGCGGTTCCTGGGCAAGGGCGATGCATTTTACCTCACCCCTCCGCCCCTCTCCTGAAAGAGAGGGGAGTTCAATAACTTTTTCTCCTATGCGGTAGGTAGGATCGGCAGTGAAGGCGAAATCATGAACGTTTTCCGCATAAAAATGCCATGTTTTACGGATGGCGCTGTCAAAGGGAACAATAACGGATGGCGGGGAATCAAGAGGATTATCCTTAAAATTTGAAATATCCAGTTTTTTTCTGAGCGAGTCAGGCAATACTTCCTCACGGTTGAGGAGTTCCCCAGTGGCGTCAACAATATTGTTGTTGGCAAGCGTCAGCGCAACATCGTAGGTTCCGAAATCACCGTAAAATTCATGACCGAGGTGCTGGTCGGTTTCCCATCCGAATTTGCGGTCATATACAGCGATGCGCGGATACCAGTGCACACCGTCATAGTGCTTATACCCGTAAACATCGAACATTTTCATCCTGCGCCTTTCCCCCCCCTCGTCAAAATAGGATTTGAACGAAATATTGAAAAGTGCGGAATCGTCCTGCGGCAGCGGCTCTGGTAACCATACTTTCAATATGGTGTTATCCTGTTCCGTTTTCACTTCTTTGCCGTTTACGGTAATCCGGTCGATCCCTGTGCCGTACCCTGCATCTTCATAATCGCCCCAATCCGCCTTTTCTTTATATGCATCCATAAGTTTTTCATAATAGGAACCCGGCTGGAAGGCATTCTGGTACAGATGAAAAAAGACGAATCGCAGGGTATCGGGCGAGTTGTTCCAGTATATCACTTCTTCATCGGCTGTGATGATATCGGTGCTTTCGTTAAGGTCGGCTTTGATCTTGTAATATACATCCTGCTGCCAGTAACCGGGAAACGGAGGGCGGTTTTTCCAGTAGTGCGGGTTCCCGGGATGGCGGTACGTGTTTGGCGGATGGATGGGATCGTACCGGATTGCTTTTTTAAATTTTTTTGCCGGTTCTGCCGGTTGATCCGGTATCGCGCTGTAGTCCTCGGCAGTGATATTTGATTTCTCCTGATTGTAGTTTTCCTGCGCAATGGAAAAAATTGCGGAAAGGCAAATTATGACCGGAATATTAAGGATAGTTTTTACCATTGCAATTCAGTGGCTTTTAAGTGATATCATTTAAAACAACATGATCCCCGCGCTGAAAGGGTAGAGGAGAGGGTCCTTGATATCCTCAAACAGTTCCGATAACATATAATTGGCAAAAAACTGTACCCCGCGGTATCCGATGCGCAATGTCAGGCCATAACGGAAAGGCGCCATGTTAAAATCACCATACTCTTTGGGCTTGTAGGTTATTCCACCGGCATCGTAAACCAGTTTAGAATGTGAACCAATTTTAATTCCGTAGATCATTCCCGGAAGTATATGAAGGGCTTTGCTGTATTTTTTCCGTGTATTGATTTCAAGCAACAATGGGAAAGTAAGGTAAGTTGCGGTAAGTTTTGACTTTTTCAGAGCAATGGTGTCGGTGAAGCCGGTAATGACAGAACCCGTTCCTGAAATACGGTTGCTGCCGGTAAACCGATAATTATTGAATTCAATATCGGCTCCGAGAACAATATAGAGGTAGTTTTTGATGAGATCTATATCCCCTTCAAGGATATTAAAATTTACCGACAATGATTTTTCCTGCCGCAGTTCCAGGAATTCATATCCCTTTGGAAGTGCTGATGAGTTCCGGGCATTAAGATACCCGTTGATTCCAATTCCGAACAAAGGGATGCGGCCGTGGTCATCATCACCCTTCTTTTTCTTATTGGACGAAGTATCGAGTTCAGCAGATGGATCTTCCCACATCAGAAAGTTCATCTTGCCGATCTTCAAATGGGCAGTATCCTTTCCGGTACTGGCGGTATCCTGCGCCCGAAGGAGGTTTATTGCGAAAAAACCAAACAGGATAAATAAAAGTGTTTTCATAGCGTATAAATTTTAATTATTGCTCAATAAGACCTGACAGGTTTTCAAAACCTGTCAGGTCTTCTCATTTAAAAATTGCTTTTGCTCATATTATATTTTTTTGAAAACTTTATTGTGTTATTCTTATTGGCAACATTCACTTCGTACACTTTTTTATCACCATCCTGGGTTGGTTTTACTTCAAGTTCCGAAAACTGTAATAATTTTCTCGTTCCCTCCAGTAATTTATTCCCGAAAAAGGCGAACAGCGAAACATAGGCGCTGCCTGATGACGATGGAACCGGTGAAGGGTTTCCGCCTGAATCCGGTACTCCGGGAATCTGGCCAAAAGAAAAAGTTCCGGGGAGGACAAGAAGGAGAAATAATAATATTTTTTTATTGAATGGCATTCTAATGCCGGTCACCCCTTCGGCTGACCGCCTCATATATATCCCTGCCGGATAAAAACACCGTATTTTGTGCGCTAATATACTCCAAAATTCCTTCATAGACCTTTCTCCATCCTGAATATTTAAATTCAGAAATGGTATTGTTATGCCACAGCAATGTAAAACAGCCATTGAATTTTTTTATTTCCGAGATAATCTTAATGACAAAGGGTAATGCCTCCCCGGGAGTTAAGCCAAGGTATTTTTTTTCAAGGAGAGTGGCATCCATTACCGTCAGCGGCACTTCAAGAACATTTGTCATCCTGTCATCAGTCAGGTCGTACAGGAAAAACGGAAAACAGAACCCGTGCCGGAAACCGGGCTGCTCGGCAAAACCGAGTGTAGAATCGTACTGCACACCGGCCTTCTCAAGTACACCGGGACTTTTTTGCGCATCAAATTTCAGGAAATGAAAGCGGTTGCCATAAATATCACGATTTATTTTTACCATCTCATTTTTCAATTTATCCGGATCCAGATGGGTGCCGAAACTCCCGTGGATACCGACTTCACAACCGCTGATAGACAAATCGTGGAGGACAGTTTGCATATCGTCACGTTCAATCCGGTAGTCAGCATTCCAAATGCCGTTTTCTTTTCCATATCTTCCGATAAAAAAATAAGTTGGTTTAACTATAAAATGATTATCAACCTCCTGAAGTTCGTCAAAATTGAACCATGCATCATTACCGAAAATTTTCTCCATAAATAAACCGTACGGAGAAAAGAAATTTCCCTTGCCCAGTTCGCCCAGGACGCCCTCTTTCCATGCGCTTTTGCATTTGTCAATGTCGTGCGAAATAAAAGAGACGAATGGCGGGTTTCCGTTCCACAGGTCAACATTCAGTTTTTTTCCCGTTACGGTTTCTACAGCGGTTTTCAGAATATCAAAATAGTAATTAACCACTGGAATCCCGGAAATTTTCAGTTCATACTGGATGCTTTCCTTCCAGGGGAACCGGCCATGGACATCTTTTTTTTCATTAAAATATTCCTGCCATCCGCTCAAATAAAAAAAAGCGTTTGAGATTATGTCATAATTGATATATGCGATCCCGTCCCTTATTTCAAGGATTTCCTTTCTTTCTTCGGTAAATAAGAATGGGATTTCGGAATCCTTCCATTTTATCGCTGTTTTTTTCCGGGGTAAAGGGCTGTTTCCATCAAAAAAAGAAGAACCGCTGTTGTTAATTTGAATTTTACTTTTGCTGTTAAAGCCGTAAGAGATTAGGGTTTCCGCATCAAACCCGAAAAGAAGTTTGAAATGGTGAAGAATATATTTCAGTTTGTTCGGTGTAAACATAAAAGGGTATCAATTCCTGCCGGATATCCTGGTCATGATGCCGGTTAATTGTTTTGTCAGTTCTTTTCTTGAGTACTTTCCAATTTTTTCACTGTTGCCAATGAGGCGGTTATTTTTATACAAATCAAATAAGTTGAGAATAATTTTTCTCAATGAAGGCGCATCATCAAAATCGCAGGTTACACCGGAACCGGTTTCCTTGAGAATGGCAGATGCATCGCCTTCAACGGGTCCGATCAATAGTATGGGTCGTCCGGTGGCAAGGTATTCAAAAAATTTACCGGTAAGAATGCCGGTTGCGTTGCCGGTGCGGTTAATAAGCAGAAGAAGCACCCGGGATTTTTGCATTTCTTCCATCACTTCCCGATGCGGCAGGTAGTTGATCCTTCTTACAAATTCATTGAGTCCGTTTTTTGCAATGGAATCGGTAACTGAAATATCAAGTTTACCAATCAGTTTAATTTCAAGGGAGTCGGAAAATTCTTTGTTTTCTTTTACCAGTTGAGATAAAATTTTCCAGAGGGTTTCAGGATTTCTTGTTTTGACAAGTGTCCCAATATGGGCAATGGAAAATTTCCTGTCCATTTCCACATCCTTACATAACAAATCTTCTTCATCAAAACCGTTCGTGATCACCTCCGCACAAACCGCACCTGATTCAATAAGATCTTTTTTCATTGTGTTCCCAATGGTGAGGCAAAGATCAGCGCCTGATAAAACTTTTTGTTCAAGGACATAGTGCTTTTTGCG
This sequence comes from Bacteroidota bacterium, assembly GCA_016193485.1. Classification (GTDB taxonomy): domain Bacteria; phylum Bacteroidota; class Bacteroidia; order JACPRZ01; family JACPRZ01; genus JACPRZ01. The sequence goes on along the minus strand of JACPRZ010000019.1, from coordinate 24,959 downwards.
GGCATAAGCAGTCAGCATCAGTTGATCATGGTAGTCATTTTTTGTCCACAAGTCGCGGAAATCGGCTATCCATGGGACACCCGTTCTTTCTTTTAAACCCAATCCAATGAGGTGCATACTATGGGGAGGGCCGGTTGAGATAATTGCATCAACCGGTTCAATTTTAAGATAATTTACAAGATATCTTATGGACGGACTGATCCAGGATTTCCGGGCATCGGGTATGAAAAAATTCCCGCGAATCCAAACTGAAATTTTTTCAGTCAATGGGGGAGTCCGGTTTTCTGAAAGAAAAGCAGGGTTGATGGTGTCACTTTTTTTTCGGCCGACAAGTTTTTTATAGATGTTATACGGCTCACGAATCGGTTGTTTGATAACAATTGCAGTTGCTGGTATCTCTCTGGCAAGCGATTCATCAACTGAAGGCATTTCGGGATTGGAAGGAGTGTAGACAACCGGTTCCCATCCGTAATGAGGCAGGTATTTGACAAATTTCAGCCAGCGCTGAACACCCGCTCCACCGCAGGGAGGCCAGTAGTAAGTGATGATGAGGACACGTTTCAAAGGTCAAAGATAAAAGATAAAAGGCAAAGGTCTCCGCTGAAAGCGGATCCGCCTATGGCGGAAAAAATAAAAGAGTAAAATGAGAAAGATTGTGGCGGTTAAAATAAAAATGACTCTCAGGTGCCTCCACCGGGTTTGCGGCACGGTCCCCCTTCCGGTCCTATTAAAACTTTGACGCCTCTGAAATATTCAGGGAACAGGGGCGACACCTCGCACAACTCTTTGCGTTCACCGTTCAGTTCTGCAACAATATAGGCATCAGGCACACCGTCCTTTACGACTTTCAGCAATGTTATTACGGCTTCCTGGAAAGAAGAATATCTTCCGATAGTATAATGAACAATTCCGTAATGAGTTGTTGAATCAACCTGACCGAATTCAGAAAATTTTGTCCTGTTGAAATACTTTATTATCCCGTATGCGCCAACCTGTACTTTGAAAATAAGATTAACGTTGGCTGATTGTGTTGAAATAATTTTTTCTGCCTTCGCTTGTGCTGCTGCCTTCGCTGTTGCTTCGGCAGTTAGGGCTGCCTCCTGCCGCTTTTTCTCTTCCTCCGCTTTTGCCTTGGCATCTGCTTGAGATTTTGCCTTCGCCTCCGCTTCCTGTTTTACTTTTAATTCAGCCGCTGCCTTTGCTTGCGCTGCTTCCTTCAGTGCTGCTTCGGCAGTTAGGGCTGCCTCTTGTCGTTTCTTCTCTTCCTCCGCTTTTGTCTTAGCATCTGCCTCTTGTTTTGCTTTCATTTCAGCGTCTGTCTTTGCCTGCTCTGTTGCTATTGCCACTGCCTTCGCTTGCGCTGCTGCCTCCGCTTGCGCTTTGGCAGCCAAGTCGGCAGTTAGGGCTGCCTCCTGCCGCTTTTTTTCTTCCTCTGCCTTCGCTTTCGCTTCTGCATTAACTTTTGCAACAGAATCCGCCTGTAATTTGGCTTTTACTGCTCCTGCTGCTTCCTCCTGCTGTTTTTTCTTTTCTGCCTCCTGCCGCTTTTTTTCTTCCTCCGCCTTCGCTTTCGCTTCTGCATTAACCTTTGCAACAGAATCCGCCTGTAATTTGGCTCTTACTGCTCCTGCCGCTGCCTCCTGCTGCTTTTTCTTTTCTGTCTCCTGCTGCTTTTTCTCTTCCTCCTTCGCCTCCGACTTTGTTTGCGCAGAAGCAAGAACTTCAGTTGAAACTTTAGCATTGAGTTGCTTCTGAATTACCGATACCGTATCTACAGCAGTTTTTCCTGCAGGCAGATTTATTGCAACATCCAAATTAGTGAAAGAATCAACATTAAGCAGGTTAATCGTTTCGCTATGGGACACTCTTCCCTTTACTTCTACATCCATCTTATAGAGATTTCCGGCCGGCAATGGAATCACAAATTTTCCGGTTGCTGAGGACGAAAACGTACCGAACACTTCATTATTTTTTGTCTTATTAATAACTTTAAGGTCGGCCTCAACTCCTTTACCTGACTGTGTAACGGATCCTTTTACCACAAGCATTTTAGGTTTTTGTCCCGGTAACCCGGGTTTTACGGCATAGATATCCTGCTGTCCCAGCGAATTTTTTCCTGCCGAAGCAAAATAACCGGCATCGCATGTTGCGGTTACTGAATAAAACATATCATCTTCAGGCGTATTTACCGGATGACCAATGTTGCGTGGTGCGGTCCAACCGTTATTGACGTATTTTGAATAGAAGATATCATATCCGCCCATGGAATTATGACCTTTTGAACTGAAAAAGAGATAAGCGCCTGACACGTGAATGGAGGGTGCATCTTCATCAAAAGGCGTATTAATTACCGTTCCTGCATTTTTTGCCGGACCCCAACTTAAGTCGGGATGCAGTTTTGAAACATAAATATCTTTTCCGCCCTGGCCGCCCGGCCGGTCGCTTGAGAAATAAAGAATGGTTCCGTCTGCCGACAACGTTGCACTGCCTTCCCAGTACTTTGAATTAATATTTTCTCCCATCGTTATAGGGGCGGAGAAGGCGCTTCTTTGTAAACTGCTTACATAAATATCACCGCCATTGGATCCGATGTAAACATATAACCGCTGACCATTAGAAGAAAGTCCAATGCTTGCTTCATGCGCTTTTGTATTCAGTGTAGGACCGACACTTTTTGGTTCCTGCCATTTATCAGCGACATGCAGCGACATAAAAATATCTTCATAATATTGGCCTTCCGGGTCCGGTTCACCCCATTCATTGAGCATACCACCGGTACTTTTTTTACCTTTATAAGTAAAAATAAGCATACTCTCATCGGCAGTAATAACCGGAGCATATTCGGCTCCTTCCGAATTAACCGGTGAACCGATATTTGAGATTGTAACTTCAACCGGTTTTGAAACCAGGTCTTTCGCATGATCGCAATTTTCAATCAGGCGGGCGATTTGTTTTTTTGATTCGGGAGTCGTAACCGGGTTTGCGGATGCGCTCTTATACATTTTTATGGCATCATCGAACCGGTAATTGAGGTGGTAAGCCCGTGCGAAATAAAAATCAATATCGGTGAGAGTTGGTTTTATTTTGCGCGCATCTTCAAGCATCGGAATTGCCTGGTCTTTGCCACCCGGGATGCTGAGGATGCAAATTGCAGCCCGGTATTTATAATCAATGGTACCGGGATATTTCCTGTCCAGTTCAAGGTATTTCAGAAGCGCACGCTGATAGTCGGCTGCCGAGAAAAAATAATCGGCATCTTCCAGAAGTAATTGTTCTCCCTCTCCCAACACAAGGGTTGTCTGGAATCCTTTTTTAATTGTATCCTGTGACAGGGAAAAAGTAAATGGCAGAAAGAAAGAAATGATCATAAGATAATTCTTTAAGGAAATCATAACAGGAGTTGAAATTTTAGGGGTTAATATAAGTGTCAAAAATAATAATAAATAGGGCAGGTATTCCGGTTAACAGGAAGGCAGTCATCTTTTCTCCACAGGTAAAAACACTTTTACCGTAGTTCCTTGTCCCTGCCTGCTGGTGAGTTTTACCCTGCCGTGAAGTTTTTCAACGGCTATTTTTACCATGTAAAGACCAAGACCTGTTCCGCTTATTTCTTCATGTCCTTTAAAAAACATCTCAAAAACCTTCGGTTGGATATCAGCCCGGATGCCGATACCGTTATCAGATACACTGATAATGTACTGGCGATTGATCTTTTTAAGACGGATGTATACTTTTGGATCCAATATACCCCGTTTACGGTACTTTACCGCGTTACAAATAAGATTCTGAAGTATTGAATCAAGCATGAATGGGTCGGAGTAAAATTCTTTATTTGTCTTTGATTTTACCGAAATTTTTACGAACTTAAAATCCTCATTATTACAAAGCCGGCCGATAATATCGCTTACAAGGGACCCAAATTTGATTTTTTCATATTTTGATTCAGTACCTTCAAGTCGCGTGATATCGGTAAGTTCTTTAAGAAGATTATCCATTTTTAATGCTGTAATCTTCATTTTTTCAAGGTATTCACCGGAGGATTTCTCCTTCAGGTACATTGTTCCGGCATTAATCAGTCCGAGCATTGAGGCAAGAGGAGCTCTAAGATCATGTGAAGCACGATAAAGGAAGGTCTGGAGATTTTTATTTACCGATGTCAACCGTTCGACCATATTTCTTTTTTCGGTTATATCGCTTATTGTTCCGACCGAACCTGCTACCTTTCCATTGATATCCCGGACCGGTGAGGCGTTAATGTGTATCCATAATGATTTACCCTGCTTTGTCCTGATTGAAATATCATAATCCTCTGAAATACCTTCTTTGCGGTTCTTTAATTTTTCTTTGATAGATTTTCTGTCTTTGGTTGTATCCATCAGTGAAAAAACATTTCTACCGACAAATTCTTTTTCACTGTAACCAAACATTGTACATAGCCGTTTATTTGCGAAAATTATCTTACCTGTATTATCCAGGTAACCCAATCCTTCACCCATTGTATTTATTAATGTCCGGTATTGTTCCCTGCTGCGGGCAAGCGATAATTCACTTTTTTTTCTTTGGGTGATATCACGGGCGAAAACAGAAATCCCGGTAATTCGATTTCCTTTTTTCACCGGGTTAAAAGAGAGTTCGTACGTTCTGGGATCCTTCGGGTAAAGAATGAAATCTTCTACGGTAAAATGATTTCCTGCCAGCGCCCTGTAATAATAATTTTTCCACATTTCAATCTTCCCGCTATGCAGCCGTTCATATATGGGCATACCTATATAAGGTTTTTTACCCGACCGGAAATGCAGGAATCTTATGAATGTTTTATTGAAGAGGGTGAGGCGGAACTGGGTATCTACTGCCCATATCAGGTCACTTGTGTTGTCAATAATTCCGTTAAGATGTGACTTGGTTTGTTTAATCTGTTCGGTAATTTGTTTTTGCTTTGTAATAACCTGGCCTACTCCAATCAGTGTTTCACCCGGTCCTTTTGCATCCTGCCATAGTATCCATTCCTTTGTGCCTGATTTGGTAAATAAGTAGTTCTCATAAAGTATGCCGGCTTCGGAGATTTTTCCTGCAACAAGTTCAGCAACTCTTTTCCTGGATCGGTCCCTGTGTTTTAAATCCCTGAAAGATTTAACCCAATAACCGTTACCAAGCATTTCTTCCGGTTTATATCCGAGGATTCGTTCAACTGATGGGCTCGCATAAATGATTTCCGCTCCCTTCCTGGCTACCAGGACAATATTATTGATCCGGGACAGAATTTCGTGGCCGGTAACAACGTCATCCAGGCCGTTCAGGCCATTTCCCCTTTGGTCTGATTTTTTCTTACTCATACTGATTTCATCCATAGAATAAATATTTTATTTGGTTTTTCTGTAACTCACAAACAGTCAGGGAATTATGTGCGCAAAAGTACCCCTGTGGATTTAAAAAACAATGACCTGTATTAGGAATACGGATAAAGGACAATGATCAAAGGAAAATATATAAGGGATAAGGGATAAGGGATAGGGGAGGAGGGAAGTGAAAATGTAAAAACCAAAGGTCACAGGTATTTTGACACCTTTCCAGGGTCAAATTCAGCACTGGCGAGGTCGGTGAGAAGTAATCTTTTGCCATAATATGAGGCGGTGATAAATGCATCTGCTGAACCTTTTGCCTGAATTTTTTTCCGGAATTGTTCGGCTTCATTAAGGGTACTAAAATTCCCTAATGCAAAGCGGGTAAGGCCGTCCCCGAATCTTTTTGCCGATACCTTACCAAATTCATTAAGAAAAGAGTAATCGTATTTTGAAGGCGCTTTTGTTGCGAACACCTGGATGCTAAAGGAGAGGTTTTCAATTCGACTGGATCCAAAGGAGGATAAAATCTCTTCATAAGATGAGGTAGCAATGGTTGCCCGCGGGGCTGTTTTAACGCTTGTAGAAACCGGCTGACATGAAGATCCTTTCGGTGAAAACGGTATTTTAACACCTTCAAAAAGATTTCCGTATTGCCCGTAAATTTCGCACAGATATTTTCTTTCACCGTTCACTTCTGCCGTGATAAATGCATCGGTTATTCCCCTGATGCGAATACTGCTTTGCATGGCTGTGGCATCCCGCAGGGATGGGAAATATCCGATGGTAAACCTTACGAGGTTGTCTATGGTCCATGAATCAATTGATCCGAGGTCTGCGATTTTCTTCTTTTGACCTTCAAAAGATAAAATCCTTTTTTCAGGGTAGGCGCCTACCTGTACCTTGAAAAATATACCGGTTGCTGTGACGCTTTTTTCAGTGTCGGGCTTCTTTTTTTCCTTTGATGTCACTAAAGTTCCTGTACTTACTTTTTCCTTATCCTTCGCCTCTGCCTTTGCCTCTGCCACTGTCTTTGCAGTTGAATCTGCCTGTATTTTGGCTCTTACTGCCGCTGCTACTGCCTCCTGCTTATTTTTTTCTTCTGCCTCCTGCCGCTTCTTCTCTTCCGCCTTCGCTTTTGCCTCTGCATTCACCTTCGCAATAGAATCTGCCTGCATTTTGGTTCTTACTGCCGCTGCCACTGCCTCCTGTTGCTTTTTTTCTTCTGCCTTCTGCCGCTTTCTTTCTTCCTCATCCTTCGCCTTAACCTCCGCCTCTGCTTTCGCCTTTGCTATTGAATCCTCTTGCATTTTGGTTCTGACTGCCGCTGCTACTGCCTCCTGCTGCTTTTTTTCTTCTGCCTCCTGCCGCTTCTTCTCTTCCGCCTTCGCCTTTGCCTCCACCTCTGCCTTTGCCACAGAATCTGTATGCATTTTGGCTCTGAGTGCCGCTGCCTTCGCGGTTGCTTCGGCAGCCAGGGCTGCCTCCTGCTGTTGCCATTCCTTGGCTTCAGCCTTCACCTTAGATTGTTCCAGTGAATCTCTCCTCGATTTAGCCCTTGCCTCAGCAATTGAATCAGCCCTGAGTTTTACAAGTATTGACGCCTTTCTTGCCTGTTCATCCGCTTTTACTTTTGCTATTGAATCGGTTATCGCTTTATTTCTTACTGCATCTGCCTCTTGCTGCTTTATTTCTTCCTTCGCCTTTACCTCATCATCTGCTTTCTCCCCCGTTTCCGCCTCCGTCTGCTTCTTTTCTTCACCCGGTGCGGTAAATTTTTCATCGGGATGTGGTTCGGGTACTACTACGAGTGTGCAATCAGGCAAAGCCAGTGGTTTTTCATCTTCTTGTGCTGTTGTAATAACTTTTGGCCGCAGAGCCTCCATCTTTTGAATTTCTGCAACAAGAAGGGGTTGTATCACGGAAGTGGTGTCTGTTTTCTTATCCTTTCCGGGTGAAATATCCACTGCTACTTCAACTTGCACAAATGTCTCTACCGCTTTTGTATTTACCTTTTCGGAGTGCGTTACTTTACCCTTAATTTCAAAATCCAGTTGGTATTCGAAACCTGCCGGGAGGGTTAACATATAACTCCCGGTTGAAGCATAGGATGAATAAATACCGTAAACTTCATCTTTTGATACATTAATTACTTTTATTGTGGCAGATACCGGTTTATTGTTAACCTGAGTCAACCCTTTAAGCAGTACCATGTTGGGAATTTTACCAATAATACCCGGACGGGCAACATACAAATCCTGTTTTCCATTACCACCTTTGCGTGCCGAGGCGAAGTAAGCCCTTTCGCAACTGGCGCCTACCGTATAATGAACATCATCGTCCGGTGTATTTACCGGGTGACCAATATTAACAGGATCAGTCCAGGCGGTATCTGACAGGATGGAATAAAAAATGTCATATCCCCCCATACTGTTATGACCCTGTGAACTGAAAAAGAGGAGCGTTCCAACGGCATGGATGAACGGGGCATCTTCATCAAACCTTGTATTGATAACCGGTCCAATATTCACCGGTTCATCCCATTGACCGTCCGTTTCTATTTTTGAAACGTAAATATCTTTCCCGCCAAGGCCCCCCGGTCGGTCGCTGGAAAAATAGAGTGTTTTACCGTCAGATGACAAACTTGCGCTGCCTTCCCAGTGCCGTGAATTGATTTTTCCTGCAACCGGTTCCGGAGCAGACCAGTTATTTTTTACCAGGTTACTTACATAAATATCCCCACCGTTATCTCCCAGGTAAATGAAAAGTTGGGTTCCGTTTGCAGATAACCCGATGGTGGCTTCATGCTCCTTGGTATTGATACGGGGTCCTATCCCCTCAGGATCAAGCCATTGTTCTCCCAGCTTCAGCAGGCCTCCTGTGCTTTTTTTACCCTTATATGTATAAATGAGAATGGATTCATCAGCCGAAATCACAGGTGCGTATTCACCTGCATCGCTGTTGATTACCTGACCCAGGTTTGCAATTTCAACATCTTCGGGTTGTACTACGAGTTTTTTGCCGTTTTCACATTGTAAAAGGTAACGGGGAATTTTAATGCGGTTTGGTTCAGAAGTGGATTTCTTTTCAAGGGCTTCTTTATAAAAAATTAGCGCTTTGTCAAATTCATAATTCAGGTGATATGCACGTCCGAGGTAAAAACTTATTTCATGCAGTTTCGGTTTGACCTTTTTCGCATCCTCAAGGTATTTAATGGCTTCATCAACCATTCCACCCATAAACAGGCAACAGATGCCTGCACGGTATTTATATTCTATAGTACCGGGATACCGTGCATCCAGTTTGCGGTACTTTTCGAGCGCTCTGTCATATTCGCCAAAAGCGAAAAAATAATCGGCTTCCTCAAGCAGTTCCTGCTCACCTCCACCCATGACGAATTTCGTATCGAATTTTTTCAGGGTATCCTGACAATACGTTTCATCTGAATGAAACAACATGATAAAAAAAAGGATCCCACACAGGGTTTTCCCGCTATTTCTTTTTAATAGAAACATTTATGCACAGGTAATGGCGGTACGAAATTCTCTAAAAAAGAGGGGAAATAAAACAAGGGGGGTATAATTTTATAAACACAGGGTTGTTAATTGAACTGGTTGATTCAGAAGCGGTAATCCTGATATTTACAAAGTAGTATCTTTGCGATTAACTAAATCATACTTATCATGTACGGGAATTTCGGTGAATTCTTATCAAAAGAATTGCTGGCCATACAGGAAGCGGGATTGTTCAAGCGGGAACGGATAATTGTTTCGGAACAGAGTGCTGAAATCAATATGGCATCGGGTCAAAAGGCGCTTAATTTTTGCGCCAACAATTACCTTGGACTTTCAAGTCATCCCGTAATTGTACGGGCGGCTAAAAACATTCTGAAAACGCATGGATACGGGATGTCATCCGTACGATTCATCTGCGGCACCCAGGATATTCATAAAACCCTGGAAGAAAAAATATCAAAGTTTCTCGGAACAGATGATACCCTATTATATGCCGCATGCTTTGACGCCAACGGTGGCGTGTTTGAATGTTTGTTTAATGAACAGGATGCCATTATTTCGGATGAACTGAACCATGCATCTATTATTGACGGAGTGCGCCTGTGCAAAGCCGTAAGGTACAGGTACAAACACAGCGACATGAATGACCTTGAAGAACAACTTAAACAATCGCAGTCCCAGCGTCACCGTGTTGTGGTCACTGACGGGGTTTTTTCCATGGACGGGGATATTGCCAAACTTTCCGATATCTGCAACCTTACCGAAAAATACAATGCTCTTGTAATGGTTGATGACAGTCACGCTACCGGGTTTATCGGAAAAACCGGAAGAGGGACTCAGGAACATTGCAGTGTAATGGGACGTGTGGATATTATAACCTCCACTTTAGGAAAAGCGCTCGGTGGAGCAATGGGCGGATTCACAAGCGGCAGGAAAGAAATTATTGATATGCTTCGCCAGCGGTCGCGTCCATATTTATTTTCGAATTCTTTATCACCCGTTATTACCGGTGCTGCAATTGCCGTATTTGATATGCTTTCCGGGACAACAAAATTACGGGATAAATTAATGAACAATACCGCTTATTTCCGGAAAAAAATAAAAAAGGCGGGATTTGATATCAGACCCGGAGAGTCACCCATTGTGCCCATCATGATATATGATGCAAAATTATCGCAGGATTTTGCGGAGAAACTTCTGCTTGAAGGAATCTATGTTATCGGGTTCTTTTACCCGGTAGTCCCCAAAGACCAGGCGAGAATAAGGGTTCAATTGAGCGCAGCGCATAAGAAACAGCATCTCGATAAGGCGATCGAAGAGTTTGAAAAAGTGGGGATGGAGTTGGGGGTAGTGAAAAAATAGCATTTGGTTCAATGGTTAGATGGTTGGATGGTTAGATGGTTGACAATGAAGATTTAATAAATATTAAAATTTAAAGAAATGATTAAATATCTCGACTTAAATGATATTCCGGCATATAGAATTGCATTTGAATTAAGTAATTATGGTAACTATTCAGGTGGGTATCCGAAAACATAAAAATTTCTGCCACCCCGATAGCAATCGGGGTCACAAAAGCACCAAAAAACACAAAAAAATTTAGTGAAATTTTGTGTTTTAGTGATTTTGTGGCATGAAATTCCTGGGATGCTGAGTAGTAACTAATTATGTTTGGAATATTGTTATTAAATGGAACTGGTTTGCAAAAAACACAGTAGGTGAACAATTTGTTGAAGCAGTTGATTCTATTTCTGCAAATATCGCTGAAGGATTTGGAAGATATAACAAAAAGGATAAAATAAAATTCTACAGGTACAGCCGTGGTTCCACAAAAGAAGCCACCGATTGGAATGAAAAATCCCATGTTCGCAACCTTTTAAAACCTGATGAATACATACACATTGCCGGTGAACTTCGGAGTTTACCAAAGGAAATTAACCTGCAGATTAAATTAACAAATCAAAAATTAGCCATTTAATTTCCCAGCCATCTTAACCATCCCAACCATTTCAACCATCATAAACATGAAACATAAAATAATAATCCTTCTCTTCTCCATTACCTTTTTCACCCATCAAACGGTGTTATCCCAGCAAAACATCAACGGTGGTTTTACCTACAACGGTAATTACCGCACCTATATTCTTCACATTCCGGGAACGTATAGCGGGTCTGTTCCGGTACCTCTCGTATTCAATCTTCATGGTTACAGTTCCAACGCTACCCAACAGCAGTTTTACAGCGCAATGGATGTGGTTTCCGATACGGCCGGATTTCTCGTTGTTTATCCCAACGCTGTGAATTCCGTCTGGGATACACTTTTCACTTCCTCTGCAATTGATGATGTCGGATTTCTTTCCGCTCTCATTGATACTATTCGCCAGGATTATCTGATTGATACCCTCCGTATTTTTTCCTGCGGTATTTCCATGGGAGGATATATGACCTACCGTCTTGCCTGCGAACTGCATGATCGCATTGCAGCCGTTGCATCAGTTGCCGGGCCTACCGTTAATCCTATTTTCGATTCCTGCCAGAATACCCCCCCCATGCCTGTTCTTCATTTTCACGGGACTGCCGATTCCACCGTACCCTATAATGGTCAGGGAATGTGGCCACCCGTTGATACCATAATTCAATATTTCGTCAGTAAGAACGGCTGTCCGCTGTTCCCGGATACTACACCAATTCCGGATATTTGGGCACCGGACAATTGTACAGTTACCCGATTTGATTATTCTCCTTGTGATGATTCATCGGAGGTGGTTTTCTTTAAAATTTTCAATGGCGGACATACCTGGCCGGGTGGGACGGTCGATATTATCCCTTTCGGAAATACCAACCGCGATATCAATGCAAGTGTTGAAATATGGAATTTCTTCAGGAAACATAAACTTCAGGATACTTTCGTATCGGTGGATGAAAATATTATTAACCGGTTCGTTACCTTATTCCCAAATCCGGCACAAAAGGAGGTAATGATCTCTTCTGAACGACCGATACTTAAGATTTCAGTGTACTCTTCTGCGGCTGTACCGTATCATGAAACAAGAACTTCCGGAATAAATGAAATAATCCTTGAGGTTTCAGATTTACCCTCCGGATTTTATATAGTGAAGATTGATTATGACAAGGGAAGTGAATACCGGAAATTCATCAGGATGTAACCCATTTTATTGATTTATTTCCGGGTACTATTCAGGTGCATGCAATTCTTACCACGTTACTACTCAGCACCCCCGTAATTTCCTGCCACAAAAACACGAAAACACAAAATTTCACTAAATTTTTTTGTGTTTTTTAGCGCTTTTGTGACCCCGATTGCTATCGGGGTGGCATGAATTTTTGTATTTTTAGATACCCATCTGAGTAGTTACCTTACCACAGAGATTCAGAGGCGCAAAAATTCTTTATTTTATTTTTTATAGCCCCGCCATTGCGGGGTCTTTGCAGTGAACAGTAACTATTTCCGATTGATTGTGTCAGCCGGTGACGATCCGTTCTGGCAATATTTTTTGATATAATTATAGGACTGAAGGTAACCGAGTTCAGCGGCTTTTCCAAGGTCCATGCAGCAACCTTCCGAATCATTCAGGAAATATTTCACATTACCCCTGTTGTAGAGCGCTTCCCCGAGAAACGGCATTAAATCATTGGCTGTATTAAATTCCTGCGTTGCCCCCCGGTGATCTTCAAGTATCAGTTTTACATTACCCCTTTTAACTGCAGCATCAATGAGTTGCTGCGCGATATCGATTGCTTTATTGAAATCCTGCAAGGCATTCTGGAAATCCTGCATTACAAATTTCATTTCACCGCGTAAAATGTAAGCCCTGTAATAATTCGGATCCAGTTCCAGCGCTTTGTTAAAATCATCCAGTGCAGCCGGGACATTGTTCAGCGCCCTGAACTCACTTCCTCTCCTGACATAATCAAGCGGAGTAACAGGCAAATCATTATTCTTTGCCTTTCCGTTGCTTTGAGCGGCCGGTTTTGGTATCGTTTTTTTATTGTTGGTCTTCTTAACTTCCTGTCCATGAAGCCATACAGCAATCAATAGGAGTAGTATGGTAAAAGTTGTTTTTCTCATATTCTCAGGATATGCAAATATACGACAAATTTCCGGTTTTTGATATGGCTGGACATATACCGGAAGTGTTATGTTTTTCTGCGGACTGGCCGGGTGCCAATCTGTCTATTTCACCAGGGTCACATGCCCTATGAAATAGTGGACTTTCCTGTTGAAGTCCCTCGCTTCAATTGTCCATACGTAAACATCCTGCTGGGCATATTTGCGGCTGTTATTTGCTTTTCCGTCCCAACCCGTTAAAAGATCCGTTGTTTCGAAAATAAGATCACCCCACCGGTCAAAAACCGTAAACCGGTAAAATTGAGGATGGACACCGACAAAAAGGGGCAGGAGCCAATCATTATTACCATCTTTTCCAGGTGTGAAAGCATTTGGCATGAAAAGCATAAATTCCGGGTCAATGCGCAACGGTAATGTTATGTCGGAAGAACAGCCGGTACCATTTATGACAGAAAGGGTGATAAAATAGGTTCCTGTGTCGGAATAGTCATGAAAGGTGTTTGGCAGGGTGTCCGTTGCAGCATCACCAAAATCCCATTGCCAGGTTACTACATCAGGAGATGAAGCATCGGTAAAGACCACTGTGGGATTGAGCAGGGTAGTTGTATCCGGTTTAATATTAAAATCTGCCGCTGGGGGGGGAATTACAGTTACCTGGACGGTATCACTGCCGTTACATGTCCCGTCAAAACCGTGAATAATATAAAAGGTTGTTGCCTGCGGAGTGACAAGTAAATCCGGACCTGTACCGATTGAAGTGAGAGGATTGTCAACCGTTGACCACCAATACGAATTCGCACCGCTGGCAGAAAGCGTATATGAACTTCCCGGACAACCCTGCTGTGGCGGAGGCGCCAGGAGGGCGCTCTGTTGAACACTAATTGTTACATCATCAGTGGCGGGAGGAGATCCGCAATTATCGGTAATGGTCACCCCGTAGGTCGAATTACCTGTCGGTGGAGCGACCGAAATCTGGTTGCTGATTTCACCGGTACTCCACTGGAAAGTATAAGGTCCACCGCCACCACCCGAACCGGTGGCTGAAAGCAATGCAATATCTCCTTCGCAAATGGTGGAAATCCCTGCTGCCGTTACCGCCAATGGAATGTCGGTTGTAATGGTAACCGTTTGGGCAATGCCGGTACAACCGTTTATATCAACCGCAATAACTGTGTACGTTGTAGTAATTTGAGGAGATACCACATGGATTTGGCCCTGAGGGAGTCCCTGGTCCCAGAAAAAGTTATAAGGGGGGGTACCACCGGTAACTGTGACTCCGATAGTAATGCTGTCACCTTCACAAATAGTATCTGTTCCGTAAATTCCCGTAATCATAGTATCAGGTTCTGTAATATTCGTGTATAGAATCACGATACAACCGATAGAATCAGTTACCGAAACCGAATAATTACCTTCCGTAAGGCCGGTTGCGGTAGCGCCTGCCTGTGGCGGGTTTGTATTCCAGGAAAAAGTCAGCGGAGGAGTACCTCCTGTTGCACTCACGGTAATGGTCCCGTTTGAATCGCCATAGCAGGTGCTGTTCGTAAGTGAAATCACCGTAAGTACCGGGGCATTGGAATTGGAGATAACGGCAACATCGGTTCCTGTACAGCCCTTGCTGTCAGTTACCGTAACAATGTACAAGCCAGCGTATAAGTTATTAACCATGGCTGTAGAAGCTCCTCCGGGCAGCCAGTAATATGAATAAATGCCAGTACCGCCAGTTACCGATACAGCCACCGAACCGTCCGCCTGGTTACAGGTTGCAGGGTTTGTTACCGTCAGGAGTACCATTGGTGCCGGTTCATTAATTGAATCGGTGTATGTTATAGTACAAGATTTTGAATCGGTAACAGTTACGGTATAAAAACCTGCACCGGCAATTATATCCTCACTCACGCTGCTGTCACTCCACAGGTATGTGTACGATGGAGACCCCCCTGAAACGGCAATATCAATTGAACCATCCGTGCTGCCGTAACAGTCAGCCGAATCCCTAACACCGGCAATGATGAGCGGGGTTGGCTCTGTGACAGTAAGGGAAGTGTTCGAAGTGCAACCGGTATTATCGGTAACATAAACCGTATATGATCCTGCGGTCAGGTTGGTTGCGGTGGATGTGACCTGGTTTGTCGGGATCCATAAGTAGGTGAAGGGGGGGGAACCCGATGCGGTAACCGTGGCGGTGCCGTCATTGCCTCCCGCACAACTCACACCGGTTATCGCTGAAACGGTGACCTGAGCGCTGCCGGAAGGAGTAAGGTTTAAGGTATTTTCAACAGTGCATGAATTTGCATCAGTTACCGTAACCGAATAAACACCCGCTGGAATACCGGAAAGCGGATTAATTGAGGTGCCGGACGGCATCCAAAAATATGAATACGCTGTCACCCCCCCTGACACAACTGCAGTTATACTGCCGCTTGAATCGGTGCAGTTGGGTTGGGAGTAAGTCAGGGAAAGGGAGAGGGGTGAGGGTTGTGTGACCGTAAATGATTGTGTTATCGTACATCCGTTGGAATCCGTAATAGTGACCAGGTATGATCCTGCTACCAGGTTACCGGCACTGTTTCCGGAACTCACAGATGGGATCCATACATAGGTATAAGAGCCGGTTCCCCCGGATATATTTATTGTGACCGAACCCGTTGAGTCACCGGAACAGAGTATATCGGTCTGGGAAAAAGTTTTTGCAAGGGCTGCCGGTTCTGTAATTGTTGCAGAGGCGGTATTAGTACATCCGTTGAAATCAGTTACCGTAACAGTATAGGTGCCGGGCGCAAGGATGGAAAGATCTTCGGTAATTGCAGCGTTGGACCAGTTAAATGTATAAGGTAAGGATCCACCCGAAACGGTGAGATTTACCGACCCGTTCCCGCTGCCGTTACAGGTAATATCAGCGGATGCAGCGGTGGCATTAATGGTTTGTGCGCCAGCGGTAATCGTTACAGGAACATTCCCGGAGCAGCCGGAAGCATCGGTGACCGTAACCGAATAATTCCCGGCACACAGGCCCGTGAAATTACCTGAGGACTGGTTCCCGCTGCCGATATTGAACGTGAAGGGGGGGGTACCACCGCTGGTTGTTACCGTTGCAGTGCCGATGCATGAAGAACAGGTAGTATTGGTCTGGGACAAAGAAGTTGTAAATCCACCGGGTACGTTTACCATTAAAGTATCATATACCAGTACCTGCGATCCGTCACAATGCTGGTAAACACCTTCGGCAATATAATTAATGGTCGAGGAAGGGCAGACGCTAACCGATATCCCGGAACCTACGGTATTGTTGAATTGATCATACCAGTTTACCGTATAATTCGGAGCACCGCTCGGTGTGAACCGCCATGCTTCGTTTGCTGCCGTCCAGGGTCCCGTGTTCCTGCCCGGAGCCGCTACACCGGCCGATCCGGTGGAATTCTGAATTCCGATAACCGCATTCCCGTTGTTCCATGTGGCGCAGGTTTGTTTCTGCTGAATATACACTTCAATGACATTAGTAGTTTCATAAATGACAATCTGCTGTGTAGAGCGTTTGCAATCGGCAAACAAGAAACAATTACAATCGAAGTGAGGTACATTGGAATAATTAATAACAAACATCCGGCAGGGTGCAGATCCTGTAATAAAATAATTAATATCGCCACCATAACTCGGGTCAAGATCATGGTACGCGCCCATAATTGTATTATTGTACAAACCACCCGATGAAGGAGGTCCCGGAGTGGGAATTGAGGCGGTAAATGACCATTCGCAATATTGATTTGCCTGTGAGACATCAAAAGTTATCAGCCCGTTGGCGCCTACCACTATCTGATTGTAGAAATTACCGTAAAAACAGAATGTAAAAGGAAGGTTTATTACAGAACCCCATACATCATCAATGTTTATCAGGATTTGAGTTCCGCCAGTAAATGGGGATGGAGGTGCATAAGGGATGGATGATACCGTGTAATTTGATGTTTGTCCCGATTGAATGAGGGTTGCTGTAAGTGTCGTGCAATTGTTAAGGCAGGTAAGGTTCTGATCGGGACCTGCGCTTATATCCGGGCAACCCGGTGCCTGGGAAAAAATATCCGGTGCGGCAAACAATATTAATACACCGGAGAATAATTCTCTTATCGCCATGGTTGACCGGGTATTTCCTATAAAAACGGTATCCGGGATAAGACAGGAAAAACAGGGTAAAGGTACAAAAAATCCGGTAAATATTTTTTTTCTATTTTTGAACTCTAAACCCCTGTTTTACAATGTCCTATAAACATACTTCAATTGCCCTTAAAATAGCGTACTTTTTTATGTCGCTATTTTTTGCCGGTATTTCATTTGCACAGGAGTGCGGAATTCTTTACGTGTCAACACATGGCGCCTCCGGAGGTGCTGCCGGAACACGAAACAACCCCTCTTCCCTGACGTACGGGTTTACTCTTGCCGGACCCGGTGATTCCATCATCAGGGTTGCAACGGGAATTTATTATGTGAACAATACGCTGAATCTGCCTGATGGCGTTACTCTTGAGGGGGGGTTTGATTCGCTCACCTGGATTAAAAGCAACGGTTCCGCCAGCGTCATTTACCGCACATCATCCAATCCTGACCTGGTGAATAAAGCGCTGGTTGGAATTGAATGTAACAATATTTCCAATTTCCGGCTGCAGGACCTCACGATCATTGTGGCAACTGCCTCGAATTATGAAACATCGGTATATGGCGTTCACCTGAACGGGTGTTCAAATTACAATATTGTGCGATGTGTGATCACTGCCGGTGATGCGGGTTCAGGGATAGACGGTATTGACGGAGCCAACGGTGTGAATGGCGCTGCCGGTTCGAATGGCGTAAACGGCAATGACGATGCAAACGCCAATGCTCCGGGTGGGAACGGTGGCTCAGGAGGGGGTGTCGGAAGCGGGTCAGGCGGCAGCGGGGGTTCGGGGAATGGGACCTCGGGAGGCACCGGAACGGCTGGAGGCACATCATCCAATCCGCGTGCCGGTGGCGGAGGGGGGGGAGGGGGAGGTGGCGGCTATGGTTCCGGTGGTGACGGTGGAAACGGTGGAGATGGGGGGGGCGTAACCGGCTTTTTCGGAAATAATACAACCGGTGGAGGTGGCGGCAATGAAAACAGTTGCCACGAGAGCAGTGACTGCGGCTGCGGCAGCGGTGGATTCTGTGAAGGGAAAGATGGCGCCAGCGGTCAAAGCGGAACAGGTGGGGGAAACGGTTCCAACGGCAGCGCTGGAACGCACTCTGGCGGTTGGTTCGTACCTGGTGTTTCAGGCGCCAGCGGGATTGACGGAAGCGGAGGGCAGGGTGGTAAGGGTGGCGGTGGCGGTGCCGGTGAAAAAACAATAATATTCGGCTGCACTGCCGGCCGCGGTAATGGAGCGGGCGGTGGCGGTGGCGGTGGCGAAGGAGGAGCCGGAGGAGGTAGCGGAACAGGGGGGGGATCTTCCTATGCCATATATGTTTTTAACTGCGGTGCAAACGGAAATGTTATTGATTGCCAGTTAACATCCGGAAATTTTGGCGCGGGCGGTGCCGGTGGAACGGGTGGTGCCGGTGGAACCGGTGGAACTGGCGGTATTGGGGGATCATCCGGTACAAGCGATGTTGGATGCGGTGGCAATGGCGGAAGCGGGGGCAGTGCCGGTAATGGCGGTGTTGGCGGCAACGGCATGCCGGGGGAATCAATGGCGCTTTATCAATCCCCTTCAGGCACACCCGCAACAACATCCAATATCACATCAGTACCCGGTAATCCTCCTGTTATTTCTGTGGATAATCCCGGTTGTACCAATTCCAATGTGATTTTTACAGCAACCTCTTCAGGAGCATGGAATTTCGGTTTGGGAGCGACACCCGCTACAGGCAGCGGTGCCGGACCGATTTCGGTACTCTATTCAACCATGGGCAGGAAAACAATCACTTTTGCAGGTACAACTTTCACTGATTTTGTCCATATCTTCATGTCGGGACTTGCTCCGGGACCTTTCATTATTCCCGGTGATACCACTGTGGTTGCCGGTTGCCCGGTAAATTTTTCAGCCAATATTTCCGGTGGTACTTTTTTTAACTGGCAGTTCGGTGCCGCTGCAATTCCCGATTCTGTTGCCGGTGCAGGTTATCAGAATGTGGACAGCGTGGTGTTCATAAATACCGGTACCTATGATGTAATCTGCATGGCCACTACAGGTGATTCCTGCTGCGGACTTGCCATTGATACGATTACCGTTACCGTTAATCCGAACGTGCTTACAGTGAGTATTACTTTGTCCGATGATACCATCTGCGAAGGCGATCCGGTGACATTTACAGCATCAGGCGCATATTCAAATTATGAATTTTTTGTAAATGGAAATTCTGCCCAGAACAGCGCTTTAAATGTTTTTACAACATCTTCATTGCAGCCCGGTGACAGCGTTGAAGTAATCGCTTTTGCAGGGGCATGTTATACCAATCCGAGCGCTGCAATTTCTCCGGTTATCATACCCATCCCGCAAACCATTCTCACTTCAACAGATGCCGATAATGTAATTTGCGAGGGAGATACCGTAACATTTACCGCAACCCCGACCGGGTATGCATTTTATAATTTCTATATCAACGGTTCATCCGCACAGTCGGGCATTTCAAATATTTTTACAACATCGGCACTTACGGATGGCGACAGCGTGTGGGCGCAGGTTCCTAATTTCGGCTGTTCGGGGCCTTCGAGCAATTCAATTATTTTTACGGTTAATGATATTCCTGTTCTTACTTTGACATCGTCCGATGCCGATAATTCAATTTGCGAAGGCGATGCCGTTACGTTTACCGTTTCTCCTTCCGGATATACCTACGGCTTTTTTCTTAACGGTGTGATGGTACAGGGAAGCCCGGCCACAACATACACAACTTCTGCACTTATTGATGGCGACCAGGTATATGTTATCGGGGCAAGTTCCGTTGAATGTTACGGTCCGCCAAGCAACACAATAACCATGAATGTTGATACGATTCCATCGGTTTCACTGATTGCATCTGACGATTCCATCTGCCCCGGTGATAATGTTGATTTTATCGCAACACCAACATCATATACTTCCTACGAATTTTTTGACGGGATAAATTCAATGCAGAACGCTGCGAATTTTATTTACTCCACTACAGGGTTGATGGGAGGCAACAGCATAACCGTAATTGCAAATAACAATGGGTGCCTCTCTCCTTCAAGCAATGCTGTTTCCGTTACCGTTCTTGCCGGACCTTCCACAACGCTTGCATCCAGCGATGCCGATAATACGATATGTATCGGTGACACGGTAATTTTTGTGGCATCGCCTTCCAGCGGTATCGCCAATTATGAGTTTTTCGTCAACGGAAGCAGCGTGCAATCGGGCGGATCATTCCTGTACACGACTTTTACCATGATGGACGGGGACAGCATTTATGTTGTAGGAAGGAATTTCGGCTGCCCCGGTTATCCGAGCAATGCAATAACGATGACGGTTCTGCAATATCCTGTTATAATTATCACCGGCTCACCTGATTCCATTTGTGACGGGCAGAGCATCACCTTCACAGCGCTGCCTTCAGGTCTTACGAATTACAATTTTTATCTTAACGGAAGTTCCGTTCAATCCACACCGAATAACAATTACACTGCGCCATCGCTTAATGATGGTGACCAGGTATATGTTACCGGCACCGACAATATCTGCACAGGACAGCCGGGGAATATCCTTGTCGCAAATGTTAATCCTATTCCTGTCGTTTCGCTGAGCGTTACCGACAATACTGTTTGTTATGGCGGAACCGTAACCATGGATGCTTCGCCTGCGGGATATGACTCGTACGAATTTTTTGACGGTGCGGCATCATTGGGTTCGCAGGCAAATGCAACGTTCACAATTTCCATCCTTACCACCGGAAGCCATACCCTGACGGTTATCGCTACCGATCTTGGGTGCCCTTCTGTAGCAAGCAATGCGGTTTCTGTAACAATTTTTGCAAACCCTTCTCCAACGGTTACAGGCGACATGGTGGTCTGCAACGGGGAATCAACTGTTTTATCGGTTGTGGGGGGGGTGCAATACTTATGGAGTACCGGTGATACTGCCGGATCCATTAATGTTACTCCTGTTTCACCGCCTTCCGATACATTTTTTGTGACGGTAACCGATGCACAGGGATGTATCGGCAACACATCGGCAACGGTAATTATTCAGAATCTGCCCAATGTTTATGCCGGACCAGATATCATTGTCTGCAACAAGACAGGGCAGCAACTGACCGCGAATCCGCCCGGTTACACTTCCTATACATGGACTCCTTCGGCCGGGCTGGATAATCCCTCCGTTCAGGCGCCTTTTGCAAACCCCGATTCAACCATAACCTATTACCTGACGGTTGTTGAGGGATCAACCGGCTGCATGAGCGCTGATACCATAACGGTTTTCACTTCAACTGCAACTGCCGGTGCGGGCGAGGATGTAACCACCGCTTATGGTATTGCGGTGCCGCTGCTGGCAACGGGGGGGGTATCTTATCAGTGGTCACCGGAGCCCGGTTTATCATGCACCGTCTGCGCTAATCCTTTTGCCAATCCCGGGCAGACAACAACCTATTCGGTAACGGTTACCAATTCGGACGGCTGCACGGCAGCGGACAATATTACCGTTACGGTAAACGTATCCAACGAGGTCTATGTGCCCGATATCTTTTCTCCCAATGGAGACAATAAAAATGATGTGCTCTACGTGCGCGGCACATCCATCAAAGAAATTCTTTTCATCATATATGACCGCTGGGGAGAAAAGATATTTGAAACAAAAGAGATCAGCAAGGGCTGGGATGGAACATTCCGGGGTCAACCGGCTGACGCTGCCGTCTATGTTTACTACGTAAAAGCTACGCTTGTCAATAACAATGAAGTGAAGTTAAAGGGGGATGTGACCCTTGTGAAATAGCGACTCTGTCGCTCCCGCTTCGCGGGATTTCACAGGGTGACCCTTGTAAGGTAGTCAAAAAGCAGGGATATACGACAATGCATGTGACGAGAATGATTATTATACAGGAGGGATGCTAATGCCTGGCAGGACGTTCAACCCTAAGGAAAGTAGATACGGCTTCCAAGGATGGGAAAAAACGGACGAGATTGTAGGAAATGGGAACCATTATACCGAAGAAAATAAAATATCTGAACTTGAAACCCGCCTTACAATCCTGGAAAAACAAATTGCATCTTTACAGCAACAGTTTACCTTGCTTGCGCAGGTAAAATAAATTGATAAACTTTGCAAGATGAAAAAGAATGCACATACAATTATTTTCTTAATGATGTTTTCTTTTTCTCATATATCTTTCGCTCAAAACCTTGTGCCCAATCCTTCCTTTGAACAATATTCCATATGCCCAACTAATCAGGATCAGATTAGTTATGCTACGGGATGGAGTTCATATGCGAATTCTCCAGATTATTTCAATTCGTGTTCTACAAATCCATTATTTTCTGTTCCTTATAATGTTTCTTATCAGCAAGCATCAACGGGAAGTGCTTATGCTGGTTTGTACACTTATGAGGAATTTGGTCTTACAAGAGAATTTATTGGTATACAAATGACAAATTCTCTTGTGATTGGAACAAAATATTTTACTTCTCTTAAAGTAAATTTGGTTATTTATACTGATATTAATTGTGCCACAAACAAATTAGGGATTTTATTCTCAACCATTTCATATAATAGTAGCAATCCTGCTCCTATAAATAATTTTGCTCATATTTACACTGATTCTATTATTACCGATACAGCTAACTGGGTTATCATTTTCGGTTCATTTGTCGCTGATAGTGCGTATCAATATCTTATTATTGGTAATTTTTTTGATGACATTAACACGACTTATATCGTCTTGGATAGTAATAGTAATGGAAACAGAGCATATTACTTCATTGATGATATTTGTCTTTCTGCCGATTCTTTGGATTGTATTCAGCTTACTAATATCCCAGAAAATAATTTGCAAAATCTACTTACGATTTATCCAAACCCTTTCCATGATTTTGCGAACATCACAATAAATGACAATTTCCTACTGAACAATTCTGCTTTGTGTATTTATGATGTATTAGGACATGAAGTGAGAAAATTAAAATTGACTTATCATCAATTTACAATTCAACGAGATGGTTTACAACAAGGAATTTATTTTCTTCAAATAAAAACCGAGAACAAGTTATTTACTCAAAAATTAATTATTACTAACAATTAAAAATAAAAACAATGGCAACAAAAAAGCAGCAACTGAAAAAAGTTCTTGCAATAGGATTGCTCGCAGCAGCATTTACTATTGAAGGCAATCAATGGGCTTGCGCTCAATTTCAAGGAATTACATTTTCAACCAACTCCTGGCGAACTCAGGCATTTCCGCAAGTTGGAAGAGTCGGAATTGGTCAATTTCCCAATGGTACAAATCTCCCATCTGTATTAACAATCAATGCAAATTTAATTCCCTCGCCCACAGGCGAAACTTTCCGCACCGATGCGCCTGCCGGTTTCAACACCCAATGGCGTCTGCTCAGGGGTGGCGCTGAGATGGGGCGTATTTTTAGTTTTTCTACCGATAATAATTTTCATATTAACTCAAGTTCCGGTGACCTGCTGTTTCATGCAAGTATAACAGGCCTTGGCGCGCCAGCCCGCGCCATAATGCGTATCTATCAACCTACCCGCTTTGTTGGGATTGGTCCGGTAGATGTGTTTACTGCCAGAAGTGAATTGCATATTCACGATACTACCACTACGTATCTTCAATTCACTAATACAACAACACAATCGGCACCTAATGATCCGCAACTCAGCGATGGATTTATTGTAGGCATTAACAGCACCACTGCCGAACTCCGCCAGCAGGAAGATGCTGATATGAATTTTTATACCAACAACAATGAAAGAATGAAAATTACAAGCGAAGGTGAAATACAAATAAATTCTTTACAGTGCCCAAAATGTTTTGTTATGACCGATGAAACCGGAAAATTTTACACCGAAGAAAATAAAATTGCAGAACTTGAAAATCGCATTTTAGAGCTGGAAAATAAACTTATTGCTCTGCTTGCACAAGTAAAATAAATTTTCCATACATTTGTAATATGAAAAACCTCCACGCCCTATTTCTCCTCTCGCTTTTCCCGCTCTTTGCAGGGGCGCAAAACCCCGATATAAAGCGCACTTACCACTGGTATTTTGGAGAAAAAGCAGGGTTGGACTTTAGCAGCGGAAGCCCAGTACCCATTGTAAATAGCGCAATGACAGCCGAAGAAGGCTGCGCTTCCATTTCGGATACTTGCGGTGAACTTTTGTTTTATACTGACGGAGATACAGTATGGAATAAAAATAATCAGCCAATGCCGAACGGCACTGGATTAATGGGCTGTGGGAGCAGCACGCAATCTTCTCTTATTGTCCCGCAACCCGGCAATGATAGCATCTACTATATTTTTACAACTGATTGCATTGAAAATAATGGAACAAGTGGATTACGGTATTCTGTTGTGAATATAAATATGAGTGGTGGATATGGAAGTGTGATTCAAACAAATATTTTACTCTATGCCCCTTCATCAGAAAAATTAGCAGCAACTTATCATGCTAACGGAACAGATATTTGGATACTAAGCGTTAACAGGTATCCACCGGGACCTCCGCCTGATACCACCATGCAATATTATGCTTATCTTTTAACTGCAAGCGGTATCAATATAAATCCCATAATTTCTCCTTCATCAATTAAACCGCATAAAGGTTATTATACATATCTTACTTTTTCTCATCAGGGAAACAAAATAATAAATAATTGGCAGGTGGGATCTCTGGGTGCTGACTCGTTAGAAATTTTTGACTTTAATAAAAACACAGGTGCTCTATCAAATCTTATTCGAATACATCAGGATTCTTTGGAAGGAGTATATGGACTGGTTTTTTCATCGGATGATTCCAAATTATATGCATCAGTATATAATGTATTTAGCGC
>JACPRZ010000033.1 GCA_016193485.1 Bacteroidota bacterium | reverse complement strand
CCAGTTCGGCAGCGGATTCGGGGCGCAGGGTAGCCATGTCAAAATCATAAAAAATATTTTTCAGGACAATTTTTTCCCCGACCTTGATTTTTTTCAGGCAGATATTTTTTTCTATCTCCTGGTATTTCCACGCTACGGGAATGTCAAAATTCTCGGAATGGAATAAATAGCCCTCTGCTGTTACCGCTATACCGTAATTTTTTCCCGATGGCAAAGAGACAAGATACTTTCCTGTGCTGCTATTGGCGTCTGTAGCAAATATCATTTCGTTTTTCTGATTGTCGGTAATTTCAATTTTAGCGCCTATGGGTAATTTGGTTTCTTCATCGCATATAAAACCTTTTACCAGCGTCAGTTCCGGCTGGTAGGGTTCGCTGGGGGGTTGAATAAATGATATCCGGTAAAGATCCCTTTTACCCGAACCGCCAATCTTCGCTGAAGAGTAATAGGCATGTTTTCCGCTGGCGGAAACCACAAAGAAAATATCATCATCGGGAGTGTTTATGGGATGCCCGATGTTTTTGGGCTTATTCCATGATCTTCCCTTTTTGGTGGTCTTAAAGATATCATACCCGCCCATGCTGTTATGTCCCTTTGAACTGAAATAGAGGGTTTTTCCGTCCGGGTGAATGAATGGCGTTTCTTCATCATAAGGAGTGTTGATTTCCTTCCCGAGATTTTTTACCGGGCCCCACATCTTTTTCTTTGCATCCCATTCACAATAATAGATATCCCTTCCGCCCAGGGCGCCTGTTGTTTCCCGGTCGCTTACAAAATAGAGGGTTTTGTTGTCATAATCAAGGCAGGCGGATGATTCATGGCTCTCTTCAAAATTAATCGGCTCCGGTAACATCATCGGCATAGTCCACCTGTCGCCTTCAAGTATGCTCTGAAAAATATCGCCTCTCCCTTTTATATTATCGCGATAGACATATAATCTTTGCCCGTCAAAAGAGAGTCCGGCAATGGCGTCATGCCGGTTGGAATTTACCGGTTCACCAAGATTTCCGGGTTCCGTCCATGCGCTGTCTTTATAGTAGGATATATAAATATCCTCCATGTATTCGCCCAAGAAAGGGTGAAAAATATTTCCTGTACTGCCTTTTCTCCTCGATGTAAAAAAGAGAACCGATTCATCGGCCGATATTGCCGAAGCGTAGTCGGTATAAGCCGAATTGACAACCGTACCCAGATTTTCAATCTTTACATGCAGCGTGTCTTTGAGAAGTTCCTTCCCGCTGTTACATTCGTAAATTCTTTTGTCAACTGCCGGTAATTCTTTTGAACCCGGTGTGAATTTTTTCCTGTACTTTGAATATTCTTTTATCGCTTTATCAAATTGCAGGTTCAACTGCCAGGCCGTTGCGCAAAGAAAACGGATGTCGGCTCTTACGGCAGTGTCGAGCCGGAGGGCTTTTTCAAAATAGATAATTGATTTTGCTTTGGATGGCGTATTGAGGTAGGCATCCCCTATCATGTAATTGAGATCCGCATTATCCGGATTAAAATCATTTGCCTTAATAAGATATTCCAGCGCTTCCTCATAATTCAACTGCTGGTAAAGGGTTCTTCCTTTGGTAAGGTCGCCATCGGCTTTTTTGAATTCTTCGGGACGGTCTTTGAAATTTGATTTTTTGAATTCGATGTTTTGGGCCGGGGAGGCATTAAAAAACAAATGAAAAAAGAGAACCGGAGATAAAAGAATCCACCGGTGGTAAACCGCAAAACGCCCGCAAAAAAATTTACTGTTCATAGGATACCCGGCAAAAATAGGAATAAAAATTTATGGTTATGCTTTCACCGTTGGTCTGGATTGGCAATTCCGACCAAAAGAACAATTCGGCCGCATCCCCAAAGCCGGTGAATTTATTATCTCAAAAGTCGGTTTCGCTGACAAACTTACCTGTGTTATATCTGGCTTTATAACCCTCAAACAAAAAGTAACCGCTTCACGATAATACTTCGGTACTTTTTACTCTATACTCGTTCCAGTATATATCTTACCCGCATTCCTTTACATTCCTTATCTTTGTTTTCACAAAATGGTTTAAAAAACCACAATTCAACGTATTAGAAATTCGCATCTTAGAAACCAATTTTTTACGATAAAAAATATCACCAGTGACTAAAAAAGAAAAAGAAATAAAAGACGAACCTTTGGAGAAAAAACTCTGGAAATCGGCTGATGCGCTCCGAAAAAATATTGATGCAGCCGAATACAAGCATGTGGTATTGGGTTTGATTTTTCTCAAATATATTTCCGATGCGTTTGAAGAAATGTTTCAGAAACTCACTGCACTGAAAAAAGAAGGTGCTGACCCCGAAGACAAGAATGAATACACAGCCGAGAAAGTTTTTTATGTGCCGCCATCCGCAAGATGGAATTGGATACAAGGCAGAGCGAAACTTGCAACCATCGGGCAGGATATTGATGCGGCAATGGATGCCATTGAAAAAGACAATCCTTCCCTGAAAGGAGTGTTGCCGAAAGTTTATTCGCAAGAGCGGTTAGACAAAACTAATTTAGGCGGACTGATTGATAAAATCGGAAGCGCAACTTTGGGAACGAAGGAAGCGCAGAGCAAAGATGTGTTGGGCAAAGTGTATGAATATTTTTTAGGTGAGTTTGCTTTGGCGGAAGGAAGGAAAGGCGGACAGTTTTACACGCCTTCAAGTGTTGTGCGGTTGTTGGTTGAAATGTTAGAGCCATACGAAGGCAGAGTGTTTGACCCGTGTTGCGGAAGCGGTGGTATGTTTGTGCAGAGTGAAAAATTTATAAAGCACCACCAAGATTATTACCGCAAAAAGAAACCGGGCAAACCAACCCTCCCCCCTTTGGGGGGAGCCGGAGGGGGGCTTCTCAACCCTGCCGACCACATTTCTATTTACGGACAGGAGAGCAACCAAACCACATGGCGATTAGCAAAAATGAATCTTGCAATAAGAGGTATTGACAGCAGCAATGTGAAGTGGAACAACGAAGGAAGTTTTTCAAACGATGCGCACAAAGACCTGAAAGCCGATTATATTATTGCCAACCCGCCTTTTAACGACAGCGATTGGAGCGGAGAACTTTTACAGAAAGATGCAAGATGGGCTTATGGTGTGCCACCTGCTGGTAGTGCTAACTACGCATGGATACAACATTTCATTTTTCATTTGTCACAAAACGGAACAGCAGGTTTCGTTTTGTCAAACGGCAGTATGAATAGCAACACAGGCAACGAAGGAGAAATAAGAAAGAATATGATTGAAGCAGGACTGATTGATTGCATGGTGAGTTTACCTGCACAACTTTTTTTCAATACAGCAATTCCTGCTTGCCTTTGGTTTTTAACAAGAAATAAAACCAACGGAAAATATAGAAATCGCAGCAACGAAATTCTTTTTATTGATGCGAGAAAATTAGGAGTGCTGATAACCCGAAGAAACAAAGAACTAAAAGATGTAGATATAAAATTGATTGCAAACACTTATCACAATTGGAGAAGTGAAAAAGGAAAATATAAAGATGTTGATGGCTTTTGTAAAAGCACAAGCATATCGGAAGTGAAAGAGAACAATTACATTCTTATGTCAGGAAGATATGTTGGCACAGAGGAAGAAGAAGTTGATACAATTTCTTATGACGGCAAAATGCAAACATTTACTGAAAAACTTTCGGCACAATTTGCTACAAGCGATGCTTTACAAAAAGCCATTCGCAAAAACCTAAAAGGCATTGGATATGAAATTTGAGAATTGGAAGAAACATAAATTAGGTGATGTAGTTTCTTTGAACGCAAAGTCATTGAATCCTTCTCAATATTCTGAAATTTTATTTGACTATTTCAGTTTGCCAGCTTTTGATTTCAACAAACAATCGGAACTTGTTTTAGGAAATGCAATTATGAGTAATAAATATTTAGTTCCAGATAACAGTATTTTGTTTTCCAAACTGAATCCGAGAATTCCAAGAGTTTGGAAAATAAATTCTCATAAATCAGTTCACAAAAAAATTTGTTCAACGGAATTTCTCCCATTACAGGTAAATGAAAAACTTTCCACACTGGATTTTATTTTTTATGTGCTGCAAACGAATTCACTCCTTGCTGAAATTAAAGGTAAAGCAACAGGAACATCTGGAAGTCATCAAAGAATTAGACCAGATGATTTATTAGAAACAGAAATATTTCTTCCATCATTAGAATTGCAGAAAAAAATTTCCGCAATTCTTTCAACACTTGATGATAAAATAGAACTCAATAAACAAATCAATAAAACACAAGACAAAATTTCAAAAACCATTTTCAAGGAATGGTTTGTTGATTTTAATTTCCCCACTGGCACAGGCAAAATGAAGGAAACCGAAATCGGAAAAATTCCTGTTGGTTGGAAGGTGGAAACTTTTGAAAATGTTTTTGATGCTGACAGAGGTTTGAGTTACAAAGGTGCAGGACTTACACAAAGTTATGCAACGCCTATGCAC
Organism: Bacteroidota bacterium; assembly: GCA_016193485.1. Lineage (GTDB taxonomy): Bacteria > Bacteroidota > Bacteroidia > JACPRZ01 > JACPRZ01 > JACPRZ01. The sequence continues at coordinate 54,754 of JACPRZ010000033.1, read as the reverse complement.
AATTTGAATTCGGTGTTGGAAGGTGGCGGCTACAAAACAATTGGCATAAAATATTACAACGGAGATTACAAAGACAAGCACATTGTAAATGCAGGTGAATTAATCATTGCCAACACAGAACAGGGACATAAATATTTGCTGATTGGTTTTCCTGCCATCGTTCCGAATTTTTATGGTGACACAGGAATTTTCAGCCATCACATTTACCGAATGAGGGCAAAGAAGAATTGTTATCTCACTGCTGACTTTATGTATCACTTGCTTTTGCAACAACAAGTGAGAGAACAAGTAATTGGTTTTGCCAACGGCACAACTGTAAACATGTTGAAGATTGAAGGATTGCAGAAACCAAAATTTGCAATGCCGCCAAAAGAGTTGGCAGATAAATTTTCTGCCATTGCAAAAACAAATCGCTTGCAAGCCGAACAAAACATTGAAGAAAACAAAACTCTTTCATCCCTTCGTGATTTTCTTTTACCGAAGTTGATGAAGGGAGAGGTGAGGATTAAGAATTAAAATATACTACTATTAATTATGAACGATAATATTTCGCCAAAATATCAAATGAAATTGATAAAGGAAGTCGGTGAAGCCATTTGGAATGAATATAAATCTTACAAGGATGTTAGATTTTACATTGATAAGTGGCATGATGAGGGACAGGATTGGAATATTAATGCGTATTGGCAAAACTTTCAAATAATATCAAAAGGAAACGGTGATATTGATTTATCGAGCACACTGCACAATATGAATGGAGAAATTTTAATTAAAATGGCAATAGATTTAGGTGTTAATACTCCTGATTTTATTCCTTCTATACCGATATTTAAAAATGAGATTAAATCTGATTATTCAACTGCAAGTGCAACATTGGAGAAAGCATTTAAGCAAATAGAAACACATCCTGATATTGCGGTGGGATTAGTAAATTCTGCTCTGGAAAGTATCATAAAGGAAATTATTAAGGATGAAAGAATAACAACTGAATTTAAATCTAAAAAAACTCTTTATGATTTGGCAAGTGATTTATTAAAAGAGTTTCAACTTTTTCCAAAATCAGATATGCCAAAAGAAATTAAAACTATCGGAAGTTCATTGTTGGCAGTTTCTCAAAGCATTGAAAAGTTGAGAAGTGAAAAAACTACTGTACATGGAAAAACCTCGGATGATTATGTTATCCAAGATTCTCTATATACATACTTCATTGTAAATAGTGTTGCAACAGTAGGACTGTTTTTGATTTCATTTTATAAAAATAAATTTCCAAAACCAGAATCCGAAAAAATTACTAATGATGATTTACCATTTTAAGTAATTGAAACCCATCACCGAAAATATTATTGAAGAATCAGCGATTGAAATTTTTAATTGTGCGTTTTAAATTAAAAACCAAACATGGCAAATTTATTAGTAGTCCGGTCTAATTATGGTGAATACTCACCCCACTTTATTAATGGTGGTTATGTTGGGATTGGATGGCTAACAAAAATCGATTTGTCCAGAATAAAAAGCAAGGATGAATTATACCCCATCTATCAAGAATTCCAAGAAGAAGATAATAGTTCAATTATCGGTCAGAATGTTGGTCAAATTTATCGCTTCCTTTTTGATATTCATGTGGGGGATTATGTGATTACCCAATCAAACAACCCAAGTTCATTTCATTACGGAATTGTTGAAGGGGAATATTATTATGAGCCTGATTCAAAAGATAACTGTCCTTTTCCTCATAGAAAAAAAACAAAATGGATTGCTGAAGTTCCCAGAAACAAATTTTCCGAATCCTTTCAGAATTCTTTAAAAGCTCATCTCACAGTTTATAATATTTCTGAATCTGAGGAATTTTTTTCTGTTCTTGGCTTAACTGAATTTATTATTGATATAACTCCTTCTATTGGAACCTTGGAAGCTGAAAACATTTGGGCAATAGATTTGAATAATTCAGAATTTAGAAAGTGGTCAGAAATTGGAAAATATACATCTTTGATGGTAGATTTGAAAGAACTTGAAATCTCTAATTTCCCCACCCAAATTGATATTGCAATAGCACTTGCGAAAACACGCCCGCATTTAAAAAATAGTGAAATTCAAAAGACTGCATCAGGGATTTATTATTTCTCAAAATTAAAGAGTGGGGATATTATTTTAGGAATAGCGGGGAAAAACTTAATTCAAAAGGCGGGTCAGGTAGTTGATTCTAATTTCAGGAAAGGTTTCGATAAAAAATTTGAAATTGGCATTGACTGGATGGATGAAATTAAACCGATGGCAGCTTCAGAAGATATTTTTGATCTGAAAAAGGAAATTCACAAGGTGAATAGTAGAATGCTTACTTCATTAAAATTTTCTATGAAAACTGATATTGAGGAGTCAGAAAAAAAAATTGCCGAAAGAAAAAGCAAAACAATTTTAAATTTTGAATTAAATCTCTCCTCATCCGAAAAGGAATTATCCAGAGAGGATGGAGGTAAAAAAGTGGTGTTGTTTTTCGGGACTAACAGAAATAACACAAATTCTCTGAACATTAATGAGCGTTTCGGAGATGAATTGAAAGATGTAACTTACGGATTGTGCGAGGTTGGTATTCCTAAGCGTCACAAGAAAGGAGAATTTGAAAGGCCTTGGGATTTTTGGGTTTACGAATTTAAAGAAAATCAAGAAAAACATATTGCCCTTACTGATATTAATGAATTAAGCGAAGAAAAGTTCCTAGAAAAAATTTCGGATGGCTTAAAAGTTCACCGAGAAAAAGCCGCTTTAATATTTATTCATGGTTTTAAAGTAACATTTGCTGAAGCAGCGAGAAAAGCTGGTCAACTTACACATGATATTCATTTTAAAGGAATTTCTGGTTTTTTTAGTTGGCCATCAAGGGGGTTGATATTTGATTATTCAAGAGATGGTGCCAGATCCGCCTCAAGTGTCGCAGACCTTCAAAAATTTATTGAAAAAATAATTGCAAATACCAACATTGAAAGACTTCATTTGGTTGCACATAGCATGGGTAGCAAACTCTTATCATATACTTTAAAAAATTTATCAAATAGTACGATGCTTGCTCAAAAACTGAAAGTAATAAATCAGATTGTTTTCGGAGCGGCCGATATTGATCAGGGTGAATTCAAAAAAGAGATTTTTCCCGATTTGCAAAAAATCGGGAGGAGAAAAACTTCTTATGCTTCCGATAAGGATAAAGCTCTTCATTTATCTGAAGATATCAGGAGAGGGCTTCCTCGATTGGGAGAAGCGGGCGAAACTCTTTTCGTTGAAAATGGATTGGACACCATTGATGCTTCTAATGTGAAATCAAATTGGCTTGGACATAGCTATATTTTTGAAACATATGAATTATTAAGTGACCTGCACTATTTGCTTAATGAAGGAACTATTCCGGATAATCGACTTTTGCATGAACGGAAAAAAAACAGTTTGAAATATTGGCAATTTCCTTTATAGTCGGAAAAATGAAACCCATCACCGAAAACATTATCGAAGAATCAGCGATTGAAATTCTTGCTTCGCAGGGATGGGAATATGCAAACGCCTGCCTGCCGCCAATAGCCCCAAGCGATGTCAGGCAGGGAAAAGAGATTTCAGTTGTAAAGAATTTCTTTACAACTGCCTCCAAAAACCAAAAACGCAATGGACAATAATTCTCAAATAATAATTTACACCACCGAAACAGGTGAAACCAAATTAGAGGTTCGTTTGGAAAACGAAACCGTTTGGCTTACCCAAAAACTGATGGCGGAACTTTTTCAAACTACACCGCAAAACATTACCATTCACCTTAAAAATATTTTTGAAGAGGGTGAATTGAGTGAAGCGGCAACCTGTAAGGATTTCTTACAAGTTGGAAAAGAAGGCGGACGAACGGTAGAACGCAATCAAAAGTTCTACAATTTAGATGCAATTATTTCAGTTGGCTACAGAATAAAATCTGCCGTTGCAACCCGTTTTCGTCAGTGGGCTACACAGCATATCAAAGAATATATTGTAAAAGGTTTTGTGATGGATGATGAACGGTTGAAAAATCCTGATTTACCTTATGACTATTTTGAAGAACTGATTAAACGCATTCAGGACATCAGAACTTCTGAAAGGCGTTTCTATCAGAAAATAACCGACATCTACGCTACCAGCACCGATTACGACCCAACGGATGAAAAGAGTATTTTATTTTTTCAAACCGTTCAGAACAAAATGCACTGGGCAATCACCGGGAAAACCGCAGCAGAAATAATTGCTCAAAGAGCAGACAGCAGTAAATCTAATATGGGCTTAACTAATTGGAGAGGAACAAAACCAAGAAAGCAAGATGTAGGCATTGCCAAAAATTATTTGAAGGAAAACGAATTGGAAGCGCTCAATAATCTGGTAGAACAATATTTGATTTTTGCCACAGGGCAAGCCAGGCGAAGGATACCTATGTATATGAAAGATTGGATTGAAAAACTACACGGCTTTTTAAAACTTAACGACAGAAATATTCTAAACCATGCAGGAAAAATTTCACATCAGTTGGCAATAGACAAAGCAGAAAAGGAATACGACAAGTATCATCTGAAAATGAGCCATGAGATTGAAAGTGATTTTGACAAAGCCGTTAAGAAATTAAATCCACCCAAGAAGAAAAAGAAGTGAGTAAACCCATCACCGAAAATATAATTGAAGAATCAGCGATTGAAATTTTGCAGTCGCAGGGATGGGAGTATGCGAATGGAAAAGAAATTTCCCCCGAAGGTTTGTTTTGTGAGCGGGAAAATTATCAGCAAATAATTTTAACCAGCCGTTTGCGAAATGCAATCGCAAAAATAAATCCTCATATTCCGCACGATGCACAGGAAGCAGCCGTTCAAAAAGTGTTGCGTATTTACTCTCCTGACTTGTTGCACAACAACGAGGAGTTTCATAAACTTTTGGTTGAGAAAGTAAAAATTCCTTATCAACAAAACGGTTACGAAAGAAGTCATGAAGTTGCACTAATTGACTTTGAAAATATAAGCAACAATCAATTCCTTGTCGTCAATCAATACACCATCATTGAAAACAATCAGAACAAACGACCTGATGTAATTTTATTTATCAACGGGCTTCCGCTTGTTGTTATTGAACTGAAAAATGCAAGCGATGAAAACGCAAGCATACGCAAGGCATACGAACAGATACAGACATACAAAGCAATTATTCCATCTCTGTTTACTTACAATTCTGTCTGCATAATTTCAGACGGCTTGGAATGTAAAGCGGGAAGTTTGTCAGCAGATTTCAGCAGATACATGACTTGGAAGACATCTGACGGATTGAAAGAAGCATCACGGTTCAAACCGCAATTAGAAACTTTGCTGAAAGGAATGTTGCAACCTTCTACCCTCCTTGATTTGGTTCGCAACTTTATTGTGTTTGAAAAAACAAAAAAGGAAGATGCAAAAACGGGGCTGACACAAATATTCACCGAGAAAAAATTAGCAGCGTATCATCAATACTATGCAGTGAACAAAGCTATTGAAAGCACCCTGATTGCATCAGGATTTCAACTCTCATCCCCAGCCCTTCTCCCAAAAGGAGAAGGGAGCCATTACAGAGGCGGATTGGATTTTTCAGGTTTGATTAAGGAAGCAAGAGAATTAAGACAGAAACAAACCAAAGCAGAAGAAATGTTTTGGGAATTAGTTCGCAATAGAAAATTTCAAAACTTAAAATTCAGAAGACAACATCAAATAGGTTCTTACATCGTTGATTTTTTCTGCAATGAGCAAAAGTTAATTATTGAATTTGATGGAGAAGTTCATAACAACCCGGAACAAAAAAAACATGATTCAACCAGAGATAAATATTTAACTTCAATTGGAAATAAAGTAATCCGTTTTAAGAATGAAGAATTACTAAATAAACCTGAAAGTGTGTTTGAAAAAATAAATGCGGCTATTTCTCCCTCTCCTTTGGGAGAGGGTCGGGGTGAGGGTTACGGCAACCGAAGGGCAGGCGTAATTTGGCACACACAGGGAAGCGGAAAAAGTTTGAGCATGGTGTTTTATTCGGGCAAACTCATTACAGCACCCGAAATGAAAAACCCGACCATTGTTGTTATCACCGATAGAAATGATTTGGATGAACAGTTATTTGACACATTCGCTGCATCCGTTCAGTTATTGCGGCAAGAGCCGGTGCAAGCGGAGAACAGGGAACATTTGAAAGAGTTGTTGAAAGTTGCAAGCGGTGGAATTGTTTTCACAACCATTCAAAAATTCTTACCCGAAGAAAAGAAATCTGTTTACGACCAACTTTCAGACAGGAAAAATATTGTAGTGATTGCAGACGAAGCGCACAGGACGCAATACGGCTTTGAAGCAAAACTCATTGATGAAAAAGATAAAGACAAAAATATAATCGGAAAACGGATTGCTTTTGGTTTTGCGAAATATATGAGAGATGCTTTGCCCAATGCAACTTACATAGGTTTCACAGGTACACCCATTGAAGGCACGGATGTAAACACTCCGCAGGTATTCGGACAGTATGTAGATGTGTATGATATTTCACAAGCAGTTGCAGACCGTTCAACAGTAAAAATTTATTATGAAAGCCGTTTGGCAAAAGTCAATCTTGATGAAGAAGGCAGAAGATTGATTGAAGAATTTGATAAGGACTTGGAACAGGATGAAGAAATCACCGAGAAACAAAAAGCAAAAGCGAAGTGGACAAAATTGGAAGCCATTGTCGGCAACACAGACAGGGTAAAAAATTTAGCGAAAGATATTGTAACGCATTTTGAAAAACGGCAAACAGTTTTTGAAGGCAAGGGAATGATTGTAGCCATGAGCCGAAGAATTGCAGCAGACCTTTATCATGCAATAATTGAATTGCGCCCAGAGTGGCACAGTGATGATTTGAGTAAAGGAGTTATCAAAGTTGTGATGACTGCAAGCAGTGATGAAGGAGCGGTTCTCGCAAAATTTAAAACTACCAAGAAGCAGAGAAAAGCATTAGCCGAAAGAATGAAAGATGTAAGCGACCCGTTGAAGTTGGTTATTGTTCGTGATATGTGGCTCACAGGTTTTGATGCGCCTTGCCTTACCACTATGTATATTGACAAGCCGATGAGAGGACATAATCTCATGCAGGCAATCGCGAGAGTGAACAGGGTTTTCAAAGACAAGCCCGGAGGTTTGGTGGTTGATTATTTAGGCATAGCAACCGATTTGAAAAAAGCACTTTCATTTTACAGTGATGCAGGGGGTAAAGGAAATCCTGCCGAGAACATTGCAAAAGCGATTGAGGTGTTCATGGAAAAATTAGAAGTGGTGAAGCAGATGTTTAACGAGGACAGCAATACAAGAAAAGATATTTTGGTGGAAGAACCCGAAGCGTATTATGAGAACAGTTACAAATTTAATTTCAGAAGATTTTTTGCCGTTGATGCGAAGGAAAAATTATCAATCATTCTGCAAGCGGAAGAGCATGTTTTAGGATTACAGGACGGCAAAGAAAGGTTTATTCGGGAAGTAAGTTTATTAAGTCAGGCGCTTTCAATTTGCATTTCAAGAGAAGAAGTGCAGTCGCATTTACCCGAAGTTGCTTTTTTTCAAGCGGTGAAAGCACGGTTGGTAAAGTTTGAAGGCGGTGGCGGTGGAAAAACAGATTTGGAAATAGAAACAGCCATCAAACAAATAGTTGACGAAGCATTGAGCAGCGATAAAGTGATTGACATTTTTGATGCAGCAGGAATTGACAAGCCGGAAATTTCAGGGCTATCAATTTTATCAGATGAATTTCTTTTGGAAGTTCAGGGGATGCAGCACAAGAATCTTGCGATTGAATTATTGAAAAAGATTTTGAACAATGAATTAAAGGCAAGAGCGAAAACAAATCTTGTAAAGAGCAAGAAACTTTTAGAGATGCTGGAAACGGCAATCAAAAAGTATCAGAACAACCTTTTAACAACAGCAGAAATCATTCAGGAGTTAATCAACATTGCAAAGCAGATTAAAGAGGCGGACAAGGAAGGAGAAAAGTTAGGATTAACACAGGATGAAGTTGCTTTTTACAACGCACTTGAAATAAACGACAGTGCCGTAGCAATTTTGGGTAACGAGATGCTGAAAGACATCGCACGGGAAATTGCAGACAAAGTAAGAGCCAATGCAACTATTGACTGGACAATCAGAGAAAGTGCGAGAGCAAAACTGATGGTATTGGTTAAGCGGACACTTACAAAATTTGGCTATCCACCCGACAAACAACAGAAAGCAATTGATACAGTTTTGAGACAAGCGGAGTTACTGGCAGACAGTTTAGTGCAATAAAAAAAAACACAGCAGTCACGCATCCCTCTTCCATCCATGCAACTCTTGCTCACATCTCCAAAATCCTCTTCTCCCATATATCCTATTCCAGGTCCCCCGGTGTCACCCACCTCCCGGACTTACACTTCAGCCATCCGTCCTGCCTGATTTCAAATCCTGTAAAAACCATCTCCCATAACTGTTCATGTTTCTACTTCACCATCGCCACATGTCCTATGAAAAGATGGTTCACCCCGTTAAGGTCTTTTGTTTCTATCATCCACACATAAACATCCTGCTGCGCTTCCCGGCTCCCCTTGTTTGCAATGCCGTCCCACCTCTTATCCGGATCTTCCGTCATGAAAATAATATCGCCCCACCGGTCAAAAATATATAACTTGTAATGGTTCCTGTCAACGCCAATGTATTTCGGGAAAAGTTCTTCATTCCTGCCGTCACCGTTCGGTGTAAAGGCGGACGGCATAAAAAGCATGAATTCCGAGTTGATCCGGATAATTTTTATCATCGTATCCGGACAGCCGTACTGGTTTCTCACTACCAGCATAACCGGAAAACTTCCGGTGTCCGTATAAACATGAAAAGGATCCGCCACCACCGAAGATGTGCCGTCACCGAAATCCCACAGCCAGGATATGACATCAGGCGTGGATAAATCGTCAAACAATATCATCGGGTAGAGCAGGGTTGTTTCTTCAGGATCCGCATTAAAATCAGCGCCAGGGGGGGGTGCTATTTCAACCAGCGCGGTATCGGAACCGTCACAAACACCGTCATACCCATGAACAATAAAATAGGTTGTTCCTGACGGGGAAACTGCAAGTTGCGGACCTACGCCTACCGTATCGGAAGGAGTTGAAAGATCGGACCACCAGTAGGTTATTGCACCGCTTACGGTTAAAATAAAAGTGTCGCCCGGACAGCCCAGTACCGAAACCGGATAAAGAACAAGATGGGGCTGTACATCAACCGTTGCGGAATCAACGGCAGGCGCGCTGCAATCGTCCGTGATGGTCACATGGTATGTGGTGGCAACTCCAGGTGAAACCGAAATCGAATTACCCGTAACATTATTGCTCCATAAATATGAATATGGCGCTCCGTCACCCCCCCCTGCGGTTACCGTCAGAAGTACGGCATCTCCTTCGCATGCTGCGGCAGGACCCGTAATGGTTACAGTCAGCGGGGAATTCAGAGTTATTACAGCCGTTGGTGACGATCCTGAAGTTGTACAGGAATTTGAATCAAGGACAATAACCGTATAGGCAGTGGTTATTCCCGGTGATACGGTATGGCTGCTTCCCTGCCCGAGGTTCTGGTCCCATATATACGTGTAGGGGGGGATTCCGCCAGAAGCCGAAGCGCTTATGGTCACGCTGTCCCCGGCACAGATGGTATCGGATCCTGCTACCGAAACTATAATGCTGTCCGGTTCATCTATAACGGCAGGTAAGACAGCCGTACACCCTTCGGCATCGGTTACGGTTATGAAATAAATTCCTGCCGGTGTACCCGAAATAATCGGTGTTGTCGGTCCATGCGCCCAATTATAGGTGTAAGCAGGTGTTCCGCCTGTAACATTGATGATAACCGAACCGTTGCCACCGTGGCAGGGTGCATCTTTAATGGCGGATGACAAAGTCAAAACCGCTGGCTCGGTAAGGGAGATTGCAGATGATTGAGCCGTGCATCCGTTGCCATCCGTAACGGTTACAGTAAATGAACCGGCTGATAATCCCGACACCTGTGATGAACTGTCCCCCGTTGACCATGAAATCGTATAAGGAATTGTACCACCCGATACCTGTACCATTAAACTGCCGTCACTGCCGCCATTGCATGAAACCGGGTTGACTACCGAAACCAAAGGAACTAATTGCAACGGTTGCGATAAAGTTACGGTGACAATAACATCGCATCCGTTCATATCGGCAGCCGATACCGTATAGGATCCGGCAGGCATATTTGAATCGGCAGGCAAGGTATCGCCATCATGCCACCATAAATAATTATAGGGGGGAACGCCACCCGATGCTGCAACCGAAGCGGAACCGTCCGAGCCCCCGTAACAGGAAATATCATTTCCCCCGATGCTGTCAACCGTCAGAAGAGAAACCGGTTCGGTGATAGTTACGCTGCCGGTGTCACTGCATCCGAGTGAATCGGTAACCGTTACGTAATAGGTTCCGGGCGAAAGGCCATACTGGGATGCAGCGGCAGGTTGCGCTGTTGACCACTGGTAAGAATAGGGGGGGGTGCCACCGGTGGTTGCAGCCGTTGCGGAACCGTTGTCATCGCCTTTACAGGTCACAGGATACACACCGGTGATGTCAACCTGCAATAATGTCGCTTCCGTAATTAATGCCGTAGTATCCGCGCTGCATGACAGGGAATCAGTCACGGTCACTGAATACGTTCCGGGGAATTTCACTACCGACTGTGTTGTTTCAAGAGAACTCCAGGAAAAAGAATAAGGAGGAATACCCCCGTTAACATAAGCGGTAAGTGTTTGGGGGGATCCGAAACATGCAATCAGCGGATTAATGGTAACAGAGAGTGTGGCTTCGCTGCTGATACCGGTGCAGGTAGTGATCATGCATCCTGCACTGTCGGTTACGGTAACGCACCAGGCGCCTGGATTTACGGTAACTGAAGAACCGGTATCACCGGTGTTCCATAAATAGGAATAATTCCCTGTTCCGCCAGACGGATTCACGGTTATTGCAACGCTTCCACCGGTACAAATTACCGGAGGTGCCGTGAGCGTTGCAGATAAATTACTGTTGCTCGCAGTGACCTGTACGTAACCGGTTGCCGTGCAGGAATTGGCATCGGTTACGGTAACGCTATAGGAACCTACAGTACCCGATAAAATCGCAGATGTTGTGGCCCCGGTATTCCACAGATATGAATAGGGCGCTGTTCCACCCGTTGGCGAAGATGTCAATGCCACTGTGTTATCGCACGGAATATTTTGATCGGGCGATGCAACGGCAAGTAATGCGGATGGCTCTGTAATATTTACCGAACCGATGACCGTGCAACCCTTGCTGTCCGCAACGGTAACGCTATAACTGCCACTGCCTACTGCTACTGCTACTGAATTTGTATCGCCATTGCTCCATTGATAGGAATAAGGGGGGGTTCCACCGGAGGCGGAGGCGAAGGCAAAAGCGGAGGAATCACCATAACAACCTACATCACCGGACGATAAAACGGTCAGGTTTAAAACAACCGGTTGGCTGACGGAAACGTTTTTAATTACTGTACATCCTTTCGAATCAGTGACGGTAACGGTATAATTTCCCTGTACCAGGTTATTTGCAACCGGTCCGCTATTCCCGTTTGACCACAGATATGAATAGGGTGCAGTACCTCCTGCCGGTGATACAGTAGCGGATCCGTCATTTCCACCGTTACAACTTACAGGATTTGATGATACCGCTGCGTTTAATATTGCCGGCTGGGTAATTGTTATGGACCCGGAATTAGTGCAGCCGTTGGCATCAATAACTAATACCGTATAGTTTCCTGCGGGTAACCCGGAGGCAGTTGGCCCTACCCCTCCGAGTGGTGACCACTGGTACCCGTAAGAAGGAATTCCACCGGACACCGACACGGTGGCGCTGCCGTCACTCCCCCCGTTGCAACTCACAACGGTAAATGATGAAACCGAAGATAGCAATGCCGATGGCTGTGTGATCGTCACGGATCCGGTTTTTACACAACCGATATTATCGGTTACCATCACCGAATAATTACCTGCAGGCAAACTGTCAGCTACCGCTGATGTTCCGCCTGAAGGGATCCAAACATAAGAATATCCTGGTACCCCCCCCGATGCAAATACGGATGCATTTCCGTCATTGCCATTGAAACAGGTCACATCATTATTTGTAAGGATAATATTGATATCGGGTTCAGTGTAAATGTACACGGATGATGATGCGGTGCAATTGTTCGGATTTCCATCAGTCACGGTTACATAATAAACTCCTGCGGGCTGTATTATACTTTGTGAAACCTGCCCGGTGCTCCATGCATACGAATAAGGCGGTTGTCCCCCGCTGGGAATGGCGGTAATCGTATCGGTAACGCCATTGCAGACCGGTGACGGATTCGTAATAGTGACCATAAGGGGGGGGTCCTGGTTGACCGTAACGCAGGCAATGGTAAAACATCCGCCCGAATCGGTGACGGTCGCGCAATATGTGCCTGCCTGCACCGTGATGCCCTGCGATGTGCTTCCATCGCCCCATTGGTAACTGTAATTGCCGAATCCGCCAACTGCAGTTACGGTTATTGCGGCTGTTCCCCCGAAGCACAGGTTGGAGGGTTGTTGTATGGAAGCATTCAGCGTACTGTTCACCCCGCTTACCTGAACAGCGTCAGAAGCCGTACAACCGGCTCCGTCAGTAACCGTAACCGAATAAAACCCGGGTATGGCGCTGATTGTCTGGGATGTTTGTCCTGTGTTCCATAAATAGGAGTACGAACCGTTTCCTCCGGACGGAAATGCGCTTACCGAAGTGGTAAGGTTGCAGTTGACTGTAACATCCGGTGAAGCAGTTACCGAAAGTTGCGGGTTTTGCGTCACTGTGAAACCTGCCGTTGCGGAGCAGGTTCCCGAACTTGCATCGGTCACGGTTACGGCATAATTTCCGGGACCTGCAATAATTGACTGCGTGACGGCACCTGTATTCCAAACAAATGTAAAAGGAGCGGTGCCTCCTGAAACATTTGCAATTATCGTCTGAGTCGTTCCATAACAAATCACCGTTGAACCGTTAATTGTTGCTGACAAGGGCGGTTTGATGGTAATGATAACCTGGTCGGTCGCAGGAGGGCAGACCCCGTTCCCGGTGGAAGATAATGTAAGAGTAACCGTACCTGCTGCAATTTCAGCCGCACCCGGTATATAGGTTATATTCAGTGATGTGTTATTCGGATAATAGGAACCGCTGCCTCCGGTCCATATTCCCCCCCCTGCACCGGTAACCGTACCGGTCAGCGCAATGGATGACCCGGCACAGATTATTTTATCGGGACCGGCATTGACGAAAGGTGCATTTTGTTCTGAAACAGTGACCGTGTCATTTCTTGCAGGGCAGGACGGGAATAAGCCGTCTTTAACCGTCAGTATGTAAGTTCCGGGTGTTGACGCATAATAGGAAGAAGATGATCCGACAATATTTCCGTTCTGATCAATCCATTGGTAGGAGTAATTTCCGTCTCCGCCAGATACAGTTCCCGTAAGGAGGATGCCACCGCTTGTATTACAGTAAACTGCCGGGTCTGGGGAAACGGTAACTGAAAGAGGCGGGTTAATATAAACTCTTATGGTATCGCAGAATGATGGATCGGGCAGGCAGGATGGCGCTATGGATTGTCCGCAAACTTTATAATCCACAAAGGAAGGCGCACTGGCAAGAGGCGTAACGGTAACACTGCTGCATCCGACAGTGCAATTGAGATAGTTATTGTATGTGCCTGTAATTCCGGGGAAAACGGATGTCCATGTAACTGTTGCCGGATTAAGTCCTGTTGTACTCATGGTAATGCTGCATCCAACCCCAACGGTATCATCCGGTGAGGCGGAAGGACCGGATATGGATGTTATTGCATAGGTATTCAGATTATTTCCCGGCTTACAGAATGAGAGGGCATAAGGACCGGGTCCCTGCAGGCAGATCGGCTGACCGACCGGCACTGGAGTACCGCAATCAATCTGGTAAAACATGGCACCAGATGGAATGGCGCCAGACACAATATTGAAATTGACGGCAACGGCAGCGCTGTCGAGTGTAATTAAAAAGACAATGCACCGGTCGGGCCAGGTTGAACCGCAGCAAGATCCGTTCCGTGCAACAGGCGGGGAAGAAACCCATGTACCGGACGGGTTACCGCTGAGGTCAACCGTATAAGCAGGAGTCAGTGGATCGCAGGGATTGACCTGGGAAAATGTGAAATGTGGAACAAAGCAGAATAAGAGGCAAACTAATCCCGGTAAATTCGAATTATTAAAACCTGCTTTTCCGGTCATGGGGGATTTATTTCACAAAGAAATACACCCATAAAGGTAAGATGAAAAATGTTACCGGGAGAGTAGAGAAAAGGTGCACTGTGTATCTACTTCACCACCGTTACGCTTCCCACGTAGTAGTGTATTTTTTTATTCAGGTCCCTCACTTCAATAATCCACACATAAACATCCTGCTGCGCCATTTTGCCGCCTTTGTTCGCCCTGCCGTCCCATCCCTGGTCAGGATCGGTGGTTTCCCATATATGGTCGCCCCACCTGTCAAAGATGGTAAAGCGGTAGGAATTGGGGTTCACCCCGATCCATACCGGAAGAAAAAGATCATTCCTGCCGTCCTTATTTGGAGTAAAAGACGATGGCATGAAGAGCATAAATTCGGGATTGATGCGAAGCGATTTTGTAATTGCATCCGGGCAACCGGCACTGTTGATAACCGACAGCGTGATATAGTAGGTTCCCGTATCGGTATAGGTATTCGAGGTGTATTGCAGGGTATCCTCATTGCCGTCTCCGAAATCCCACAACCATTGGGTAACATCATTGGTTGATGCATCAGCAAAAGAAATGGTAGGATAGAGAAGGGTTGTGCTGTCGGGATTAAGTGAAAAATCAGCATCCGGGGGGGGTATTATGGTAACGGTTACCGTATCAACGCCTTCACATGTGCCGTCATTTCCATGAACAATATAATATGTGGTCGTGGCGGGTGAAACGATAATTGTCTGCCCGACTCCGGTAGTATTTGTCGGATCGTCTATCGTTGACCACCAGTAGGTAAGGGCACCGCTGGCGGAAAGAGTGAATGAACTTCCGGCACAACCCTGCACGGATGGTGGATTTAACAAAAGTGTGGGTGTAACAACTACACTTATCTGAGCGGTTGCCTGCTGGGAACCGCAATTGTCTGAAACGGTCACATAATAAGTTGTAGTAGTGACCGGGTAAACAGTCACAGGATTATTTATATCACCGGTACTCCAGGTAAATGTATATGGACCCTGGTTTCCTCCTCCTCCCGATGCCGTGAGTACGGCAGGATCGCCTTCGCAAATCAACGTGTTCCCGCTCACACTTACCGACAACGGTGGCGGAAAATAAACGGTTACCGATTGGGGAGGGGCTGAACAACCGTTTGCGTCAGTAACGGTTACATTATAGGTAGTTGTTGCAGTGGGAGTTACACTGGTTGACGGAACATCTGGAATACTGTTGTCCCATAAATATGTATAGGGGATTGTTCCTCCCGCAGCGTTTACTCCGATTGTAACGGGTTGTCCGTTACAGATTGTAGCGCTTCCATAAGTGGATGCAGCAACGGCAGAAGGTTCATTTATCACTGCATCTGTCAAAGCAATGCATCCGGCAGAGTCAGTAACGGTTATGGTGTAGGTTCCGGCACTTAAACCGTTAGCAGTAGGTGTTCCCTGTGGCGGAGAAGTGCTCCATAAATATGTCAGAGGGGGGGTGCCGCCCGTTACCGTTACGGTAATAGTGCCGTCTGAATAACCGTAGCAGGTGACGTTATTCAGGGATGCGACCGATACCGCAGGTCCGCCCAGGTTGTTCACAATTGCTCCATCGGTTTTCGTACAGCCGTTGGCATCCGTTACGGTAACAGTATAAAGCCCGGCAGTAACACTGTTCACGATGTCGGTGGTGGCGCCACCGGGAAACCAGATATAGGTATAGGAACCTGTACCTCCTGTGGCGGACACGGCAACCGAACCATCTGCATTACCGCATGTTGCCGGAGAAGCCACTGTCGTAAGAACAATGTCAGACGGTTCGCCAATATTATCGGAATAAGTAAAGGTACATCCCTTTGAGTCCGTTATCGTAACTGAATAGGCGCCTGCCGAAGCAACGAGATCTTCTATGGTTGACAAGTTGTTCCACAAAAACGAATAACCGGGCGTTCCGTCATAAACCGTCAGGTTTATTATGCCGTCATTACTTCCGAAACATAAAGCATCGGTACTTATGGCCAGGGCATAGAGCAAAGGCGGCTGGGTAATGTTTACTGTTGCGGTGGTGGAGCAGCCGGATCCATCCGTAACAATTACAAAATAAACGCCTGCCGGAAGTCCGGTTGCCGTTTGCCCTGTCTGACCGGTAGGCACCCACAGGTAAGTATAGGGGGGGGTACCAGTAGCAGTCACGGTCGCGGTCCCGTTGCTGTCACCATAACAGGTAACACTGGTAAAAGCGGTAACCGATGCCGTCATGCTTCCTGTTGAGTTAAGAAAAAGAGAATCGTAAACCGAACAGTTATTGGCATCGGTAACTATCACACCATAAGTACCTGTCGGAATATTGGAAAGAACCGGGTTATCAGGACCGGAAGGAAACCATGTATAGGTATAGGAAGGTGTACCTCCGCTGACAATAGCCGTTATGCTTCCGTTTGAATCGGTGCAGGCGGGTTGCGTAAATGAGAACGATAACAACATCGGTGCCGGCTCTGTGGGTGTGGCAGCGCTTACGGAAGTACATCCCACGCCATCTGTAACAGTCACGGTATATGTTGAAGCGCAAAGCCCGGTTGCGATGATGGAATCAGAAGAAGTGGACCAGAGATACGTGAATGGTGAAGTCCCCCCGGTCATATTCGCCTGTGCAGAACCGTCACACGATCCCGGGCAGGAAGTATTCGTTAAAATTGAAGTAGATGCCGTGCCACCGGGAATATCTGTGATGACAGCGCTGGAAGTCATTATGCATCCTTTATTATCGGTAACAGTAACCGTATAGGTTCCTGCCGTAAGCGCAGTATCTGAAGAATCAATACCCCCCCCTGACCATGAATAAGCGTATGAAGGACTGCCTCCTGCTACTGATACTGCCACGATACCGTCACTCTGTCCGCAGTTTGAACTGACGGAAGATGGGGTCAGCGTCATGCCCGATGGCTGGGTTATGGTTCCCGAACTTATCGCTGTACATCCTTTAGAGTCGGTCACCGTTACGGTATATGTGCCGGCACAAAGTATCGTTGCACTGCTATTGGTTTCCCCGTTACTCCACAGGTAATTGAAAGGCGGAGTTCCTCCGGCCATATTTACCAGGGCTGCTCCATCGCAATATCCGCTGCAACTGGCATTGCCGGTGGTGGATGCCGAAGCGGTACCACCACCGATATTATTTACGTTGGCAAGGGATGTGGCAGTGCATCCCTTATTGTCCGTCACGGTAACAAAATAAGTACCCGGATATAAACCGGTAACCGTTGACGTTGTTCCCCCCCCTGTCCAGATATACGAAAATCCGGGTGAACCTCCTGAGGCATTTACGGTCACACTCCCGTCATTTTGTCCGCAATTGGCGTTAACGGAGGTTGTGCCGAGAGTCATTGCAGCGGGCTGGGAAACCGCCACGGTTTGGGTTGCCGTGCATCCCTTGGAATCAGTGACGGTTACAGTATAATTCCCATCGCAAAGAGAGTTGCAGGATGAAGAGGTGCACCCGGTACTCCATGCGTATGTGTATGATGGCGTTCCCCCGGAGGCGGTTATTGTTGCAGAGCCATCGCAGGAAGTGGGGCATGATTCATTAGTTGAGGATATTGATGCGGATACCGCGGTTGCCGGCTGGGTAATTGTACCGGTAGCAACGGCACTGCATCCCTGCGAGGATGTAACCGTAACCGTATATGCTCCCGCACACAAGTTGGTTTTTGTTGAGGATACTCCCCCCCCGCTCCATGCGTAGGTATAAGGCGGAGCGCCAACGGTGGCTGTAACAGTTGCCTGACCGGTGCATTGGCCATTACAGTTTATATCAATTTGTGAAGTAGCAAGAACCGGAAGCGGTGCAACGGTGACGGTTCCCGAAGCCACATCATTACAGCCCGATGCTGATGTTACGACCAGCGAAACCATATAAATACCTGGTACAGTATAATTCTGGCATGCGGGATTCTGAACCGTTGAAGTATTTCCGTTGGCAAAATCCCAGTTCCATGCAGTTGCCGTAACGCTGGTGTTGGTGAAACAAGCATTCAAACTTCCGCAGTTTGTGGAAGGCGCGGTGGTAAAATCTGCCGTAGGAGCCATAAGAAATGTACCTCCCCATGATAATGTAAAACCGGTTCCATTCGCACTGTAGTTATCAACCATCAGGGCATAGGTATTTCCTGCTGTTACATTTATTGTCGGACAATGTTCATAACAAGCCAAAGCAGTAGCCCCGCTAGTCGGGCATGTGATGCATGAAGATGGGCCAATACCAAAAGAGAGTCCGGCATTCGTAGTATAATTATAATTACAAGCAACTATTGAACCGGGACAACCCATTGTAATATCAAATAGCGCCCAATCAAATTCTGCAGCGCCAAGCGGAGTTCCTTCAAACTCAAGAGTACCCGACTGTCCTACCGTAAATTTATACCAAAGATCCGCCTGACCGGCAAAGAAAAAACAAGGAGGAATTGCACCGCTTGGTGTAAATGAAGCGGTGCTGCTAACAGTAAAAGTGCTTTTATCGCATAAAAGGGTAGCCGTATTGCATGCTTCCCCTGGCGATGCGGGTGGATTTACCGATGTAATGCATAATTGAAAATTGCCATCTGAGCCATTTGTTGTAACCTGTATCAGTACCTGAGTTCCCAACGGAAAGCTCCAACTGACTGTAGCAGTGCCGTTACTGGTAGGACTAGCATTGCATTGAATATATGTTCCGCTGCCGCAACCCTGGTCAGTAATGGTAACCACCACTTGCTGTGCCGATCCGGCACCACCGGGGGGGGTAACGGTGATTGTATTCTGTGAACCGGTAGTAACATAAGTGTACCATACCTGGTTTCCACCGGGAAGAACATCGCATGCATTATAGGTGCCGTTATTGACCGATCCGGCATTGGTGCCGTTAACGCAAATACTACCTGAAGGAGGCAGGGTTATTGCGGTCGCAGTCACGCATGAAGAATTGGGCGGTTGGGAAAAAAGTTTAACCGGTTTAACCCATGAAAAGATTATTATCGCACCCGCCAGTAAAACACCTGTGAACTTCATGGTAATTGGTACGTAAAAAGACGAAAAAAGTTTCGTAAAGGTACGAATATTATCAGGTAAAGGAAATGAGGTGTTGCAAGGGAACAGAAGACAGGAGACAGGGAATAGGAGACGGGGAGAGAAGGAGACAAATTATACTGATGCTGTTTGGGTTTGCAACCAATTTATTATTTCACCGAAGTACGAACTACGAACGGTTCGTACTTTGTAAGTTCGTATGTTTTTCTCCCGATAGATATCGGGATTCGATGGGGTAATTGTTTGCATTTTCATGTTCGTTAAGTATAACTACTTCATTACAATAATTCGTCCGGTGCATAAGATTCCGTAATCAATGGAAATGCGGTACAGATAAATTCCGGAGGATAAATCAGGGTTATTTATTACTGCGACAACTTGTTTACTTCACAACAGTCACATGCCCTATAAACGTATGATACTTCCCGAGGAAATCACGTGTTTCAATGATCCACACATACACATCCTGCTGAACAATTTTTTTGCTGTTGTTTGCCGTTCCGTCCCATGGTTTCTGCGGGTCGGTGGTCTCCCATATCAGGTCGCCCCAGCGGTCGAAGACAGAAAAACGGTAGTTCTTGTCATTTAATCCTATATATTTCGGCAGCAGATATTCATTAACACCGTCACCCGTAGGGGTAAACGAATTTGGCATGAAAAGAATGAATTCCGGGTTAATGCGCAGCGGTTTGGTTATTTCATCCGGGCAACCCGCAGAATTGATAACCGACAGGGTAATGTAATAAGTACCCGTATCCGAATAGGTATGCGAGGTATTTTGCTGTATATCGCTGATGCCGTCACCGAAATCCCACAGCCATTGGGTGACATCCTGTGTTGAGGCATCGCTGAAGAGGATGGTCGGGTAAAGCAATGTGGTTGTATCCGGATTCAGGGTAAAATCAGCAACAGGGGGGGGTACTATCACTACCGCAACGGTGTCAACACCCTCGCATACACCGTCAAAGCCATGCACGATATACCATGTTGTCACAGTTGGCGAAACGGTTATCTGAGAACCCACTCCGAGTGTTTCTGCCGGGGCTGATGATTCGGACCACCAGTAGGTTATCGCCCCGCTGGCAGAAAGCGTATAGGTTTCACCGCCACATCCCTGTGCCGAAGGGGGGGAGAGAAGCAGTTGCGGCTGAACAATAATCGTAATGGAGGCGGTTGCAGGAGGAGTATTGCAGTTATCGCTGACCGTTACAAAATAGGTTGTAGTCGCTGTTGGAGCCACCGTGACCGGATTATCGGTGCTATTGTTGCTCCATAAGTAGGTATAAGGTCCTCCATCACCTCCGGAGCCGGTTGCCATAAGGGTAGTAGCATCGCCTTCACACACCGAGGTAATGCCGGTAATATTCACAGACAATGGACCGTTCAGTGAAACAGTCGCTGATTGCGACTGCCCTGTGCAGTTGTTACCATCCATGACAATAACGGTATAGGTTGTAGTAGTTGAAGGTGTAACGGTCTGAACCGGCCCCTGGGGTAAACTCTGATCCCAGATAAAGGTATAGGGGGGGGTACCACCGGTTGCCGATGCACCTATAGTGGCACTGGCACCCGCGCAGATTGTATCGGTGCCATAAACCGAAACCGTAATGCTCTCCGGTTCATTGATCTGAACCGTAGTTGCTGCAATACAACCTGCCAGATCGGTCACCGATACCGCCCATGTTCCTGGTGAAAGACCCGTGGCAGTGGAATTGGTTTGTGAAGGATTTGTATTCCAAACTATTGTAAAAGGCGGATTGCCACCGGAAGCCG
The DNA here is from genome assembly GCA_016193485.1 of Bacteroidota bacterium. Classification (GTDB taxonomy): domain Bacteria; phylum Bacteroidota; class Bacteroidia; order JACPRZ01; family JACPRZ01; genus JACPRZ01. The sequence goes on along the minus strand of JACPRZ010000033.1, from coordinate 33,608 downwards.
ATACTGTCGCAGTCCCGTCAGCGCTGCCGTAACAAGTGACATCCGTCTGCGCAGAAATATTCAGCACCGGTGCACCGGGATTGGTGATCACGGCCACAGATGTTCCGGTACAGCCGTTGCCGTCAGTAACCGTAACCAGATAAACTCCGGCTGCAAGACCGGTTACCGTCTGGAGAGTTGCATTACCGGGAACCCACAAATAGGAATAGGTACCGGTACCTCCCGTTGTGATTACCGATACCGAACCATCCGCCATTCCGCAGGTTGCAGGGGTCGAAGAGGTAACCGGGACAATAGGGGGGGGTGAGTTTATCGTGTCCGTAAAGGTTTGGGTGCATCCTTTGGAGTCGGTCACCGTTACGGTATATTCTCCGGCACCTTCAACAAGATCTTCAGCGGTTGAGGCATCACTCCATATATATGTATAACCCGGTGTTCCGCCCGAGACCGAAATGTCAAGTGTTCCGTCACTGCTGCCTGCGCATAATGTGTTTGCCGGAACAGCGGCAATTATTACCGGGGAGGGTTCGGTTATGGTTACGCTCACACTGGTGGTGCAGGCATAGGCATCAACCACAAAAGCGGAATGGATTCCGGCCGGCAAGCCGGTTGCGGTAACGGAATCCTGTGCTGAGGGTAACCATAGATAGGTATAGGGTGGAGCGCCTGTAGCGGTAACTGTAGCGGAACCGTCACTCTCCCCATAACATGAAACATTTGAAAATGCTGAAATGAGTGCCTGGAAATTTCCTGTACTGGTCAGGTTAAAAGTATCTGTTATCGCACATGAATTGGCATCGGTGACGGTAACGCTGTATATCCCGGCAGGAATATTCGGATATGTATTATTGTTTGGTCCCGCAGGTGACCATGTGTATGTGTACGGTGATACCCCCCCCGTTACCGTCACCGTTATACTCCCGTTAGAAGCACCGCAATCCGGTTGGATTGCGCTGAAGGAAAGGGTGAACGGTGCGGGCTCAGTAACCGTGAAAGCAGCGGTTGCCTGGCAGTTGTTCCCGTCAGTAACCGTGACTGTATAGTTTCCGGCAATTACTGCCGTTAAATCCTCCACCGTTTGAGTGTTACTCCACAGGTAGGAATAGGAAACGGTTCCCCCGGATACAGCAATATTTACCGCCCCGGTCGAATAACCGTAACAGGAGACGCCAGATGGGGTTCCCGATATGACCAGGGCAGCCGGCTCCGTGAGAGTAACCGTAGTAACATAACTACAGGAAGTATTATCGGTAACGGTGATGGAATAATTCCCGTCTCCGAGACCGGCAGCGGACGGACCGATGCTTACACTGGGCGACCACTGGTATGTGAAGGGGGGGGTGCCTCCGGCAGCGCCAAGCGTGATTGAACCGTTTGTATCTCCGTTGCAGATAATGTTTGTTACAGAGTAATTGACGGTAAACGAACTACCGACTGTCACAATCACATCTTCGGTTCCTGATCCGCACCCTGAATTTCCGGAAACAAGATATGTGGTAGTGACCGAAGGAGTAACAACTATGGTAGAGGAGGTCGATGTAAAGCCCGGTGGATTTGAACTCCAGTTGTAGGTGGAAGCGCCAGTAACGGTAATCGTATATGATTGCCCCGCACATACAGTCACATCAGGAGAAACCGTAAGGGTCAAAGTGCCGGAGTTTTGAACTACCACCGTTTGGGTTGCCATACCGCTGCAGCCGGTGGTCACATCGGTCATGGTGAGAGTAACAGTATAAGTTCCCGCACTTGGGTAGGTATAGGATGGATCTTCAATTGTAGAAGTGTTCCCATTACCGAAATCCCAAAAATAGGTTGTTAGATTATCAGTACAGATGCAGAACGGGGGGGGGCCTGGACATAATCCGATACATGTCTGAAAAGGTACGGATGTATTATTAAATTGTATTGACTGCCCCAGGCAGACAGGAGTGGCAGCCGTAAAATTCGCATCAGGACCGGGAGTCACCGTAACCGTCACAGTACCGGTAGCATTGCAAATTCCCATATTGGCAGTCAGCGTATAGGTTTGGGTGATATTTGTGGAGCCGCTATTGAATAGGGATACCCATGTTTGGGCGCTGTTCGGATTGCTTAAGCCGGTTGTCGGTGACCAGGAATATATCCACCCCCCCTGCGGTGAGGGACCAATAAGCGCTGAATCACCCGAACAGAAAGTGGCACCGGGCCCGGGGTCGATTTCCGCATCTTCATTGATCAGCATAATGGTGGTATCCATGACCGGGCATGGTCCCGGCTGATAAATGATGCGTATGGTTTCATCTCCTTCGGTGATCGCATCCTGAATCGGTACAACAACCAGGGTAGTGCAGGTTTGCCCGGCAGGAATAGTTACTGAGGCGGGAATGGTCTGGTAATCTGTTCCGTTAATAGAGGTTCCGGCAATGGTGTAATTAATAGTAAGCGGTGTTGCGTCTGCCGTGGGGCGGCAGAAGGTAAACAATCCGCTGTCACCACACGACTCAATCGAATTTTCCAGGGCTTCGACACTGGTCACAAATCCGCACTGTAAACTGTTTTGTTCAAGGAAAACCCCCGAATCAAGAATCCCGTCACCGGCATCAGCAATAACCAGTTTAAGATGGTAGGTCTCGCAGGGCTGGACAATTGCGGTAGCGTCAATGACGGTTGTAAAGCCATCATATTGAATTGATGTGCCGAAATCATTATTAACATAATACTGGGAGTAACTAATGTCATTGACATTATCAATAGACACGGGTATTCCCGGTGCTCCGGGAACTTCAGCAATATTGGTCGGTGCGCCAAAACCGGGTCCGCTGATAAAAAAAGCAAATGCATCATTATATCCCGCATTTACAAATTCAAGATATTCTTCGGAGCCGAAGACATATTGGAAACTTATAGTATCGCAAAGGGGAACAATATCAAACTCAAGTGCGCAGGCATCATAAGTTGCAGCGCCTGCAAGCGCATCAAGGTCAGGATCACCTGCTGCAAAGTTGTCAATGCCGGCACCTTCGCTGTTATCCGGACCCTGAGCGACAGTGACATCTCCGCTGGTGAGAATAATTCCGCTACCGATTCCGATATTTGTGGTAGCGCCATTACTGAATGAGCCGAAAGCCCCCTGCGGGCAATTCAATGTTGCGTTTGAAACGATAACACCGGGACCTGCAAGTTGCTGTGCAAGTTGCGATGCATTGAGAGAGGTGTTGAAATTGAGTTGCGCAAGGCAGAAAAAGGGAAACAGCCAAAAAGGGAAGAGAGTGGCGGCACAGATTAAAAAAAACCGGTTATTATGTGCCATAACAAAAGAAGTAGAAACCGTAAAGGTAAGGAAAATAGGGAAATAAGTCAATGACTGAAAATCCAACCCGGAACGGATTACTGTCGTCCACTTATACTGACGCTGAATGATTTTGTGCTGACGCTTCGGTACAGCATTCTGACATTTATCGTCAGAACAAATCATTCAGGTCAGCATATACTGATGAATTTGATTTTGTGTACTTGCAAAATCAAATTCCGTCAGTATAAATAGAAGTCAATATCCGTATTTAATTATTTTATATCTTTGGTTGTTAGAAAAATGAGTTGTTGCCTGTATATTTTATTGCAATCCTGTTTTTCCCAAAAATTCACTTCCCATGAGAACATTCCGATTCCTGATATTAACCGGCATTACCGGTTTACTGGTAAGCGGGTTTGATTCACAATGCCCGGGGCAAAATGTCTATACCATTGGCACAGGCACGAACTACAACAGTTCATCAAGTTATCCCGCTCCATATGGAGGATACTACTACAGCGCGAGGCACCAGATGCTGATCAGGGCATCCGAACTAACGGCCGCTGGCGCTTCTGCCGGTAATTTTATTTCGCTTGCATTTAATGTTTACATTGCCGCAGGGTACCCGCTTACGAGCTTCACTATACGAATGAAATCCACTTCAAACAGTACGGTGACAAGCACCTTTGAATCAACCGGGTTTACTACCGTATGGGGACCGCAAACCTATACGGAAACAACCGGATGGAATACGCACAACTTTTCCACCCCTTTTTACTGGAACGGCACTTCCAATGTGCTCATTGATATTTGTTTCAACAACACATCATCCTATTCCAATGCCCGCACCTATTATACTTCGGCATCTTTTACGAGTACGGTCTATTATTACAGTTATTCCTCAACATGCCTGACAACATCGGGATATACCACGTACAGCAGGCCCAATATGCGTATCGGCATGCCTGCCAACGCCCCCCCTGTGCCTGATTTCGGTGCCGATAAGACAGAGACCTGCAACGGCCTGATCAACTTTTATGATTCTTCCTATAATGTTCCCACTACCTGGTACTGGGATTTCGGAGACGGGGGATCGTCACTTCTGAAAAATCCGTCACATACCTATACCACAGACGGAAATTACTCGGTAAAACTGAAATCATGCAACGGTTTCGGATGCGACTCAATAACAAAATACAATTATATATCGGCTTATAACCTGGGAACAGGTCCCATTAATGCATCATGCGCTCCGGGTACGCTTTATCCTTATACTTATTACGGGTTGTTTAATGTTACATTTAATACCATCAATAACACTTCAACCAGCGGCACCGGTTACCAGGATTACACCTGCGATTATTCCACATCGGTAATAAAAGGAATGAGTTACGCTATTAGTGTAAAGACGGGAACGGTATATGACGAAGATGTGCGGGTATGGATTGACTATAATAATAACGGGACATTCTCAGGTTCAGAACTTATATTTTCATCAGATAACGTGGTGCAAAATCACAGCGGAACCATTTCCATCCCTTCCTCGGCTGTTGAAAATGTGCCGATCAGGATGAGGGTGCTTGGAGATGATTCATATTCCGCGTACGCACCCTGCACAACGGCTTATTACGGACAATTTGAGGATTATACCGTTACCGTTCAGCCGAACACCTATCCGCCCGATGCAAAATTTACGGCAAACAATATCGTATCCTGTTCAGGCACCGTAACCTTTTACGACTCATCTGCATTCATCCCCACCTCCTGGTTGTGGGATTTTGGCGATGGCAGCACATCCACTCTTCAGAATCCGAATCATACCTATGCCAATCCCGGTCTGTACACGGTAACGCTGAAAGTATGCAATACTTTCGGCTGCGATTCAATAGTCAAAACCGATTATGTTGATATACGAGGGGGGGGAGAACCGGTTACCGCATGTACACCGATGCAGTCCACTCCGATGGCAAACTACGGCATTTACAGCGTGAAGTTCGGTTCCATTGATATGACGAGTTCCGATGCACCGGAGGGCAATAAATCATTTACGTGTGTGGGGAGAACGTATGTCGTTAAAGGGCAAACCTACCCGATTACCGTTAACACGGGTTCCTATTACCAGCACGATGTTCGGGTATGGATTGATTATGATAACAACGGCAATTTCGCTTATACCGAACTGGTATTTTCATCCGACAATATTGTAGGGAACCATACGGGCAACATTTCTATTCCATCAACTGCAACTGTCAATACACCGCTGCGGATGAGAATCCTCGGGGATTATTATACCTCATCGAGTCCCTGTTCATCGGCTTATTACGGCCAGTACGAGGATTACTCGGTGGTCGTGATTCCGGATAATATTCCTCCAATCGGTGATTTTACCTATGAAGTTCTAGATGCCTGCCAGGGGATTATTAAGTTCTCCGATAAGTCCATGCCAAATCCCTCTTCCTGGAAGTGGGATTTCGGTGACGGTCTGGGTATTTCCATATCACCAAATCCGTATTATACCTATTCTAAAGCCGATACTTATTTAGTAACGATGATTGTTATAAATCCGTATGGCGATGATACAGTAACAAAAACGATAATTATAACTGCTGTTGAAGCCGACTTCACCTATATGCTCAGCGGCAATACCGCCACCTTCACCGATATTAGCGTTGGCGCGGTAACATGGATGTGGGATTTCGGTGACGGTTATGCGGCCACCATACCGGACCCGGTACATACCTATACATCTCCGGGAACCTATTATGTAAAACTTTTAATTTACAATTCATCCGGATGCATGGAGCAAACCGTCCAGGTTATCGTAATCTCAGGAATTGCCGAAAATAATTCAACATGGAATATTAACATCAATCCAAATCCCGCAAAGGATATTCTGAATATTAATTATTCGTTTTCAGGAGTCCGGAATATTTCCCTTGAGATGATAAATGTGTTGGGTGAAACGGTTTATTCCGTACAATCCAGGAATAGTTCAATCTATAATCCGGTAATTGATCTTTCCGGATTTAAGGACGGAATTTATTTTATCAGGATCATGAGCGATGATGCTCTCTATTCTGAAAAGGTCATCCTTGCAGGAGATTGATTTTTCCGGGTTTCGCTTTTTACTGCAAGCGTCAGTACGGATGGATAATCTGGCCTGTAAACTGCACTTGCGATCCTACCCCCGGTATTAATTTGCGGTAAACAGCAAAAAATGGACGATTCCGGTTTTGAAATTCTTTTTGCGGAAGATAATCCCTATGATGCCGAACTTACCATCCGGGTTCTCAGGAAACACCACCTGGTAAACAAATTAATTCATGTGAAAGATGGCGCTGAAGCGCTTGATTTCATTTTTGCACGGGGAACGTACAGCGGCAGAAATGTGGAAAACAAACCGAAAGCCATTCTCCTTGACCTGAAAATGCCGAAGGTGGACGGGATTGAAGTGTTAAGGAAAATAAAATCAGATGACCGGACAAAGGATATTCCTGTGGTGGTACTGACCTCCTCCAGGGAAGATCCGGATATTAAAGAGTGTTACCGGCTTGGTGTTAACAGTTATGTTGTGAAGCCGGTGGAATTTGAAATTTTTGTCAAAGCAATAACCGATATCGGATTATACTGGCTATTGCTGAATCAGCCGCCTGAGTAGGATCAACGACACCTCCCCAGGGGTTTTTATAATCCGGCCGGATAAAATTTTTTGTTATGCAGGAATTGAAAATACTGATGCTTGAAGATAGTGCAGATGATGCGGACCTGGTGCAGCGATGTATCCGGAAGGATGGCATCAAATTTACTTCCGTTGTGATAACAAGCCGGAAGGAATTCATTCAATCGCTTTCATCTTTCAGTCCCGATATTATCCTTGCCGACCACAAACTACCGCAATTCTCTTCTCTTGAAGCCCTGGACATTGTCAGGGATAAAAAATTAAATGTTCCGGTAATTCTTGTTACCGGGAGCGTATCGGAGGATTTTGCAGCGGAATCCATAAAAAAAGGCGCTGTTGATTATATCCTTAAAGATAATCTCACCCGGCTTCCCAATGCGATACGGATGGCTTTCCTGCAGAAACAATCGGCAGAAAGGGTGATGGCTCTTGAACAGCAGTTTCGCGCTTTTATGGATAATTCACCGGCTGTGCAATGGATTAAGGACAAGGACGGGAAGTACCTTTTCATCAATAAAGCATTTGAAAAGAGGCATAAAATTTCTCAGGAAGAAATAACAGGTAAAACCGCCTTTGATTTTTTACCGCAGGAAACGGCAAAAGTCATTAAACAAAACGAAAGAAAAGTATTATCAACCGGGCAGGCGGCCAAGTCGGTTGAAATTATTCCTGACAGCGAAGGAAAACAGGTTCATAACCTGGTTTACCGTTTCCCCATTCAACCTTATCTCATAGGGGGGGTGGGTATTGACATCACGGACCGGGTAAAGTCGGAAGAGCAGTTGCACTACAAAATCAGGGAACTGGATACGTTCATTTATCGCGCTTCGCACGATTTACGCGGACCTCTCGCCTCGCTGCTCGGTTTGATGAATGTGGCTAAGATGGAGATTGCCGACCCTGTATCGCAGAAATACTTTACCATGATCTCCGAAAGCACCCAGCGCATGGATTCCATGCTGAGCGACCTGGTGAAAATCACCAAAATCTCCCAGGGTGTTACAACGGCCAAAGAAATAAATGTTGAAGTAATGATCGGTGAAATACTCAAAAGTTTATCCTTTCTTGAAGAATTTAAAGGTATTGATTTCAGGGTTAACGTATCGGCAACACTCCTGAGCGATCCGGACCTCCTGCTCGGGATATTGCAAAACCTCATTGACAACAGCATACGGTACCGTAAAGAAAATTTTCCGGACTCTTATATTGATATTTCAGTTATTCCGGCCGGTACAGGTGTGATGATCACTGTAAGGGATAACGGGCAGGGAATTCCACCGGATATTCAACCGAAAATATTTGATATGTTTTTCCGGGGAAACCTCAAATCATCCGGTACCGGGTTGGGTCTCTATATTGTCAAAACTACCATTGACAAATTAAGAGGGACCATTGCAGTGGAAAGCGTTCAGGATGAATGGACAAAATTTTCCGTTTTTCTTCCCCATATTCAATAAGGTGCTGGCTACACCCTTTCATTTCCGACCACCTGTTCAACCAATTGCTGCAGTTGTAACGGCCGGTAGGTTCTCCAGTTTATCAAACTGAAGTGTTCCCCGCAGGCGATATATTCCCCGAGCCGGGCTGAATGAATCTCACCAAGAATGTGCGGACGAACGTTCAGCAGGGCGATCCACCCCCCCTCTGTTTCTTCCGACCATTCCTGGTAATAGGAATCATCGGAACTGTGAAAATTCAGAATATTTTCCCCGATAAGCACGAATTTCCGGATGCCTTCTTCAGTCATTTTTTCAATTACATTCCTTTTCAAAAACATTATATCGTTGTTTATGTAATCATTCCACTCGCCCAGCAGTTCAATGATAGCGAAACGGTCATCGTAATCGGCATAGAGGATTTTCAGGTAGAGCGTTGATGATCCGAAGTCATCCCACTGGGGATGGATGTAATGGTCATAGATGGAATTTAAAAATTCAAATTCGCTGTATTTCCTGCCGTAAAAAGGAGACCTTTCATCTTCCTCGGCAATGTAGAGATTGCGCCAGTTGTCGTAGGGTTCAATCGCATGCATAAATCTATGAATAATGAATCCCCCGATAGTTATCGGAACGAATACACGAAAATATGAATAACTTCAGGTGCGAAATATTTTCATTTGGTAAAGCAAAGGCCGATAAAGGGAGCAGCATAGGCGCCCATGGATTGTGGTGATTTTCTTATTACGTAATTTACAACTGATGCGATCGGATTCAGCAGTTTATTATCATAATTTGTATTATAAAACCCATTAATGATTTCCAGGTCAAATCCGTTTTTTTCAGCCAAATCCCGGTATTGGCGGGGTGATACGAGTTGTTCTTCCCAGTTACCTGTTGCCGGGTCGCAGGTATTGGTCGGATGAACGGGGGGGGATGGAATGGTTCCCCCGTTGCGGTACTCCTCCATCGCTTTTACAATATCATCCGCAGATAATCCGCGCGTGGCGCGTACAAGTTTTTTAATTTCTGTTTCAGGAACACCCCGTGCATGTTCCCCGATAATCTGTCTGCGAAGTTCCGAAAACGGAGTTGAACTATCCATTTGTTTAAAACCCCAATCCGTTTTTTTGCCTTTGTATTCGGCTATGCGATGCAGTTTTTTCGTGTAGAGGTTAATCAGGGGGTTTTTGACGTTTGCCGTTGTAGCGTGAAAAATTACCAACGGAGCGGAAAAGAGGACATAGCAGGTTCTGAAATATCCTTCAAGGTCGTAAATATGTTCAATAAGGTTTCGCGAAGCGATAATGTCGCAGTGAATACCCCTGCCGGTAAAGAAATTTCCCAGTGCATCAATTTCTCCATGCACATAGGAATCGGCCGGAAAACCAAGCGCTGTGCCGATAACGGAGGCATCCCGGCAGGAAATATCGTAATAATCGTTATAAACAACGGTTTTCACTCCTGCTGCTTTTGCCAGCAGTGAGAGAATTCCTGTTCCCCCCCCATTATCTGCAAGGCAAAGGTCGCCTGGTTTTTTCCCGGTTTTTAAAATTGACCAGGAAAGTATAAAACCATAAACACGTAGCGAATAGGTCAGTTTGCGTATGTGTTCTCCCATGTATTTTTTACTGTAATCCGATATGGGGAGGTCCAGGTAATCAAGGGAGCGCATGCGGTCATATAAAACAGCCGAAGCGGATTCTATCGATTGAACCAATGCGGAATCACGCGGAAGGATTGAGTTGTTATGGAAAGAAAAGGACATAGTAACCGCTTCGAAACAAAAGTAGGGATATTACGGTTAACCGGAATTCAACCCTTTGAATTTATGTATATTTGAATCCTGAAAAATCGCTCATCATGATTAAAAATTTCAACTATAATATATTTATCCCCCATTTATCCGCATTAGTGATTTTCATCGTTCTTACTCAAATTTATTTTTACCCTATTCATTCCGGGAAACGGCTGTACCAGTCCGATGTGGCCAATTATAAGGGATTGGCTCATGAATCCGAATTTTACCAGTTGCGTACAGGTAAGTCGGCCCTGTGGACCGGTTCGGTTTTCAGCGGCATGCCTGCATTCCAGATATCAGCCCGCTATCCGGCAAACCTGTTCAATTATGTTTATCAGACCATCAATACGGGGTTAAAAACCGCGAACCTGATGCTTCTCGCTATGATCTGCTTTTATATTTTACTCCTTGCCCTTGGAGTGGATCCCTGGCTTGCCATTACCGGTGCAGTTGCCTATTCTTTTTCTTCTTATTTCTTCATTATTCTTGAGGTGGGCCATAATTCGAAAACAATAACGCTTGCTTTACTGCCGGCTGTAGTTGCCGGTGTCTTGCTTACTTTCAAAGGAAAATATTTGACCGGTGGCGTTTTTACCGCTTTTTTCCTTGCCCTTAACCTAATTGCCAACCATGCGCAGATGACCTACTATTTTTTCCTGATGCTCGGAATTTTTGCACTGCTTGAGTTTTACCGTTCTCTCAGGGAAAAAGCGCTGGTCCGGTATTTCAAATCGGCCGGAACGCTCCTTATTGCCGGACTCCTTGCTGTAAGCAGCAGTACTACCCTTTTGTGGATGACAAACGAATACGGTGCATACAGCACCCGCGGAAAATCGGAACTGACGCTTAACAACGAGGTAAAAACGGGGGGGCTTGACAAGGATTATGCAACGGACTGGAGTTATGGGATAAGCGAAACATTCACACTGCTCATTCCGAATTTTGCCGGCAATTCAAGCCAGTCGGATGTAGGACAGGAATCGGAACTTTTCAAAACCCTTCGAAGCATGGGCGTCTCCAACGCCCGTGAGATCGCCCGCAATGCACCTGCCTATTGGGGTTCACAACCCTTTACGGAGGGTCCGTTTTATTTTGGCGCTGTGGTATGTTTCCTGTTCGTATTGGGAATTTTTTTAGTTAAGGGAAACATCAAATGGTGGCTGGTTACCGCGGTAATTCTTTCACTGCTGTTGTCGTGGGGCAGAAATTTCATGCCGCTGAGCGAATTGTTCCTCGATTATTTCCCGTTTTACAATAAATTCCGTGCCGTAGCGACAATCCTTGTCATAGCCATGTTCGCTTTTCCATTACTGGGCTTTTTCGGGCTGAATCAATTTTTAACGCCATACCCCGATAAAGCAAAATCGGAAAAAGAAGGCCGGAAAAAAGCGCTTTTGTATGCGTTGGGAATTACGGGAGGGATTACGTTATTTCTTATTTTATTTTCTTCCGCGCTGTTTGATTTTTCAGCCACAGGCGATAAACGTCTTGAAAGTGCCGGCTGGCCCATGGATGCGCTCAAAGCAGACCGGCAGATGTTGCTGAAAAATGACGCTATCCGATCCTTATTTTTTATTTTATTAACGGCTCTTACACTTTGGATATATTTCCATAAGCGGATAGGAAAGCAATGGGTTATTGTAATAATCGGATTGCTCGTTGCCGTTGACCTCGGGTGGGTCGGTAAGCGATATTTAACGGCTGATAAATTTGTCCCTGCCGGGGAAATACGGCTGCCTTATACCCCCTCCATGGCAGATCGCCAGATACTGCAATATGAGATAAAACAAAATCCTTCCATAAAAAATCTTGCCGATTCATTGGCCGTTCTCTTTAAAAACAACGCTCATGAGGCAATACGCGAAAGTAAAAAAGGACAAATAACGCCACATGAAGAGGAAATCGCGCTTTTTGCTGCCCTCAACCTCAAAACCAATTACCGGGTGATGAATCTTTCGGTAAGCACTTTCAATGACGCAAGCACTTCCTACTTTCATAAATCCATAGGCGGGTACCATGGTGCAAAGATGAAACGCTATCAGGAGATGATAGAATATCATATAAACAGGTACAACCGTGAAGTGCTGGATATGCTCAATACAAAATATTTCATTGTCAGCGATAGCGCCCGTGGCACCTATGCCCAGATAAATCCGGGCGCACTTGGCAACGCGTGGTTTGTCAATGAATATAAACTTGTGGAGAATGCCGACTCTGAAATTCTCGCCATGAACCGGTTCAATGCAGCACGAACAGCCATAGTTGACAAGCGGTACTCAGATTACCTGCGGGGGATTAGTCATAATCAAGCCGATTCGGCAGCCATAATCAAACTAACTGAGTACGATCTGCACAACCTGAAATATTTTTCAGAATCAGCGAAGGAAGAACTGGCGGTCTTTTCCGAAAATTATTACGATAAGGGATGGAATGCCTATATTGACGGTAATTTAACGCCTCACATCCGCGTCAATTATATTCTGCGGGGTTTGCGGATACCTGCAGGACGACATTCCATTGAGTTCAGGTTTGAGCCGGAAAATTATTACCGGTGCGAGAAGATTTCTTTTGCGGGGTCATTGTTGCTGCTGCTACTGACAGCCGGGGTAGCGGCTTTTAAGGGGAGAGAAGTTTTCAGTATAACTTAGAAACCCTATATGACAGGCGATTAAAAAGATTAAAAAGACAAGGATATAAAATTGATACGGGCAATAGAAACGTTGCTTGTGATGTTGATATAAAGAGAGGCAGGGGTTCGCAAAAAAAGATACCCGTTGCAGGCATTGTGGAACGTGAAGGCAATGTAATAGCGGAAGTTATGCGGCATACCACATATAAAAACCTATCGGACATGGTTAAAAAGTATGTAAAGGAAAGCAAAGTAATGATGATTACGGATGAGTACAGCAGTTACCGTAAGTTCAACAAAATCATAGAACACGTAACAATAGACCACAAACGAATGTTCAGTTATCGGGGACTAAATACGAACACGATAGAAAGTTTTTGGGCAATAATGAAACGGCAGATAATCGGTCAGCATCACAGCGTATCAGCGAAGCACTTACCGAAGTATATCGCTGAAATGGTATTTAAGTTTAACAACCGAAAAAAGGATGATATGTTTGAAACACTGGTAAAATTCAGTAATCCTGTCATATAAAAACTCCCAGAATGAGATTTCTGATTTTCTGCAGGTTTTTTTCAGTGAAGTAAAGATGTCCCGGCACGCTCTGCCCATTTCGCTTCTGGCAGAACCGCTGATTTTTCGTCTTATAACATATTCCCGGATATCTCTTTCACTGGTATTGTTGTATAATGGTATTTCAGGACGAGTCAATTTGATTATTGAAAACATTTCTGTTTTATAACGCTCAACAGTTGAAACCTTATGAACCAAGCGCTAATGAATTTATTTTTCTTATATTTGTCCTTCCGATTAATGGCTTATCTCTAAACTATTATGCCATGATTAAAAAATTATTTTTCATCAGCGCACTTTCATTCCTGCTCCCTTTCCTTACAACAGGACAAACCATTTTCTGGAGCGAGGACTTCACCAGCGGAGGAGCCGGGTGGACATTGAACCTTAATGGTCCGGGCGTTAACGATTCATTAGCCAATGAATGGATCATCAACAGCGATTATTCGGCATGTACACAGTGCGGCACTTCAGGGGGTAACCTTCTTCATATTACCTGCAGTTCATTGGATGCCACTTTTTGTCCGCTTTTCGGTGGCCCCAGTTGTGTTTACAATGCCGGAGGAACTGATCCAATCCTGACCGATAAATTCACCTCTTCACCGGATATCTCAACAGTAGGGTATTCTAATATCACCTTAAAATTCTGGTACCAGTCATTTGGCCAGTCCGGGGGGGATTACGGGAAAGTACGTTTAAGCAATGATGGGGGATCGACCTGGACTGACCTGGTAACGGATTATGCGGGTAATGCTTTCTGTATCCAGGCATCAATAGCAATACCGGCTATCTACGAAAATATTCCGAACTTCCGCTTTGCTTTTCGCTGGGTGAATAATGATAATTCCAATGGCAATGATCCGCCTTTTTCCATTGATGATATTGAACTTATTGCGGACTCCGGTTCCTGCAATCTGGTTATCAGCGCCTCATCAACCGCTTCATCATGTATGACCAGCAATGGAACCGCTACCGTCACCGCAGCAGGAGGCCCCCCCCCCTATGCCTGTTCGTGGTCTGACGGGCAGACCACATCAACGGCAACCGGGCTTTCACCCGGAACTTACACTGTGACCGTAACAGATAGCATTGGTTGTACTGCAACGGCAACAATCACCGTCAATCAGACAGGCGGACCTTCAGTATCTGCAACTTCAACATCCGATTATTGCGGTATGGGAAACGGCACTGCAACCGCGAATGCTTCAGGTGGGGCCATGCCTTATACATTTAACTGGTCTGACGGTCAATCCGGAAGCGGTGGAACATCGCATACTGCAACCGGGCTTCTACCCGGAACTTATTCGGTTACCGTAACGGACAATAATGGATGCTCTTCAACGACAACAACAAGTGTAAACGCTACCGGTCCGTTAGATTACACTTCATCTACACCTGAGGAGTGTTCACTTAACAATGGAACAGCGTCAATTTATTTTTCAAGCGGCAATCCCCCTTATACCTACATCTGGAGTAACGGGCAAACCGGTAGTACTGCAACCGGGCTCGCAGCGGGAATGTATTATGTAACCGCGACCGATAATATCGGGTGCATTGCAGCAAGTTATGTAATTGTGGATTCCATAAAGGAACCTGCCATATCCATATCCTCAACCGATGCCTCCTGTGGCGCTGCTGACGGAACAGCAACCGCCACAGTGACCGGAGGCACCCCCCCCTATACCTATTCATGGTCTGACGGGGAAACAACCTCTTCGGTTACCGGTTTGACTGCCGGTATTTATTCGGTAACGGTTACCGATGCCATTGGCGGACAAATCCCTTTCTGGTATGAGGATTTTTCCTCAGGCGGTTTAAACTGGACATTAAATATTCCCGGTACAGGAAATAATGATTTTTATTCAAATGAATGGATTATTAACAGCGATTATTCATTCTGTACCCAGTGTGGCGCCTCCGGGGGTAATCTGCTTCACATTACATGCAGTTCGCTTGATGCAACTTTTTGTCCACTTTTCGGTGGCCCGAGTTGTGTTTACAATCAAGGTGGAATTGACCCTGTTCAAACGGACAAATATGTTTCTTCACAGGATATATCAACTGTTGGAAAAAGCGGTATAACGTTATCGTTCCGGTACCGGTCAGGCGGTGAGGCGA
Source organism: Bacteroidota bacterium (assembly GCA_016193485.1). Lineage (GTDB taxonomy): Bacteria > Bacteroidota > Bacteroidia > JACPRZ01 > JACPRZ01 > JACPRZ01. The sequence continues at coordinate 18,101 of JACPRZ010000033.1, read as the reverse complement.
CCAATGATTACGGAATTGTAAGATTAAGCAATGACGGAGGAACAACTTGGACAGATCTCCCGGATATGTACAGCGGGCAGTCATCATGCACAAATGCGTCAATTGCCATTCCTGCTTCTTATGAGAACATTACCAATTTCAGGATAGCGTTCCGATGGATAAATAACGATAATGCAACAGGTACAGATCCTCCCTTTGCAATTGACGATATAACATTGAGTGATTCAACTGCGTCCGCATGTACTGCTGTCGCCACCATCGTTATTTCCGATTCTGCTGGCGCTCAACCGGTTCCAATCTGCCTCGCAACAGTTGATTCCCTATCGCAAAACAACCTTATCGTATGGGACAAGACAACATTTACCGATGCCGATACTTTTTTTATTTACCGCGACACGGCAAACAACGATTACGGACTGATCGGATGGGTTCCCTACAACTCGCTCAGTTGGTTCACAGACAGCGCCCGGGCGATATATGCGGCAAACGGAAATCCGAATGTCTCATCATGGAGATATAAAATTGCGGTTCTTGATACATGCGGGAACCTGGGCTCAGCCGGTCCTTATCATCAGACCATCTATGTGACCGGTATAGGTGGAAATTTCATCTGGAACCACTATGCCATTGAAGGGCAGGTGCAGCCGGTTCCTTCTCTTTTAAATTACCTCTTTCAGAGAGATGATTATTCAACCGGCAACTTTGTCGCCATCCAGACCCTGAGCGCATCCTCAACCGCCTATACCGATCCGGATTATGCAACCTACCAGAACACCGCCACCTGGCGCGTGCTGACGGTGTGGAATATAAGTTGCAATCCGACCGCGAAAAATTCCTCTGCAGGAAGCGTCATCAACACCAGCATTTCAAATCACTTCAAGTCGCCAACAGGATTTGATGAAACCGGTGCGGAAAGTTCCATCACTATTTATCCCAACCCCGGGATGGATAGATTCGTCATTGAATTGAATAATAAAACAAATTCAAAAACCGGAAAAGTGAAAATTTATAATATGATTGGCCAACCGGTTTATGAGAATACCTTAAATGAAAAAAGAACGGGAATTTTTATCCGTCTGCCGCAGGGGGTATATGAACTCAGGATTGAAACAAACTCACTCCTGATTCACGAAAAAATCATAATAGAATAATGTCCGTCCGACCTGCTCAACCTGAATTCAGGATAAGAAATTCTGGTATTACTCTGCATCCAAAAAATGCAGCCACTGATCCCGATATCTATCGGGACAGATTAAATCCGATTTTTTTACTTTTTTAATAAAAAATCCGTGAAAATCCCTGCCTGCCGGCAGGCAGGTGTGGCGGGAAACATTAGCGCTGAACAGTAACGAAATTTTTTTTATTTTTGTCTCCTCTAATTTATTATATATTTCTTTAATTTTTGATTGTTATGAGTAAAAAAATTTACACCTCAGCGGTTTTTCTGCTTCTTGCCGGTTATGCCTTCTGCCAGACCGTTATCTGGAGCGAGAACTTTGATACGTCTCCAAACTGGACATTAAATGTAGTAAGCGGCACTGAGGGAACTCCTAATAGTTGGGAAATCAATAATCTTGACCCTTATTCCGCTCCTAATAGTTTACATATCTGCGATCCATTTAATTTTTGCGCTGATATTTTTTTAGCCGCTGCTTATGTGGCAAATGCGGGATATGAAACGGACAGATATTCATATAATAACACCGATATTGATTTATCTTCTTATGCAGGCGTAAATGTTACATGGACATTCAGATGGCAGTCGTATGGCCAGGCCAATGCAGATTATGGCCTGATCGGATTCAGTACAAACGGAGGTTCAACTTTTACCTGGTTATCTACAAAATACCAGATTAACTCTTCATGGTTGCTTGCAACGGTTACACTTACACCAGCCCAGCACATCGGTTCAAGCACTTTCAGAATAGCATACCGGTGGATAAATAATGGAGATGGTTTTGGTAATGATCCTCCTTTCAATGTAGATGATATTGAACTTTCCGTTCCTGCCGCCTGCGCTATGACCGCCACTGCAACTGCCGCTCCGGCATCAGTTTGCCAGGGAAGTTCTACATCCCTGAACGTAACGCAGTCGGGAGGCAGCGCACCGTTTACATTCAGTTGGACATCTACTCCTGCCGGATTTACCTCTTCAATTCAAAGTCCGAGCGCAACGCCTTCGGCAACCACAACCTATAATGTAACCGTTACCGATGGCAGCGCCTGCACGGCAACAGGCAGTACCCTGGTAACGGTTAATACCCCCCCTACGCTTACTCCGTCCACCACGCCTGCTGCATGCGGCAGCAATAACGGCACCGCATCGGCAAACCCTTCCGCAGGCACTCCCCCCTATACCTGCACGTGGTCAAATTCTCAGACCGTTTGCAATGCTACCGGTCTTGCCTCGGCAACCTATACGGTGACTGTAACCGATGGAGCCGGTTGCACTGCCGTTACTACCGCTGCGGTCGGAAGCACCGGTGGTCCTTCAATTTCAACTTCATCAACCCCAACAAACTGTTCGGCAAATACCGGAACTGCTACCGTTGATGCTTCAGGGGGGAATGCTCCCTATACCTATAATTGGTCAATGGGGCAATCGGGAAGCGGTGGCACATCACATACCGCAACCGGACTTGGTCAAGGCACTTATACGGTAACTGTTACGGATAATGCCGGTTGTACTGCAACTACAACTGCCACAGTAAACCCGTCCTCCGCTCCGTCTGTTTCTGCATCTTCAACCAGTACAGGTTGTACGTCAAATACAGGTACTGCAACGGCAAGTGCGTCAGGCGGAACAACACCCTATACCTTTAACTGGTCTAACGGGCAATCCGGAAGCGGTGGAACAACCCACACCGCAACTGCTCTCGCTGCCGCTACTTATACAGTGACTGTAACTGATAATGCAGGATGTACGGCTACTACCACTACCATTGTGTCTACCGTTTCTGGTCCATCCGTTTCAGCAACATCAACCGGTACGGGTTGTTCTTCTCCTACCGGTACCGCAACGGCAAGCGCATCAGGTGGAACAACACCTTATACTTTTGAATGGTCCAACGGGCAATCCGGAAGCGGTGGAACATCGCACACCGCAACCGCCCTCGGTGCAGCCACTTATACCGTAACAGTTACTGACGCGGCAGGTTGTACAGCAACTACCACTGCCATAGTAAGCACATCATCGGGACCCTCCGTATCTACATCAACTACAAGTACCGGTTGTTCAGGAAGTACAGGCACTGCAACGGCCAACGCATCAGGCGGAACAACACCTTATACATTTAACTGGTCAATGGGCCAATCCGGAAGCGGTGGAACAACGCACACCGCAACCGGCCTTGCAATGGGAACCTATACAATTACCGTAACCGATGCCGCGGGTTGCACCGCTTCAACAACGGCAAATGTCAATGCATCATCGGGACCATCCGTGACGACCTCTTCCACTGCTGCCGGCTGTTCGGTGAATGACGGTACGGCAACAGCGAATGCTTCGGGAGGCGCATCACCCTATACATTTAACTGGTCTGTGGGGCAATCATCAACGGGAGGAACATCGCATACGGCAACAGGTCTCGGTGCCGGCAACTATTCCATCACCGTTACGGATGCGACCGGCTGTACCGGGACTGCATCGGTTTCGGTAACAAGCCCGGGGGCGCCTTCTTTATCAACATCCTCAACGCCTGCCACCTGCGGTGCGGCAAACGGCTCGGCAACAGTTACGGCAAGCGGTGGAAACCCCCCCTATACTTATAATTGGAGTAACGGGCAAACAACTTCAATTGCAACCGGACTTATTGCAGATACTTTTTCGGTTACTGTGACTGGAAGCGCAGGCGGTCAAACGGCTTTCTGGAGCGAGGATTTCACATCCGGTGGAACCAACTGGACACTAAATATCTCCGGGCCGGGCACCAATGATTTTTATTCCAACGAGTGGGTGATTAACTCTGATTATTCCCCTTGTACCGTATGCGGAACATCCGGAGGTAATTTTCTCCATATTACATGCAGTTCACTTGATGGTACATGGTGCCCTATTTTCGGTGGACCGGCTTGTGTTTATAATGCCGGTGGAATTGACCCGATTCAAACAGACAAATATGTTTCTTCACAGGATATATCTACTGGCGGATATTCTAATATTACGTTGAAGTTCTGGTACCAGTCGGTAGGACAAGTGGGTTCCGACTACGGAAAAGTTCGGTTCAGCAATGACGGGGGGACTACCTGGTCGGCAGATCTGGTTGCAAGTTATTCGGGAACAAGTTCCTGCACCCAGGCATCTATTTCCGTTCCTGCGGCTTATGAAAATATTCCGAATTTCCGCATCGGTTTCCGATGGGTGAATGACAATGCTACCGGAAATGATCCGCCTTTTTCAATTGATGATATAGAATTGCTTGTATCAGCCGGATCCGGTTGTCCCTCAACCGCCACTGTTACAGTCGGGCAAAATAATACACTGACCCTTTCAACTACGACAACACCGACCTCGTGCGGCCAGAATGACGGGACAGCAACTGTAAACGCGTCCAATGGAACGCCACCGTTTTCCTATATCTGGTCAAACAGCCAGACCGGTTCAACAGCCACCGGTCTTGTAGCAGGAAGTTATACGGTTACGGTTGCAGATGCGGGGGGTTGCACATCAACCGCGTCATCAACTTTAACAAGTGCCGGGGGACCTACACCTTTTATTACAACTTTTTCTCCTTTATGTGCCGGTGGGACTAATGGAATCGCAACCGTAAGCGCTTCCGGTGGTACCCCCCCGTATTCTTATAACTGGTCTAATGCTATGACAACACCGAATATTACCGGAACTGCAGGAACTTATTATGTAACAATAACAGATGCCGGTGGATGTACGGTAACCGATACAGCCGTTATAACAGACCCGCCTGCCATTATTCTTTCGTTTACGATTCAGAATGCAACATGCGGAGTGAATGACGGTTATGCAATCGCTTCGTCTTCAAATGGTATCCCCCCGTATTCCTATCTTTGGTCAAATGCAGATAATGATTCAGCGAATACAAACCTTGGCCCGGAAATTTATATCTGTACGGTTACCGATGCAAACGGGTGTAGGGCGATTGATACGGCCATCATTTCCAATCTAAATGCTCCGATTGTAACCATTACCTCCATATCAGACGTAAACTGCTATGGCAACAGTACCGGATCGGCATCAACAACAATAACGGGTGGAGTTACACCGTACACTTTTAATTGGAGCAACGGATCAACAACACAAAATCTGACAGGTGCCGGTGCGGGAGATTACATTTTTACCGTTACCGATAATGACGGTTGTATAACCATTAAATCTGCAACCATTACCCAACCTTCCGAATTGGTTTTATCGGTAAGCGCCACTAATGCAATCTGCGGAGGAACACCGGGCCAGGCGACCGCCACCGTAACCGGTGGCACTCCCGGCTACATTTACACTTGGAGTAACGGATCAACCGTAAGTTCGGTTAGCAATCTTGCGGGAGGCGCTTATACTGTGACCGTAACCGATACGTTGAATTGTTCAAAGAACACATCGGTTACCATAACCGACAGTTCAGCCGTAACGCTTGATGCCGGTAATGACACTACTCTTTTTGCCGGCAGCGCCTATACGGTTACCGCTTCTGCCGGGGGGGGAACTGCTCCATGGACATTTACCTGGATGCCGGGTAACCTGTCGGATCAAACCGTTGAACTTTCACCCTCCGAATCTACCACTTACTCGGTAACCGCAACGGATGCCAGTGATTGCAGCGGGTTTGATTCACTGATGGTTACTGTCATTAATTGCGTTGAACCATTCATACCATCGGCTTTTTCACCCAATAACGATAAGAAGAACGACATTCTTTACATCCGCGGTTTTACGGATGACTGCACCGAAGCGCTGAACTTCGTAGTATACAACCGATGGGGGCAGAAGGTTTTTGAAACTACCACGGTAACGAAAGGATGGGATGGAACCTTTAACGGGAAAATTCTGGATACCGGTGTTTTTGCCTTCTACCTGAGCGCCAAATGGAAGGGGGGGGAAGAAAAGGTGAAGAAGGGGAATGTTACCCTTGTGAGATAAGAGATTGTGTGTTTATTAAATTTTATGTGCCTTTGTCCGAAAGTTCTGACGCCAATAAACATCAATTTATCCCAAGATGTTAAGGCGAATAAAAATAATATCTCCCACCTGTTATTCTCCTTTCGCAATATTCTTCGTTTTTGCTTTTTGCTTTTCCCGGATTAGTACTGCACAAATATTTAATGGAGCCGTATCCGCAAGTAATGATGATGGTTATGAAACTTCTGGCGGAACAACGAGTACCGGTGTTACCGCCAGTGGTCTCAGAGTAGGATACGATGGATATTATGTTGGTTTGCGTTTCCAGAATGTTACCATACCGCAAGGTTCTACCATAAATTCGGCATCATTCAGCGCATATTACTATCTTTCACAAGCCGGCATTACGGTAAATATATATGGAGATGATGTGGATAATGCATCCGTTTTTACTACAACATCATATAATATTTCGGGAAGAACAGCTACTACGGCAAATGTGAACTGGACTTTCAGCATTGCTTCAACAACATGGAATACAAGTCCCGATATTGCAACCATAATTCAGGAAATTGTTAACAGACCCGGATGGGCATCCGGCAATGCTTTATGCCTCATTACTCTTGAGACAGGAACAACAACTACCGGTAGCTGGGAAGCATGGGATGCTCCAGGAACCAATCCTGCTACCATTACAATCAATTACACTCCTCCAACTACAAGAGATTACAGCGGTATCGTCTATTCCGATGAAGGCGTAACTCCCATTGTAGATGGTACTACCATGCGAATCAGAGTTAACGGAATCAACTATACAAATACTACGACAATAAGTTCCGGAAATTACTCCTTCACCGGTGTAACTGTTGCGCCCGGCAATGTTGTCCAAGTGTATATTGATGGAGTTGCAAGCACATTCGGTTGTGTCGCTACGGTTGTTGACGGAGCAACTAATTTAACAAATCTCAATCTATTTCAGAATTATATTATTGTGAGAAACGACAATGGAGGCGCCACTACAAATGCTAATCTTTCAGTTTATGACGGAGATGATGATGCGGATATTCAATACACTTCCAATGCCGGAACATTAACGGTTACTACGGGTCACACACTTTATACAGTTAATAATTTTACTCCGGGCGGTACAGTAAATGCTGATAATTTAATTGTAAAAAACGGAATTTTCTTAGTCAATGACGGCTATAATCTCAATAATACCAAAACAGGTATTGCCGCAGGCACGGGTGATTATGTTATTGATGTCCGCTCGGGGGGGACTTTGAAACTTGACAATAGTACAAGTCAAATTACCCGCACCGATGTGGATGCGGATTTATTAATCAGAAGCGGAGGCACATTGAATATTACAGCCGGAACTTTAACCGGCTTTGATTATCATCAGATTGAAGGGGCACTTAATATTTCGGGCGGCAACTTAACTACCCATAATGCAAGCGGACTGGGAAGGATAAGATTAACCGGTACTTCTTCAGGTTCGCAAACTGGCGGCACCATAACATTCAATACTTTATTGTGGGTATTAGTTGGAACAACATGGAATGCCACGGCAGGGCTGCTCCAAACAACCGGAAATGGTATTTCAAATGAAGCGAGCATTTATATCAATGAGGGTAATTTTTATATCAATAATCTCGCTATTGATGGAGAATTTGCAATCCAAAACTCCGTTACCGCTGCCGATTTGGATATACGCGGAAATCTTGTAATTTCTCCAACCTGCACCTTTAATTCCAATGGCAAACCCATAACCATTGCCGGAAACTGGACAAACAGCGGCACTTATACTTCAGGAATAAATACGGTTACTTTTAACGGAACATCCGCCATTAACACCGGTGGCATTGTTAATCATAATTTTTACAATGTAATTCTCAGCGGCACAAGCGCCACCTTGTCCAATCATATTAATATTGACAATGATTTTACTATTAGCAACGGAACATGGTCGGTATATTCAGGCGGTTCCTTTTACGATATGTATGTTGCCGGTGAATGGATAAACAATGCCACCTTTAACTGTACCGGAGATATCCTATCGGTTTTTGATGATTTTTCGGATGGGAATTATACAACCAATCCCACATGGGCAGTACAAAATGGCAGTTTTGACGCTTCGTTATTTTACCTTAAAGGAGTTGATGGCGTTAATAATGAGAGAATATCTGTACTAAACCCCGGAACGTATGGCGCTTGGGAATTCCGTTACTCGTTTGAAGTAGCTACAACCAATGCGTATGTGCGTTTTTTCATCATCATGACATCTGATGATGCTGACCCTGCCGGAGCAACTGCCGATGGCTATTATATTTGGGTGGATGGTGGCGGAACCACAAACGATTTTGAGTTCAGAAGATTAGACAACGGTGTGCCTACAACACTGCTTACTTATGACTGGATACCCGGCACCGCCTGGCACACAGTAAAAGTTACCAGAAGCATGGACAATACTTTTGAAGTTTTTTATGATGGAAGTTCTATCGGCACTGTCGTTGATGCAACTTATAATGACGGGGCATACATGGGTATATGGACTACAGGCAACATTGCCAATGACGATCATAAGATTGATGATATTAGGACCCTTGGGTTAGGCGGCACTGTTATTTTTGACGGTAACGCTACCCAGTATGTGCAAGGCACTAGCATTACCACCTTCAACAATCTCACCGTTAATAACTCTACCGTTACGGTTGATGACGGGGTTATCCTTCAACAATCTTTTGATGTCTTTAATACTTTGCTAATGAGCAATGGCGCTATGGATATGGGAAATTATAATATTTCTTTAATGGCCTCCGGCACCTTATCAGGAGAGACCAACGACACCAGAATATTTACAAGCGGTACGCAAACTGGCGAAATATCGGCAGCAAGAATATTAAACGCACCTTCAGGAGTAAATGTCGCAGGACTTGGAGCGGTAATAACAGATGCGGCAAATCTGGGTACAACCCTTATTGAAAGAGGACATAAAGCGCAGACCGGGGGGATTAATTCAAGTATCAACAGGTATTACGATATATTTACAGAAACGCCTGCCAGCGCCACCTTCCGGTTTCATTTTTTTGACAGGGAACTGAACGGACAGACCGCAGGAACCAATATGAAATTATGGAAATCAACGGATGCTGGCGCTTCATGGACAAACGAAGGAGGAACCTGGACTAATGCTGTTGATGATTATTTGGAAAAAACCGGCATTACAGATTTTTCACGATGGACGATAAGCGATGAAGTGAATTTTCCTCTTCCGGTAGAACTTCTGTACTTTAATGCTTTTCCCGAAAACAATATTGTGAAAACCGAATGGTCAACCGCATCTGAAACAAACAACGATTATTTTGTTGTTGAAAGAGTTGCCGGTGCGGATGAAAACTCCCTCCCTTTGGGAGGGAAGGGGTGGGCTCAAATCGGAACCGTACAAGGCGCTGGCAACAGCCGCATTATTCTCAATTATGTTTTCTATGATGAAGAACCCTGTTCCGGCCTATCTTACTACCGGTTAAGACAGGTTGATTATGACGGGCGGTTTTCCTATTCTGAAATTCGTGGAACCCTGCCGCAGAAAATGTTTATTACACTATCGCCAATGAAAAAGAAACTGCTGTAAAAGTGAAGATTCTGGATGTTTTGGGAAGAGATGTTTTTTGTAAAGAGGAAACCATGGAACCGGGAGTTACCGTGAAAAAAATAAATATCGCTTTTCTGGGCAGCGGCACTTATCTTTTACAGGTATCAGCGCCTGAACAAATGATAACACGGAAACAAGTCGTCATAAAATAACATCATCAAATTTACACATCCTAAAATTATTTTTTCTTATGGTAAAATCAATTCTTAAATTACCTGTTTTTTCCTGCTGCTTCCTTTTCTTTTGCGTCACCATCAGAATATGCCACGCTCAAGTTGTAATTAACGAAGTAATGGTTAAACCGGGATCAGATGCTTTATCATCACAATATCAATCAATGAAATATTGCAGTCAACCTACTTATGGCAGCGAATACATTGAATTATACAATACAAATCCATGCGATTCTTTTGACATAAGTTGTTATCTGATTGGAATGAATACAAATTTCGGAGCAGGCGGGAACCATGGCACATTTCGTTTTCCACAAGGAACTATTATACCTCCTTTGGGTTTTCTCTCCATAGGCGCGCCTAACACTGGCGCTACAATAAACCTCTTTAATTTTTGCGGTACGCCTTATTTAAGTACGGAAAATGACAGATGGTATTTGGCAAATGGCGATTGTTATTTAATAATATGGGATAACACAGGCGCAGCTGTTGATGCTGTTTACTGGACATCATCAGCAGGGCAGGCATCCAAATGGGGTACAGATTCAGACATTGACATCGCTCCAACTTTTATTGCTGCCGGAGTCGGATGTAATTTATTATCTTCACTGCCCGGACCTTCGACCATTCCATTGACTTCAGGAATTGTAAGTTACGCTGGTATTAGTCCAAGCATGGGGTTGGTTATTCATAGAACAATTGACGGAGATTCTACTTGGGCCACAAATGCTGGTCCTACCCTTAATGCCTGTAATGGAACTTGTAACACCCCAACAGTATTATCTGTTTCAATAAATGTTACACAACCGGTTTGCGGAGCAAATAATGGAACGGCAACCGCAAATGTTTCGGGCGGAACTGCGCCATATTCTTATTCATGGAGCAACGGACAAACCGATTCCACCGCTACCGGATTATCTGCCGGCTCTTATTTTGTTACTGTAACAAGTGCATCGGGATGTTCTGTTACCGATACTGCGGATGTTGCCAACAGCGGGGGTCCCTCTGTTGCAACTTCCGCTACTGCCGCAACCTGTGGAAATGACAATGGAACAGCAACAGCAAATGCTACAGGCGGTACCCCCCCCTATTCCTATTTGTGGAGTGCCGTTCCTCCTCAAACCGACTCTGTTGCCACCGGTCTTGCGCCTGGAAATTATTCTGTGACAGTTACTGATAATAGCGGGTGTATCGTAAATTCTTCGGTTAATGTTCCGGCATCACCGGCTGTAACAGTAAGCGTTACGCCTGCTACATGCGCTGATAGTAATGGAACCGCTACGGCTAACCCTTCGGGAGGAACATTACCATATACTTTTCTTTGGAATACGCTCCCATCACAAAACACACAGACGGCAACCGGACTAATTGCCGGCAATTATTCGATAACTGTTACCGATAGCAGTGGCTGCACGGCTTCGGCTACCGCTACGGTTACAGGCGGACCAACTCTTACCGTAACCGCTAATGCTTCCACCTGCGGTAACAGCGATGGAAACGCTACCGCCAATCCTGTGGGAGGCCTCACTCCTTACACTTATTTGTGGAGCAATTCCCAATCAACGCAAATAATTACAGGACTTATTGCCGGAAGTTATTTCGTTACAGTAACTGATGGAAACGGATGCACCAAAACCGGCACGGCAACCGTGGGCAGCACCGGTGGTCCTGCCGTGGCAGTTACGTTTACCAATACAACCTGCAATGGCGGCAGCGATGGAACGGCAAACGCATCCGCTAACGGAGGAACCCTGCCCTATACTTTCACCTGGTCAAACAGCCAGACCGATTCAACCGCTACCGGGCTTTCTGCAGGCGCCTTTACCGTGACCATAACCGATGCAGGAGGATGTTCCGCAACCTCGTCAACGACAATTACGCAACCGCCTCTTATTTCTCTTACAATAATTCCGGTCAATGCATCCTGCGGGGGCAATAACGGCAGCGCTACGGCAACCGCTTCGGGGGGGGTAGGAAGTTTTTCTTACTTATGGTCGGACAGCCAGACCGGTTCAACCGCTACCGGGCTTTCTGCCGGCACCTATACGGTGACCGTTACCGATGCTTCCGGATGCACCGACACAACCAGCGCCACCATTACCGGGCCGCCTGACCTTATTCTTACCGTTACCGGCACTAATGCCATTTGCGGTGGAACACCCGGGCAAGCAATTGCAACCGTAACCGGAGGAACTCCCGGCTATTTTTACAACTGGAGCAACGGATCAACGCTCAGCGCGCTGACCGATATTACGGGCGGCACTTATTCCGTTACCGTAACCGATTCGTTGAATTGTTCAAAAAATTCATCGATCACAATCACCGTCAGTTCCACCGTGACGGTGGATGCCGGTGACGATACAACCATTTTTGCCGGAGGGCAGGGTACCCTATCGGCTGAAGTGACGGGGGCAACATCACCGCTCACTTTTATCTGGCAGCCGGGAAATATTGACGGCCAGAACATAACCGTACAACCCGCAACGGACGAGATCTATTCGGTTATGGTCACCGATGTCAATGGCTGTACCGGTTCCGATACGGTAAAGATAAGTGTGACCAACTGTGCTGAACCCTTTGTCCCTACGGCATTTTCGCCCAACGGTGATAATAATAATGATATGCTCTTTGTGCGCGGCTTCACCGATGATTGCGTCACCGGGTTGACCTTTGTGGTATATAACCGGTGGGGGCAAAAAGTATTTGATACTAATACGGTGACAAAAGGATGGGACGGCATATTCAACGGTAAAGCAACTGATACGGGTGTATTTGTCTGGTATCTGAACGCAAAATGGAAAGGGGGGGATGAAAAGGTGAAGAAGGGGAATGTGACGCTGGTGAGATGAAAGAATGATATGAGGAATAAGGAATAAGGAATAAGGTATAAGGTATAAGGAATTCCCTCTATCCCTGCTACTTCCCAATCACTTCAAACTCGGTTCTGCGGTTCATCTGCCTTCCATCGGGATTATCTGAGCCATCCGGTTTTTCATTGGGAGCAACGGGTTTGTCTTTTCCGTAGCCCTTGAATGTGAGACGGGATTTATCAATTCCTTTATTGGCGAGATATTCATAAACCGATTTCGCCCGTGCTTCCGATAGTTTTTTATTGTATTCATCCGAACCCTTGTTGTCCGTATGCCCGGAAATTTCAATTTTCATTGTTGAATTTTCTTTCAGCAGCCCTGTGAGCCGTTCAAGTTCTGCAACCGATTCCTGGCGCAATGTTGCCTGGTCGTAATCAAAAAAGATATTGTTGAGCACTACCTTGCTTCCGACAGCAAGTTTTTTCAGGCCAATATCCTTTACTACCTCCTGGTATCCCTTTGCTTCGGGGATGTTCACATTTTCGGAGTGAAACAGGTACCCGTTTGCATTTACGGAAATCCCATAATTCTTTCCCGAAGGAAGTGATAAAAGGTATTTTCCTGTAGCGCTGTTGGATTTGAAATCAGCGATAACCTGGTTCTTCTGATTGTCGACAATTTCAATAGTGGCTTCCACTGGGTTTTTGGCAGCCATGTCAAAAACAGTTCCTTTCAACAGGGTAAGTTGGGGTGTTGGAGGCGCTGCAGTATCCAATTCACCCATTCCGGGAGTTATCCTGTAGAGATCGCGCCATCCTTTGCCTTCGGGACGTATCGATGAATAATAGGAATGTTCCCCGCTTGCCGAAATGGAAAAGAAAATATCGTCATCGGGTGTGTTGATCGGATAACCCAGATTCTGGGGCTTTCCCCATTTTCCGCTTTTATTGACGGTCTTAAAAATATCATAGCCGCCAATCGTATTATGTCCCTGCGAACTGAAGAAGAGTGTTTTACCGTCAGGATGGAGAAATACTCCGTCTTCATCATATTCGGTATTTATCACATTACCGAGATTCACCGGGTCGGACCAGTTTCCCCTGTCGTCCATAACGCTTGAATAAATATCTTTTCCGCCCAGTGATTTGTCGGGATTATTACTGACGAAATAAATTATCTTTCCATCCGGTGTAAAAGTAGCCGATGGCTCCTGGTGTTTTGAATTGATTACCGTGCTTAATTTTTTCGGTTCTGTCCAATGGTCGCCTTCAAGATCGGTTTCGAAAATATTACCGTCACCGCTTTCATCCCGGTAAATATAAAGTTTCTGACCGTCAGGTGAAAGATATACGGTTCCATCATGCTGATCGGAATTGACGGGAATGCCGATATTTTCCGTTTCGGTCCATTTCCCTTCTTTGAAATAAGTGATATAAATGTCCTCAAACCAGTCGTCAATAGCGGGATCTTTTCCCCCCCCGGTCGTATTTTCCCTGCGCGACATGAAAATAAGTACCGATTCATCGGCCGAAATCAAAGGGGCATATTCCGAATAGGGAGTGTTGATTGCTTCGCCAAGGTTTTCAATAATTACTTTTACCGGTGCAGCGCATAATTTTTTCCCGTTTTTACATTCAAGAATTCTTTTCTGAGCGATCTTTTTTTCATCGCCAAGGGCTTTCTGTGAATATACGGTGTATTCCTTTGCCGCTTTATCCCAATCCCTGGTTATCTGATACGCCCTGCCGAGATAGAAATGAATTTTAGGGTTTTTCGGATCCAGCGCCAGTGATTTTTCAAGATGCGGTACGGCTTTATCCCGTTGATCCGAATTCAGGTGGCAATCGCCAATTTTCAGATTCAGTTCGGCATTGTCCGGATTGAATTCATGGGCTTTCAGATAGTATTCCAGCGCAGTGGAATGGATCAGCCGCTGGTAATACATATCACCGGTTTTCAGGTTTTTTACGGCTTCCTTCAAACCGGCAGCATCCGGAAAATTCTGTTTCGTAAATTCCTTATTCTGCGAAAATGTAAGGGAAGGGTAAAAAAATAAAATGAAACTTATTTCAATGAATTTCCATAAATTTCTATGAATTTCCATAAATTTTAAAGAATCTCTGTTCAATAAATCAATTTATGAAATGAAACCGGCAGTAATAATTCCAGCGTAAACGATAAATTCATTTCAATTTAACGCTCGTCTTCTGGTTCTGACTGGTTACCGGAATATGTACCAGAAATTCCATGCCGCCCAATGAATTTGAAGCGGGTGTCAGTCCGGAGATATTAAAATCGTAACTCACTCCTGCCGTAAAGTATTTCTGGTAGTCAAAAACAACAGCCGCAATGAGGGCATCCCCGGTGCGGTAATGAAGACCCAGGTAGAGTGCCGAAGAGGTATAAGCGCCTGTATAGCGCGAAGTCAGACCAAGGGTATATTTTATCAGTGTTCCGACTACAATTTCCCTTGCTTTTCCCTGCTGTTGTACAAGCAGGCCGGGTAAAAATGATGTATTTGTGTTTTTCAGATCGTATTGTGCGGTTCCAAGGATGTTAAGCCGGATATCTTTTTTTTCAGTCGCTTTACTGTAAGAGGGAAATGTGTATTTCGGAAAGGACAGATGCTGTGCGGCAAGACCTGCATTCATCCGAAATTCATTATTTATCTTTCCCATCCAGTATGCCCCGGCACCGGCATCTATAAAAGAAAAACTTTCGGAACCGTTATTTGGCTCATTAGTGGATGCGGCAGGATCATAGACACCATTGCGGTACTGGGAATCCCATGTCAGTCCCGAATAGGTTATGCTGTTCTGAACATACCCTGCCTGTATTCCACCGGATATGAGATTTTCTTTATTGATCTGGTGAACAGTTGATAGGAGCAAATTTACCTGCATGGTTCCGAACTTTGAGTCGCCTGCTTTGTCATTGTAAAATGTGAGTCCTCCGCAGACGCTTTTATTTTTTGTAAACCACATATCAAAAGCGCCACCCATTGTCACATAAGGAGCCGTCACGCTGCTCCATTGGTTTCGGTAATTCGCCATGAAGCGGTAATTGCGGTCGAAAGTCCCGGCAACAGCGGGGTTCAGAAAAATGGCGGTATTGTAAAACTGCGAGGAATGAATATCCTGTGCCGCTGAAAATGCAGGCAGAAGAATTGTTATCATCCATCCTTTCTTTATTTTATAAATCATATAAGTAAGAATAAGGATTGCAAATATAGGAATAATTCCGGTTTTTCATACAGGTCAGAAAATATTACCTTTTTTGGTTACTATTCAGCACTATTTGGTTTCAGTGATAAAATAATACCAATATACGAATCCCGCCTTTGGCGGGACTAGAATCCCGCCTTTGGCGGGACTAATGATACGAATAAAAATACCCTTTTCACAAAGCCCATGTGTATCATTAGTATCATTGGTATACATTCGTATCATTCGCATTATATATGCATTTTTATGCCGGAGACCTGAACAGTAACCTTTTTTGAAACAAAAACCGCCTGCTTTCCGTATAAACGGTGATTGGTATTATACACCCATGCTGAATGAGTTTGCAAATAATATCCGCGATTTCACGCATGGGTGTATACCGCAGAACCTTGCAAATCATTATGCATGCGGTATAACATTAAATACCCAAAACCACCATGAAAACCGAACGCAGTGAAATCCGCCTTTGGCGGAATCTATACAAACTCCTCTTTGTTGCTTTTGCAACTTTCAACTGCCAACTCCTAACTACCAACTGCTACGCTCAAAACTACCAATGGACGAAATCCATCGGAAGCACAGGCTATGATTTTGGCTCCAGCGTAGCCATTGATGCGGGCGGCAATGCCTTTATCACCGGCTACTTTTCCGGCACAGCCGACTTTGACCCCTCCGCGGGCACGGCTAACCTCACCTCGGTGGGCGGCTATGATATCTTCTTTGCCAAATACGACAGCAACGGAAATTACCTCTGGGCGAAATCCATCGGAAGCTCAGGCAATGATAAAGGTAAGGGCATCGCGGTGGACGGCAGCGGAAATACATACATCACCGGCTACTTTACCGGCACAGCCGACTTTGACCCCTCCGCGGGCACGGCTAACCTCACCTCGGTGGGCTTCTATGATATATTCTTTGCCAAATACGACAGCAACGGAAATTACCTCTGGGCGAAATCCATCGGAAGCTCAGTCACTGATTATGGCTACAGCATAGCCATTGATGCGGGCGGCAATGCCTGTATCACCGGATCCTTTACCGGCACAGCCGACTTTGACCCCTCCGCGGGCACGGCTAACCTCACCCCGGTGGGCATCTATGATGGCTAACCTCACCCCGGTGGGCATCTATGATATATTCTTTGCCAAATACGACAGCAACGGAAATTACCTCTGGGCGAAATCCATCGGAAGCACAAGCGATGATATTAGCGAAAGCATAGCCCTTGATGCCAGCGGCAATGCCTTTATCATCGGATTCTTTCAAGGCACAGCCGACTTTGACCCCTCCGCGGGCACGGCTAACCTCACCCCGGTGGGCAACATTGATATATTCTTTGCCAAATACGACAGCAACGGAAATTACCTCTGGGCGAAATCCATCGGAAGCACAAGCGATGATTTTGGCAACAGCATAGCCCTTGATGCGGGCGGCAATGCCTTTATCACCGGAGAGTTTAACGGCACAGCCGACTTTGACCCCTCCGCGGGCACGGCTAACCTCACCTCGGTGGGCGGCAGAGACATCTTCTTTGCCAAATACGCTCCCCCACCACCTTTGACTATTTCCCTTTCTTCCACTAATGTAACCTGCAACGGTTCCAGCAATGGTAGCGCAACAGCAACTCCAGGCGGAGGAGTTACACCCTATTCTTATTTATGGAGTAATGGCGCAACCACATCTTCGGTCTCCGGTCTTCCGTCTTCTGTCTATTCTGTTACCGTAACCGATGCCAACAGCGCCACTGCAATTAACAGTGTAACCGTCAGCCAGCCGTCCGCTATTAATCTTTCTGTAAACACTACCAATGCTTCCTGCAATGGCGGGAGCGATGGAACCGCAACTGCAATTACAGGGGGGGGAACAGGTTCTTACTCCTATTTATGGTCGGATGGACAAACAACTTCAACCGCCACTGGATTATCTATAGGCGCTTATACCGTTACTGTTACTGATGCTAATGCCTGTACTGCTACAGGCAATGCTTCTGTTACTCAACCTAATTGTTCAAAAGTGCGCACGGCTGATTGCGGAATAACCCTTTCAGACCTCAACCAGGCAATTTATTGTGACCCGGTATCCGGTGCAACCAACTGGGAATGGGAGTGGGTACATGCAGCCAGCGGGTTTTCTAAAACCGTACTGAGAAAC